>JACPZP010000110.1 GCA_016195405.1 Planctomycetota bacterium | reverse complement strand
GCATGGACACTGTGAATACCGCCGTCGATGAAGTGACCCGCGTCATGCGCGAGGAGCGCGGCATTACTGCTGGCATGTCCGACAACTTCCGCGTCTTCACCGCCTCGACGATCCTCGACTCGCTGACCTCGACGGTGGAAATCTTCACGGTGTTCCTCGGCTTCATCGCCGGCGTCTCGCTGCTGGTGGGCGGCATCAACATCATGAATATCATGCTCGTCACCATCACCGAGCGCACCCGCGAAATCGGCCTGCGCATGGCCGTCGGCGCCCGGCCCAAAGACATCCTTCGCCAGTTCCTGGTCGAAGCCGTGGTCCTCTGCCTCATGGGCGGGTTCATGGGCATCGTCCTAGGCCGCGGCGTGGCGGAATTGGTCCATCTCCTCCTGCGTTGGCCGACGGAATTGTCGCTCCTGGCCATCGTCGCCGCCGTCGGCGTGTCCGCATTCGTCGGCGTGGCGTTCGGATATTACCCGGCATGGAAAGCATCGCGGCTCGATCCGATCGATGCGTTGCGCTACGAATGATGGCGAGAAATCTGCTCCGTCACTCCAGCGTATGGGTGCCGTGGGTCACCGCGCCGCCGGCCCGCAGCGCCGCGGCGACCAGCGTCGTTTCTGCCAGTTCTTGTTCGGTGGCACCCGCCTTCTTCGCCTTTTTGGAGTGGATTTCGATGCAGTAGGGGCACTGCGTCGTCAGCGCGACCGCAACCGGGACAAAAGGTGTCAGGACCCTTTTGTATAAGTAACTAGACTTACTAAAAAGGGTCCTGACACCTTTTTTTCACCGCTAGACCTTCTGCAGCGCCTGCTTTAAAGCATCCAGCTCCATCTGCTGGAGCCGCTTCTTGAATTGCTGTACCTGCGAATCGGTGAAGCCCGTCTTGGAGTTGTGCCGTTCCCGCATGACTTCATCCACAAAGTCATTGGCCTGTCCGGGCGGGATGTTCGGGAACGTCAAGCAGACAAAGATGGCGAGGTTCTGGGCGTTGTCGATGTTGAAATTCACGTCACCCGAAGTGTTCTTGCCTTCCACCCACTTGTCTCGATCCGGATGCGATTCGGGTCGCGGGCCTGGAAGAGGGTAATCCTGCTTGGGCATGTATTTGGGAAGCTGGCCGCGTATGGTCGCGTAGGCGCCCAGCGCCGCGTTGATGCTGGTGAGTTGGCCATGATCGGCCACCGTGCCTTGCGGGAGGTTCGTCGCCACCTGGTTCAAGAGCTCGCGGAATTTCTTGAGGGAATTCGGGTCTTTATCGCCGAGCGCGGCATAGGCCGCCGCCGTGTGATACGCGAGCAGCAGATTGGCGAGCGCTTCCAAGGCATAAGGTAAATGTGGATCGCTTGGGTTCTTGCTCAAGAGATACTTCATCTCGGTCTGAAGCTGCGCGTGTAGAGGCGCCCGCGGTTGGCGCGCGAGAAACTCCGGCGACTTGGCGAGGAACGGCTTGATAGCGGCACGATAGGACGTGGTAATCACCGTGTAAATCTTGTAAGTCGTCCGCACTTTTTCGATTTGCTCCGCGAGAATCTTCAAGCGATCCTTGGAATTGGCGATCTCGCGGCCCACCGAGCCCGACAGGGCGCCGAACACCTCAAATCCGCGCTGCAACCCGGTGCCCTCGGCTTCGTAGCCCAGGATGGTGGCGCCGGAGCCGCGCTCGTTGTTGAGGGAACGGGCGCTGTCCACCACCGGCTTGAGCTTGGCTTGAATCGTGCTGTCGATCATCTTGGCAGGCTCGCCATCGGGACCGACGCCGTAAACGATGTAATCCCCGTAGACCATCTTCACGCCTTTTTCCGGCGCCTTAAGCGTGACCGACAGGGACACATGCTCGCCGATCTTCCCGCCCGACTGATACTTGCTGTAGCGATGCACGGATAGTTTGTGATTGGCAGGTTTGTCCCAGGCCTCGAGCATCCGCGGCTGCGTGGCCAACATCCCCGGCTTCTTGTCTGCATCCAAATCGATCATCCAGTCGATTTTGCATTGGTAGTTGAGAGCCTTGTGCACGGCATCAATCGCCGCGTTGGGACCAATCACCACGACTTGAGTCCGCGATGTGAGCTTGCTCGCCGGCAGCCGCGCGAACTCGTCGAGGTCGACGACCTGCTTTGGCCAAGACTTGCGCGCGTCCTTGAGTTCGGCGGGCACCCGGTGTCCGCCCGTGCCGGCGCACATCACGACCTTGTAGGCGTAGACAGCGTCGCCCCCCTCCAAATCAATCTTGAAGCCCGAGGGCCCAAGATGCCCTTCAATGCCCAGGATTTCGGGCAGCCGGCATTCCGAAACCAGCTTCACTTTGGCTTGATGAATCTGCACGTTGCATTCGTCCAAGACCGCCTGATTCATCTTGGCCCAATCCAGGCGATCGACGAGTTCCTCCGAAAAAGCCGGGATCGTGTCTTTGAAATGTTGAATCAAGTGGAGCGGATGGTTGATCTTCAAGGTGGGGTCGTTGGCCTTGCCGCTGTGCCCGCGCTTGCCGGCCCAGGCGTCGTCTTCGCCGATGGCGAGAATGTGCTTGTAGAGATTGAGATCGACCGTGCAGAGATAATAAGCCGCGCTGCTCCCGCGTCCGACGATCACAAGCGGCCAAATCTGCTTAGTGACAGGAAGAACCGGCTCGGGCATGGCGAGACTCCACTTCGGGGAGAAGAATGAACCTCGCAGGTAAGAGAGATTCTACCGCGAAGGCAGGGCAAATGCAAAAAGTGTCAGGACCAAATAGAAATGTCCCCTGGACGGAATGGTGGCACGCCCTGAGGTACTCCGAAGGGCGTGCGATCCGCCGCCGACCTGGTCCAGTGCAGCAGCCACCAGACAAGAGTAATCTGACCGCCATGATAATCGTCGATCCGAGCACTGGCAAAAGTTACCTCGAGAAGCGCCGGCGGCGCTACAGCGAACCCAACCAACCCCGTGAGCTGACATTTTCCTGCTATCGCCGTTTTCCATTCCTTGAGCGTAATCGCACGCGCGAGTGGTTTCGTGAAGCGCTCGAGGATGCACGAACCGATTTGAGTTTTCAGATTTGGGCATACGTCGTAATGCCTGAGCACATACATCTTCTGGTTAACCCGGGAGAGACTCCCGAGCGGATGTCCGAATTCCTCCAAGCAGTCAAGGAACCCATAGCTCGCCAGGCCATCCGCCATTTGAAAGCCAACGCGCCCGAGTGGCTGGCGCGGATCACGGTGCGTGAAAGCGCGCGTCTTCCCCATCGTTTCTGGCAACCAGGCGGCGGCTATGATCGCAACGTAAGGGGAATCGCGGCGCTGCGTGCCATGATTGATTACATTCATGCCAACCCAGTGCGCCGCGGCCTGGTCGCCAAAGCGGAAGATTGGGAATGGTCCAGCGCTCGCTGGTTCGCCGGCATTCGGCCGGTCAAGATCGCGAAGGACAATAGAGCTTGCAGGTGGGTGACGTCCTTGCAGGCTCCGCACGCCCTTCGGATTACCTCAGGGCGTGCCACCGAACTGTATCGCCGCCTTCTTTTCTTTCCAAACATCGACTCTACTTCGCCGCCGCGACTTGAAACTGCGTGTCCGTTGGGGGACAATCGGTGTTTGGTCCGCATCTGCAAGATTGATTACCCAAGTCCATGAAAGAGGCCAGCAATGGATGTGGGCGTGAAAAGCAGATTGTCGGCGGCAATTCTCGGGGTGACCCTTGTCCTTTTTAGCCACTCCTTTTTAGCTTACGGGCGACATATTGTCGTGGACGACGGCGTGCTCGTCACGGCTGCCGGCGGCGGCGATTCGAAGCCAGCGGCCGAAGTCAAGCCCGATCGTTACGGTGATCCACTGCCGCCCGAAGCGCTCGCTCGACTGGGAACTCTCCGTTTCCGAGACGCCCAAGGTGTATCTTCGCTCGCCTTCACTCCGGATGGCCGTAAGATCGTGTCGGGAGGTTGGCGGGGGGCGCGCATTTTTGACGCGGCCACCGGCCAGGAGTTGGCCCGCTTGGGAGAGGACCTGCCTAACGGTTACGGACCGGCCGGACTTTCGGCTGACGCCAAACGGATCGCAGTCGGGGGCTGGGGTCCGGAGATGGGGGGCGCCGTCTACGAAGTCGCTGGCGGTCGCAAGCTCTACTCCTTCGGCAAGCCGAGTCAAAATTCTAGCGGATGCTTTTCGCCCGACGGCAAGTTGCTAGCCGCCTATCCAGGCGGCGACGGCTCGATCCAGCTTCATGATGCCGAGAGCGGTCAGCTGCTCCGGTCTCTCAAGGGACATGAGCTCAAAAGCACTAGCTTCTTCCAAGTGGCCGGTGTCGTTTTTAGCCCCCACAGCAAGCACCTTATCTCGGCTGGCGGCGACGGCGCCATCCGAATTTGGGATGTGGTCAGCGGTAACGAACTGCGGCACTTTACTGCGGGCGAAGATGGGGTGTGGAGTTCCGCGGTCTCCCCGGACGGCGCTATGTTGGCATCTGCGGCGACGAAGCGCGTCGACACTGCGAAGCATAGCAGCTTTTTTCCGAGCAACCGAATTCGTTTATGGAATATCGCCGCCGGAAAACTGCTCCATGAAGTTGTGTTGACGTCACCGGAAAAGGTAAAAGACGAGCCACGCGGGCCGAATTGTTTGGCATTTACTCCGGACAGCAAGTGCCTCCTGGCGGGTGGAATGGACCGCATCCTCCGAGTTCTCGAAGCGGCCACGGGAAAGGAGCTGCGCCGTTTCGACGATCACCGGATGTGCTTGAACGCCCTGGCGGTGTCGCCTGACGGCAAGACGGTCGCCGTGGCGGAAGGGGTTGGGACCATTCGCCTGCGCGATCTGGCAAGCGGCCGCGATCTGGGGCCCACGGGCGGCCACCACGGTTCAATTCGGACGCTGGTTGCTGCACCGGATGGCCGGGCGGTGGCCACGGCCAGCGAGGATGACAAGCTCTTTCTCTGGGACCCACGCACCGGGCGCGAGCTGAAACGGTTGCCTGCGCCCGGTGCCTGGCGCAACCTCATCTATGAGCCTAAAGGTCACGCGATATTTTGGGTTGGAAATGACAAGACGCTGCGCCGCTGGGATGCGGAGAAAGAGCTTGTGCTTCGCCCAGCATCTGAAATCGCCGTGGCTGGTCCGCTCGCTATCAGTCCGGACGCAAAGCGCCTTGCCTTCGCATGTCGGTCCAAGACTGTCTTGCTGCTCGATGCGCCGACGGGGAAAGAACTTTTGACCCTTGACGGCCCGAAGAAAGACGTCTCGGGACTCGTCTTCTCCGCAGACGGGGACGCGCTCATCGGCTGGACGTGGGACCGGCATTTACACTATTGGGACGCGGCGACAGGTAAACATCGACGCCGGGCTTGTCCGGGGCTGCCGGAGTCACATTGGTCAGCCTTCTCACCCGACGGTCGCTATATCGCCTTCTTTGGACAGTCGCCGCAAATCGTGGTCCTCGACGTGACTACAGGAAATGAAGTCTGCCGTTTCGCGAATCGATCGGGCGAGTCGGACGACGCCGTGCACGCTGTCGCGTTCTCGCCGGATGGCCGAACGCTGGCATGGGGCGGCGCCACGGATCGACTTATCCGGCTTGGCGAGTTGGCCACCGGTCAGGAGCGGCATCGACTCCCCGGCCATAAGGGGCGGATCCAGTCCTTGGCGTTTGCGGAGCACGGCAAACTCCTGATCTCTGGTTCGGATGATACGACGGCCCTGGTCTGGGACATGACAAGGCTGCTTCCCATCGGTGACCTGGCGAAGGCCGCCATCCCAAAATTACCTCTTACTGAAGGAGGTCTGGCAACGCTTTGGGAAGCTCTGAGCGGTTCAGACGCCGTCAAGGCTTACGCCGCCCTTAGGGCGCTGGCGGCTAGCCCGGAGCGCTCGCTTCCGTATTTGGCAGCAAAGTTGCGGCCGGTCGCAACGCCAGAAAAAGAGAGGGTTGCCCGTTTGATCGCAGAACTTGGCAGCGATCGTTTCGCCGAACGAAATGCGGCCGCACAGGAGCTGGAGAAAATGGGAGACGTGGTCCTGCCGGCACTAGAGCAAGCGCTTGTCACTGCTTCGTCGCTAGAAATGCAAAGACGCCTGGAGGTGTTGGCCCGGAAGTTGCGAACCTTGACGGGCGAGCAGCTCCGCACCTTGAGAGCAATCGAAGCCCTGGAGCGCATGCAGAGCCCCAAAGCGAGCGAACTCCTTCAAGAGCTGGCCGGAGGCGCTCCCGGATCGCGGCTGACGAAAGAAGCTCGGCTTTCATTGAATCGGAGAAAGGATTAAGGAGTAGCTGGTGAGCCGGGAGCGTCAGCGACTGGATTGGCAAACATCAGGGAACCACGAATGTAAGCGCGTGTCGTTTCAAGTCTTCCTTGTTCGAAAACTCACAACGTATAGAATTAGGAAATAAGGGACCACTAAAGAGACCACCTGAAGCCATGTACGACATTCGCTGGGATCAGGCAGCCCACGATGACATGAAGGACTTGAAAGTTCGTGCGTTCGACGTGGCCCTGATTGTTGATGCCGTTGAGGAACAGCTAACGCACGAAGCAGAGCGTAAAAGTAAGCGGCGTAAGCAAATCCGCCCCGGAGAGCAACTCCCGTTCGAACATGAGGAGCCAGTTTGGCAACTTCGAGTCGGAGAATTCAGAGTTTTCTATGACGTGTTGAAAGAAGAAAAGCAGGACGAGGCGGGCGAGTGTAAAGGTGTTGTCCGTATTCGTGCCATTCGTCGTAATCCTCCACATAAAACAACGAGGGAGATCCTATGAAGATGATCGGTTTGAAAGAAGCGAAGTCCCGGCTGAGCGAATTTGTTGACGCAGCCCAGCGGGATCGCATCTTGATAACGCGGCGCGGCGAGCCTGCTGCCCTGGTCATCGGCGTTGAAGGTCAGGACATCGAGCAGGTCGTTCTCGGAAACGACGCTGAGTTCTGGCGTATGATCCAAGAGCGACGCAAGCGATCCAACGGGACCATGACGAGCGACGAGATTCGCCATTCCTTCGGCTTGGACACCACATCAGAGCGATTGCGGCGCAAGAAAGCGAAACGCAAGAAACAGCGCTGAGGTCTCCGTAGGTAGAATGTTTGGGCACAGGAACGAAAGGCTGTATTTGCATCTCCGCCGACCTCCTCACAAGGCACTAAGCTGCTCGACGCCAATTCCGTGTCACCGTCTCCCCAAATGCGGCGGCTTTCGCTTTCTGCAAACGCCACAAGGCAAATCCGCACAAAATAAGCGATGCCATCAAAGGCAAACCCGCCTCGCGTCGCGCTTGCCAGCCGGTATGGACGGTAGGCATTGCATATGCGGCGCACGTAAGCACCAGCGCCGCTGATATCGCCCAACTTGGCATCAGCGCTGGCCTCGGTCCGAGGCCTGCCGCATGCAACCCCATCACCAGCGGCAACGCCTTCGCGAAGTAATGCAAATGCGACAACGGCGAGATTACGATCATCAGCACGAAAAGCGCCCCCAAGAACAGCAGCATGCGGATCGGATCGTCGTCGCGCTTCCAGCCGGCGGCCACGAGCGTCAACAGCGTCAACAAGCCGCCGATCGCCCAGTGTGCAATGCGCACCCATGGGTCTGGCTGCGCGGGCCGATTCGCCAGGTTGCCCCAGTATTGGTAGTTGTGCAAGATCGCGCCGATGGATTGGTGGTCGGTGCCGTTGATGTTCGTCAATTCCCGGGCGCGGGTCTGGTCGCCCGCTTCGCTCATGGCCGGCAGGATGATTCCGCGTAGCATGCGTTCATGCATTTCCAGGGCGCCGGGCACTCCCCAGACGAGCGACGGAATGATGACGAATCCTGCCAGCACTCCCAGCGTCACGCCGGCAAGCGCCCTCCGGTCGCGCCGCCAGAGTGGAAACAGCACGAGAAACGCGGGAATCAACTTTACGCAAATTGCCGCCGCCAGCCACAAGCCGGAGCGCCAGGATCGTCCCTTCACCGTCGCCCGAAACATGCCGGCCACGCACAGAATCAAGAGCGGCGTCACCTGCCCGCGCGAAAGAGTGCTGCCGATTTGCACCAGACACAAGAGAAGGGGAAACACGCGCACAAACCACCAACGCCGGCATCCCGCGGGCATAGCGCGCAACGCTGGGTCGACGGAGTGCTCCTCCAAAGTCGAAGCGATCCAGTGAGTTGCCAGGAGTATGCAAGCCGCGTTAATGAGGTACCAAATCACAACCGACAGCGGATAAGGCAGCATGCCGGCGCGATCGGCATCGGCGGGCGCGTCGGCGAGAGGAACGAACAAGAGCGCCGCGACCGGCGGATAGGCGAAATGCCAGCCGTTGTCATCCGTGACCGCGTATGGATCCACGCCGGCGCGCACCGCCCAGCCGGCGCGCAGGTAACAGCCGACGTCCGTCCGCCTGGTATCGAGAAAGGACGAGCGTACCAGAACTACGATGCCGAAAACGATAGGGATCGCGATAAGGACCGCCGCCACGGCGCGTTCCCATGATTTAAGTGAACCGAACGCCGCACGGCTCGTCATCATGGCGGTCCTTGCATGCCGGTATGGAACACCCCCGCTCCGAAGCGGGCGAGGGAGCGATCGGCCCCTCTGAAAATCGACATGCCAAGGCTCTGCCATTCACAATCCGCGGCCGCTGTCCGGTAAATGAATTAAGTCTTTAGGGCACGTACGGTTATGGCGCCTAAAGTTTTATTCATTTACGAGAGGGCCGGATTGATTTGCCGGTAGGCCCGATTGTTTCACCAGAGCACCGGATTGTATCTGTGTCAGCGTCGCACTGAAACCATGTTACTAAGGCTAACGGCAGCCAAGACTTAGGTCCGAAAAATTGATTTTTCAGCGAGTAAATCAATTCTTGAGGGTAACTCAATTTGCGCACTCACTTGCCCACGGCTTTGGGTAATTTTGGCGCCTTGCGGTTGTAGATGCTTAGCCGCGTCTCCGGCACGCCAAGCACGAGGCTCGCGAATGCCGTCGAGTAGCCCTCGTTTTCGCCGCCGCTGTCGTTCTTGATCCAGCCCTTGAGCGGAAATGAGCCGCCTTCTTGCTGCCAGCCGGCCACGTCTTTGAGGGCAGCCCCGATGTAACCGCCCGTCTTCTCGCGGAATTCCTTGTCCTCTTTAAACTCTTGCCCCAAGAGCTGCATGCCCATGACGCCGTAGAAATGGCCGTAATACGGAAAGCGCTCAGCGCTAATGACGGCCGGCGTGGTCTTCAAGAGAAACTTGTAGCCGTTGATCATGACTCCCGTGTCGAACTGCTTCATGAGACCTAAAGTGGCGACGCCGGCCGCGGTGCCTTCCTTCATGTTCGAGCCGTCGCCGAGTTGGTAGTTGAAGCCGCCTTCTTTGGTTTGGCATTTCTTGAGATATGCAAAGCCTTTGTCCAAAGCGTTTTCATCGATCTTGATTCCGAAGTTACTTGCCGAGACCAACGCCTGCACGGCGCAAACGGTGGTCGAGCCTTCGTGTTGGGCCTTCGCGCCGGGATGATACCACCAGCCGCCGGAGTCGGATTGATTGGCGGCGATGATCGCCGTCGCCTTGGTGACTACGTCGCGCACTTTGTTCATGTCGAGATCGGGCTTGGTCTTCGCGAAGAGCGATCGGCCATAGGCTTCCGCCAACGCCAATGTCGCGAAGCCCTGGCCGTGAATCCACGAATGACCCTGGGCGTTGAAGGTTCCGTCTTTTTGATTCGCCAGCAGAAACTCCAAGCCCTTCACCAGGGCCTTGGCATGATCGCCGGCGAACGGCTCGTCGGACGCCGCCAGGTAAGACAGGCAGCCGAAGCTCGTGACCGCGATGGTGTACTGCTTTCCCCACGAGCCATCGTTCGCCTGGTTCTTGGCAAGCCAATCGAGGCCCTTATCGCGGGCGGCGCGAATCGCTTTGGCATCGTCCGCGGGTGTTTTTTCCTGGCCGGCAGTCCGGCCAACCAAAAGGAAGCCGGCCCAAGTCAATCCTAGGCTCCATAGCGCAATCCGGGTCATGGCGGCGCTCTCTCAAGGGAATCTTGCAACGAAACGGTGCACGCATCTCTTAGACGTGTGACACAACCCCGCGGATTGGCGAGGGAAGTTGGCACGCCGTTCCGTTAGAGCCTGTAGAATACGTTCCGTCTTCCTTTACTGTTGCGTCAATCAGGTTTTATGACTCCGATCTTCGAGGCATTCTCGGCGTTAGTCAATCGCGTCGCGCCAGGATTGATCCTGGGCGCGGCCATGCTTTACCTCACCCGGCGCGAACCGCGCCTGCGAATCGTGATCTATTTGGCGCTCTTCATTCTATTGCGAGACGCGATGACGCCTCTGCACATGTGGGCATTCGGAAGTGACGGCGTGTTTTGGATTCGCCTTCATGGCGAGTCGGCGTTTCTGGTTGTATTTGGCGTGTCATGCCTGGCCTTGAGCTTGGGGCTGTATTACCTCGATCAAAATAACCAGTCCCTCTTCCGTTGGATCCGAGGGAATTTGCCTCTTGGTTTGCTTTGGGGCGCTCTCGGAATGATCGTCGTGGTCGCTCCCTTCCTCGCGATCTATCGCTACACGCCTATCGAGATGCGCGGCGGCACGGTCCCAGCCGGAAGTCTCGCCGCGCTGCTCATCTTCGCGCTCTTGGGCAATCTGCTGGAGGAAGCCCTCTTTCGAGGGTATGTGCTTGGCTATCTGGCGGAGACGATGGCGCCCATGAAGGCCGGCATCGCATCGGGCCTGGTTTTCGCGTTTTGCCACATCTATTTGGCCGCCACGGTCACCGACGTCGGATATACTCTGCTGCTGTTCACGATTTGGGAAGGCGTGATCGTTGGTCTCGTCGGAGCGAATGGGGGCGTTATCCCGTCAACACTGACCCATGGCGGAGCGATTTTTCTGCTATCCTCTGGACTGCTGTAAAGCCGCGCTATTCATCACGCGACTTGCCGCCACGGCGTAGGTCGGTAAGCTCCCGTTCCGCCTCGATCAGGCGTCGCTGCAGTTCATCCGCTCGGCGTGACTCTTGTTCGGCGCGGTGTGACTCTTGTTCGGCGCGGTGTGACTCTTGTTCAGCGCGGCGTTTGGCTTCCTCCAGTTCGCGCTGCAGTTCGTCTGGCAATGGCAAGAGGCGGCCCTCGTACCAATATCTCACCCAGCCGCCTTCCAAAGCGACTTCCAGGTCTAACTCTGGAAGGGCGTAGTGTCCTCTCTTGTTCGGTTTGACCGAAACGTAGTTCTCGCCTGTGTGGCGATAGAGCGTCAGTTCTTGGTTATCGGGGTAGAAGATCAAATAATAGGGCACCTTCAGGTCACGCTCATACTTGTCGAAACTCTCTTCGTAGTCCTTGCGTTTGTTGCTCGTGGAAACGTATTCCAGCACCCAGAACGGCCTTGCCGGTTCAAGCGGCAAATTGAAGCTGCTTTCGGCCACGATGGGCTTATCGCTGATCACAACCATATTGTCGGGGACGACCTGACCAGGCTTGCGGCGCCGCGGCCGAGGATATTGCACGAGTAATTCATTGAAGACGTGGACATCGCTCCTCCGGGCTTTGACCAGCGCCAGACTCTCCAGAGTTATCTCGCGTTGCTTGGCTTGGGCGGTTGCTTCCATGAAATGCTCCAGCGGCAGCTTACGCAGGTACTCCCGTGCCGCTTCCTCATAAGTGAGTGCGATCAGCGCGCGTGGCTTAGTGCTGGCCATCGTCGATCCCTCTGGACGTAAAAAGGCAGTAGGAAGTTTAACGGAATTGTCGCGCGCTGAGAACGCCAATGTCTACGAACGCTCTCAAGGCGTTCGGCGAGCGCGAAACCTAAACAAGCGTGTTATTTCTGGCGGGAGCGATCGCGGCCGCGCAGGAATTGGCCGATGGCGAAGACGCCGGCGCTCAGCACGCGCGATACACGCGACTCGGAAAGGTGAAGGACGACGCCAATTTCGCGCAAACGCAGGTCTTCCATGTAATACAGCGTAACCACCAGGCGCTGCCGCTCGGGAAGGGCCTCGATGGCTTCGGTGAGGATGCGTTTTTGCTCTTCCTTTTCGGCGTGCATGTCGGGGAACTCGTGGTGATCGAAAATGCCGATTTCCTGTAGGGAACCGAACCGGTCGAGCGACAGGATTCGCGTCAAGCGCAGGGCGGCCAGGCTTTCGGCGACCTGGTCCGGCGTCAGCCCGGATTTCTCAGCCAATTGAGTGATCGAGGCCGCGGAATCGAGTTCTTCACAGGCCCGGCGCACGCGCGCGGCCTGTTCCAGTTTGTGCTGCGGAATGGGGCAGTTGCGACGCAACTCGTCGAGAACCGCGCCTCGAATGCGCGGGTAGGAGTAAGTTTCAAAGCGAATGCCGCGCCGCGGGTCGAACTTGCGCGCCGCCTCGACCAGCCCGAGCACGCCGGCGGATGCGAGGTTTTCCAAGTCGGCGCCGACGGGCAGGTGGGCTAGCAACTTGCCGACGACCTGGCGCACGAGACCAAGATGACTTTCGATGAGCTGGTTGCGGAGCACGCGCGCGGAAGGAGGCGTCGCCTTCAAGACTGCGTTCGCGAAAGTAGTGGTTAGGGAAGCCACGCAAGCCTCAAGCAGATGAGATTCTGCGTCTCGTGTCGGTCGCGGGTCCGTCTGTCGCGGGCCGTTTGCTCTTGCCCAAATTATGCTGTCAGCAAAACCCGTTAAAATTATCTAGCTTAGAAAGAAGCCCTTGGCAATTTTTTCCCTATGAAGGCGAAATGGGAGCGTGTCGGGCCTAAGACTTGGAGCGAATGGAGGGCAAAGGCGGACCTTAACGAAAATGCCTCACAGAGCGATCTAAACGTGTTTTTGAAATGCGGCGGCCGTTCGCGAGGACGCTTGGCGCGTCAGGTAAAAGCCGCTCTGTAGCCGGCAAGTGATTTCAAGGAACTTTGACACGGACATCGCGATGGGGGTGCGCTTGCGACGGCGGCTGCAGCCACGCTCCCTTGGGTGCGCGGTTGCAAAGTGAGGGGCGCCGGAGGAATCGCTAGCGTCGGCCATGGGACGTAACGGGTGGTGGCGGCTGATCTCAAGATCAATATCGAAGAGGCCGCCCGAATCTTGCTTCCGGCGGCATCAATTCCCCGTGGGGGCGAGATTGCTTCGCGGCGTCGTGCTGATGCCGAGCAAGCGGCCGCGCGGCCGGGACAAGTCGTCGAGCACCACCGGCTGCACCGTCTCCGACACGGCGACGTTGCCGGCCAGATCATGAACCACCAGGCGGAGGAAAGCCTGCGTGCCTGCTTCCTGCCCGGGCGCCCAGCGGTAAGTGCCGTCGTTCTTCAGTCCCTTGCCGATGGGTCGCCACGGACCTTCGCGGTTGGCGGCAAAAAAGAGATCAACCGGCTCGTCCGCGATGTTCTTGTCGAAAGCACGCCAGGTGATCACAAAGGATCCGTCTTCCACCACCTTGGCCCCGGTCAACTCCGCGGTCGGCCGGGTCGTGTCCACTTCAATCCACATGTCGGGCGCATCACCAGCGGCAGGCGGATTGGTGCTGAAGCCGCGGCCATTGCACACCACCATGCTGATTCCGAAGAGACCTTCGCTAGGCAGCTCGACTTCCGCCGGGCTCTTGCGTTTGGAGTCCTCGGTCAGTTTCTGCCAGCTCTTGCCCATGTCGCGTGTATACCAGATCTCGACGCGGCCGACGCCGCTGGCGCCGGTCTCGTCGATTTGATAGTCGAGGAAGACATGTGTGGTGTTGACAATCTGACGCTTGCCAAGGACCTGCGGTTTGACCTCGGTCGCTTCCGGCGTCGCGCCCTTTTCAGCCGTGGGCGTCATCTCAGGACCGGTCTTGGTCGGCACGGTCGATTTCTGCACGACCACCTCGACTCGCTCTGCAAAGCTCCCATCACTGGTCTTGTCATTAGTCTTGGCGGGCTTGTCCATTTCGGGCATCGGGAAGACTGGGCCCTTGTCAACGTTGCGCACGTCGGCCTGCACCACTTTTTGTTGTCCGCTCGCATTGGGAGCAGGCGTCGGAGCGCTCGTCTGCTGGACGAGCTGCTGCACGGGCTGCTGGATCGCGATTTGAAAGTCCTTGGTGACGGTGTTGCCGGCCATATCGGCGGCCGACACCCGCACCATGCCGCTGCAAGCCGCCTGCGCGGGAATGCAGAATAGGTCAAGCTGGCCCTGGACCGGCTCCAAGGGCCGCCAAATCTTGTCACGGGTTTGGAAGGAGAATCGTGTCTTGGAGGCATCCGGATTGGCGTCGCGGATTTCGCAGCGAACTTCCTGACCTTCGGCGCTCGCGGTTAGAGTCTGCACTTCGACGGTCGGCGCCTTGGTGTCGAAGACGATGACGAGCCCCGGCGGCTCTGCGTTCAGGTCGGCAGGCACACTCCTGCCCTGCTTGTCCACCGTTACGACGCAGAAAAAGAACTCACCGTCATGAGGCGCCTTGAAATGGAAGTCCCGCTGCGTCGGCGGCACTTTGTCCTTGAGCGTCCACGCGGCCTGAAGGCTCTCCTTGGCGTAAAGCTGCACTTCTTTGAGCAAGGGACGAGCCCGATCATCGAGAAAGACCGGTATATTTGCTGAAGCTTTGTTCACATACGACCGGGGAACAGTTGAGTGTTCCTGAGCCAGACATGGGCTTGCGGCATAAATCCCAACGCCAATGACGATATTGGCGATCAGGCCCTTCCAACCCCATCTCATGCCCTGTCGCATGGCAGTCCCCTTCCGAATAGGCATACTCCCGGCTATCTCCCCGCCGGGCGTGGTTTCAAGCTGATTTGATTGATTCCGAGCAGCGGCTCATAGCGGTTCCCAACTTTGAAGTCAAGCGAGCCTTGAGTCGAGGGGCGCTCGGTGCCCGCATCGTGGCCTCACTTTGTGACCTATACTCGCAAAAGAAGCAGTTTACAAAGGGATGGGATGGTTAATCTGCGCGGGCGAAAGGACCAGGCGAAGGCGAATCTCCCCATGAAGGTTGTTCACGCACCAGCGATGGAATTGGCCGCGCGTTCGTCGGCGCGGGCGGCGTCACCGGAAGGCGCCGGCATTACTCTGCGCACCCAAGCGATTTGTGCGGCAGCGGCCTTGACGCTGGCTTTCCTTTGGTGCTTCTGGCCGTCCTTGCGAATCATGGCCCAGCGCTGGTCGAACGACCCGCAATACTCACATGGCTTTCTAGTGCCGGTTTTTGCGCTCGTGGTCCTTTGGTCGCGCAGGCACATGCTGGCAGGCGCCGCCTGGCAGCCCGCATGGTTCGGCCTGCCGGTGCTGGCGTCAGGCATTTTTCTAAAGCTGGTTGCCGCCCAAATCGATCTCGATCCGCTCGACACGTTCTCCCTGCTCCCGACGCTGACGGGCCTGGGTCTGTTCGTCGGCGGCTGGAACTTCCTGCGCTGGTGCTGGCCGGCGCTGGCCTTTCTCGCCTTCATGGTGCCCCTCCCCTTTCAGATCGAGATCGCCATGGCCCATCCGCTTCGCCGCCTGGCCACCGGCATGAGCACTTACCTTTTGCAAACTCTCGGCTATCCCGCCGTCGCGGAAGGAAACATCATCCTCATCGGGCAGTCCAGGCTTGGCGTGGCTGAGGCCTGCAGCGGCCTCGGCATGCTCATGACCTTTTTCGCCCTCGCAACCGCGATGGCACTGGTCATCCGGGCGCCGCTCTTAGATCGTCTCGTGCTGGTCGCCAGCGCCGTGCCCATCGCGGTCATCGCCAACGTGGTGCGCATTACCGCAACGGGCGCCGCCGGCCAGATGTTCGGCGACGAAACCGCGGACTGGATCATGCACGACCTCGCGGGATGGCTGATGATGCCGTTCGCCCTGTTGGTCCTTTGGCTGGAGATGCTTTACCTGGCCCGCCTCTTGCCGCTTCGAGCGATCCAGCCAAGCCGGCCGCTTTTCGTTGGGGGAGTGCGTTCCCGATGAACCTTGGGCCGTGCGCTGCCTTCCCTACTGATGGAGATCTTCGATGAACGTCGGCGCCGAGCGAAACCCCAATCCGTCCAACGGCAGCGACCTGTCCACGCCACCAACGCACTCGGCAAGCGCGTCCCAAGGCGCCTCGCTGGTCCCCGTTGTGGACGCAGGCGCCGGCCGTAGCGGCTATCTCGTTTCCAGCCTTCACTACCATGGAACGGAAACGGGCACGGGTGCTCCTGGACTTTCCGGCACGCCGTCCATGTCCGCTCTGATGCAGGCTCTGCGTCGGCGCTGGCTGCTGGCGTTAGGGCTGGCGCTTGCAGGTGCCGGACTAACTGTAGCCGCCGTCTTGTTCTTGTTCCCCGCCAAGTACGTCGCCCAAGTCCGGCTGCAAGTTTCATCGCGCGGCGAGGCGCCCGTCTTTGGCGGCGGCAATCCGGAAGAGACCGAGTTCGCCATCTACAAGGCCAACATGGCCGCTATGGTGAAAAGCCCCTGGGTGCTGAACGCCGCCCTTAACCAGAAGACTGCACAGGGCCAGCCGATCAAGGATCTGAGCATCGTGCGCGACAAAGGTGCGGGCGCCGTCGATTGGTTGGAGATGGCGCTCAAGACCGATTTTCTTCTCGGTCCGGAGATACTTCGGGTGACGTTGGCCGGCGACAAGCCCGATGAGGTCGCGAGCTTGCTCAACGCCGTCGCCAAAGCCTTCGTCGAGGAAAACGACCAGCGCGAAAGCGCCCGCCGTCAGCAACGCATGGAGCAATTGGCCGCCAAGCAGCGCGAGCTGGAGAGCGAGCTGGGCGAACTCCGCAAGCAGGCGCGCGTGCTGGAAAAGGAAAACAAATTGGAGGACAAGGAGACCCGGCACGCGCGTTACGCCGCCGCCCTCGCCAAGCTCGCTCAATATGACCAGGCGGTTCTCAAAAACAGCCTGGATCAGATCAGCGCACGCGAAGAGGTCAGCGTCCTGAAAGATCGTCTGACGAAAATCGACAAGCTGCCCGTCTCCGAGGAGAAGCTCGACGAGGGCCTGAAAATCTCCATCGAAGCCAAAGGCGTTTACAAGCAGCTCGAGGACGTGGAATTCGCCATTCAGCAGATCCGCCTCACTGCCAAGCCCGAGCTGGTCCAGGGCCTGCTAACCCAAGAGCTGCGCAAGAAAGACGACCTGCGCAAGCGGCTCATCGAATTGCGCGAGCAGCTTCGGCCCGACTTGGAAAGGCAAGCCCGCGCCAAGGCAGCCGATGAGATGTCCGAACGCCTCGTCAAGCTCACTGACAATCTCACGTCACTGGTCAAGCAGGAAGAGGTTCTAACGGCCGAATACGGCAAGGTCCAGTCGGAAGTGGCCAAACTGGCGCCGGCGGCCCAATCGGAATCGCCGACGCTCGTGAACCTGCGCGACAAGGTGAGCACCAAGCAAGCCTCGCTGGAGCTGGTGGCCAAGACGATCACGCTGATGCGTGCTGAGGTGCAAAACCCGCGCGTCACCCTCATGCAGGCAGCCAACGAGCCCAGCGCCAAGGACATGAGCCGGCAAACCAAGCTCGGCGGCGCGGGAGCGGTAGCGATGTTCCTCGTGGTCTTGTTCAGCGTGGCCTTCGTCGAGTATCGGTCCGGCAAGATCAGCGCCGCAGATGAAGTAGCCCAGGGACTTGGTCTCAGCGTGGTCGGCACTCTGCCGGCCCGGCCGCGCGGCACAGCCACTACATCGTCAGCACGGCCACATGCCGCGAACCAGCCCGCCGCAAGGTCCGCGAAGGAAGGCGTCTTCGAAAGCCAGCTCACGGAGGCGGTCGACGGCATCCGCACCATGCTCTTGCACGCCGCGCGCACCGAGAACCTCCGCGTCATCATGATCTCCAGCGCCGCAGTCGGCGAAGGCAAGACGACGCTGGCCAGCCAACTGGCGTCCAGCCTGGCGCGGGCATGGCGGAAGACGTTGCTTGTGGACGGCGACCTGCGAAGTCCCGCAGCCCATGAAGTTTTTGGACTACCCGGCGAGCACGGCTTCAGCGAGGTGCTGCGCGGCGAACTTGAAGCCGCCGCCGCCATCCAGCCCACCTCCCTCGGCCGGCTTTGGCTGTTGCCGGCTGGTCGCTGGGACAGCCACGCCGTACAGGCGCTGGCCCAAGACCAAATCCGCAATTTGATGGAAGAGCTTAAGCAGCAATATGACTTTATCATTGTCGATTCCGCGCCGCTTCTCCCGGTGACCGACTCGCTGCTTTTGGGCCAGCACGTCGACGGCGTGCTCTTGTCGGTGTTGCGCGATGTAAGCCGGGCGCCTGCGGTGGCGGCGGCTCAGCAAAAGCTGCATCAACTTGCAATTCGCACGCTCGGCGCGGTCGTCATCGGCGCCGGCGACAATCTCGGTAAGCTCGGTTACACGTACGTGGGCGCCGGCCGCGGCTAGCGCTGATTGTGTAGCCAAATTCGTAAGAATTCGGATCGCCGAAATTCTTGCGAATTCCGCTACGGGCGATGATGGTGGGGAGCGACTTCATGGTTCGTTGGGGCGCCGCCGTTATTGCGTTCGTCGCACTCCTGGCCACCGGTCTGGTGCACGGCCTTTGGGCGGATCGCTGGCAAAAGTCCGAAGCGCTTGCCGCAGCCGCGGCGCGTGTCGACAGCGTGCCCATGGCGATAGGCGATTGGCAGGCGACGACGGTCGAGGGTGATGCCGCCGCCTTCCGTCAAGCCGGCGCTCAAAGCTATTGGGTGCGTTCCTACGTCAACGCACGACGAAATTCTTCCTTGTTGGTGATTCTGATGTGCGGCCGTGCCGGGCGCATGGCCGTGCACACGCCGGAGGTCTGCTACCGCGGCGCGGGTTATGAGATGCTCGACGAGCCGACGCCCTTTACGGTAGTGTCGCAGTCCGGCGAACCTCTTGGCAAGTTTTGGTCCGCTCGATTCGTAAAGGGGACGGGCGGGGCAAGCGAGTTGCGGCTTTATTGGGCATGGTCCGCGGGCGGACTATGGCAGGCGCCACGGTCCCCGCGCTGGGAGTTTCGGGGAGAGCCGTTCTTGTACAAGCTGTACATTTCGCAAGAAGCCGCCGAGGCGGGCGGCCAGGCGACGCAGATCGCCCAGGATTTTCTCCAAGAATTCCTGCCTGCGCTGAGACACGCGTTGCAACCCGAATAACGGCTGGAAGCGGGGTGCGCCGAACATGATTGCCGCCGGCCTGGCACGATCGCAAGCGACAACACGGCGTCCGGAGTTCGCTAGGGCGCTGCGGCCTCCGCGCCGCTGGCAGCGAGCATTCAAAGTGGGCGGCGACTTGATCGCAAGTCTCGCGCTGCTGTTGCTAACCGCTCCGCTGCTTGGTTTGGCGGTGGCGATTGTCAAACTGACCTCGCGCGGACCTGCAATATACTCGCAAACGCGCCTCGGTCGCTTCGGACGTCCGTTTACGATCTACAAGCTGCGGACCATGGCCCACCAGTGCGAGAGCTTGACCGGGGCCCAATGGTCCGTGCCGGGCGATGCGCGCGTCACTCCGGTTGGCCGCTGGCTGCGCAAAACGCATCTGGACGAGTTGCCGCAGCTTTGGAACGTGCTCAAGGGCGACATGAGCTTGGTCGGACCGCGGCCGGAGCGCCCCGAGTTCGTGCCGCAACTGGAACGCGCCATCCCGCAATATCGACAAAGGCTCTTGGTGCGTCCGGGCGTCACGGGTCTGGCACAGGTCCAGCTGCCGGCGGACACCGACCTGGCAAGCGTGCGCCGAAAGCTGGCGCACGACCTGCACTATGTCATGGGAATCGGCTTTTGGCTCGATTTCCGCATTTGCTGCGCGACCGCGCTGAAGATGCTCGGCGTCCCGTTCCGCGTGATTCGGGCGATTTTCGCTTTTCCGAGGCTCGAGCGGGTTGAAGAAGAATACCGCTGCCGGCTCGTGCAGGCTTGAAACACGGGAGTTCATGGGTTTCTTCTTGTTCCTTCTGGTCAATGCCGCCCTTTTTGTGCGGCCCGCGGAGATCATCCCCGACCTCCTGGGCTGGAATATCTACTTGTTCCTGATTCTCGCCTGTGCCGCGGCGTCATTGCCGGAGGTGGTGCGCTATTTTCTCACGCATCCAATCGACACCCAGCCAGTGACTCTGTGCGTATTCGGAATTCTGGCGGCGATCGCATTGGCACCCCTGGCCATGATGGACTTCGAAGAGACTCTTCGCACGGGAGTGTATTTCCTCAAGGTGGTTGTTTACTACGTGCTCTTGGTGAGCTTGGTCAATGCGCCTGGCCGGCTGCGCTTCTTCGTCGGATGGCTCTTGGCGTGTTGCCTGGTGCTGACGGCGATCACGCTTCTGCAATACCACGAAGTCATCGAATTGCAAACACTCAAAACGCTCACCGACAGTCAGGTGGATCGCGCCACCGGAGAGGTGCTGTATTTCAATCGCCTTCAAGGGTCGGGCATCTTTCAAGACCCCAACGACATGTGCATGATGCTGGCCGCAGCCGCACCACTGTGCCTGTTCCTGCTCTTTGAAAAGCAGAATCCGGCCTTGAGACTACTTTGGGGCGTTGAACTTGCGCTGTTCATCTACGCCATCGCATTGACCCGGTCGCGCGGCGGCTTCCTGGCGCTGCTCGCCGGCATGGGCGTCTTGGCGTGGCGCCGCTTCGGCTGGCGACGAACCCTTGCGCTTGGTTGCGTCGGCTTGCCTCTGTTGCTTCTTCTGCTCGATAGCCGGCAAACGAGCATCTCCGCCAGCGAGGGCACGGGGCGGACTCGCGTTCAGGAATGGAGCGATTGGATGATGGAATTTCGCGATCATCCTCTTCTCGGGAAGGGCATGTCGCTCGCCAAGGAGGAGGACGATCCCAAGGAGCGGTTGCCCGGTCAGGAACTCAAGCACCTGGCCCATAACTCGTTTCTGCAGGCTTATGCCGACACGGGTATTCTCGGCGGAACGCTGTTTTTGGGTGCTTTTTTCTTCGCTCTTTGGTCGATGCTGCGCCTTGGCCGAGAGGAGATCCATGTAGCGGAGCCAACCATGCGGCGACTGTTGCCGTTCATGTTGGGTGCGGTCGCGGCATACACCGTCGGGCTTTTGACCCTGTCCTTGTGCTATGTCGTGCCGACGTACTTGGTGCTCGGTTTGGCGGTGGCTTTTGTGAACGTGGCGGTGTGCCAACCGGCCGTGCCGGCGTTGCGATTTGATGTCCGCGTGTTGGGCCGATGCGCCGTCGCCGGCGTGGCATATCTGGCGGCGATGTATGTGTTTGTGCGGCTATTCATCAACTGGGCGTGAGGAGAACATGGCGGTTCGCAGGTTGTTGATAGTGACGTACTATTTTCCGCCCTCCGCCGCGGTGGCCGCCCATCGCATGATCGGCCTGGTCCGGCATTTGCCGGCATTTAGTTGGGAGACTATCGTGGTTGCGCCGCCGCGCGTCGCCGGCGAGCCTGACGATCCCGCGTTGCTGGCCCAAGTGCCGTCCACGGCTCCAGTGATCCACGTTCCTTTCCCGCGCGGACTATTAGGGAAAGTGAGCGGACGTCTCGCGCCTTTTGCGCGCTGGGTCCCGGGGGCGATACGGGCGTGTGAGCGAATCATGGGCGAGCAGGCGCCGGACGCCGTCTACACCTCCAGCCCGCCGGGCTGTGTGCATTATGTCGGCCTTTACCTGAAACGACGCTACGGCTTGCCATGGACGGTGTGCCTGCGCGATCCTTGGATTGCCAACCGCCGCTCCGAGATTGCCTTGCCGTACTTGCAGCAGATGGAGATTCCCTGGGAACGCCGCGTCATGCGCTGGGCCGACGCCGT
>JACPZP010000019.1 GCA_016195405.1 Planctomycetota bacterium | reverse complement strand
ATAGCGCCTGGCTGGCGATCGGCAACGTCCGCAAGGCGAAGGTGCTGATCGTCGGACCGTCGAACCCGGTTCTCGGCGCGTTCTTCGAGCAGGAGGCGGCCCAGCGACTGGCGACCGTCGAGCGGCTATCCGACGACGACCTGAAGTCCGACGTATACCGCAAGAAAGCCGGCAGCGGCGATTTCGATTTGGTGATCTTCGATCGCTGCGCCCCGGAGGACGAAGCCGATTTGCCGCAAGCCAACACGCTGTTCATCGATCGGCCGCCGCCTCCCTGGCGTCGCGGCGAGAAGACGCTGCGCAATCCGTACTTGGCGGTCAGCAAGAAGGACCATCCGCTCTTGCGCTTCGTGACCACCTTATGGGACGTCGGCGTAACGGAAGCTTTTGTCTTCGATCTCAAGAAGAACCTGAGCGAAAGCGTCAAGGAACTCTATGATCTGCCGGAGACCGACTCGCGCCGTCGCAGCGTGCCGCCCTTGACGAAGCTCCTCGAAGCCAGCGGCGGCCATCCGGTGTTGTTCGCCTTGCCGCGCGGCTCCTACACCGACGTCGTAATGGCTTTTTCGCTGGTCAACAATTTCGGCGACTTGACCACGAATTGGCCGCTCAATCCCAGCTTTCCGCTTTTCTTCCAGAACATCCTTTACCATCTCGGTAAAGTGGACGAGGGCGGCCGCTCCGTGTCGGTGCAGCCGGGCGAGCCGCACACGATTCGGCCCGAGGCGGGGGTGCAGTGGCTGGAGATCACGCCGCCCGGAGGCAGGCCGGTGAAGATCGAGCGCGGCGTGCGGCCCGATTTCGTTTTCGCCGACACCGACAAAGTCGGCGTCTACGGCATCCGGCGCGACGACGGCGCCGCCTCGCACTTTGCCGTCAATCTGCTCGACCCCGAGGAAAGCAACATCGAGCCGCGCGAGGAAGTCCACATCGGCAGCGAGAAGATCGCCACGGGCGAGGACCGGGCGACGCCGCGCGAGATTTGGAAATGGATTTTGCTCCTGGCCGTGGTCCTTTTGATGGTCGAGTGGTACATATATAACCGTCGAGTGGCGGTTTGATGGAAAACCTCGAAATCCGAAAGTCGAAATCCGAAGGAAGCTCGAATCGATGAGCACTCAGGATGTCCGTCCCCGGAGGTTGCGTCGGGCCATCGAATCGAAGAAATTGGCGAGGCAGGAATACTCGAGTTACCGCCAGTTCATTCGCGATCATTACGACGGCTTCGCCGGCAAGCTTACCGGGTTCACCGGGCTCGTCACCGGGCACGCGGCGCTGGCGGGCCGGCTCATTCGGCCGCGGGCTTTCGATGTCCGCGGCTGCAAGCGAATTCTCGACGCCGCTTGCGGCAACGGACGCTACTCGAAATTCCTTCTCCGCTGGGCCGATCGCGACGCCTTCATCACCAGCTTCGACCTGTCGCAGCGGATGTTGAAGCGTGCCCGCCGCCGCCTGCACAGCCCGCGCGTCAGCCAGGTCGCCGCCGACTTGATGCGCTTGCCCTATCCAGACGGTTATTTCGACGCCGTCGTTTGCGGCTGGGTGCTGGAGCATTTGCCCGACCCGCGCCCCGGACTTCGCGAATTGGCCCGCGTCATGCAATCAGGCGGCAAGATCCTCCTCATGGCGACGGAAGACACGCTCACCGGCTCGGTGTGCAGCCGCATGTGGCACTGCCGGACTTACAACCGCGCCGATCTGCGCCGCACCTGCCAGGAGTGCGGTCTGCGCTGGGAACGTCCGCACTTCTTCACGAAGCTGCACCGGCTGTTTAAGCTGGGCGGGATCATCGTCGAGCTTCGGCGCGAGTAGGAAATTGACAATTAGCAATTGAGAATTGCAAATTGAGAAATGCGCTTGGCGCTGCAAAGCCCCAGGATGAGTGGAGCAAATCCTGGGGGTCGAAAAGAACATTCCTTTCATACCACGCACACGCACGACGTCGTGAAACGCGTTTCCGCCGGTGAAAAGCATGAAATGAGTTTCTGATTTTGGATGTAAGTCGTTGACCCGTTCGCGCTAAATTCCTTTCATTTCACGACAGCCTCCACGTCGTGAAAAGCATTCCCGCCGGTGAAACGAAATCTCCTATGCTGCCGCGGCTTGCGGTTTTCTTCGTTGGCGGAGTCTAAGCAACCAGCGTGCGGACAGCGTCACTGCCAGAAGGCCGAGCGGGATGCCGAGAATCCAGCGCCACGGGCGGCGGGCGCGGATGTCCCAGCAGGTGATGGATGTGGTTCCGGATTCGTCAAATTCTGTGATCAGTAGGGCGTGACCGTCGGGAGAAAGAATTGCCTCCGAGTCAGGTTCGACTTGAAGCCCCAGCAGTTCTTGGCGGGTATCGAGAGCAATAAGGCTAAGCGCGTATTTTGGCGATTTTCCCGCCTTACCGAAGAGCTTCTCCAGCCAAGCATCGACACTCAAGACACTTTTCACGGCCCACTCATCGACGTTAAGTTCCGAACTAAGCAGCACGAGTCCTGTTTTTGAAATCTGCGGCTCTGGCGGGCCGGATTTTCTTTTGCCTGGCGCGAATTGAAATACAAGCTCCCCGCTACTGGCGGCAACCACGTCGAAAGCGGCATCGACGCCGGGAATAATAACGAAACGCGAGTTGGGAGTGAATGCTGGACGCGTTTCATACCGACACAATGGGCAGCCCGTTGAGAAACGAGCCTCAGAGCAAATTGGGCGACTCCAGAGAACCCTTCTGCTTTGAAGGTCAATGAGTTGAAAAACTTCTTCATCATCAGGCCAGAATAAGTATCCCAAATAACGACTGTCCGGCGAGAAAACGAAATGCTCGCGGAGGTCACCAAACTCCATTTCTTTCGTTCCGATTCGAACATCCCACAATTCGTTTTTTTCGCTGTCCAAGTTGTAACCGGCGCACCAGGAGCCGTCCTGAGTGAACTCAGCAAGGTAATCCATATGAATCGCCATTCGCCGGGGCGCCGCTGGATCGGAAATATCCCACAAAGCCGCAAGATCGTCGACCGAGCACCGTTCGGTGAGCAATCGCGTCCCGTCGGCGCTCAATCGATAGAGCGGACATACGCCGGGCAATTGGGAAATTTCCGATTTCTTTTCTAGATCGACGACAAAGGCCCCCGCCTCCTCATTGCACGCAGCACTGACGAGGTAACGCTCGCCGGGAAGAAACACGGGGCGACTCAATTCAGGAACGGTGCGACGAAGGACTTTTACCCGCGTTTTGCAGTCGAGCACGAGCAGTTCGAGGGTATCGCTCTTCTGCGACGGCATGGAAATCCCCAGAGCGAGGTACTTGCCGGCGGGCGAAAAATCCGTCCGATGGATCTCGCCCTCAAATTCCTCGAAAGATTCCGAATTGTCGTCGAGATCAATCCATCGCAGCCGATTCTGGCTTGTGTTGTTGACCTCTACCGCGTAACGGCCGTCAGGTGAAAACTCATATCCGATCACCTCCCCCGATTCGGGCGAATCATAACGGGCCTCTTGACAGCCGCTTTCGCTATCGAGGATCAAGAAGCAGCCGCGCTCGTGGCCAACGAGACGCACCGTGCCGCGCGCGTTGTCCCAGAAGACATAAGGACGCGCATCGCCTTGAACATGCAACCGCCAACGCGGGAGCGAAGGCAACGCCGCATGCAAGATGCAGCCAAGCGCGCCAAGGCTCAAGATGAGCGCGCAGAACTGCCAATGGCGAAGGAGATTGTTCATGAGTCGTTTTGGGGTTCAGACGAGGAGGTCAACTTGATAACGCGGATTTGGCGGTGACTTGCGCGATTCCTCGTTTGCGGTGTATCAGCAGCCAGCGCGCAGACAGCATCAAAGTCAGCAAGCCGAGCGGAACACCAAGAATCCATAGCCACGGCTGGCAGGCGGGGATCTCGTAGCAGGTTAGGCTGAGCGTTTCCTCTGCGTCCGCCTTGCCGATCAAGAGGCTTAATCCATCGGGCGACAGTGAGACGAATTGCCCCGGCGCATCATCCAGGCGAAGTAACTCACGGTGAGTCTCCATATCGACAACGCTAACGAGGTGTCGATAAGGGCTCACCGGCTTTACTGGCAAAAACTGATGAATCAGTTTCTCCAGCCATTGCGGCGGCGGACGGCGATCTTGGGTCTGGATTAGCAGGTATCGGCTGTCAGGCGTCAGCACGGGCGTTTCAACTTGGTAAGAACCGGGAGCGGGTATCTGCGCCAAGACCCTTCCCGTATCGACGGCGAGAATGTCCACGGTTTGCTTGGGGCCGATGACCGCTACTTTTCGCGAATTCTTGGTGAAAACCGGCGGGCGAAGTACATCGGGGGTGCCGCCGAAGCCGCCGCCAAATGCGAAACCCGGCGGCGGATTGTGGTCGATCGGATGACTCCAGACATACTGGCCTGACTGCAAATTCGCGAGGTGCAGGGTCTGGCGCTTGTCGCTCGGTAAGGACGCGATGGCCACGTGCCGGCTATCGGGAGTGAAATATCTTTCGTTTCGGTAAGGACCAACCCACTCGTGCGCCAACTTGCAAGATTGCGTGTCATAGACGCGGATCGCATTGGGCGGGGCGTTAACGATCCACCAGCGGCCGTCGGGAGAAAAGTGTTGCCAGTCACCGTCGTGGAGCCTTGCGTCAATGCTCCTTTTAGGACTGAAAGGGTCGCTGATATCCCATATGCTGAATTCCGCGGGGCTGTCGTCCATGAGGTTGATCTTAGCGCCGTTGGGACTAAGGCTAAACCACGGCCCGTTGGCAGGAATCTTGGCGATTTCCTTGCCTTTTTCGATATCGAAGACGCCGATATGACTAAGGCCGGCACAAAAGAGGCGCTTGCCGTCGGGATGGAAAACAGGACGGCTCGCCCCTTCGACTTTGCACACGGTAGCCGCGGTGTCGCAGCGAAGGACGTGGACCCAAGCGCGCCGCTCGTTGCCATAAGAAACAACGAATAAGTCGCCGGACGGCGAAAAGCCGAAGTAGTCGCAGACACTCATGTTCTCGAATGTCAGGATTCTCTCACTTCTCGTATCGAAATCGAACAAGAAAAGTTCGCGCGGCAAGAGAAGGCCAAGTCCGTAGGAAGCGCCCGGAGAAAGGATAATATTGCGCCAGAAAGTCGGTAGTTTTTCGCAGGGAGAAATGAGGGAACCGTCGCTCACATCAAGCAGCATGGTGGCTTGAGGCGCCACCAGCCCTTCAAATCCTGAGATAACGCGGACTCGTTTGCTGTCGGAATACCAGTGGAACTCAAGCGTGTTGAAATCGCATTTCACCGCCATTTGCCAGCGCGGCTCGATGGGCAGGACGCGGTAGAGCGTCCAACCGAGTGCGGCGAGGCAAGCAAGCAGTGATAGTAAACGCCAGCGGCGGAAAATCCGGTTCATGGTTGAGCGGCGGCACAAGAATGTCTTTGGTTATCCTGATAACGTCGCCGGCCTCGCGACTTGCGCTTTGCGCCGAATGCGGCGCGCAAGCAGCCAGCGCACGGACAACAACAGCGCGAAAAAGCCGAACGGGATGCCGAGGATCCAGGGCCACGGCCGGCGGGCGGGGATGTCCCAGCAGGTGAGCAGAGGAATTTCGTCGGCAACCGAAGTGACGACCAATAGTGTGTTGCCTTTTGGCGATAGCGAGGCGAACCAGGCAGGCTCATCTTCGAGCCGGAAAACTTCTTGATGCGTGTTCATTTCTACCACGCAGACCATATCTTTGACGTCACTTTTCGGGTCATAACCTATTCCCCTGCTGGTTTTTTTCGATTGCGGGAAAAAGTGCCGAGTCCACTTAGCCTTGGCCTCTTCTGTGATCAGCCATTTGCCATCGGGGCCGATTAAGCTCACGGACGTGCGCCCGGAAATTCGGGCAATTTCCCATTTGGCGTCCAGATCCCAGATTCGCGTAAAGGGAAGCCCGTTTTCCGAAATCGTATGGACATGATTGTTGCTCTTGGGGAGGAAACCGGGAGATGAGTTTGGGTCAACATCCACAGACAGATGCAGCTCGCGTGTTTCGGCCGAATACACGTTGACGACTTTAGACGGCCTTTTCTCCAAGAGCACGGAAAGGAAATCACCGCGCGGCGAAAAATGACAATGCGAGATTTCAACATCGCCGAGGTCAACCCGACTCTCCTCTCCCGTAACAAAGTCAAACCAAAGCAATTGGTTTGGACGACTAATGCCTGCAGCATGGCGGCCGTTGGGACTGTGCTTGAACTCTTGCATCCATTTCTTTTCAAGGTTGGAGAACATCACTGGGACTTGACCGGTAGCGACCTCGACAACCAAGGGTCCGGGTGTTGTTAGCGGTGTGCCCAACAGGGGCGCGATGTTATTGAACCGCAGATGCTCCTCGAATGAGCCGCCGGTTTCGACGAGCCGGACTCGCCGACCGCCGGCCTCCCAATAGAAATCGGTTCTGAGATGGCCTTGTTCCGCCAATTCGATTTGCCAGCGCGGCTCGATCGGAAGAAATTGATGGAGAGCCCACGCCAATACGGCCAATAGCAGCGTCAGCAGAAACTGGGGCCAACGGCGTAAAAGCATTTTCATGAGCTGAATAGGTTTCAGGTTGAGGAGCTTAAACGGATAACGCCGTTTTCGCGGCGACTTGCGCTTTTCGTCGTTGCCAGCGGATAAGCAGCCAGCGCGCGGACATCACCAAAACGAGCAGGCCGAGCGGGATGCCGAGAATCCAGCGCCACGGACGGCGAGCGGGGATGTCCCAGCAAGTGAGCTCGGGCGTGTCAGTCTCGGAGCCGTCGAAAAACGGACTGCAGTTGGCGACGATCAAGCTTTTTCCGTCCGGCGAGAGTGACGCAGAGAGCCCGGGCGAGTCGTCCAGGCGAAACACTTCGCGGCGGGATTGCACGTCTACGACGCTGATGAAATATCGTTCGGAGGAGTTTTTCGGCTTGGCAAAGACGCTCTCGAACAGTTTCTTGATCCAATTCGGTCGCCCGCGTTGTAAGTGGCTTTCGCCGCAATCCAAAAGAAAACGACCGTCGGGGGTGAACCGCGCCGGCACGGCGCTCTCGCAGATTCGCGGGATCTGGGCCAGCAACTCGCCGGAGTTGACATCAAGGACGTCCAAAATGCGAGCTGTTCTTTGGACTGCCATTTTCCGGGAATCACTACTAAATCTTGGGGGATTGAGACGCTCCAATCGTACAAAGTGGGCTAATTCAGGAGGGACTGGGGAGCCTTCAATTGGATGTTCCCAAATAGCCCGACCCGTTTCCAAATCGAAGAGCCGAAGTATTTGCGAATCGCCATCGGCAGGCAAGGCGATGGCAGGCATGGCAATGGCAGGCATGGCAATGGCAACATGCCGGCCATCGGGAGCGAAGAAGCGGTTCCTACTAAGATACCCGTGACCGCGCCACTCGTGCGCCTGCTGGCCGGTCTGCGTTGCGTATACGCGAGTGATGTCAGGCGGCGTGCTCAGAATCCACCAGCGGCCGTCGGGTGAGATCTGCCCGAAATCTCTCATTTTTTCCTGCGAATCGAGCAAGCAAGTCTGGTCGTTAAGTTTGCGAATGTCACGCGGCACAAAGGGATCGTGTTGCTTGTGGTAGGCATAGACCTTTCTGCCGTCTGGTTCTACGCGAGGCCACGCAGGATCGCCGCAAGGGAAGGTCGCGAGTTGTTCTTTTGTTTTCAGGTCCCAAACGGCGACGTGGTCGCCGACTAAGCACATAACCCTGTTCCCGTCCGGCAGGAAATGGGGCGCTCGACACGTTTCAAAAGTGCGATTCGTGTCCAATTCAAAAACCGGGGCGAGCGACTCCGTGAGAAAAACCTCCAGCGTGACCCGGCCTGCCGTTTCGAGCATGACATAGAGATGAATGCCGCTCGGTGAAAAACCGATTTGGAGAATTGGCGTTTCCGTGAATTTCACGGATTTCAACTTTTCGCTTTGAAAATCGAAGCACCGAATCCCACAGTCGTCGAACAGGCGACCGGCAACGAAACGGCCGTCCGCTGAAATCACAGACTTGCCGCCGCATGTTGGGGCGTCGCTGCGATGGACGATGACGCCGGCATTTGAGTCGATGAGGATGCTTTTTGGAAGTGAACGCCAAACGATCGGCCCCGCCCCAAGTTCGTGATTTGGCGCAACCAGGCGAACCCGTTGGCTATCGCTCTGCCAACAGAATTCGAACCATTTATGAGGACCTTCCAATCGCAAGCGCCAGCGCGGCTCCTCCGGCAGGGCGTTGTAAAGTGTCCAACCGCTCGCGGCGAGGAGCAGGGCCGCAAGCAGTAATCTCCAGCGGCGCAAGATGGGCTTCATAAGACCAAGTGTAAGCCAGCGGCGCGGCATAAGGGAAGGGAAATCACGCACCAAGCCCGCGGGCGAGTCTTCGAGCCTGTGGGGTGATGACGTGGTGCATCGCGGGCACCCCGCAGATTCGCTGCGCTCATCTGCGGGCTTGGTGGCTTACCTGCACAGGACGAAGCGGCCTTGGTATCTTCTGGACGTGAAGTCGGCGGTGAAGTCGGTGTCGGTTGCGACGGCGTCGTAGTGGAAGGTGCCGAAGAACAGGCCGAGGTTGGAGTGGCCAGAGAGGAAGACGCGGTCGCCTTCTTGACCGGTCACGTTGAGGACGACGCTGTAGCGGAACGGGACCACCTTCATGAATCGGCCTGTGAAGGTGACCTTGTAGTGGCAGTCGTCACACTTCGTGAAGTTGGCTTTAAGGGGGCCGTGGTGGCCGGTCTTGCAGTCTTCCCAATGGCCTCTCCAGCAGCCGGTGAGGTCGGCGGCTTGGATTGTCGGGGCGAGGAGGAGAAGGGCGGCGACGGTGATCGTGGTGCGCATGAGCGGCTCGTGGTGCGGGTGCGGCGGTTGCATATTCGGCGCGAGCGCGAAACGGCAAGCGAGCGCGCGGTGGGGGATGTTATCGGCCAATGGGCTGGCATAAGATAAGGGAAAGTAGGCCGGATTTGCAGTCCGGCCGTTGGTGGGGACGGATTGCAAATCCGTCCTACGACAAGGGACGGATTGCAAATCCGTCCTACGAAAGGGGGTGCGGCATGGCGGCAATATTCGAACGGGACGGCGTCTGCTTCCAATATCCGGAAAACTGGAAGCTCGAGAGCGACGACACCGAAACGGGGTGGACCGCCACCGTGCAAAGCCCCGATACGGCCATGCTGGTGGTCGCGTTCGATGAGGACATGCCCGAGCCCGAGCACATGGCCCAGACGGCCCTCGAGGCCATCAAGGAGGAATACAAGGACGTGGAATCGGAAGAAGCGTTGGAGTCGATCGCCGGTCAACCCGCGGTCGGCCACGATGTCCGCTTTTTCAGCTTCGATCTCACGAACACGTGCTTGATTCGAAGCTTCTACACGAGCCGGGGCGCGGTGCTGGTGATGTGGGAAGCAAACGATTTGGAGCTGGCACAGAACGAGCCGGTGCTCCGGGCGATCACGGCGTCCTTGAAGGTCGAAGACGATTAGCCGAGCTAACCCATCTTGACCGGAAATGCCGGTTCCTGCTAGATTCTCTCAACTTTCCAGACAATCAAGCTGCCAGTTAATCCATGGAGGGATAATAGCCATGTCCAATCTACGTCGATTGTGTAAGGTCAGCGTCGCGCTCGCACTGGCGCTCTGGCTCGTCTCTGGGGCGCGAGCCGACCAAATCGCTTTTTCGGGAACAGAGGGGAACAAGGGGCGGGGCAGCTTTCAAGGGACGCTAGCGTACACGGACGTGGATGCGCATCACGCCATCTTGACGCTGGTGCTGCAAAACACCAGTCCCGAGGCGCATGGCGGCTTCTTGACAGCGTTCGCCTTCAATAATCCGGGAAACAAGATCCAAACGGTCGAGTTGGTGCCGATTTTGGTGCCGATTGGCGAAGGAGCGGGTGCCAACGTCTCGCCTCGCGTCGGAGTGGGGTTTGACGTCTTGGGCGGCAACAAGCACTTCGACAATGGAATCAATGGATCGCCGTTCGGCCGTTTCGACATCGGCCTCGGAATCGGCAAGGGTTTTCAAGGGGGCGGCAAGCCATCCAACGGGATCGCCGTGGGAACGAGCGAGAAGTTCTGGCTATGGCTGAACGGAAATGGACTGGACGGCTTGAACGCCGAGAGCTTCGCCCAGGCGCTATCCGATCCGCCGAAAAAATGCGACCAGGGCGTGCCGTTTGAGGCGCGCTTTCGAGGCTTCAGCGATCCGGGCGGCGGCGACCACGTGCCGGGCTTCGAAGTCCACAACACGCCGGAGCCAAGCACGCTGATCTTAGGCGGCATGGCCCTAATGGGTCTGATCGGTTTCGGTTACTTTCGCCGCGGAGAAGAATGAAGACATTTAACCACGGATTTCACGGATTACACAGATAGGAAAGAATGCGCCGGCTTTTTCCCATTCGTGTGATCCGTGAAATCCGTGGTTCGATTTCTTGAGAAAGGCCCCTCCCGGATTCGAACCGGGGATGGCGGATTTGCAATCCGCTGCCTTAGCCGCTTGGCGAAGGGGCCGCTAATGCCGGTTACTCGGATTATATCGGCTGGAAGTGCACCAAGGTTAAGGCATTTCACCACGGATCACACGGATCGCACGGATGGGAAAGAAAACTCGCTTCTTTTTCCCATCCGTGTGATCCGTGAAATCCGTGGTTCGTTTTTTGACAAAGGCCCCTCCCGGATTCGAACCGGGGATGGCGGATTTGCAATCCGCTGCCTTACCGCTTGGCTAAGGGGCCATCCTTGGCGAATTCGTCGAAAACCCCATTTTAGTTTAGCCGCGAGCCAGCGGCGAGCGCGGGCGGCACCCGTCGCGGACGTGCTCCTCGCCCGCGGTCGCCTGCGGCTCCCCGCTAAACGAGAATGCGTCAAATGAGCACGCCGTTAAACGAGCGCCTTCAATTTTCGCGCCAGCGCGTCGATGCGGTCCTTGCATCCGTTGCGGGCGGCGGCGTAGCCCTTCGCATCCACCTTGCCGGCTTTCAGATAATCGAGCACGATCGCTTCGGCGGCCATGTATTCGGGGCACGCGTCGGCCACCGCGGAGGCGAGATGGTTGGGAATCGTCGTGACGCCGTTGCGATCGCCGTGCAGCAAATCGCCGGGGTGGATCATGACGCCGCCGACGTGGACCGGTACGCCAAGCTGCGGGATGTGACAATAACCGTGGGCGGAGATGACGCCGTCGGCGAAGCAGGGGAACCCAAGCGCTTCGACCTGATCGAGATCGCGGGCGGCGCCGCTGGTGATCAATCCGGCGGCGCCGAAGGTCTTGTAAGTCGTGCACATCACTTCGCCGAATGTCGCCGATGCCACGGGGTTGTCGAGGTCTTGAAACACCACCACGGGAGGTCCAGGCATCTCCGCGAAAGACGCGATTTGCTGGTCGAGGCTGCCGTAAACGTTCCCGGCCGGCGGCGGCGCGGACGAGCGAAAGGTAGCGGTAGCGGCGTAACCGACCATGGGCGGCAGCTTTGGAAAACACGCCTGGATGCGCTTATCCATGAAGCCGGCGGTGCGCGGGCGGAGGTCGAACAATTCGACGACGTTGCAGATGGTCGGCGTGTCGAATTTGCGCAGAAGGATCAGATCGGCTTCCCGGATTGCGGGCAATCTCGTTTGCATGTCGTGATTGTAGAAATCCCTTCAAATAAATGCACAAGCAAAGCGGCAATCGTTAGGATGACAGGCATGGGGCGAGTCTTGCTGTATCTGGTGTTCGGCGGCGTTTGGTTGGTGGTCGGCGGCGTCATGCTGGTCCTGCCGTTGTTCGATGCGCGCTTCCAGCGGTTCACCATTCTGGGCACCGACATCGCGCTGGGTTGGTTCGTGCTGCTCTTGGCGGCGTACAATTTCTTGAAGGCGTGGCTATGGTCGCGCCGAAGCCGGGAAGCGACGATGCAGGATGAGCGGAGGCAATGCCGCTTGCCTCCTGGCGAAGACGAATACGATCCGACGTTTGACTTTGATAAAGGGTCCTGACACCTTTTCCATGACACGATTCGCGCAGCGCCGGCCGTTCTTGACGCTTTACCTTCTTGCGATCCTCTCCAACGTGGGCGGCAGCGCCTTCAGCTTCATCTACAACTACTTCGTCATTGTGAAGCGCTATCTCAACGACGAACAAACACACATTTTCTGGAACGTCGCCGGTCCGGTTTACAACGTGGCGGCTTATCCATTTTGTCTCGCTCTCATGATCTACTTCGTGCACCCACTCCTGCGTTGCCGGCGTGCGCTCCTGGCCGGGCAACCGATTCCGCCGGAACAGTTGACAGCGTGCCAGCGTCGGCTTCTGAATTTACCGGCCTTGCAAGTCGCTCTCAACTTTTTAGGATGGATTCCCGGCGCCTTGTTCTTTCCGCTCGTCATCACCACGCTGGGCGGCGCCACGCAAGCCTTTGCCATTTGGTGCCAGTTCGGAATCTCGTTCGCGGTGTCGGCAATCTTCACCACCGCGCAGACGTTCTTTCTCATCGAAGGCCACTTGATGGCCAACCTTTATCCCGATTTCTTTCGCGATTCCCGTCCCGCGGACATCCAGGGCGTACTGCGCATTCCCTTGATGACGCGTCTGTTGGTGCTTTGGCTCGGGGTGGCTGTCATGCCGATGGTTTCGGTGCTGCTCATCGCCCTGAGCTTCAGACCGGCGCACATGAAGCACTTTGAAATGGCCGCTGCCACGCTCGCCGTCGCCGTCTTGGGCATCTCCGTGGGAGGGTTCATCTTTTTCATGGTGGGGCGAGATTTGCATCGATGGTTGCAGCGACATCGAACCGCTACCGCTGAGGTTGCGCATGAGAATTTCGATGCCCGCATCCCCGAAAAACGTCCCGACGAGTGGGGCTTGCTCACGGATCGCTTTAACGACATGGCCGAGGCGCTCGGGCGCGCGCGGACGATGCGCGAGACATTCGGCCAATTCGTCGGTCCCGAAGTGCGCGACGAGGTCATCGACCGGCTGCACGGCCTGGAAGTCGAAGTGCGCGAGATCACCGTGCTCTTCGCCGATATTCGCGGTTTCACGAGGCGCTGCGTCGGCGAAAAGCCGGAGCGCGTCCGCCACTTGCTCAACCGCTTCTTCACGCTGGCGCTCTGCGCCGTCCGCGATAAAGGCGGCCAATTCAACAAATTCCTGGGCGACGGCGTCATGGCGCTATTTGGAGCGCCCCAACATCACGACAATCACGCCGATCTCGCCATTGCCGCCGCCCAGGACATGCTCGTCCGTCTCGACGAACTCAACGTGGAGCTGGAAAAGGAAGGCCAAGCGCCCCTCCACGTCGGCATCGGCATTCATACCGGCCCGGCGCTGGTCGGCTGCTTCGGGGCGACCTTCATCGACGGGCAGGGGCGCGAACACATGCGCCGCGAGTACACGGCCATCGGTGAAACGGTCAATTTCACCCAGCGCATCGAGCAGTTGACCAAAGAATTCCCGGGCCCGATTCTCATCAGCGACCGGACCCGCGCGCGGCTTCGCAATCCAATCGGCCTCGAGGACCTTGGGGCAAAATACCTCCCCGGCAGCCAGGAGCCGATGATCGTGCATCGCGTCATTGCGGACATTCTTGACAATACTCCGGATACGGTTCGCATGCGCAAGGCGCCGCGCGAAATGTAAACACGAAGCGGTTTCAAAACGGGGACAGGACCTCTAAAATCACAGGTCCTGTCCCCGTTTTGAAACCGCTTCTAGAATATCCAGCATGAAAACCTGCCGGCTGGTGACGCTCGGTTGCAAGGTCAACCAGTACGAAAGCCAGTATGTGAAAGAAACGCTCGAAGCCAACGGCTACCGGGAAGCGGGCGAAGGAGAGCCTGCCGATTTGTGCGTGGTCAACACCTGCACCGTGACCATGGAGGGCGACGCCAAGAGCCGGCAAACGGTGCGGCGGTTGCACAAAGAGAATCCCGGTGGGCGGATTTTGGTGATGGGCTGTTATGCGACGCGGGCCCCGGAGATCGTCAGCCGGCTTCCGGGAGTGACGCGCGTCATTGCCGACAAGACCAAGCTGGCCGAGGAATTGCGGCCCTTCGGCGTGGAGCATTTGCCGCGCGGAATACGCCGCTTCGACGGCCACCAGCGCGCGTTCGTCAAGGTGCAGGACGGCTGCTTGCTCAACTGCTCGTTCTGCATCATTCCGAAGGTGCGGCCAACACTGAGCAGCCGGGAACCGGACGAGATCGTCGCCGAGGTCGCCGGGTTGGTTGCGAGCGGCGTCGAGGAAGTCGTCCTGACGGGCGTGCATCTGGGGCATTACGGCATTGATCTGAGCAAGGGAAAATCTAAGAATGATTGGCGGCGGCTGTGGCATCTGCTGGAACAGCTGGACGCGCTCCCGGGGAACTTCCGCATTCGGCTAAGCAGCCTCGAAGCCGCGGAAGCGCGTGACGATTTGATTCGCGTGTTGAGCGAGTCGCGCCGAATCGTGCCGCACTTGCATTTGTGCTTGCAGAGCGGCTCGGACCGCATACTGGAGCGGATGAAGCGGCGTTATCGCTCGGCGGGATTTCTCGAGCGCTGCCGCCGCATCAAGGACGTATTGTCGCGGCCGGCGTTCACGACGGATGTCATCGTCGGCTTTCCGGGCGAAACGGACGAGGACTTCGCCGCCACTTGCCGGGTGGCGCGTGAGGTCGGCTTTTGCAAGATGCACGTGTTCTCCTACAGCCCGCGCGAGGGAACGGCGGCTGCGGACTTCTGGGAGCGTGTGCCGCCGGTGTTGGTCGCCGAGCGCCGCGAGCGCTTGCACGAATTGGAACGGGAGTTGGCGAGGGCGTACGCCGATAGCTTGCTGGGAACAGAGTTGGACGTGATGGTGGAAGGCGACGATCCGGACAGACCGGGGCGGGTGCTCGGAACTTCCTGCCGTTATCTGCCGGTGTCGCTTTCGGGCCGGTCTCGGGACTTGACGGGGCATTGTGTTCGGGTTCGCGCCACGGAATGGGCGGACAATGTCATCCTTGGCGACGCGGAGCCGGCGCTTAAAGGTTGGGAGGAACTGGCGAAGCATTCCTTGCCCCTTGCGAATTGAGGAAAGCGTATCATGGAACGGCCATTCAAGCAGATCGAGGTGGAACGAGTCGAGGGAGCGTTTTGCGTACGCATACGCAAAGTGGAGCTGGATGAGAAGAGCCTGGAAGACGTGGGCGCCGAGATTGCGCGACTGATCGACGAGGAAAACGGCCTGCACATCATCTTGAATCTTGGACCGAAAGATCCGTTGTGCCTGTACAGCGTGCTTCTCGCCAAGCTCATCAGCTTGCAGCGCCGGCTGCAGAAGATCGGCGGCGAGTTGGCGTTGGCGAATCTGGGCCCGGAGACGAAGAAGATCTTTCAGGTGGCCGGTTTGGAGAAGTTTTTTTCGTTCTATCCGGATCAGACGGCGGCGCTGGAGGCGCTTAGATCGCGCAAGGGTTGACGCCGAGTAGGCCCCCGCGAGCCGAGCGGGGCCGGTAGTCAAGGCGCGCAAAGGATAACGGTTAATGGGTCCGGCTCGGCTCGCCGGACCTATTGGTGCGCGGACGGCGATTCGGTTTTGGAAGGATTGACCGGGTCGGGCGTCGGTGCTTTCGCTGTCGGATCTTCCACGAGTCGCATCCAGGTGGTTTGGCCCGGCTGACAAGCGCAGGCTTGATTCACCACGGACCCTGAGGTCTTTGCCCGCTTTTTGCAGACGGGGCACTGCCAGACTCGTTCGATCACAAACTTCCAGCGGCTGGGTGGGCCTTTCATCGGCGCGCTTCCCCAAAAAAGGAAAACTTCCGAGGCTTTGGAGCCTCGGAAGTTCAATATTAGCAGATTGCTCAAGAGTTGTAGCCGCAGGTCATAACCTGAGCAAAGCCGCTGCCTCAAGGCTGCGCCTACAGGTTAGGCGGCTACTGCTTGCCTTTGGGCGCGGCAGTCAGCTCGGCCGGGGCTTCGTCGAAGGTTTCGACCGTGGCATCCTGAGTTTGCGTGAGAGCCACCGGAGTCACCATGCCGCCGACCTCAATGCTCAAGTTGCCTACCAGCACCATGGACATCTTTGACGAGGAAAAGCGGCCCTTGGCTTTGTCGAAATAGGCCACGCCGGAGCCATCCTTGCTGTTGAGCTTTGCCTCCTTGATCGTGAAAGGCAAGCCGGCCGACGCGGTCGGCGCCTTGTAGTCCAGCTTGGCCTTGATGCTGATCTTTTCTCCCAGTTTATCCGGGCCGTCGTATGTGTAATCGAAATCCGTCGTGTAGTCGCCGATCGGCCCGAGTTTTAGCTCGCTCTTCTTGTTCCAGGTCTTCATCGCGTAGTTGCCTTGAGGAGGGAAGGCGCCCCACGTCGGTTCAGCCATCTGCTTGAGAGCGTCCTCGCTAAGTATGCTCTTGAGCAGAGTCTGCATCTGCGGATTGGTTTCCGACAGTTTCTTGATGAATTCCTCCCGGCCCTCGATGCTCTTCACCGTCATGTTGGCCGGGTCGATGGTAAGAGTAAGCTCGAGCTTCATGAGGGCGTTGAAGAAGTCGGTCATCGGGTTGTTCGGCTGTTTTTGATCGAGCGAGCTGAACGAGATGACGTTGCCGCCAATGTCGATTTTCATTACGACGCCGATGATCTTTTGGGTGACCACCCAGTTCTTGTCCTTCATTTCCTTGGGGGTCCATTCGATGTAGAAGGTCTGCTCCTGATTTTGATTGATCTCCTGGCTCATCACCGTCATCTTCTGATTCGTCTTGGTGAAGAGCTTCTGGATGAACTTCTTGCCCTTGGGATCGAAAGCCTTCCATTCCCAGCGGTCGCCGGCAACTTTAGCCTCTTCCTTCTTCGTGTCGTCTTTCTTCGTGTCGTCTTTCTTGGCCTCGTCCTTTTTCTTCTCGTCCTGCTTGCCCTTGTCCTTGTCGTCCTTGCCGTTCTTGTCCTTTTGGGCGGACTTGTCTTTGTCCTTGTCCTTATCCTGCGGCCCGGCGACGACCGGAAGATTCGTGCCGGTGATGATCAAGCTACCGGCCACAAAAGCCAACACAACCAGCCAACTCCAAAGCTTCATTTGTGATCCTCCCGGTCTTGACCGGAACCTGTCGAAATACAGAAGAAAACCCCAGTCTTGGGAATCCTTCTTTTGTAGAGGCTGACAGGACGGAAACAAGGCCCCGACAAGGAAAAACGTGGAAAACGGTTGTTCACCCCACGGGATTCTGTACCATTTACGCAGACCGGCTCCAAAGCGTTCACGAAAATGGGGTGCGCCTCACCATGAACCTTCTAACGACATATCGCGGTTCGATGATGGAGGGCTTTTTGCCCGCGGGTTGGGACCTGGCGAAGATCGATCGGCTTGGCGACCTGTCTGGTGCGGACATGGTCAAGCGGCGCGAATGGTGGAATGCGCGGTTTGAACCTTATGCCTGCGCCAGCTTGCCCGACTTCGACACGTTCATGGGGCACGAGATTGCCCGCGAAATACAGCTTGCGAAACAGGCGAGCCGCCAACTGATGCTGATCCTCCCGGTCGGTCCCATGGGCATGTATCGTTGGACGATCTACTTCCTCAAGGAATGGGGCGTAAGCTGCGAGCACGTGCATGGCTTCAACATGGACGAATGGTCCGACGCCCAGGGGAACACGCTGCCGCCGGAGAACTCGGGCGCTTTTCAATACGCGATGGAGCAGGCGTTTTATGGGCCTCTTGGCAAAGCGACCGTGCCGGCCAAGCAGCGCCACTTCGCCGTCAAGAACGAGCTGCCCCAATATGCCGAGCAGATCGACGCGCTCAAAAAACAGGGTGCTCGCTTGGTCACCGTGTTCGGCATCGGCCGCGTGTGTCACATTGCGTTCTGGGAGCCGCACTTCGCCGCTGAGTTCGCCAAGGAAGCCGAATGGAAGAAAGAGACGCACCGTCTCGGCGCCCGGCTGCATCCCTTGACCATCGAGCAAAACGCGCTCACCAGCTTCAAAAGCCGGACCACATTGGTTCCGGCGTTCGCCAACACCATCGGCCCAGCCTTATTTCTCGCGGCAGATCGCATCATCGGCGGCGCCGACGGGACATTCGGGCGCGGCATGCAATGGCAAGGTTTATCGCTTCGGATGACGCTGCAGCACGAGCCGACACCCTGGATCCCGAGCACGTATATGCCGACGTTGCCGGGAAGGTTGTTTTACCTTCAGGAGATGACGGCGCCGCTGATTGCGGAATGTAATTGACATTGCCCGACCAGCTGCGTCGTGTCGCTCGCTTGGCGGTTTCGCGGGACTCCTTCAGGATCCAAGTCATGCGGATTCGCGCCGTCCACTACGCAACCGGCACGCCCATCGATCTCCTCGTTGAGGGCGGCAACATCCAGGCTGTGGAGAATCCCAACTTGTCTCGTCCAGACCTCGAGTCGGGTTGGGTAGCTCCCGCGCTCTTCGACTTGCAGATCAACGGCTGCGATGGATTCAGCTTTAATTCGCCGAACCTGACGCGCGAACACATTCATCACATCGCTGGCTTATGTCGCCGTCATGGCATCGGCGCTTTCTGCCCGACCCTGATCACCAATTCGGCCGATGCCCTGCGCCACGCGTTCGCCACCCTTGCCCAAGCTTGTGCCGAGAGCCCGGAGCTAGCGCGCGCGCTGCCGGCCTTTCACCTCGAGGGGCCTTACATTTCGCCGGAGGACGGTCCGCGGGGCGCCCATCCGTTGCGACATGTTCGCCCTCCGGATTGGGACGAATTCCGCCGCTTTCAGGACACCGCCAGTGGCCGCATTCGCCTCGTGACTCTAGCGCCTGAAATCGACGGAGCTTTGCCGTTCATCGAGCGCTTAACCGCCAGCGGCGTGGTGGTCGCCCTCGGTCACACCTCGGCAAAGCCGGCAACGATCCGCGACGCGATTCGCGCCGGCGCCCGGCTCAGCACCCACCTGGGCAACGGCTCCCACGCGCTCCTGCCCCGTCACGAGAACTATTTTCTGGAACAAATGGCCGCCGACCAACTCTGGGCGAGCATCATCTGCGACGGCCATCATCTGCCGCCGGGTCTGGTGCAAATCATCGCCCGCGCGAAGGGACCCGAACGCCTAATTCTGACATGTGACGCCGGCTCGCTCGCCGGCTTGCCGCCGGGACGCTATCGCGATTGGGACCAGGAATTCGAAGTTGTCTCGGAGGGCAAGATCGTTGTGCCCGGAACCGGCTTTTTGGCTGGCTCGTGGGTCTTTACGGACGTGTGCATCGGCAACATGTTGAATTTCACAAAGGCGCCCTTGAGCCAGGCGATCGACATGGCGACCGTGCAGCCGCGCAGAATTCTCGGTCTGCCGACACCCGAATTGACCGCTGGACAACCCGCGGATCTGATTCTGTTTGATTGGGAACCGGGCGGCGCCTTCAGCGTGCGCAGCACCATGATCGCCGGCGCGGTAGGATAACTCCAAGCCTCCAAGCCCGCAGGCGAGTCTTCGAGCCTGCAGGGTAAGTCGGTACCCCCACGGATTCGCTTCGCTCATCCGTGGGCTTGGCGGTCATGGAAGGCACGATGTTTGGCTCCGGTTACATTAATTTCGATCCTGCCTGGCCCTGGTCGCTGCCGGGATGGGGCCCATCTGCGTTGGCCGTGGCCGCGTTGGTCTTAACGGTCCTTACGGTTTGGACCTACCTCGGCGTTCGCGGCGCTTCGGTTCGCCGGGTCAGCGCGGTTCTCGTCCTGCGCCTCCTCGCACTTGTGATACCCTTCCTGCTTGTCTTGCGGCCTTCATTGGCTTTCGAGGAGGACGATATCAAGTTGCCCACCAAACTCCTCATCTTGCTCGATTATTCCCGCAGCATGGAGTTCACGGACGATTTCAACCACCTCTCACGCTGGGACAATGCCCGCCGCATCTTGAGCTATCCGGGCGTCGCCGACGCGTTGAAGAAACTCGCTGGCGAAAAAGTCGAAATTGTCTACTACCAGGGGGCGGAGGACTTGCGGCCATATGATCCGGAAAGCAAGCCCGATGGAAATCGGACTGACATCGGCCTCTGGCTGCACGAAATCCTTCAGCGTCACGGCGCGGAAAGGAACCTGCGCGGCCTCGTGCTTCTTTCCGACGGCGCCGACAATGGCCGACGATTCTCCAGTCGCGAGAAAGCGACGCAATTCCGTGGATTTTGCCCGATCTATGCGTTCGGTTTGGGCAAGGCGACCACGACGTCGAAGCAGAACGATATCGCCCTCGTCGAAATCTTCGTCGAGCCGACGCCGCTGCCCGTCAAGACCAAGGCCACCATAAAAGGCATCGTCAATGCGCCAGGTTTCGAGAATGCCAACGTCACGGTCAAACTTCATATCGACCGGCTGGACGGCAAAGGCGACCAACGGGCCTGCCCGGACAAGCAGGTGCAGCTTAAGAAGACGGAAAACAATGAGGTAGTCATGGTGTGCGACGCTCCCGACACCGCCGGGGAGATCAAAATCACCATGGAAATCGTCCCACTCATCGGCGAAGTAACCGAACTGAACAATAAGATCTCGACTTACGTGAACGTGACCACGGAAGGAGTCAGCGTCCTGTGGGTCGAGGGCCGCAAGCGCTTGGAGTCGACGTTCGCCATCCGCCACGCCTTGAGCCGGGATCCGCGTTTCCGTGTCTACTATGCGGAAAGAAACCAGGACACACAACCTGCGTCTGATCCAGAAGATTGGTTCAATTTCGACAAGCGCCATTATGACGTGATCGTCGTCGGCGACATTTCCGCCAAGCGTTTCTGCGGCAACGACTCGAAGGTGCTATCGACGATTCGCGACAAGGTGACCAACCAGAAGACCGGGCTTGTCTTCCTGGGCGGATTGGACGCGTTGGCCGCCAGCGACTGGGGTACCCAACTCGCAGCGCCGCTGCGAGACGTCATGCCCATCGACCTGGGCATTCCGCCGGAGCCCCGGCAAATCGAAAGCAAGGTGCGCGTCGTTCCAACAGCGGCCGGCCTCACCTATCTCCTGCGCCTTGACGAAAACGCGAACGCTAATGGGCTTTTGTGGAACCAGTTCTTCGGCGCGCTCGACGGCATGACCAACCTCGGCAAGGTCCGGCCCACCGCAACGATATTGGCGACCGGCGAGACCGGCGACAAAATGGAACCGGTGCTGGCGTCGGCCACGCAAGGAGGCCGGGTCGTAGTATTCGGCGGCGACACCACCTATCGGGCCTGGAGGCGCAACCCGGAGTCGCTTCCGGGCTACGAGCGCTTTTGGAAGCAGCTGATGCTTTACGCCGCGCAGCAGGAAAACATCGACAGTAGCGTTTGGGTCAAACTCGAAAAGCGGCGTGTGTCCACAGGGACCAGCCAGCGCGTTCCCTTCACCGTCGGCGTTCGCGGCAAGAACGGCCAAAACGTCCCCAATCCACAGTTCAAGGTCAAAGTCATCGGTCCCAACAGGGAAGAAACCGAAGTGCCGATCACGCAAGAGGGTGGCCAGTATCAAGGCTACTTCTGGAAAACGGACCTATCCGGTGAATACCGGATTGAAGCCTACGCCTCCGGAAAAGATGCCGAGGGCAACGATCTGCCCGGAACGCCCGGCGTGGCCCGATTCCTTGGCTATGCCGAAGATCTGGAAATCCTTCGCACCGCCGCCGACCACGAATCGCTCGAGAAGCTCGCTCTGGACTCAGGCGGCCGCTTCCAGCTTGCCGATGAGCGCCGGCTGCAACTATTCCTTGAGGAACTCGTAACAACCAAGTCGGTAAGCTCCAGACCAAAGGTCGATCTGTGGCCTGACTGGCGGCAATCGCTGCCCCCCGGCAGTCCAGCCGGCGAGCAGCTTGAAGCGCTCTGGAGCAGCGCCGCCCTGCCGTGCTTCTTGTTGTTCGTCACCGTTCTGTGCATCGAATGGTTCCTGCGCCGCCGCTGGGGCCTGGTATAGTCTGCCGTTTGAGCCCGAAGCGCAAGCGAGGGTTGAGCGAGGCCTGGAGTCGTTCATGCCAGCGTTTCTCCACGCACTGCATTCGGGCAGGCCGCTGCTCATGGACGGCGCCATGGGTACGCAGTTGCAACGTGCCGGCATTCGCGAGAGGGAATGTTACGAAGAGTGGAACTTGAGCCGACCAGATGTCGTTCTGGGTATACACAAGGAGTACGTTCAAGCCGGGGCGGACGTTCTGCTGACAAATACGCTTCAGGCGAACGCGACGGCGCTGGCTCGACACGGTCTCGCAGATCGGCTGCATGCGATCTTTCAGGCGGGCCTACGCCTGGCGCGAGCCGCCGCGCCGGCTGGATTTGTCTTGGCCGACGTCGGACCGTCGGCCACCACCGATGTCAACGAAATTGACGCAATCATAAGCGCGATCGCCGGCGCGGCTGCCGCCCCCGATGCGCTTCTCCTGGAGACATTTTCCGACCTCGTGCAGGCGGAGAAGATTATCGACGCCAGCCGAGCCGCGTTGCCATCGGTTTTGCCCATGCTGATTTCATTCGCCTTTAGCCGCCACGGTCCGAAACGGGAGTTGCAAACATTCAGCCGGTACACGCCGAAGGCGTGTGCCGAGTTCGCCAGAGGGATGGAAGTTGACGCACTAGGCGCCAATTGCGGCCGTGACCTGGTTCTGGAAGACTATTTGGAGATTGTGGCCGCGTTCAAGGCAGAGACTACCGTGCCGTTATTCGTGAAGCCGAACTCGGGGACGCCGAAGCCCGACGGCGAGTCCTGGATCTACCCGCACACGCCGCAAGTCATGGCTAGTTGGCTGCCCGCGCTTCTAAAGGCGGGCGTGCGCATGGTGGGTGGCTGTTGCGGCACGACGCCGGAACATATCGCGGTGTTCCGCAAAGTTCTTGATCAGACGGATCAATCACGGAATTGAGGGTTAAGACTTGCCGTTGCCGTCGCTGCGTTCATCGACTTCGATTTCTTCGGGCGGCACCCAAACCACTTTGCCGTCGCGCCAAATGACGATGGGTTGGCCCAGAAGTTTGTGCGTGCGGACGGCGGAACGCACGGCCTCACCCATTGCTCTCTCCATCTCCTGGTCGTCGTCAAATGCATCGGCGATTCGCTGGCCGTTAATCTGATCCATCGTTGTTTCCTTCTGCAAGCTTCTGCATAACTGTCCAAGATTGTTCTTTCCGGATTGTTACCTTGGCCCCCGTGCCCACAGCGACCGTAACAGGATTCTTCGGATTTGCATTATCGTAAACTTTCCATGAATCCGCAATGGGACGATAAAGACGGAAGAAATTCACCAATCCGCGCAGGTAGCGGCGGCGAACTGTCTCATCAGGCACAAAATGGCCTCCTGATTTCGCTCGCTCATGAACGCGCTGAACGGCCATCTCAGCGGATGGTAACCAAAGGTAAATCAAGCGGAACACGTAGCCTTGGGTTCGGAGCTTGACGAGCCAGGGAGCGAAGCTCTTTGTTGCCAGCGTGGTCTCAAAAGCAAAGTTCGCCCCCTTTCCATGGGCATTCCTCTCTCGGTTGCAGCGTGCCTAGGCGTCATACGCCAAATTCGAGGCCAGCCAGCGCTCCACCTCGGCAATCGGCATGCCCTTGCGGCGGGCGTAGTCTTCCACCTGGTCGCGCGTGATCATGTCGACGGCGAAGTAGCGGGCTTCCGGATGTGCGAAATAAAGGCCACTGACCGAAGCGCCGGGCCACATCGCGTAGCTCTCGGTCAGGCGAATGCCGGTGGTCTTCTCGGCGTCCAAAAGCTGCCAGAGCGTGCCCTTCTCGGTGTGATCGGGACAGGAAGGATAGCCGAACGCGGGTCGAATGCCGCGGTATTTTTCGTCGATCAACTCCTCCTTGGAAAGCGATTCGGTAAGGCCGAAGCCCCAGTCGCGGCGGGCACGCTCGTACAGATACTCGGCGAACGCTTCGGCCAAACGGTCCGCCAGCGCTTCGACCATGATGGCGTTGTAATCGTCGTGCTCTTTCTTAAATTCCTGCGACATTTCGTGGCTGCCGAAACCGGTGGAGACCGCGAAAGCGCCGAGGTAATCCTCGATGCCCGAGCCGGCCGGCGCGATGTAGTCGGCCAGGCTGCGGAAAGTCTTTTGCCCTTCGCGCTGCCATTGTTGGCGAAGCATCGGAAATCGGCAGCGCTCCTGCTGGCGTGACTCGTCGGTGAAGACGATAACGTCGTCGCCTTCCGAATTGGCGGGAAAGAAACCGTAGACGCCGCGGGCCTTGAGCTTCTTTTTTTCAATCAGCTCGTTGAGAAGTTCGTTCGCTTTTTCGAAAAGGTCGCGCGCTTCTTTGCCGGCGTTCGGATCTTTGAAGATGTCCGGGTATTTGCCTTTCAGCTCCCACGCCATGAAGAACGGCGACCAATCGATGTACGGCACGAGTTCCGAAAGCGGCAAATCGTCGAGCACCTTTACGCCCAAAAACGCCGGGCGGGCGACGGGACTTTTCCGCCAGTCGATCGTGAAACGCTTGGCGAGCGCCTCGGCATATGGAAGCAGCTTGCGCTCCTTGCGACGGCGGAAGCTCTCGCGGTCGCGCTCCTGGGCGGCGCGGTTTTCCTTGTCCAGCTCGCCCTTCGCGTCCGGCTTCATCAAGCGTTCGACTACCCCGACGCAACGCGAAGCGTCTTTAACGTGCAGGACGGTTTGGCTGTAGCTCGGCGCGATCTTGACGGCTGTGTGCTTGGCGCTGGTCGTGGCGCCGCCGATCAAAAGCGGCAACTTGAAGCCTTGCCGTTCCATCTCCTTGGCGACGTGAACCATCTCATCGAGGGACGGCGTGATCAGCCCCGATAGGCCGATCATATCGGCGCCTTCTCGCACGGCCGTCTCCAGAATCTTCTCGCACGGCACCATGACGCCGAGGTCGATCACCTGATAATCGTTGCAGCCGAGCACGACGCCGACGATGTTTTTGCCGATGTCGTGAACGTCGCCTTTGACCGTGGCGATGACGAGCTTGCCGCGCGCTTTGTGTTGAGCGCCGGATTTGGCCCGCTCGGCTTCCATGAACGGAAGCAGATAGGCGACCGCCTTTTTCATGACACGGGCGCTTTTGACGACTTGCGGCAAGAACATTTTTCCTGAGCCGAACAAGTCGCCGACGATGTTCATGCCGTCCATGAGCGGGCCTTCGATAATTTGCAACGGCCGCTCATATTTCAGGCGAGCTTCTTCGACGTCCTGATCGATGAAATCCACGATGCCGCTCACTAATGCGTGTTCCAGGCGTTTCTCGACTGGCGCCTCCCGCCATGCCAACTCCTTCACTTCCGTCTTGCCCTTCTTCGTCACCGTGTTCGCGAAGGCGACTAGGCGCTCGGTGGCGTCGGGCCGGCGATTAAGCAATACGTCCTCGATGTGAACCAGAAGCTCCTTGTCAATCTCCTCATAGACTTGAAGTTGGCCGGGATTGACTATGCCCATGTCGAGACCGGCGCGGATGGCGTGATACAGAAACGCGGCATTCATAGCCTCGCGGACGGCTTCGTTGCCGCGGAAGCTGAACGATACGTTGCTGACGCCGCCCGACGTCTTCGACAGCGGAAACCGCTTCTTCAACTCGCGAACCGCTTTGAAGAATTCGACTGCGTAGTTGCTGTGCTCCTCCAAACCGGTGCCGACCGGCATAATATTGACGTCGAAGATGATATCGGCGGGATCGAAGCCTGCGTCTTCAATGAGCAAGTTGTATGCCCGCTCCGAGATCGCCACCTTGTGGTCGGCAGTGACTGCCTGACGTTCCTCGTCGAACGCGATGACAACGACGGCTGCCCCAAAGCGTCTAACGATCCGGGCCTGATCCAGGAACTTTTCTTCGCCTTCCTTGAGGCTGATCGAGTTGACAATCGCTTTGCCCTGCACGCATTTCAGCCCCGCCTCGATGATCTCGAATTTCGAGCTGTCGATCATGATCGGCAGCTTGGTGATGTCGGGCTCCGCGGCCAGCAGGTTGAGGAAACGGGTCATGGCCTCCTTGCCGTCAATTAGGTCTGCGTCCATGTTCACGTCGAGAATGTTGGCGCCGCCTTCCACCTGGTCACGGGCCACCTTGAGCGCTTCCTCGTAATTGCCGTCTTTGATGAGGCGTGCGAATCGGCGGGAGCCGGTGATGTTGGTCCGCTCGCCGATCATGATGAAGTTCGACTCGGGCCGCACAATCAGCGCTTCCGAACCGCTGTAGCTCGACCAGTGCGTCACTTGCGGGATTTTGCGCGGCGGCACATCCTCGACGGCCTTCGCGATGTGAGCGATCCATTCGGGCGTGGTGCCGCAGCAGCCGCCGACAAAATTGACCCAGCCGTTGCGTGCGAATTCGCCCAGCGTCCGGGCGAAATGCTCGGGCGAGGAGCCTTTGAAGCCGCCGAAGCCGTCGGGCATGCCGGCGTTGGGGTAGCAACTGATCGGCTTGCCCGCCAAGGATGCCAGCGTCTCGATGTAAGGCCGCATCTGCGTGACGCCCAGGGAACAGTTGAGGCCGACGGAAAGCATGTCGAAGTGTTGCACCGCGATCCAGAAGGCTTCCAGCGACTGAGCCGACAGCGTGCGGCCGCCCTCAAAAACCGAGCCGGAGATCATCACCGGCAGACGAGTGTTGTGGTCGGCGAAGAACTTCTCGATCGCAAAGAGGCACGCCTTGAAGACGAGTGTGTCAAAGGAAGTTTCGGGTAAAAGCAGATCGACGCCGCCAGCGACCAAGCCGCGCACCTGCTCGTAATAGTTGTCGACCATTTGGTCGAAAGTGACTTGGCGCTTGCCCGGGTCTTCGACGTCGGTGCCGAGCGAAAGGCTCTTGTTGGTCGGGCCGATGCTGCCGGCGACAAAGCGCGGCCTGTCCGGGTTCTTGCGCGTCACGCGCTCGGCGGCACGCTTGGCGATTTGGGCGGCTTTCTTGTTGATCTCGAACACAAGGCTCGGATCGAGGCCGTACTCGATCATGCCGAGGGCTGTTGCCGTGAAGGTGTTGGTCTCGATGATGTCCGAGCCGGCTTCCAGGTAAAGGCCGTGGACCTTCTCGACAACCTGCGGTTGCGTGAGGTTGAGCAGATCGTGATAACCGCGGAGATCTTTGGGATGGCTCTTGAAGCGGCTGCCGCGATAATCCGCCTCCGTGAGATTGAACGCCTGCAGAGTCGTGCCCATGGCGCCGTCGAGGACGAGGATGCGCTGGGAGACGAGTTCTTCAATGGCGTCGCGTGTGGAAGCTTGCATAAGGAGCGGCATGGTTGGATGTGTCCATCGAAGGGCTGCGCGAGCGCGAGCGCGCAACGTGAACGGGAAAAACAAAGGGCCGGCGCCGCGATCCTTCGCGGCGCCGGCCCGAGCGTGGTCTTGGGCATCCTTGCTTGTCGACCAACCCTGCCAGGCCGTAAGCCGGAAACAGCCATGGGCCGGGAACAGGGATTTCAGCCATCCTGTATGACGGATTTGCAATCCGTCCGGATGGTTTGCAAAACCGTCCCACTCGGATGCGAACCAGTTCTGAAAGGTGTCCGAGGATCGACGATCCCTGCCCCTCGCAATCCGTATCGCCTCGCGTGGGCCTTCCTTGGCCCGGGCGGACACCTTTCAGAAACTGGCGTGCTTCGAAGCGCGCACACCGGACGCGTACGTTGTTTGCAAAGCTGTTGTGAAGAAGCTGGAAAAGGTTATGGAGGCAACTTCCTGACCGGTTTCGCGCTCAGTAAACGGCGAGAGGACCGTTGAAATGCAACCTAGATGCGAGTCCAGGTGCCGAGATTCCCCACGATCCTTCGCGGTCTCTTGAGGCGCTCCTTGGCCAGTGGAATGACAAAACGCCTGGGTTGACCGGGTGACCCACTCAAACAGGAGAAAGGGGGTCGAAAGCGATTCAGGGGCCAAGTATAGCGCTTTCAGCTGCAAAGTCAACTCAAAAAAAATTCAATCCAGCTGCATCACGCCATTGGCCGCAAGCCATTGGCAGGCAAAGATCAAGGGCGAGATCCGCCATTCCCCTCCGTATACTAATTAGTCCGTAATAGCGACTTACGCGGTAGCTTAAAGACTATTTCGTTATCGCAAGCTTCTTATTCGCTTGGACTTGTGTTGATGACGTTTCGGCGCTCAACCAGCTGCCGTTGTAAATGAAGTTCAAAAAAAATCTTGCGCACTCTATCACACCCTGCCGCGATACCTTTGAGTTGCCGTTCGGTTAGTATGATTGGGCCTGCTCTTCTTTCTTTTGACGCCGATCCGCGTTCGGGCGTTGCTTTAATGAGGTCGCACATGACGCTGCTGTTCCGTTGGACACTTGGATTGACCACAGCTTTTGCCGCGACCAGCGTGCTTGTTGCGACGATGTGTGCCGGCGATCCTCCCAACGCGCGTTCGCCCAAAGACGCCCTGCGGCCCTTCAACGTCCTTATCGGCGAATGGCGCGGCACCGGCAACCCTGTCGGCAGCCTCGAGGAGAAGCAGAAAGGCTTTTGGCTCGAAACGCTCTCCTGGCAATGGCAGTTCAAAAAGGACGACGCTTGGCTCACCCTCGCCGTCGACAAGGGGAAGTACTTCTCCGGCGGCGAGTTGCGCTTCCTGCCCGACAAAGACCTTTTCGAGCTGACCTTGCGTACACCCGCCAAAGAAAGCCTCGTCTACACCGGTAAGCTCGACAAGAAAAAACTCACACTGGAGCGCGACATTAAGGACGAAACGCAGCGGCTTGTGATCACGCTGCTCCATTCCAACCGCTTCCTCTACGCCTTTGAGGTAAGGCCGGCCGGCAAGAATCTCTTCTCCAAAAAGTACACCGTCGGCGCCACCAAAGAGGGCGAGCCCTTCGCTGCCGGCGACGGCAAGCCCGAGTGCATCGTCTCGGGCGGCCTAGGCAGCATCGCCGTCGCCTACAAAGGCAAGACCTACTACGTCTGCTGCAGCGGCTGCCGGGCGGAATTCCTTGAAAGCCCCGAAAAGTACATCAAGGAATTCGAATCAAAAAAACGCAAGCAATAACGTTTAGCCGCGAGCCAGCGGCGAGCGCGGGCGAGGTCCATCGCCATGAGACGCGGTCCGCGCTCGCCGTTGGCTCGCGGCTAAACGATTGCGGAAATTCCTTGCATCTCCAATAGCGTCGCCACGACAATACGGTTTTGATCCAACCCCACGGAGTTGCATCCATGCGCGTCATTGCCGCCTTTCTTGCGCTGTTGCTTTTCGTTCCCAACCTGCCGGCCCAGGATGTCAAGCGAACCCACGACATCAACATCGACGACTATTTCACCCAGGCCGACATCCAGCAGATCGCCTTGTCGCCTGACGGCAAGTTCGTCGCCTACACCGAGGCGCGCTGGCGGGAATCGACCGACGATCGCAAGACCGACTTGTGGCTGGTCGATACGCAGAACAAGCTCAAGGGTGGTCCGCCAAGGGGCGCCGGCTCGCTACGGCTTACGCACGATCGCTGCGGCGCCCGTTCACCTCAGTGGGCGCCCGATGGCAAGACCATCTACTTTCTCGCCAACCGCAAGCGCGAAGGCGACAAGCAGCCGCCTTTCAACGGCAAAGCCCAAGTCTGGCGTGTCCGCTGGAACGGCAACGATCTCACACCCGTCACCCAACTAACCGAAGGAGTCGACGCTTTTCAGATTTCCGAAGACGGCGCCTTCATCCACTATCAAGTGAGTTATGAAAAGGTGCTCGATGACTGGTCGGGCCTGCGCGGCAAGCATCGTGGCCTCGACTACGGCCATGGCGTCGAAAAGCTCAGTCAGATTTGGAGGCTCGACCTCGACTCATTTCGAGCGCGCAAAATTGTCGACGAGGGCCGCAACATCCGCGAGTTCACGGCGACTCCCGACGGGTCCAAGATCGCGATGATCACCACTCCCGACGACAAGGTGGTCAGCTTCGAAGGCCAATCGAAGGTCGAAATCTATGACGCCAAGACCGGGAAGATCGTCACGGTGCCGGACAAAGCGTTTCGCAAAGACATGCCCTCGCCCTACGCGTGGTTGGAACATCTGGCCTGGTCGCCAAAGGGCGGCCGCCTGGCGTTTAACGCCGTTTTCGACGGCTATCCGGCCGAAGTCATGCTGGTCGATGTCGCCGCCGATCCGCCGGCTGTCACAAAATTGGATCGCGGCTCTGGTTATTCCATCAAGGGATATGGCAGCCCACTCCAATGGAAAGCGGAAAACTGGCTCTGGTTCCTCGGCGAGACGAAGGCCCGCGTGCATTTGATGCGCGCGGGCGGTATCGCGGATGGACCGTCGTCGGCCCACGTCGCCGTTCCGGGAGATGTGGTCGTCGAAGGCATCAGTGGCGATCCGCGCTGTGAAGCCACCGCCGTCGTTCTCGGCACGCCGACGAAATTCCCCGACGTTTATCTCCTTGAAAACGACAGCAAGCTTCGCCGCCTCACCAACGTCAATCCCCAGGCCGAAAGCTGGAAGCTGCCGCAATTGTCAGTCGTCACTTGGAAGGGCGCCGGCGGCCAGGCTGTTGAGGGCGTCCTCGAATTGCCGCCCGACTACAAGCCCGGTCAAAAGGTCCCCCTCGTTTTGGAAATCCACGGAGGACCGACCACGGCCTCGTATTACAAGCTGCAATACTGGATTTATGGCCGCACGCTCTTGCCGGCGAAAGGCCATGCGGTCCTCTGTCCCAACTACCGCGGCTCAACCGGCTATGGCGACAAGTTCCTCACCGATCTCATTGGCCGCGAGAACGATCTCGACGTGGAAGATATCCTGAAAGGAGTGGATCATCTGGTGGAGCAAGGGATCGCCGATCCGGACAAGCTGGCCGTCAGCGGCTGGAGCAACGGCGGCTACCTCACCAACTGCATCATCACGAAGACGAACCGCTTCAAGGCGGCCATCTCCGGAGCGGGCATTGTCGATGCCGTCATGGAATGGGGCAGCAACGACGAGCCGGCGTACTCCATGGTGTTCAAGAAAGGATTCCCTTGGAGTTCCGCCGACACGTATCACAAAGCGTCGTCCACGTACAGCCTCGACAAGATTCGCACGCCGACCTTGATCCACGTGGGCGCCAACGACGAGCGCTGCCCGCCGGGCCAGAGCCGCATGCTTTATCGCGCCCTCAAGGAGTACCTGCACGTGCCGACGGAGCTGATCGTGTACCCTGGTGAGGGACACGGTGTGATGAAGTACCGCCACCGCCGCGCGAAAATGGAATGGGACCTGGCCTGGTTGGAACGCTTCGTGCAAAGTAAGCAAAAGTAATCGGACGTGTCTCTAAAAACGGACCCGACCCTCGAATACGCAATTTTGCTCTATTGTGCCGGGCACAATTGAACAAAGAGCCGCGCCCGCCGTGGTACACGCGGCTATGCCAATCTTCGCAACCGTTTTCCATAAGTTGCTTTTCCGTCATAGGTTATGCGCATCATTCGATTCTCGCGTTCCGTGGGAGCGATTTGGCATCGCATTCGCGAATCTGGGGAAAGGGGGCGATAGGGACGGAGACAAGGAAGATGGAAACCACACTGCGCATTAGGCCCCGTAGGAATTTCTGTGTGGCCCCAAGTCGCCCATCGTTGCTTGACCCTCGCCTTCGCGGAGATCCCTGGGTTGCCCGCTGTACGCACCCCGATCTCCTGGTCATCTATTACAACAATCAGCCGGTCCACTTGGTTCCCGGAACATTGCTGGAATTGGCATCGCTTAACAGCCTGCTCTTCCAGATGAGGAACCGCTACCCGCGCCAAATTGTGTATTCGTAGGAACACGCAGCCTGCGTGTTCCAAGGTCATTCCGGCAGGCAAGGCTGCCTGTCCTACGAAGTTCTTTCCGGACGTCCTATCGGCATCGCCAGATTTTCTCCTTGGAAACCCCCAGCCCGGCGAGGGCCGGTAGGATGTCCCGGAAGAACCTCTCCGCGTCGCCCGGATAGCCGGCGGTCGGCTTGAGTCCCGGTGTCTTCGCCAGCCAAAATCGATTGAACTCGCCCATCAGCGCTTCACGCACGTATTTGCTGACCATCGACGCCAGAGCGACACAAAACGACGCTTGTTCCGCGCGCGGCATGAACGTGATGTTTATCTTGCGACTTGTGCCGCGGACTTCGTAGATGCTGCGGGCCGCACCTTCCTCGCGCGCTAGAACCATGCCATCTGGAAACGCGTGTTGTAGGAGCGCGCTGTAGGAGTTGCGACCGCCATGCTTGTCGACGACGACTTCGAACGGCTCCTTCGCCGGCGTCTTGAGACACTCGCCTAACAAATCCGCCAAGCATATTCCCAAAACGGCCGCTTTCGAGTCCCAGCGCTCGATCAAGGCGTTGAAGCGCGGCGGGCACACAATCGCGCTTTGAATCAGACCGAAGGAGAGGCCCGCGTTCTCGGAGGCCGCCTGAATGCGCTCCGTTTGCGCGTCTAGTTCCGCGGAGTCCGCTTCAACAGGGAAGCCCGTCTTGCCATGAAACCAGCATTCCGCGTGCAGGTCCGCATGGCTTGAGCGAGATAGGTGTTTCAAGAGGTCGCCAAGTGTCGAGTCGGCATAGTTGGCGCAGCCAGCCACGCGCAGAAACGGGCCCACGCAAGATTCGAGCAATTGCAAGCCTTTGCCGGAGGAATGAACGAGTTTGGAGTCGGCCACCAGGACGCGGCCGTCCTCGTGATCTGAATGCCGCCGTACAGCCGTCTTCAAGGAATCCCAAAGGTCGGCGGCTGGCGAGCGGAAGGCCACTACGGACATGACGAATGGCCCAAGATTCGGACCATAGCCGGCCTCATCCACGCCGATGTGCCAAACGTCGCCGGTCATTCCGCTAATATATTAGGGCCTGCAACACAAGTTTAGCCGCGAGCCTGTTTAAACGAACAGTTCGGCGCGGAAGCGAGGTGCCGCATGATGCAAGACGACATTTTCCAAAAAATCATCGATCGCGAGATATCAGCGAACATCGTCTTCGAGGACGAACGTTGCTTGGCGTTTCGGGACCTTCATCCCCAGGCGCCCACGCACGTTTTGATCATTCCAAAAAAAGCGATTCCAACCCATTCCGATTTGACGGACGACGACCGTGACCTACTTGGACACATGCATTTGGTGGCAGCGCGGTTGGCGAAGGATTTTGGCTTGAATGACGGCTATCGGTTGGTGGTGAATTGTCTCGACCGCGGCGGCCAGACGGTCCCGCACCTGCACTTCCATCTCCTGGGCGGTCGCGACATGACTTGGCCGCCTGGATGAAAGCTCGTAGGACGGATTTGCAATCCGTCCATTCAATGAGACGGTTTGCAAAACCGTCCTACTCTTAGCGCGAAGCGTTGAGGTGGCTGGGATTGCGGCCTTCTTCGGCCAGCGCGTCCACGGAGACGGCGTGCGGCAGGCAGTTGACGCCAATGCGGCAGTTGAGGCCCCGTCGGTCGTCGAGCTTGCGAAGTAAATCGACCGCTTCGGGATATTGTCCACCCATGGCCGCGATGGTGCGCAAGACCTCGTCCAGATGCAACGCGCACTGACGTTGTTGCATGCCTTCGGTGGTGATACGGCTGACCGTGACGCGGTCGTCGCCGGCTTCGGCAGTCACGGTAAACTCGGGGCCGACGAGGAGCTTGACCGGCGTCACCAGCTGGATGTCGTCGCCGAACAGCACCACTTCCGACCGTCTTTCCACCGCGAAATATGCCAGCTTCGGCGAGCCTGACGCCAAATGATGCAGCCAGAATGTGCCGCCCAGGCGCTCCGCGCCTAAAGGCAAGGTGTACTTCACCTTCTTCCGAAGGCATTCCTGGTAATAGTTTTCGGTGAAGTAGCTATCCTGCAATCTTCGCAGGGCCACGAAGGCGCCGCAGCGCAGCTCAATGTCATCGAAGCTCAGCATCTCTTCCAGCTTCGACCGGCACACGCTTTCGTCTAAGCCGGCTATCGCCAAGAGGCAGAAATTCCTCCACTCGACGCGTTCCCGATCCTTGGCTAGCTCGGCCAATTCATGGACGCCGGCCGTGCTGCCCAAGTACGTCAAAGCCTCGGCCGAAGCGAAACGCACCAGCGCATGATCACTCGCCAGGCCGGTTTTGAGCGCCGGAATGCTTTCCTTGCCCAACGCCTCAAGCCGCAGCGCCGCCCGGATAGTGTCCGCAGGATCGAGCAGCATTTTTTGCAATCGCTTTCGATAGCGTGCTTGTTGCTCAGGCACTTCACGCAAGGGCATCAGCCGGGCCACGCGCAGGTAGCGCTCGGGATTGAATCGGTAGGCGTAGGGCACGCGGACGTTGATGATTTCCTTGTTGAGCGCCTTGGCGACTTCGCCCGTGGCCATCGGCTCCTGTGTGTTATTCAGTTGACCGGTGACTTCGCCGAGAAGGAAAAGGTCGCGATTTTGCATGATGGCTTGCTGTTTGCGCGGGTCGTCTCGGAACATGAAGTTGATCCGTTCGGCGACGGCATTGGCGACGCGGGCCGATTGGTCGTCCTTCTTCAGCACCAGGTAAAAGGGCCGGCTGTCCAGGCACACGGCGCCCTGCCAGATGCGCCCGCGCCGCATCTCGGCCGGCTCGCCCGGAGCGCTCAGGCCAACCAGCAAGTTGCCCTTTGCCTTGGCGTGGACGTGGCCCATCAACATGCGGTCGGCGCCTTGATAGTCCGGATTGACCCCATGCGTCGTATTGAAATCCCTCAACTCGCAAAGCTGCAAGTAGCCGCCGTGCAGGCTTGTCGCCTTGCTTCCAGGCGGCAGCGTGATTTCGACGTCGATCAGCTCGCCTTTGCGCGCACCGGGCGGGATGAACGCAGACACCAATACCAAGGCGTTATCCGGCGAATCGAGGAGGGCCTTAGGATTTTCGATGCGGTTCTGACGCAAGTATTTTTCGAGCATCGTCCGGTAGCTTCCCGGAGGCGAATGCCCTGTGCCGTTCAAATTGGTGACAATTCCGTAGCCGCCGACGTTGGCGGACACCACGTTGGCAACGTCGGTCACGGAGCCGACGGTGTGCGTTTCGAGATCTTTCTCGCGTTCGCTTTCCTCGGAGGATTGCATGCGCGCCTGAGGGCCCAAACAGCCGGCCAAGCCCAGCGCGATAAAAGAGGCGGCCCAGAAACAACGCTTCATGAGTTGTCCCCCAAGCAAACGCCGCGGCCGGCGAACCGGTTAGGGTCAGCCGCGCGGATGGTCCCCCATTGCAATGACAACGCGAGGGCGAGCGCTATAAGAAGTGCGAACAATCTTGTCAATGTCGGTTGTGTGCCGCCGTTAAGAAACCATCGAAAAAAATGGGCAGACTCGTAGGAGAGGTATGTGAGTTTGGCGGTGTGGCGGGCAGCTACAAAGTTTGTCGCAACGGCTTATGATAATGTCGTTTACGTCGATGAGCTGCCCGCCAAACTGCGTGGCGGGCTTGGCGGTGAGGTTGGCGCTGAGCCTGAATCGCCTTGGTCTCGTTCCGCGTTCTCGATTAGAATGGATTCACGGAATGAACTAACTACTAAAACCACTAGCCACTCCCCCAACGCATGTCTACAGACCGCATTAGCGAATATCTCGCCCAGTTCAGCCAGGCCCGCAACCAGATCATCGAGCAACTCCGCCGAGCGATCGTCGGCCAAACCGATGTCATCGAGCAAATCTTGGCTGCCGTCTTCACCCGCGGCCATTGCCTTCTGGTCGGCGTCCCCGGCTTGGCCAAGACGCTCATGGTCAGCTCAATCAGCCAGATTCTCGACGTCACTTTCAAACGCATTCAGTTCACGCCCGACCTGATGCCGACCGACATCACCGGCACGACGGTGCTCGATGAGAACGAAGCGGGCCGGCGCGAGTTCCGCTTCGTCAAGGGACCGATCTTCACCAACATCCTCTTGGCCGACGAAATCAATCGCACGCCGCCCAAGACGCAAGCCGCGTTACTCCAAGCGATGCAGGAGCGGCAAGTCTCGGCCGGGCAGGAAACTTACAACCTGCCCGATCCGTTCTTCGTCATCGCCACGCAGAATCCCATCGAGCAGGAAGGCACCTACCCGCTCCCCGAAGCCCAGCTCGACCGCTTCATGTTCAACATCAAGGTCGATTACCCGGCCTACGACGAAGAGAAACGCATCCTCGAAATGGCGACGCGCGAAGAGCCGGCGGAGATCACCAAAGTGCTTTCGGGCCGGGCGATAGTCAACATGCAGAAGCTAGTCCGCTCGGTGCCGGTCGGCGACTACGTCAAGGATTACGTGACCCGGTTGGTGCGGGCTACGCGGCCGAAAGATCCGACCGCGCCGGACTTCGTCAAGAAAATGGTCGACTGGGGCGCGGGGCCGCGGGCCGGCATCTTCCTCGTTCACGGCGCCCGGGCGATCGCCGCCATGGACGGCCGCTTCAGCGTGGCCATCGACGACATCAAGAAGTGCGCCATCCCGGTGCTGAGGCATCGAGTCAGCACCAACTTCCAGGCCCAAGCCGAGGGGAAAACGAGCGAGGACGTGATCGAGAAGCTGCTCGAAGTCATCACCGATCCCGAAATATCGAAATACGGGAAAGGAAAGAAGTGACGTGGCCGCTCCCGAGAAGTACTTGCGTCCCGAGGTCATCCGCCAGGTGGCCCGACTCGATCTGCGCGCCAAGTTTATCGTCGAGGGCTTTCTCCAAGGACTGCACGCCAGTCCGTTCCACGGCTTCTCCGTCGAATTCAGCGAGCATCGCAAATATGTGCCCGGCGACGATCTCAAAGACCTCGACTGGAACGTCTTCGCCAAAACCGACAAGTATTATTTAAAGAAATTCGAAGCCGAGACCAACGTCACCGGTTACTTGATGATGGACCTGTCGGCGTCGATGGCCTACACGTATCGACAGGAATTGACCAAGTTCGAATACGGCATCTGTCTCGCCGCCGCCCTGGGTTACCTGATGATCTACCAACAGGACCCGGTTGGCCTGGTCACCTTCGACACGCGAATTCAAACCTGCTTGCCGCCCAGGAGCAAGCGGACACAGCTCGGCACTATCCTGGCGATATTGGCGAACCTGAAGCCATCGGGCACCACGGACATCGCTCCATGCGTCCACCAGCTTGCCGCCATGATTCGCAGCAAGAGCCTGGTGATGATCTTCAGCGACCTTTTGACCGATCCCGATCCCGTGCTCAAAAGCTTGCACCACCTGCGCCACCGCGGCAACGACGTGATCCTGTTCCACATCTTGGACGAAGCGGAGGTCCACTTCCCCTTCGAAGGAACAATCGAATTCGAGGACGTCGAAGAAGACCGCCGGCTCACGCTCGATGCGCGGGGCATGAAACCCGATTATCTCAAGTCGCTGACCGAATTCCAGAACTTCTACCGCGAGGAATGCGCGAAAGCGAACATCGACTACGTGGCCATGGACACCAGCGTGAGCTTCGACCGCGCCTTGATGGAGTATCTTTTGCAAAGGCAAAAGCGGTTTTGACTCTAATGGGTCTGGAGCCTACGGCCATGGCTGATTTCGACAGTCCGTGGAAGGAAGCGCTCGATCTCTACTTCGAGGACTTTCTGCGGCTCCTCTTCCCTTTGATTTACAAAGATATTGACTGGTCACGGGGATTCGAATTCCTCGACAAGGAACTGGTCGAGATCATGGCCAAGTCCGAGCAAGGCGGAGGAGAAGTCGACAAGCTGGTCAAGGTTTGGCTCCCAAACGGAATAGAGAGTTGGCTTCTCCTGCATATCGAGCTGCAAGCGCAAGAGGAAGCCGGCTTTGCGCAGCGCATGTTCCGCTACAACTACCGCATTCTCGATCGTTATAATAGAGAAGTGGTTAGCTTGGCAGTTCTCGGAGATGAAAGGGCTGGTTGGCGGCCAAGTCACTATCAAACCGCACGCTGGGGCTGCAAAACGGCCTTCCAATTTCCATCGGTAAAGCTGCTCGACTATGTGGCCCGAGCGGAAGAACTGGAACAGAGCACGAACCCGATGGCAAAGGTTGTGTTAGCTCACTTGGCGGCGTTGCAAACCCGCAAGGCGCCCGCCGATCGCAAAGACCGCAAGTTCAGCTTGGTTCGAAATCTCTATGAACGTGGGATGAGTGTCCAGGAAGTCCGACGCCTGTTCCGCTTGATTGACTGGTTGCTTCAACTCCCGAAGGAACTGGAATTGAAGTTTCGATCGGATATGGAAAAACTCGAGGAGGATAAGAAGATGCCGTACGTAACAAGTATTGAAAGACTGGCAATGGAAGAAGGCCTGGAAAAGGGCCTCGAAAAGGGCCGAGAGGAGGGCCGAGAGGAGGGCCGAGAGGAAGGCCTTCAGAAAGCCATCCGTTTGGGACTGAAGCTCAAGTTTGGCTCCAAAGGGCTGGAGCTAATCGAGGAAATACGCAAGATTCAAGACACTGCTCGACTGGATCGAATCGTTACCGCTCTGGAAAGTGCTGATACTCTGGAAGAAATTCAACAGCTTGCTGGCATCCCGAAATGACTCTCGCGCTCGCGAAAAAGGAGTTTCGCATGTTTTGCCTCCAATCTTCCGCCGGAATCTTGCTGCTGGCCGCGGTTCCAGCGCTCGGTCAGGGCGTTCAAGGGGGAATGTCCGTTCGCAATCCCTGGCATGGATTCGAAGCCGGCTCCTGGGTTATTCTTCAGGAGAAAAAGACGCTTAACGGCAAAGTTTCCGTCACCAAGTTCAAAGACGTCATTGCGAAATATGACGGCGATGTGCCGATATTGGCGCGAACCCCCGAGGTCAACGGTCAGTTCGGTGATCCGGGAAAGACGCACGGATCTCGGCCGGGCGGTTTGCCAGCAGAGTCACAAATTGTCGCTCGGCGCCAGGAGACGGTCACGATCGGCGACCGCAAAGTACCTTGTGCCGTGGTGGAGTACACGGTGGAAAATACGGCTAAGGACTTCAAGGCGAAGCTGGTGTTTTGGAGCAATGACGAACAGAAGATCCCGTATCGCGAAATCCCTTCAAGCGCCGGCAATCCCCCGGCGCTTCTCGGCGATGTGATCCGGGCGGAGTATGCGTATCATTACCAAGGGGCATCGGTAAAATACACGATCGAGGTGGTCGATCTTGCCAAGGCCGTTAGGATCGGCGACCGCGACCTCACGTGTGTCCAAGAATGCATTGTTTTCGAGGAGAAGGCCAAGGACAAGAGCTTTAGCGGCAAGGGCTTTCGCTGGTTATCCGCAGCAGTTCCGGGACACGAAGTAAGATTCTTGTTGGAAGGCGTTTCTAATGGGGCGAAGGTGGAAGTGGAACGAGTTGTCTCGACTTTAAGTGCGCCAAGCGGTCGGAATGAGTGTCGCATACCGTCGCACCGTTGATTGACGTATGGGTTTTGTTTTTCCAGTGCTCCTGGGTGGTCTGGCGCTCACGGCAATTCCCGTGCTGCTGCACCTCATCATGCGCCAGAAGCCGCGCACGTTGCCGTTCCCCGCATTTCGCTTTCTCGTTCAGCGGCACCGCACAAACCTGCGGAAGTTGCGGCTGCGCCATTTGTTTCTTTTGGCGTTGCGAATCCTGTTGATCGCCGCCATTTGTCTGGCCCTGACCAGGCCTCGTCTGTTCCATCAGGGATTGGGGCTGAGCAGCGAGCGCCCCGTTGCCGCCGTCTTGATTATCGACACCAGCCCCAGCATGGATTACAAGACCAGCGACGGCGTCACGCGGCTCGACGAAGCCAAGCGCCGCGCTTTGGAATTTCTTGACGAACTCCCCGAGGGAAGCCAAATCGTGGTCTTGGACACGGCGGCCATCGCCCAATCGGCCCGCGGCGACTGGACAGGCAAGAGCCATGCGCGCGAACGCATCGGCGGCTTGAAGGTCGGCTCGCTTGCAACTCCCGTGAGCGCCTCGCTTGAAACCGCCTATCGGTTGCTTGCCGATCTGGCCCGCAGGAAGGACGACGGCACGAGCCGATTTCTGCCGCGTTTCGTTTGCGTCTTTTCCGATCGCACGCGCGCCGCCTGGGATATCGGCCGGCAAGCGAATGTATGGGATGCAAGCGATGGGGTGCCGTCGGCCCTAGAAGGTCTGCATCAAGCCCGCGATAACATTGGCCCGCTCATGGACCGGCTCAAGGAACTGCGTGCTCAGATTCCGCTGCCGCCGGGCAAGGATTATCCCGACCAAGCGCTGCTCGACTTTCTCGAGCAATTGCGCGATCGGCTGCCGGCTGTAACCAAAGATGACATGCCGCCCGACGAAAAGCTCGCCGAACTGGTGATGAACCTCCAGCGCCGTGGCCGCGACTTGCTGAGTTTGCTCCCCAAAGACGATTTGGCGCCGGCTGTCGAAGAGTATCGCGGCAAGCTCGCCAAGAGCCTTCAGGATGTTCTCGGCAACTTGCGCGGCGCTCAAGGGTTGTTTTTCGACGTCGGCGTGGAGAGCCCAGTTGACCTTGCTCTCGTACAACTCGATCCGCCGAGAATTCCTAGCGGCCAGGTCAGGCAACTGTTTGCCGAGGATGAGAAGTTCTTGCTCCATGCCATCGTTCGAGCGACTGGAAGAGATTTCAGCACCACACTGATGTGCAAGGTCGAAAAGAAAACCCTACAGCAAGCGGTCGAAATCAAAGCCGGCGAGACGAAGACGATCCCATTTGAAATCGACCTCGCCGAATTGAAGCTGGGAGCGGGTCAACACCAGCTTGAGGCACGATTCGCCACGCCCGACCTATTGGCGTTTGACAACCAGCGGTTTCTTACTTTCGCGGTGCGCGAAGCTCGCAGGGTGTTGGTGCTGGCAGACAATCAAAACTCAGCGGTTTTTTTTGTGAACGCACTCAAGGCCCTAAGGTTCAGCGTGGATGTGAAAACGCCGGCCAATCTTCCGGGGCTCGATGTTCTCGCAGGCTATCAGGCGGTGTATCTCTTTGGTCTGGCTGCGCCCGACGCAACGCTGTGGGGACAGCTTGCGAGTTATGTGCAGAAGGGCGGCGGCTTAGGCATCGTGCCCGGTGGGCGTGAGATGCAGCTCAACTCTTACCACACCGCGCCGGCCCAGAAATTAGTGCCCGGCACGTTCGGCGAATCGATTGCTCAAGGCAAGGATCTTGTTCGTCCCGGCGCCGCCTGGAACCTGCGCGACGACGGCATCTATCAACATCCTCTGCTCGCGCCGATCCGTGTGTATAAGGACGACAGCAGCATCGACTTTATCAAACGCCCGTGCAGCGCATTCTTATTTTGGGAAGTCGTGCCGCGCAAGAACGAAGGTGCAGTCTTGGTGCGCTACGACGACGCCAAGAAAAGCTCGGCGCTTTTAGAACGACGTTGGACGGAGGAAGACGGTAAAGCGGGCAAAGTCGTGTTGTTCACGACGCCGCTCGATGCCCGCAAGCCACGCTGGAACGATTATCTTGAAACGGACAGATCCTTCTATGTCGCCATCGCCGGCTATTGCACGAATTACCTGGTCGGCGACACCGCTGCGGTTCTACTAAACTTCCTCACCGGCCAGGGCGAACCCATGGTGACCTTGCCTCTAAACAGGCCGAATGCTTTGGAGCTGCAAGGCCCCGGCGTTCTCGAGCTGATCACGGCCTCCGATGGCAACCGAGTCGGTTTCAAGCAAGCGGGCACGCCTGGTAACTATGCAATTTATGGGGCACAAACAGACGCCAAGGGCAGTCCACGCCTCGCCGCGTACAGCGTCAACATCCCTGGCGAGGAAAGCGACCTGTCCCGGATTCCCGCTCAAGAGATCGAAGCCGTCTTTGGCCCCGACAGCGTTCTGGCCAACGATCGCAAGGTGGACATTCGCACGCTTCTCAGTGGACACTGGAGCGAACCGCTGGAACTCTTCCCGATCCTCATGGTATTATTGCTTCTTATCCTCGCCGTTGAGAACCTGCTATCCAACAAGTTTTACCGCCGGGACAACCTTGAGGAGGAGCGGTCCGTCGCTAATGGTTGAGAATGAACTCGTTGCTATTGAGAATTGCCCAGAAGACGTCCTGGTAATACGCGGTAACAAAGGCGTCCACGTTCTTCGTCGGGGCGGATTTTGCAAGCGCATACGTCTTGGGGTCGGTCAGTTTTCTCATTTCGGCTGTGTTTGGCGGACGGTTCAAAGCGGCCAGAAACAGGTCGCGGATTCCGGCATTGAAACCTGTAAATGCTTCCTTGCCGTGCTTCCTACGAACGACAGCCACGGTGCCGATTTCCGGGTCCATGATGGCGGTGTTAATGTCCTGGCCGTTCATCAGCATTAGCGCCTGAACGACGGTGCCGTTGAAGTTCCCTTCGTTGCCTTCGTCGTCGCCGAAGTTGACGACCAGCTTGTCGAGCCATTCACGGCGCAGCTTCTCTTTGTCGGCTTTGACTTGCGCTACCTTCGCTTGGGTCGCGGTCATTAGCGATTCGAAGAGCTGCTCGGGCGTCATGGTCTTAAGAAGCATGCGCGAGAAGAAGATTTCGTCGTCCGGCTTGTCGTTGGTTTTGTTGGCGACGCTGGATAAGCCGTAGGCCTTGCTGTTGCAAATCCAGCGGATCAGATCTTTGGGATTGTACTTGTAATCAACCCAGTCTTTGGCGAGCTTGTTCAATAACTCTTCATTGGAGACTGGGTTGTGCTCCCCGAAATCATCCGGAGCGTCCTTGGTGAAGCTGCGGCCAAAGAAGTGAGCCCAAGTGCGGTTGACGTACGCCTTGGCGAAATAGGGGCTGCCCACTAAGAACCTGGCTAATTCCTTTCGGCGGGTCGTGGCCGATTCTTTCAGTTCCAACTTCTTGCCGTCAAGGAAGGTCGCATTGGTGTAGAGAATCACGCCGCTGCGGCGCTCGTAGGGAACAAGCCCCTTGGGATTGAGGCTCTTGTTGTCCACCAATTCGAGCTGGCTGAGTGCTTCGCCCTTTTTCTTCTTCCCCATTTGCGGCCGGCCGCGCGGCGTGTCGACCTGGCGGAAGAAGGCGTTAAGGCCCCAGAAGTGGTGTTGCTGCCAGTCGCCGTTGAAGGGGTGGTCGTGACACTGGACACACTGGGTTCGAAGACCGAGGAAGAGGCGTGTGGTTCGCGACGTCACCGGCACCATTTCATAGGCGCCGTTGGCCGACTTTTCTCCCGGAGGGTTCGCGTCACCCAGATGCGTCAACACAAAATTGACGGCGCCGTTGCTGTTGGTGATGCCCTGAGCTGAGACGAGCTCGGTGACGATTTCGGTCCAGTCCGGAAAGTAAGGTTTGGTGAATTCGGGATCGATGACATCCAGCCGCGCGGGCCAAATCTCATACTGCTCGCGATTCTGTTTGTCCGGATAGACGACCTTGCCGGTGACCTTGACTTTGTACTTCACATAGGTGCGGAGCGGGTCGCCGCTCTTGTCGGCAAGATTGAGGTCGCGGGAAACGGATTGCGTGCCGGTCTCGATGCTCACGAAAAACCGGCCATCGTCTTTCTCGCCCAACCTGCCGGTCCATTCCTTTTCATCCGCTTTCAGCTCCTTGTACGCTTTTTCCTTGCTCAAAAGTGGGATCTTCGGGTTTTCCGTTCGTTCAGCCAGTTTCGCCCTGAGCCAATCGCGCATCTGTTCCTGATAGATCTTGCTGGAGTTCGTACGCGTCAACAGAAGCACAGTCCAGATGTTGGACCAGTTTTGCGCGTAGTCGTCGCTGGCAAGCAGCCGCTCGATCAACTTGGAACGGCGTTGCGCGGGCGGATCGTCGAAGAATCTCTTGAGTTCCTCAACCGTGGCGATGCGGCCGATGATGTCGAGCGAGGCCCGGCGGACAAACTCGTAATCGTCGCAGCGCATGGACGGCGTGAGCTTGTTGGCTTTCCAACCTTTTTCGAGCATGTCGTTGATGAACTCGACCTGCTTGAGACCGCCTGCTTTGGCGACCATGATGTCAATGACTTTTGTGCCGGCCGACGGCGTCTCATCCTTCGATTCCGTCTTCTTGTCCTGGTTTTTGTCTTGCGCCGGCGCCGAGGGACCGAAGGCAAACGCCAATCCCAAAAGGACAATCGCGGAGCATCCTAGTGGCATCCAACGCCGCCATGATCGACCGAGGCTGGACATTATGAGGTTCCCCCACTGTGAGTGACGGTAGTGCGAGTCTGGATTCAACTAGACAAGTGTATCTTAGAATCGACTCGAACGGCGTGTCAAATACAATCGCCTGTAGGTCAGGAATCCAATTCTGATTTTAGGACGATTGGGCGACGAGGTTAGTTCCATCCATGCAACTCGATCCACAACGCGTTTGGAAGAATGCACGGGAAGCGACTACGGTGGATTTGCTCGACCGGCTGACCGCCTTTCGCGACGGCCTTGAACCCGCAGCCAAACCCATTCTCGAGGCGGAGTTGCGCGAGCGGGGCATTGGGCCGATGGAAATCCATGCCCACGGACTTGCCTTGGAAGGAAAGTGTTTGAAGAACTCGGACGGGACGGTGGCGCGGTGCAGCTTGTGCCTGAGGCCCGCCGTCGCCGCGGATTGGAACTGGTTTCGGCTGTGGCGCGTGATTCCGATCTTTCCATGGAAATTTCTTTACTGCCAGGATCATGCGCGCTTGCATTCTACCGACGAAGCTTCTCGACATCCGTCGGGGTGATCAAGCGGCTCGGTTTATCGAGGCGCGCGCTCAACCAACTCATCACCGAAGGCAGGTAAGGAAGCTTGCCTTTCTTGATGATGTCCAGCATTCGGGCGTCGCGGCGCTCGCGTTCCTTTTCCTTTAAGACGCCGTTGTCGAGTCGCGACGCCTTCATGTCCGCTTGACGTTGCTCGCGGCGAATCCGACGTGCCCCCATGGGTTTGACCTCACCTTAAGTGTTTAGCCCCGGTTCGAAGAACCGGGCTTTTGATCAGAAGCAATGGACTTTTGTATGACACACGCGCCCATTGAAAAGCCCGGTTCGTCGAACCGGGGCCTAACCCTATTCTTTTTTCTCCTTGATGGTCCACATGTAGAGTGTGTGCTCGCGTTCGGGTCCTTTGAACTCGACCGTCGCATCGGGGATCAGATTCGGGAATTTGAAATCATGGGCTACCAGGCGCGTGCCGGGCTTGAGCCGCTTCAATACCTGTGGCTCCAGCTTTTCCATGAACTCGGGCAGCATGTAAAACATGATGACGGTTGCGCGTTCCAGGTCCTTCACTTTCAGGGCGTCTCCCTGGCGGATGTCAACCTGGTCCTTGGTCACCTTGTACTTCTTCATGGATTCCAAGCAGTCCTTGATCCGTGCCGGGTCGATGTCGACGCCGACCGATTTGGCGCCATAATCGCGTGCTGCCATGCAGCAGATTCGGCCATCGCCGCACCCAAGGTCGTAGACGAGGTCGTCCTTGGTGACTTTGGCCATGTCGAGCATTTTCTTGACGACCGTCTCCGGAGTGGGAACGTAGATAATGCGGCACTCGACGGGATCGCCGTCGTCCTTTTTCTTGTCTTTATCTTGGCCCCACACTGCCGTCGGCGCCGAGATCGCAACGAAGCAGAGTGCGGTCGTGGCGAATTTCAACAGCCGCGCGGATCTCATGTGAATCTCCTAGAAATGATTCAGCCGCGAGACGGCGGCGAGCGTGGGGCGACGTCTTTCGACGCCTAGGTCCGCGCTCGCCGATGGCTCGCGGCTAAACGATCGACTTTGGTTATTTGCTTTCCTTGACCGTCCACAAATACAGTGTATGGGTGCGAGTCGGGCCTTCGAAGTGGATTGTCTGCTCGGGCTCCCAGTCCTTTCCTTTCCAACGGTAATCGTGCGAAACGACGCGTGATCCCGGCTTCAAGCACTTTTTCGCGATCGGCTCCAACATGTCCATGAATTCCGGCAACATGTAGAGCATGATGACGGACGCTTGGTTTAGGTCCGGCACACGCAGGGCGTCGCCGAGGCGATATTCAACCAGTCCCTTGTCGACGTGGGATTCGACGCCGTATTTCTTGATGGTGTCCATGCACTCGCGGATGCGTTCCGGGTTGAGGTCGACGCCAACGCCTCGGGTGCCGAACTTCTTGGCCGCCATGGCGATGATGCGGCCGTCGCCGCAGCCCAAGTCGAACACCACGTCGCCTTTCTTCACTTTGGCCATGTCGAACATCTTTTCGATGACCTTTTCCTCAGTCGGCACATAGATGAGATTGTACTTCTTTTCGTCGTCCTTCTTGTCGCCGCCTTTTGTCTGGGGCGGCAAGACCAGGACGAACAAAAAGAGCGCGGGCAGCATCGCGAGCAAAGTCCGGTGGCGCATCATCGTTGCAACTCCTCGGAATTGGGGTTTGAGCGCAGATTCTCGATTATGGAATGGTCTAACCACAAATCCCGGCACTGTCAAGAACCTGCATTTTTTTCACTCCTCGCCTCGCCTGCGGTGGAAGCGCTGGCGTCCGCGCGGCGTTGGCGATATAAAAGAGGAACTGGAAAACGTTTCCACGCTCCACACCCTTCGAGCCCAGGAACACCCATGCGTTCCGTAGCAGTATGCGTGTTGCTCGCGAGCATCGTCGCACGGCCGGGCTCTCTTCGCGCACAGGAAAAGGACCTGCTCGACAAGGCGATTGCCCTGCAAAAGGTCACGCAGAAAGTCATCGCCGTCACGGAACCATCCATCGCCTGCATTCTGGTTTCCCGGAGCGACGAGTACCGAAGACTCGGTTACGTCTACGAACCGGAGGAAAGCGGCCGTCTGGGAGCGTTCGAGCTAAAGTGGCCCACCGGACTGGATGACAAAGAAAAAAAGAAAATCCGAACGCGGCTCGACTTGTCCGACCCGAACCACGTCCCGCAGGCATTCGGCAGCGGCGTGGTGATCGACGCGAAAGGCTTGGTGCTGACGAATTATCACGTCGTGCAGGGCGCAACCAAGATATACGTCCGCCTGCCCGGTCCCAAAGGCAGCTACGCGGACATCCACGCCGCCGACCCGCGCAGCGATCTCGCCGTCCTGCGCCTGCGGAAACCCGTTAGCGTCCTTCAGGCTATTCCTTTGGGCGATGCCGATAAACTCGAGCGCGGCCAATTCCTGCTGTCGCTGTCCAATCCGTTCGCTGCCGGCTTCCGTGACGGCCAGCCTAGCGCCTCTTGGGGCATCCTCAGCAATATTCGCCGGCGCCGGCCGATAGAGGTCAAGGAGGAAGAGCGTGTCCAACCTCTTCACCATTACGGCATCCTCTTGCAAACGGACTCTCGACTTCACCTGGGTTGCAGCGGCGGAGCGCTCTTGAACCTCAAGGGTGAGTTGGTTGGCTTGACTACGGCTTTGGCCGCGATCCAGGGCGGCGAGACGCCCGGCGGTTTCGCGCTGCCCATGGACGGCGGCTATCGCCGTATTATTGAGGTTTTGAAGCGTGGCGAGGAAGTGGAATACGGCTTTTTGGGCGTCGGTCCCGCAGACGAACGCCAAATCGGAGCGACCCATGGCGTCTTAATCAAGAGCGTGACACCGGGCTCGCCGGCGGCTTTGGGGGCGAAGCTGCGCGACAACTATTTGGATGCGATCCTTGCCGTCAACGGCATGCCGATCAACGATACCGACGATTTGTTTCTTTATCTCGGGACGCAACTCGCGGGGACTAAAGTCCAACTCGACGTTCGCCGGCAAGGTTCGCCGGAGACGACCAAAGCGGAGGCCACGCTCGCCAAGTTCTACGTTCCCGGAAAGCGAATCTTTTCGTCGCTCGGCAAGCGACCTTATTTCCGCGGCATGCGTGTCGATTACACCAGTCTGCTTTACCTACAATCGCAGATGTTGGTCCAACGCGTTCCCTCAGGAGTCATGATTTCAGATGTGGCTTCCAACAGTCCCGCCGCGACGGCCCAGCTCAAATCCGGCGAGGTCATCACCCACGTCAATCAGGTCCGCGTCTCGAATCCAGCTGAGTTTTATCAGGCGGTCGCCGGCGTCAACGGGGCGGTCGAGCTTACGATCCAACCATCGGCGAACGAGCCATCGTCCAAGGTGACGTTGCGCTGACGATACTCTCTTTACAGATTTCGTGCACACCGCAAAGATAAGGTGTCCGGGTGATCGGCGCCGGCATAGAATAGGGACTTCAAACTTCGGTTCGAGACATCCCGCAGCCGCGGCGCGGAGGCTTCCCTCATGAGGAAACTCCAAACGGCTGCGGTTTTGTGTTCCTGGTTTCTTGATGCCGGCAAGCCCGTTTCGCCCAATCCAGAACCTCGGGAAGCCGGCCCACAGAGGAGACGCAGCCCCATGTCGACCGAGCGCATCCCCATAACCCGGGAAGGTTACGAGAAGCTCAAGGCGGACCTCTATCGGATGCAGAACATCGAGATGATCGAGATTACGCGCCGAGTGGCCGCCGCCCGCGACATGGGAGACCTTAGTGAGAACGCCGAATACCACGCCGCCCGCGAGGACCAGGGCATCTTGCAGGCCAAGATCAACGACCTGCAAGACCGCCTGGCCCGAGCCTACTTCATTGACAAGAACAACCTTCCCACGGACACCGTCGTCTTCGGGTCCATGGTCAAGGTGAAGGACCTCGACTTGGAAGAGGAGGAAATCTTCATCCTCGTCGGTCCCGGGGAGGAGGATTACAACAACAACCGAATTCTCACCACCAGTCCCATCGGCCAAGGGCTCCTGGGCAAGAAGGTCGGCGAAGTTGCGGACATCCAAGTGCCGATGGGGACGGTACGGTTCGCAATCCTGCAGATTTCGCTTCCGTAGCAGCTCGCTTCCGTTGCAACTCACGGACCAACGCTGCCATGAACGCGCACCGGCGTCATGTGAAATGCTTGCTCTTCGGCGGCATGGACGATGACGCGCGGCGTAATCAGGACCAGCACTTGGCGGTCCTCAGTTACGGTCATTTCGCGACCGAACAAGAATTCCGTTACCGTCGCAAGGAGTTCATTTCGAATTTCCATTGGTACCACTCCGCAGTTGCACAGCAACGTGCCGCCGTCAGGCACGGACACATCTTGCTTGAGGTGCACTCGGGCGAATCGAGGCTTGGCAAGGAACATCTGAAACGTCACTTCCTCCAACTTTCCGTGTTCGTTTTTCTTCTTTATCGGCATTTGGACTGGCTGTAACTCGAGTTGACCGGCGAGGTGCGCCCATGAGCCGTTGATTTCCAGCCTGACATAGCGCCGATCGCCGGAAACGACGGGATGAAGACCGAGGCGAAGGCCCGTCTTGAATGGAGTGTTCTGCGGAGAGAAGTATAGGTTGTCGCCGTCTCCGATCAGCTCCATGCGTGTGAGATACAACTTCTCTTTCGTAAACTCTGCAACCACTTTTTGATCGTTGAATAACGTCAACTTCGGTTGCTGTGCGATCGTGGTCTTGGAGTCGTCCTGAAGTTGGTTGAGAAGGTGCTTTAAGTCGTCGCTGCTTAGGGTTGTGCTGCCGCGCGAACCCTGGAGAGGGACCACGCATATCTCCGCTTTCGACGGCGGCGCCTTCATTTCGGCCCATTTCAAATTCAAGTTCTTACAGGCGCGCGCAAAGGTCTCGGGCGCCGCGGTGAAGATGTTGATTTCGACTCCGACCTCAAGCGTGTACAGCTTCTGCAGAGACGTTAACAGGTTTTTGACTTCCTCTTGGACCTCCTTGGTTTGGTTTACTACAAGGGACATCCCAAGGGGGAAATACTGAATGGTGCCGCGGCCTCCTCGGCCGTTCCAAGTCTTGGAGGCCACGCTGCTTGTTACAAGGTTGATCAGGTCATCTTCGCTCGTAGCCTGCAATGCTTGCGGCTTCGATTGCGAGGCTTGCCAAGGAACGAAACCTTTCCTGTCGTTCATGAGGGGGCCCGGGAGCGGCCCAACTTCGAGAGTCTCGCGTGTTTGAATTGGGACGACGAGATCAGCCACTGGGTACACGACTTGCGCGAGCTTTCCGTTGACGTCAGTGTCACTCGTCTCAATCTCGCTCTTCGTAAGAGTCGGTTCCGGTCGCGACTCCACGATCATGGCGCGGGTTCGACCGAACAAACGTCGCTGCCGGGCGGAAGCTTCGTCGACGAAGCCGCACAAGACCGCGACCAAACCGATACAAAGTGGAAGTCTGAAGGACATGGCGCCTCCTCGTGCCAAAAGCAAATGGGGATCTGGGGAATAGGGAAAGCAAACGTAACTCTGCTCACGGGCCGACGCCGCCGTGAACGCGCACAGGAGAATCCGCACCTTGGCGCGTTACGATCCGCGGCGTTACCATGAGCAGCATCTGACGCTCCACGGTTGTCGTTATCGGTTGGCCGAACAATAACTCGGTGACCCACGAGACGGCATCGTCGCGCTCTTCCGCTGAATACGTGCCGAGATTGACGAGCATCGTGCCGCCGTCCGGAATCGTCATGTCGCGCGTGAACTGGACTTTGATGAACTTGGGATTCTGCATGTAGATCGTGAAAACTTCCGTTTCGACTTTGCCTTCGTCGTTTTTGCGCTTCATTGGCAACTGAACTGGCTGGATTTTCGGTTTTGCGGCCAGGCTGCATGAGAAGCCTTCGAGTTGCACGTGCACGAAGCCTCCGTCGGCCGACACCGTGGAGCGGGAGCTAACGTGGAGGCCAATAGTAAAGGGCACATTGCGTGGAGCCGTGATGACGTCGTCGCCATCGTATTTGACTTCAACGGCTGTGATGAAGAACTGTTGATCGGTGACGTTGACAACAGCCAACTCGCCGCTGGCAGTTGTTGTCTTTGGGGCCTGCATTATGCTTGTGGTCCTGCACTGTTGAAGCTTGTCCAAAAGTGTCCAAACTTGCTTATCGTTTACGAACCCCGACTCACAAGGTCCCGCGGGCCTTACCGTTCGCTTGTCGTCATCCGACGCCGTCGGCATTTCCCTGCGAAGTTTGAGTTTCATGTCCTGGTGGAGGCCGCGAAAAGCTTCCGGGGAGGTGGTAGCGATGCGGAGTTCGAGCGTAACCTCTTCCTTTTTCTGGCGAGGCTCTTGAAGGTCCTCCACTGCCTGCCAAGGTGAATCGCCGGTTGAAGTCGGACGGGTATCGCGCACCTTTCGAATGCTATTGGGGAAGAAGCGACGCTGGCGGGCGAAACTCTCATCGGGGAAGGCAAGTAGGGCGATCGAAAACCCGGCAAGCAGGAGAATTCGGGGGGACACGGCAGCCTCCTTGGGTTGGAAAGAGGCGATTCCTGTCGCCTCGCCGTGTCCCGTACTCATTCCTCCGTAAAGAAGCAAGCACAGAACTCAGAAAACTCAATCCCTTGGCCGCTCTTCGGGAAATGCTTTGCGCGGCTCCCGTGCAAAGCATTATGTCGCGTCTTGCCAAAACGTTACGCCGAATTCGACCGAAAATGCTTTGCGCGGCTCTCCCCCGGGGAGCGCAGCGCAAGTGATTCTGCCTCGTGTCCTGCGTTACCGTACCGGGAATTTCGAATTTGTCCGACTCACGACAGAATCCCTTGCACCACTTCTCCATGCACGTCCGTCAGTCGCATGTCGCGGCCGCCGAAACGATAGGTGAGGCGGGTGTGCTCCATACCGAGAAGGTGAAGCATGGTGGCGTGCAGGTCGTGGATCTCGACTTTGTTCTCGATGGCGTGGTAGCCGTAGTCGTCGGTGGCGCCGTAGATGGTGCCACCTTTGATGCCGCCGCCTGCCAACCACACCGTAAAGCCGAAGGGGTTGTGGTCGCGGCCATCTGAGCCTTGTGCCATCGGCGTGCGGCCAAACTCACCGCCCCAGATCACTAGGGTGGAATTAAGCAAGCCGCGCGCTTTGAGATCGGTGAGCAAAGCGGCGACCGGCTTGTCGGTGGCGCGGGCGTTGGCGAGATGGCCTTCGAAGAGGTTGCTGTGCTGGTCCCAGCGATCGCCGCCGACGGGCGGACACAACACTTCGACGAAGCGGACGCCACGTTCGACCAGCTGTCGCGCGATGAGGCAGCGTTGGCCGTAAATTTCCGTAACCCGATCATCGAGGCCGTAGAGCCGCCGGGTGGCACGGGTCTCGCCGGTCAAATCCATTAACTCCGGGACGGCGGTCTGCATGCGGGCAGCCAGTTCGAAGTTGGCGATGGCGGCATCGAGCGCGTCGCCGCCGCCCGCGCGCTCACGGGAAGCTTGGTCGAGCCGGCGAATCAATCCCATTTTGTCCTGGAAATTCCGCGCGTTGCCTGCGGGCCGTAGATCGGCGACGGGTTCATTGCCGCTGCGGAAAAGCGAACCCTGAAAGGCCGCCGGCAAGAATCCCGAGCCGAAGCAATCGAGTCCGCCCGGAGGAATCTGCCCGGAATCAAGGACGACAAACGCCGGCAGGTTTTGGCATTCGCTGCCGAGGCCGTAAGTGACCCAAGCGCCCATGCTGGGCCGGCCCTGCTGGCCATGGCCGGCGTGCAGGAAATAGTTGGCGCTCGTGTGTTCCGAGAAGTTCGACACGACCGAGCGCACGACCGCGAGGTCATCGACGTGCTGGGCCGTGAAGGGGAATAGGTCGCTGACCGGAATGCCGCTTTGGCCGTAACGCCGAAAAGGCCAAGGGCAGCGCATCACCGTGCCAATGCTGTTGAACTGCGTCGGCTCGACGCGCGTGCGGATGGGCCGGCCATGTTCGCGATCCAGGCGCGGCTTGGGATCGAAGGTATCGACCTGGGATGGCCCGCCGTCCATGTAGAGGAAGATGACGCTGCGGACCTTCGGTTCGAAGTGCGGTCGGCGCGGGGCCAGTGGATTGTCCGAGCGCTGTTGCGACGTTGCCCGGTCGTTAAGGAGCGCGGCCAGCGCGACGGCGCCGAATCCATTGGCGCACCGCAGCAGCATGTCGCGGCGAGAAATAATCGGAATGTAACGGCCACAGTGCATTAACTACCCCGCTCCCGGTTTCGCGCGACAGGAATCTAAAAGCCAGCCCCCTCCAACCGAATAACCTACTATAACCCGGATCAATACCCGACCAAAGCGCCAATCGTGGAATCGACCATGGAGCAGCATTATATCTTGTGCGGACTTGGGCAGGTCGGACTGCGCGTGCTGGAGCATTTGCGAGCGGCGGGGATGGCGGTCGCGGTCATCGACAGCTGCTGCAAGCCCGACGATCCACGGCTTGAAGGTGTGCAGTTGGTCTCCGGCGATTGCCGCCAGCCAGCGATTCTCGAGCAAGCCGGATTGGCCAATGCCAAGGGCGTCCTCATCGTCACCAGCAACGATCTCGTCAACCTGTCAACCGTGCTGCTGATTCGCAACCTCCATCCAACGGTCCGCGTCGTGGTGCGAATGTTCAATCAAAACCTGCTGGCTCGATTAGGCTCGGCTGTGGCGAATGTCCACGCCTTGAGCACTTCGGGTTTGGCCGGTCCCCTGCTCGCGCTGATTGCCCGCACCGGCGGCGCGCTGGGCGTTTTCCGCATGGCTGACGGCGCCCGCCACAAGATTGCCGAGCTTCAGGTGGCGACGGGTTCGATCTTGGTAGGTCAAACGCTGGCGGCGCTGGGGAGGCAACATCGCATTACGCCCGTTGCTCATTTCACGGCGGGGCAGGAAGCCGCCTTTGCTCTTGCGATCAAGCCGGACGCGGTGGTTCAGTCCGGCGATCAACTGGTCGTATGCGGCCCAGCCGACGAAGTGGCGCCGCTTTTGGCGCGAAGCGAAAACGAGTCGTTTCCCGATCTTCTCTGGGCCGGCACGGTGCGCCGGCTGGGACGGGTCATTTGGCGCAGCGTGACCATGATCGACCTGCCCGTAAAGGTGTGCACGAGCATTTTTTTGAGCGTCATTCTGATCAGCATGATGGTTTTTCACCTAGGGATGAAGAACGACACGATCATCGACGCGTTCTATCGCACCATCAGCCTGATGGCGACCGGCGCCGATATGCGCGGCAACGAAGTCGATCCCGGCACCTGGCAGAAGGCGTTCATCAGCGGCCTTCGTCTCATCGGCACCGCGCTGACCGCTGCCTTCACCGCGATTTTCACCAACTACCTGGTCCGGGCCAACCTCGGCGGGGCATTGGAGATACGGCGCATTCCGGACGGTGGGCACCTCATCGTCTGCGGGCTGGGCAACGTCGGCTTTCGCGTCGTTGAAGAGCTTTTGAGCCGGGGCGAACGCGTGGTGGCGATTGAACGCACGCGCGACAATCCATTCATCGCCACCGCCCGGCGGTTAGGGGCAGCGGTGATCATCGGAGATGCAACGGTCCTTGAGGCCCTCAAACAGGCTCACGCTGCCGCGGCCCGCGCCGTGGTGGCCGCCAGCAGCAACGACTTGGTGAACACCGAGATCGCGCTCCAGGTGCGCGAGCTGAACCCCAGCCAACGCGTCGTTGTCCGTCTCACCGATCCGGCTCTGGCGAAGACGCTGCGCGAGGCCGCAAATGTTCGCTTGGCTCTCTCGATTCCAGAACTTGCCGCTCCCGCCTTCGTGGCTCGGCTCTTTGGGGACAGGGTTCGCAGCATCTTCCTGTGCCGCGGCTGCCTCGTGGCCGTTTTCGATCTAGTCGTGCGCGAAAAAGACGCCCTCCTTCTTGAGACGCCACTCGAGAAGCTGGCCGAGGCGTTTCACATGGTCGTCTTGCACCGCATCGGCTCGGACGGCGCGGCCAAGAGCATCGACTTAGACGGCCGACTGGCGCCGGGCGACGTGCTCACCGTCATCGCCACTCTTAATGATTTGCAGCGCATTATGCAGCGAGAGACGGCGGCAGGGTAGCGCTAACCCACCCGATCTACCAAGGCCTCGCAAATTTCCGGCGCGCCTCTTTTCCGGCCTTGACGCTTTCGCGAAGCCGCGGTATCACGCCGTCCTTCCCGGGGGCTGTCGGGTTGATGGCCCCCGTCGCGCTCCGTCGAGGTCTGGATGGCGCCGCGTCTCGTTTGCATGCTCTCGGGATCATTTTGGCTGGCCCTGGTGGCCGGTTGCGCGGGCTTGCGCAGTCCGAGCGTCGAAGCCGTTGTTTACGAAGAGCCAGTCTTCGTTCGCCCTGTCACGGTAAAGAGCGAGTCCTTCCTCGTCACCCAGAATCAGGCGAAGGACCACCATCCGGCTGACGGGGGGACCGACCTCCAGACGTTGGAGCCAATCCCCATCGCTCACGTCCTAGACACGGGGCCGTCCCTGCAACAGGTCCTGCCGCATGTCAAGAAAGTTCCGGCGTCCCGTCCGTCGATCATCGCCGCTTCGTTGCAAGCGCCTGATGGCGGCGACCAGCCACGGAATACCGCTCGCCAATATCAAGAGAGCATGAAGCCGGCGCCCAAGGACGAGCCCCTCGTTGAGGCGATGCGCTGCATCCTTGCAAATCAGCACCAGAAAGCAATCAAGCATCTCGAGGCCTACGAGCCGGAAACCCAGGAAGTGTTCATCCGGCTACTGCCTGTGATGGCCATCCTAAGCAAGCAAGGACTTGACCGGCTAACCAGCCCGGAGATCGCGACGCTCGTGGACCAGCTGAAGGGACTTATGGTCGTGTTGCGGCCAAGGATGGAGTTTGTAATCGACAAGATGTGCTGCTGCGACTGGATTAAAAGCTACGGCATTTACAACCCGCTGCCCGAGGGGCACGGTTTCAGCGCCACCACGCCGGCCCGGCACGGCGACGTAGTTCATCTGTATGTCGAATTGCGGAATTTCGCGAGCGAGCTGCGTGGCGGTGCTTATGAAACCATCTTGTCGAGCAGTCTGGAAATTCGACCGGCTTACGCCGACCCCGAATCGAAGCCGATCTGGTTTAAGCACTTCACGGACCGCAAGACGCCTCTGCGCAGTCGCACATTGCTCACGGACTACTACAACCACTACGTTTTTTTTGTGCCGCCGTTGCCTCCGGGCAATTACACGCTGGTCCTGCAAATCGCCGACGAGACTCGTCCCGAACGCCGGGTCGCCCGCAAGGAGCTGGAATTCCGCGTCAATTCCGTGTCGGCGCGGATTCCCTGAGAATTTCCGCCTTGAAGGGCCGATGCCCAACGCCGCACGTCTTCATAGAACACCCTTTTTCAACTAACGGGGGAAGCACTGATGGCCGACATCAAGGCGACCAATATCACCTGGCATGAAGGCCATGTCACGCGCGAGGAGCGCGGCGGCCTCCTGCGACAGAAGGGCGCGACCTTATGGTTCACGGGACTCTCGGCGTCCGGTAAGAGCACTTTTGCCTTCACGTTGGAGCACGCCTTAGTGCAACGCGGCCGTTTGGCGTATGTGCTCGATGGCGACAATGTTCGCCACGGACTGAACAAGAACCTCGGCTTTTCGGCCGTCGATCGCGAAGAAAACATTCGCCGAATCGGCGAGGTCGCCAAGCTCTTCGCCGATTGCGGGATCATCACCATGACCAGCTTCATTAGTCCCTACCGCAAGGACCGCGACGCGGCGCGCGCGTTGCACGTCGAGGGCAAGCTGCCGTTCGTCGAAATCCACGTAAACACGCCAATCGCCACGTGTGAGACGCGCGACCCCAAAGGCCTTTACAAGAAGGCCCGCGCCGGTCAGCTGAAGAACTTCACCGGCATCGATGACCCCTACGAAGAACCCCTCAAACCGGAGCTGACCATCGACGCGACCAACACCTCGCCGCAGCAGGCGACCGTCGTTCTGCTGGAGTATCTGGAAAAGGCCGGAGTCTTTGCCACGTAGCTATCCCACGACTTCATCGCAACCGCGAAGGCTTAGCAAAACCCCCCAGTCCGCGCCTATGCCGATACCTCCCCTAACCGTTGTAAGCGGCTGGAAATCAGCGAAAAAGCATCAATTTTGCTCAAGTTGGGGGTGAGCCGCGTTGACACTGTGCGCGCACAAAAGTAGACTTGCCCAGACTTCCATTGGGCGCAGGAGCGGCCGCCCGCCACGCAAACCATAGCCGCAACAAAGGTTACCGTCGCCACAACCGTTAACCCCGGCACCACAGGTTCCCAATGGCATTCGTCGATCTCACTTGGCGAACATTTCGGCCCGCCGAAGGCTATTACACCTCGGAGGTCCGTTCGCCGCGACCCTTGCCCGTTCGAACTTTTCTGCCCGTCGGTTACGAGCCGCGTTACCCGTATCCGCTCTTGATCTTCCTACACGGCCACGGCGGCAATGAAGAGCAGATCCTCAATCTGGCCCCGCGGCTAAGCCGGCGCAACTACATCTCGATTGGTTTGCGCGGCCCCTTGGCGCTCGGCAGGCGCAAAGGGGGAGAGTTCGGATATTCCTGGGGCGACGGCGCTTCGACGAGCTTGATCGAGGAATACCTTCTGCGGGCAATCGAACAAACCCGACTCAACTATCACATTCATAGCGAGCGAATTTACCTGGCCGGCTTCGCGGAAGGGGCGACCCTCGCCTATCGCCTAGCACTGACTTTTCCCGAGAAGCTTGGCGGCATTATCTCTTTCTCCGGCGCCATGCCGCGCCACGACCGTCCGCTGTTCCGTTACCCCGCCCTCCGCACCCTTCGCGTCTTCATCGCTCATGGCATCGCCGATCCGGTTGTGCCCTTGTCGTTGGCCAAGGAGGACCACCGCCTCCTTTACACCGCCGGCGTTCAGGTCGAAATGCATACCTATCCCACCACGCACAAACTCCATCCTTACATGCTCCGCGACGTCAACCGCTGGGTCATCCAGCGTTGCAGCGAGGAATAGGCTTGTGACGGCGCCATCTGCCCGCCATCACCGCCAAGCACTTTGGCGGTGAGCTCGCCGATGTAAGTTATTTAGCATTAAGTCATTATGGCAAGTTTTTGAGCTCACCGCCACAGTACCACACGCACATACCCACCCTTGAACCAATGGTGCCCTCATTGGCGTGATATCTTGGCCTCGAAGTCTCATCGACGGCCACATGAGTTGGCATCAGATGCCTCGTTCTTAGCATCAGCAAAGATTGATTTCGCATTGTCGCTAGTCAAATTGACGTAAGTCATTATCTGATACCATGAAACGCAAATCACTCCGAGCGTGAATTAGACGACAATGTCCGCTCGATCCGCCGGTCGGGAATCAGCCACAAAACCGCGACGAGAGCGTACAGTCCGCATGCGACTCTTGGCGTCGCGAAGGCAAGCGGAATCGCCACCGCGTAAATTGCCACGGAGAGGAGTCCCTTGAAATCACGGCCAACCGCGATGGCGAGCGGTGATTCTTGTCCATGAAGCCCGATCAGCGTCCGACTGAGGATCAAATAGGCACAGCCGGCAAGCAGCAGCACCACGCCATAGGCCGCGACCGGCCAAGAACTGAACTGGCTTTCGCCGAGCCAGTTGGTGACGAAGGGGATCAGCGAAAGCCAGAACAAGAGGTGCAAATTCGCCCAGAGGACGCGGCCGTTGACCTTCTGGGCGGCCTGCAGCAAGTGGTGGTGATTATTCCAGTAAATTCCCACGAAAATGAAGCTGAGCACATAGCTTAAAAGTGCAGGAATTAGCGGCAGGAGTGCGTCAACGTCCGCCCCATGCGGCGCTTTCAGCTCAAGGACCATGATCGTGATGATGATGGCGATGACGCCGTCGCTGAACGCTTCGAGCCGGCCCTTGCTCATAGGATTCCTCTCGTAACGGAATTCGCAAGAATTCCGAGGCGACAGAGAGTCGGAATTCTTGCGAATTCCGCTACGAAGGTGATTCTACATGATCACATTTTCGACCACGCGCCCGTGCACGTCGGTCAGCCGGAAATCGCGGCCAGCGTAGCGGTAGGTCAGGCGCGTATGGTCGATGCCCATGAGGTGCAGAATGGTGGCGTGGTAATCGTGGACGTGGCAAGGATTCTCGACGATGTTGGCGCCGTACTCGTCGGTTTGGCCAAATGCCATGCCGCCCTTGACGCCGCCGCCGGCCAACAGGCACGAGAATGCGCGCACAAAGTGGTTGCGGCCGAGTGAGGCGGCGTTGTCGGTCCAGGGAGTGCGGCCGAACTCCGTGCAAACCGCGACGAGCGTTTCGTTCAATAGGCCGCGCTGCTTGAGGTCGTAGATGAGGCCGGCGAGCGCATGGTCGACTCGAGCCGCTTTGCCGCGATGGTTCTGCATATCGCCGTGAGCGTCCCAGTTATCGCTGGCGCCGGTGTCGATCAGCTCGACGACGCGGACGCCGCGCTCGACCAACCGTCTCGCCATCAGGCATTGGTAAGCGAAGGAGCGGCGATCCCCAGAACTTAAGCCGTAAAGACGGTGGGTGGCTTCGGATTCCTGCGCCAGGTCGAAGACTTCGGGCGCCTCGCGCATCATGCCGCGAGCGACTTCGAAGGTGTGCATGCGGGCCCGCAGGTTCAAATCTCCTGGCCGGCTGCGGGCGTGCATCTCGTTGGCGTCGGCCAGCATCCGCTGTTCGAGATCCTGCAAAGTCGCGGTTCGGGCGGGGCTGCGCAAGTTCGGAATCGGTTCGGGGCCAGGCTGGAGGCGAACGCCCTGGTGCAAGGGGGGCAGGAAATTGCTGTCCCAGACCTGCGAGCCGGCGTAAGGCAGATGCTCGGCAAAGACAAGGTAGGCCGGCAGGTTGGGATTCCGCGTGCCTAGTCCGTAGCTCAGCCAGGCGCCGATGCTGGGCATGGGCACGGTGGACGAGCCGGTGTGCATCGCCAGCACCGCCTGAAAGTGCTCGATGATGTCGGTGTGCAGCGTGCGGATGACGCACAAGTCGTCGGCCACGCTGCCCAGGTGCGGGAAGAGCTCGCTGAATTCGAGGCCCGATTGCCCATGTCGAATAAAGCGAAACGGCGAACGCAGGAGGGGCAGGGGCTCCGTGGCGCGAAGATGCACGGCGGTCACGGTGCGACCGTGGTCGCGAGACAGCGCCGGTTTCGGGTCGAAAGTGTCGACATGCGACATGCCGCCGGTGAGGAAGACGAAGATCAGGTGCTTTGCGCGGGCGGGATGATGCGCACGCTCGGGGCGCAGGACGGTCCCAGCGTTGGCCGCGGCGGCGTGCGCAAGGGCGCGATACATGCCCGAAGAGCCAGCGAGGCAACAGGCGGCGTTTTTGAGGAAGCGGCGGCGATTCATGTTGCAGGCTCCACACTCCAAACGCTCATTTTAGGAGCCGAATGAAACCGGCTTGTTCAAAATGATGATCTGTTGTCAAAGCCTCCGTCGCGCTATGTGCTTTCATCACGACGAAACTCGCGCAATCGACGAGACTCCATTCCTTGTCGAGCCTAGTCCGAAAAAGCTGCCAGGCGTCGGTATCCAAATTCACATCAACATGTACCAGGTCAACAAATGGCGAGGATTCACTTTTTCGATGATCGCGACTATTTTTCTCCGTGGAATCTGGAGCGGGCTTGTAAGCAATGCCGCCAGCTCCACCAAGACATAATTGGTTGTGAGAATCTTCTGCCGTCTAGTTCGCACAAGACGGTAGATGCCGCTTGCCTGAGCGTGGAACGCTTGCTTCTTGTCGAAAAGATGTCCCCATCCGGAAGTATCAATAAAAAGACCGGGCATCTCAATTTCCTACGTTCGGATTGGCGCCGTTCGGGTCCAACTGTGACTGGCCGAGATACTTATCGTGCTGATCCGCCCAGTCGGCCGTTCCGCCACGCAGGCTGCCGATCAAGTCCTCGAGGGGGTCTTGAGCCGCGAGCATGCCGAATGCCAATAGCCATTCGATCGCCGTTTGTTCCGGCGTATTTCCCGTCCGCTTCGCTCTGGTTGCAAGAGGTTGAAACACCTCATCGGGCACGTCAAGGATGAGTTTGTGTGTCACGTGTGACCCCGTATGCACAATTTCTTGGTGCTTCCCAATTAATTCGGGCTCGTACCCGACTCCGCAGATTTCTGCACTTCAAGTTCCGTGACCAGATACAGGTCTACTATGCTGAAGGATTCGTCCGAGCGATAGACGATAATCGTCCGCCCACCTGGAGATTGCGACAGAAAATCCCGGTGCGGCACCGTGAGACTACGGCCGTCCGCCAAATGGATCGTGAACGGCAGAAACGGATTTGCTTCGCGCATCGCTCGAAGTTGTTCAGCAGTCATTAGTACTGACCCTCGCTTCCCTCGTATTCAATCTAACGCAAGTCGCTACACTCCCTCGTCGGATTTCGCAGCCGCGTAATATCCCGTTTTCCAGTGCCAGTGTGCACAGCCAACCGCTAAAGGAATCACCAGGCAAATGAGAATTAGCCTTTTGGTTGGTTCAACAACGCCAAGCGCAGTGAGCGCGGCTTCAACGCCAAGCGCAAACGTGCTGACAAGGATCAAGCTCGCCGCAAAGTACGTACGACTGCGTTTGCTTGTTCGCAAGGATGTCCCACAGTGCGGGCATACGATCTTGCGAAACGCGTTTACACCCTTCGCCCATACGGCAAAGTCCACTGCACGATTGTTACAGGCAGGGCAATGCAACGCTTGCTCCTCACACGTCGCTCTTCCGGGTTTCAGTCCACGAAAACAAATTCGTTCGCTGCGAGTACTCCCCTAGTGTAACTGATCCACGCCTCGATTTCTGTAGCCCTAGTGGTGACGCCGCTTCTTCGCAACTCTCTGTCGTATTCCCGCAAGTAACTCTCGCCGCGTTCGACTTCAACTTTGTTGGCCGGGCGGGCGTATGCAAGCAAAAACGCCCGGTCGATTCGCTGGGAATTCGTGGCCGCTTCCTTCATGATTCTCCGTGCGAACTGTTCCGCCTTCTCGGTCACAAACGGATGATTCATGAAATAGAGCGCTTGCAGCGGCACTTGGGAAGTCGTGCGTCTCTCGGCGGAGGCGTTGGCATCGGGGCCGTCGAAGAGGCCGAGAAACGGGTGGCGCTGGATGCGCTGCGTCATCAAGTAGACGCTGCGATGATTCGACGGGTACACGTCTTTGAACGGATTGTGCTGCGTCCACTTCCAATCCTGGATCTGCGGAAACGGATGCGGGCCGGGCCGGCGCGTGTCGAGCGTGCCGCTGACAGCCAGTAATGAGTCGCGGATGGCCTCGGCGTCGAGACGGCGGCGTGGGAAGTGCCAGAGCGAGAGATTGCCGGGGTCGCGGGCCGCGTTCGCTTCATGGCCGGTCGAGGCGAGCTGATATGCTTTGGAAAGCATGATCTCGCGGTGCAGTTTCTTGATGGACCAACCCTGGCGGATGAATTTCGCGGCCAAATAGTCGAGCAATTCCGGATGCGTCGGCGGCTCGCCGCGCAGCCCGAAGTTGTTCGGCGTCGGCACGATGCCACGGCCAAAATGATATTGCCAGATTCGATTGAGGATGACGCGGGCAGTAAGCGGATTGTCAGGGCGGGTAATCCAACGAGCCAATTCCAGCCGGCCGCTGCTTTTGTCGGGAAAGCTTGGTGGGTCCAGACCATCGAGGAACTTCGGAATTCGCCGCGGTACGATGGCGCCGGGCCGGTCCGGATCGCCGCGGACCTGAATGTGCGTCGCTTTGGGCAGTCCGTCGCTGACCGCGTAAGCGGCCGGCACGTCGGGAGGCAGGCCGAAGCGATGCCAGAGTTTCTCCTCGTCCTTCAACTCCTTCAGCCGCTCCTTCGAACCTTCCTTTTCCAACGCCTTGATCTCGGCCGCCAAATCTCCGAGGCGTGTCTTGTACGCCGCCATGCGTTCCGGCGCGTCGGCAACCAGCGGCACGAAACCCTCGCGCGGCTTCTTCATGGACGCGAATTCCTCGGAGCCGGCATACGGAAACTGGGTCGCAGCGAAGATGGCGTAAAGGCCGTAGTAATCCTCACGCGTGATCGGATCATACTTGTGATCGTGGCAGCGGGCGCAGCGCATGGTCAGGCCAAGGAAGGCGGCGGCGGTGGTGTCGATCGTGTCTTCCAGCGTCAGGTGCCAAAATTCGTAGGGCGCGGTGGCATAGCGGCGCGACAAGGCGAGAAATCCGGTAGCGACGATGCGCTCGACGGATTTCTCCGGCGGACCATCCTTGGCCCGGATGTCGCCTGCGAGTTGTTCCTGCACGAATTGATCGAAGGGCTTGTCGGCTTTGAAGGCGTCGATGATATAGTCGCGGTAGCGGTGAATTTCGGGAATGGGATAGTCGGCGTTGTCGCCCGCAGTGTCGGCATAGCGAACCACGTCCATCCAATGCCGGCCCCAGCGTTCGCCGTAGTGGGGCGAGACGAGTAGGCGGTCCACGACCTTGGCGAACGCGTTGGGTGAATCATCCTTCAGAAACGCGGCGGTTTCTTCCGGTGTCGGCGGCAAGCCGATCAAATCGAAAGTTGCACGCCGCAAGAGTGTCGCTCGATCGGCTGCTCCAACCGGCGTGAGTCCCTTTTCATTCCAGCGTGCCCTGAGGAACCGGTCAATCGGCTCCTTCGCCCAGCCGGTCGGATCAACTGGTGGAATCTGCATGCGAACGGGTTGAAACGCCCAGTGCTTGTTTGGCTGTGCCGAAAGGACGAGCTTCTCCGGCCAAGGCGCGCCTTGTCGAATCCAGGCGGCGAAATCGTCGATCAAATGATCGGGAAGTTTCTTGCCCGGCGGCATGTGAATCTTGTCATGTTCGTAACGCAATGCACGAAGCAGCAAGCTCTTGTGCGGCTCACCAGGAACGATGGCCGGTCCGTGCTCGCCGCCCTTGAGCAAAGACGCGCGCGAATCGACCTTGAGGCCGTTGCTGATCTTTTCACCGCCGTGGCATTTGAAGCAGGCGTCGATCAGAACCGGCCGGATTTTGGCTTCAAACAACGCCTCACCCGCATCGGCGCTTTGGCCGAAGATTGCGGCGCAGCAAAGTGTTACAATGGCGTGCATAAGTGCCAGTGTAACCGCCAAATATGTCGGGGTTCAAAGGAAAACGGAGATTTGCATGTGCCACTAGTTTTCACGTCCGCGCGATACCGCGCGAACGCGAAACTCAAGTCGGTCCGCCACCGCCTTCTCCCCCGTCCGGGGGTGGGCTGTAACTTCGGTCCCCTGCCTGTGCACGCTTCAAGAGGTAGCCTAGGGGCAAGAAAATGACCCCTGTCGCGAGAAATCCGATCCAGCCGAGTACGTCGTCTGACATAGGATCTGTGGCTCTAGTCTATTGATGTGGATCACGCGCTTGCCGGGGTCAAGTTCTCTCCTCGCCGCACCAGCATCGGCGGCATCTTCCAGTACGTCAGCGCCCGCCAGGCCCACTCCAGCGGGCCGAAGCGGAAGAAGTGCAGCCACACCACGCTGAGGGCGATCTGAACCGCCCAGACTCCGAACACGACAAGGTAAAGTTGATAGCGCTCAAATGCGCCGAACAATCCGAAGGCGAAGCCTTCGAAAAGGATCACGCAGATGAGCGATGCCAAAATGTAATTGGTGAACGCCATGCGCCCGACCGCCGCCAATGCAGCGGTGGTCCTCGGCAGGCGGGCGTTTTTGCAGATCAACATAATGAGCGCGATGTGACCCAGCGCCACAAAGAGCCGGCCGAAGGGATACGTCAGGAAATACGGCCCGATCCATTTCAGCAGTTCGAAATCCTTATAGACTGCCCAAAATGCTACGAAACCTGTACAGGCGATGCCGATGCCGTAGCCGATGCACGCCATGATGATGTAGAAGCGATTGCTGCGATGTGCCGTGAACACACCCATTTTCATCAAGGCCATGCCGATTAGCATCATGCTGCCGACATCAAAGAACGTGCCGGTGTATAGCCCGATCGATTGCATCCTCACGACAAATCCCGCGCGGTACATGAACAAGTTCCAATAGCCGCCCAGATGCCCATCGAGGTCCTTCTTCATGTGCTTTTCATCGGGTTCAATGAAGCCTTGTACCTTGCTCCACGCTTCCAGAATCTTTTTCTGTTCGTCGGTCAACTCCTTTTGCTCTGACTTGGCTTGCTGGGCTTCCTTTGCCTTTTCCGGCAATACTTGCAACATTACGCCCTTTATCGCTCCGCGTGAAAATGCGATTATTAGGAGAATTGTGCCGATGGTGATTAGGGCCCACGGACGCAGCTTGCGGAATGGGTAAAGGAACAAACCCACGAGGCCGTAACTGAAGAGAATGTCGCCGGCCCAGATGAAAAAGGCATGCACGAGACCGAAGGCGATGAGCCACAAGTTGCGCCGGTAGTACACGTCGGCAATTTCCGCGTGGCCGCCGCGCTTTTCGGCACGGCTCGTGAGCAAGATGACGCCGGCGCCGAAGCAGATCGAGAAGATCGCCCGCATTTTGCCTTCAAACAGCACTTGATTGACTAGCCAGGTGATTCTATTGAGGAGCTTTTCTTCGCCGCCTGCGTCGGGATTGAATCCAGCGACCATCGGCATGCCGAAGAACAGGATGTTCATGAGCAGAATGCCGAGCACCGCGACGCCGCGCAAGGTGTCGAGGGCGAACAGTCGATCCTGTCCGGTCGCTGGCGCCACGGCGGGCTCCACCGCGACGGCCGGTTCGCGCGCCAATGCCTCCAACGTCTCGGCGGTGGCAAAGTGGTCTTCTCGTTCCTCGGGAATTTCTGCAACGCTGCTCATGGAATCTCTCGAAACGATTGGGTTGGTCCAGGTCTTCGAAGCCTTGGATTACTACCAACGACGCCGGGCCGGGGTTTCGAAGACTCAACCCCGAATAGGTTGTAGGACGGTTTTGCAAACCGTCCATTCGAACGGACGGATTTCAAATCCGTCCTACAAGTTGGCATTAACATCTGTGATTCGCCGCTGCCTGTCAAGCATTTGCCGCAATCGGGGCGCTATTTGAACGTCGCGCCAGCATCGGCGGCAACTGCCAATAGGTCAGCGCCCGCCACACCCATTCCATGGGGCCGAAGCGGAAGAAGTGCAGCCAGATCGGGCTTATGATTAACTGGAACGCCCAAATCGCCCCCACGACGTAATACAACTCGAAGCGACTCAACTCGTTGAACCATCCCAGACAGAAGCCTTCGAACACGAGAACACAGATCACCGACTGCATCAGATAATTCGTGAGAGCCATCTGGCCCACGGCAGCGAGGCAGTGCCGGGGCCAAGCGAGCCAGCCCATCTTGTGGATGAACATGACTAGAGCGACGTGGCCTAGCGCCACCGTCGTGCGACCAATTTCATAACAGTACCGGACGAATTGGTCCTGCCGAAGCGGATCGAAGTTCTCGCCGATGAGCCGGAGGCCCAAGTATTCGTTCAAAGTGAGGCCGACGCCGTAACAGAGTACAGCGAAGATGAGGTAGAAAGCCGTGGTGCCCTGGGCCGAAAACACGCCGAATTTCATGAGTCCCATGCCGAGCACCATCATGCCGGCGATGTCGAAGAAGTTGATGCTGAAGAATTCAAGCCTCTGAGCTGACATGGCCATCTGGGCGCGACTCCGGAATAGAGGCCAATAGCCTCCGTGGTGGAGATCGATCTCTTCTTGCAACCTCTCCTGAGATGGATTGGCGAACTGTCTGCGTCCCTCCAGTCTTGCTTTGTATTGCTTCTGGGCTTTCTTCTGCTCGTTCGTTAGAGTCTCGCCGCGCTGGGCTGCTTCGTCAGCTTCTAGAGCCGTGCGGCGTGGGCTGTCGTCAATGTAGATTTTGGGCGCGGAGAGCGCCAAGATGATAAAACCCGCCGCGACCAATGTCCATGCCGGCGCCTTGCGCAGGGGATACAAAACTAAACCGATGCTCCCGTAGTAGAACAGAATGTCGCCCATCCACAAGAAATAGGCGTGCAGCATGCCGAAAAAGATGAGCCACAGGTTACGCCTGTAATAGATGTCGGCGATGCCGGCCGCGCCGCCGCGCGACTCCGCCCGCGACGTGAGGAGGATGACGCCGGCGCCGAAGAGCATCGAGAAAATGGACCGCATCTTGCCTTCAAACCCGACATAAATGATGAACCAAGTGAAGAAATCGACATTCGAATCGCCGCCCGCAACCATCGGATTGCCGACCGCGGCAATCGGCAACGCAAAGACGGGGATGTTCATGAGCAGGATGCCGAGAACCGCCACGCCGCGCAAGGTGTCGAGCGCGACCAGGCGGTCGCGGCCCAGGGCCGGGGCAATGGCTGGAAGCGGCTCAAACGTCGCCTCGGACAGCGGCTCCGTTTGGAGCGCAGGCGCCCCCTCGCGAATTCGTTCATCCTTCGGCTCTATGGCAAGGCTCATAGGATTTCCACCTTCGTATGCTCGTCGATCGCAACGCTCGACAGTTCGCCGTGCGGCTCTTTCGTGAAGTGGATGATCGGCACGATAATGTCGTCTTCGGGAACCCGATGGGTGGCCAAGCCCGTCGCCAGTGAATCGACGTGGCGGAAGACGCCGGTGGCAACCGCCGGCCACGATTTCATGCCGACGCGCACCGTCTGCGTGATGCGAATCCGCGTGCCCGGCTCGAGTTTGTCGAGGACGGCCTGCAGGTCCGGCGGCGGCTGCTTGGTACAGCAGGTGATCTTGTTCATGTGGATTCATTCCTTGTAGGTCCCGCGAGCCCAGCGGGACCCATCCGGGGTCCGGCTCGGCTCGCCGGACCTACGGGGCTGGCTCGGCTCGCCGGACCTACTTAGGTTCCTTCTTCTTGGACGTGTCTCGCAACAAGGCAATTCGTCCGGTGCGGGCCAATTCCAGAATGCCGTAGGGCCGCATCATTTCGATGAACGCGTCGATCTTCTCTTCTTGACCGGAAATCTCAATCATCATGTTGGCGCCGCTTACGTCGACAACGCGGGCGCGGAACATCTCGACCAAAAGGGCAATCTCCGTTCGCTGGGCGGCGTTGGCGGAGACCTTGATGAGCATCAAATCACGCTCGACGTGCTCGACGCCGCTGATGTCGTCGACGCGAACCACGGAGACGATCTTGTCGAGCTGCTTGCGGACCTGCTCTAGGACCGCGTCGTCGCCATGGACCACGAAGGTCATGCGGGAAAGGTGTGGATCCTCGGTCTCGCCGACGGCCAAGCTGTCGATGTTGAAGCCGCGCGAAGCGAGCATCCCGGAGACGTGGGCCAGGACGCCGGGCTGATTCTGTACGAGAGCCGACAGCACATGCCGCATGATTGTCCCCTTTGGGCGCGTCCATGTCAGGATAGGACCCAAAAGAGACTTGCCTAGATTGACTAATCATTACGCAAGGCTAAGCTTGGCTCATGGGAATCGCCGTCGCGTGTCATTGCGGAAAGAAAATGGTGGCCCGCGAGCAGTTCGCCGGGCGGTTGGTCAAATGCCCCCAGTGCGGCGCCGTAGTGCAGATTCCAACTATCGAATTGAAGGACCTTTCCGAATCGCCCTCGCGGGCGCACGCTGAAAACGATGAGCAGCGGGAGCTAGCAAAGACACCCGTTTCGCTTCCCGAAATCATACCCTTCAAGTCGGAAGCCGAGAAGGCGCGGGCCCAGATCCATCAAGGGCTCGCGAAACCGCAAGCGGCGCGCTCGACTTCGGCGGGTTCCGCACATGCGGGTTCCGCACATGCGCGTTCCGCCAATCGATGGGAGGATCGCTCGCTCACGCAGGATGCGACGCCGTGGCTGCCCGGCGACGAGGAGCGCTTTCAGAAAGGGGTCCGAGCGCCATCGGAAGGCTTCGGCCTAGTCGGGCTATTGATCGGTGTGTTGGCCCTCGTCGTTATCGGCGGCGCGGTCTACTTCACGTTGAAATGAGCAGGCAGCGCGATGGGCTTGCAATCTGGCGGAGACGCGACCTCCTAGTAGGATGAAGAGGAGTCAACTTCACGAAAGGATCGACGATGTCTCACGATCATGCCGCCCCGCACACCGCTTCAAACGCCGACTTGGAAGACTCCTTCACGAACCCGGAATGGAGCGAATTCCGCAAGGCGGACGTGAAAGCGGGCACCGCCATCGTTGCTCTGATGCTCAGCATCTTCTGCACCGGCATCGTCCTCTACACGATTGTAGTCATCACCCTGTAGGACGGATTTCAAATCCGTCTTACAAGACTTGCCTTATGACGGATTTGAAATCCGTCCTACGAGGCATCGATCTGTGGCCGATTCCCCCGTCCTAACCGGCATCCTGCATATCTTTGTCGCCTTCGATTGGGGCGACGAAATCATTCTCGATCAGGCGGCTCAGTTGGTCGGCGCCGCGCGCCATGAATTTCCGCGCCGCCGCCGCACGCCGACGTCTTTCTCCTACCGGCCGGCGCCGCTGCGGTTGCCGTTGGAGCCGATCCCAGTGCAGCTCGACGGTCTCGAAAAAACAGCGGCGGCCGCGGAGCTGACCCTGTTCGATTTCGCGGCGGTCAGCCTGGCGTTGCAAGTTCCTTTCTCCCTCGAGCGAGAGCGTCTGCTCGCTTTGGCTGCGTCGTTGGCCGATCCGTCCGCATTGCAGAGGGCCGCGCGCAATGTGCTTGAGCCTTTGCATCGCCAACTGATAGCGGCAATCGTCGATCCGGCTTGGACCGATGACCTAAGCGAGGAGTATTTTGTCTTCCAGCTCGCGCCACACAGCCTCGATCCGGAGTGCGACGCCGCATTGCTCGGTGGTCTGGTGCATTTGGAGAGCGGCCCGATCAGCGCCCAGGAGATTCAGGAGGCGCTGAAGCTGAGGCTGAGCTACAGCCCCGACGACCTGTTCCTGCCTGATTGGGCCGCGGCCGTCTTGATTGACAAGGAATGCGAGGAGACGCTGGAGGCAATTGAGTTCGCCAACTTGCAGTTGTTGGAGTTCCGCCACATCGACACGCGTCTCGATGACCGCTTGGCTGCCGCTTCACGGACCATCGCGCCGTTGAAGCGCAGGCCATTGGCGTTTTGGCGCAGCCACGCCCGTCCATTGCGCGCCCTGGGTGAATTGAAGGTGGAAGCCAACGCTCTCTTCGAGCGCACGGAGAACGTTCTCAAGCTGGTCGGCGACCCGTACTTGGCCCGGGTCTATCGTTTGTTGGCCCAGCGATTCCACTTACAAACGTGGGAGGAGAACATTCGCCGCAAGCTGGAAGTGATTGAGGGCGTCTACCAGGTCGTCGCCGACCAGGCGAGTCATTTTCGGACGGAATTTCTCGAGATCGTCGTCGTGTTGTTGATCTTGATCGAGATCGTGCTGGCGCTTGTCCGGCATTGAGGTCGCAGCGCAGTCAAGACGTTTTTGGCGGCCGCCCTTCAAGAACATCCTGCCAAAATGCGGGCATTCCGTGAAATGCCGCTTCGTAAGTCGTTTCCAATGGCACTTTGACGTAACGGTCTGGACGGAAAAAGAGCGGCATTTCCGGAAGCGACGCGCCGACGGCAACATGCTCCACATACACTTCGACCAGAGGACCGGCGGCGTAGGCGGCCAAGGTCAACGGTTCGTCGTCGGGCAGGTCATAGGGCTCCTCGGAGTCTTCCAAATGCTGCAGCATCACACCATGGATCCCATGCGGATCATGCGGGCCGGGTGGGAAAAGGTCCACGAGGAGCAGATGCACCCCGAAAGTCAGTGCGGAAAGAGCCTTATCGGCGAAGTCCGCGAGGTGCTGTTTCCCATCCTTGTTGGCCGGCGAAAGGATTTCGAGCAGGGCGACGAGACGGTGACCGCTCACGTGTCGGATGGCCAAGGAGCGCCGGCGGCCAAGCGCGCTTGTTTCCACGGTGCTTTTTCGCCGAACTCGAGGGGGCGCTTCCGCGACAAGGATTCCGCCCGTGGCCGGCGGCAACTCCATGGGGTCTAGCGCCGGCGGTCCGGTATGCAGCGTCAAGACATCGGCGATGGAGCGTCCTGCATGTTGCTCGGCCAAGGCGTAATAACCTTCCGGCAGCAAGCCGCCGTTCAAGCACTTGCGAATCTCTGGAAGCCACGCGACGTGAAGATCGTGAAAGATCCCGGCTTCGACACGCGTCCAGTCATGCACGGGCATATTTGGGGCTCCTACGGGATATTCAACACGTATTATATCCGCATCTCCGTGCGGCGCCGATCAAGCGGAATTCAGGGCGTGGGCCAATTCCTTCACTTGCATCCCAATCGCTGCCACTGCGGCGTCACTGCCCAAATTTGCGATCGTTTCCAAATGGCGCACGAGCGCGCTGCCAACAATCACGCCATCGACATGGTCCCGCAGCATTCGCATGTGTTCGGGTTTGCTGATGCCGAAGCCGACGCACAGGGGCAGGTCAGTTTGTGTGCGCAGCCAGCGCAACTGATCCAGCAATTCGGGCGGCAATTCGGTTCTTGTGCCCGTGATGCCGACCACGCTCACGCAATAAAGAAAACCGGTGGAAAGGTGGGCGATTTGGCGGGCGCGGTCGCGCGGCGTCGTTGGCGTGACAAGTTGGATGAGCTTGAAGTCGTGACTGCTCGCCTGCTTCACCAAATCCGCGGCCTCTTCAATGGGAAGGTCGGGAACGATCGCCCCGCTAAACCCCGCTTCCTTGGCCTCCAGAATAAATCGTTCCGGGCCCCGATGGTGCACCAAGCTGAATGAAATCATGCTGATGAGCGACACGTCGCCAAGCTCGCCCGGGGCACTCAGCTTTCGAAATGCGGCGAAGACGTCGTCCATGCGCACGCCGCCGGCCAAGGCGCGCGTGTAGGACGCCTGGATAACGCTGCCATCCGCGATGGGGTCCGTGAACGGAAAGCCTATTTCGATCAGGCTGGCGCCGCGGTTTGCGATGTCGCGCACCAACCGTATCGTGGTTTCTAGATCTGGGTCGCCGGCCGTTACAAACGGCATAAAGGCTTTGCGCCTCTGCTCTCGGAGCTGCCGAAAAACCCGGTCGATCGGATTCATGCCTTCATATCTCCTCGCCTTGCAATCGGGCGACCTCAAAGCAATCCTTGTCGCCACGCCCGGAAAAGCAAACTACGACCATGTCATCATGGCTGCGCTTCGTAGCGACACGCATCGCCATGACAACGGCGTGGGCGGTCTCCAGCGCCGGCAGAATGCCCTCGAGCTTGCTGCATTGGCGGAAGCCTTCCAAGGCATCGCTGTCGGCGACGTTCACGTATTTCACTCGGCCTGAATCCTTCCAGTAACTGTGTTCCGGGCCGACGCCGGGGTAATCGAGACCGGCCGAGACGGAATGCACGGGCGCGGTTTGGCCTTCGTCGTCTTGCAGCACGTAGGTGTACATGCCGTGGAGTACGCCGGGCTTTCCCTGGCTGAGCGTGGCCGCATGGTCGCCGGTCGCCAAACCGCGGCCTCCCGCCTCGACGCCGATCAATTCCACGGAAGCGTCGCCGATGAACGGATGGAACATGCCCGCTGCGTTGCTGCCCCCGCCGACGCAGGCCACGATCACGTCGGGCAATCGGCCCACTTCATTTTGGCATTGCTCGCGCGTCTCCTTGCCGATCACGGATTGAAAGTCGCGCACCATGGCCGGGAAGGGGTGCGGCCCCATGACGCTGCCGATGATGTAATGCGTGTGCTCGACGCTCGCCATCCAGTCGCGCAGGGCTTCGTTGATAGCGTCACGTAAGGTGCGGCTGCCGCTGGTGACCGTGACGACTTCGGCGCCCAGGGCCTTCATCTTGAAGACGTTCAGCTTTTGCCGGCGCACGTCCTCTTCGCCCATGTAGACTTGGCACTGAAGGCCGAACAGGGCGGCCGCGGTCGCGGTGGCGACGCCGTGTTGCCCGGCCCCGGTTTCCGCGATGACCCGAGGCTTGCCCATGCGGCGCGTCAACAGCGCCTGGCCGATGCAGTTGTTGATCTTGTGCGCGCCGGTGTGATTGAGGTCCTCGCGCTTGAGATAGATGCGTGCGCCGCCGGCCTCCTTTGTCAGTCGTTCCGCGAGGTACAAAGGCGACGGCCGGCCCACGTAATGCCGCAGGTAGTATTCGAAGTGCTTTCCGAACTCCGGATCGCCCTGGGCTTGTTCGAAATGCTCGGTCAGTTGCCGAAGCGCGAACATCAGCGTTTCCGGCACGTAACGTCCGCCGTAGGGACCGAAGCGACCGTGGCTATCGGGATATGGGGTCATGCGCGGTTCCCCTCGTTTAGCCGCGTTTAGCCGCGAGCCTGCGGCGAGCGCGGGCGAAATCCAACGTCGGAAAACACGATCCCTTGCGTGCGTCACGTCCGCGCTCGCCGTTGGCTCGCGGCTAAACGTTGAGCGCCTCGTACCGTTTTTCGTATTTCCAGTGCTGGCGCGGTTTGCCTTCCTTCTCCGGGTTCTTGTTGACGTATTCAATCGATCGCTCGATGTCTGCCGCAGTATTCAGGAATACGTTCCAGCCGTTCTTAGCCCAACACGTCGGGGTTTTTCCAATTCTCTGGAATTGGGACAGCGGGTGAATTCCCTCCGTGACAAGCTGCTTGGTCGCTTCGCCCTTGAGCAAGTTGATTATTTGTTCGATTTTGTAACTGTGGCGGGCAAGGATCAAGTGAATGTGCTCGGGCAGAATCGCACACGCCCAAATGGTGAATCCGGATTTTTCAACGGCGGCGCTAAAGCCCTGCGCGACCGCACGCGCTTGACGCCCATCGAAAACCACAGCGGGATATTTCAGGGCGGATTTCGCCTCGAGCCGCAATTCTTTATTGTGCGCGACGCCTGCGACCGAACTGCGCGTCGTCGTTTTCGTCGCGGGCCCGTAGCGAAACAGGTCCCAAGCGCCAACGAAATCGGACCACGATCCGCGGGGATCATTCGGCAACCAAAACCCAAAAGCGCTGATGATCGAATGGTATCCCAAGACCATATCAACACCCCCGCCGCGTTACGTTTCGTTGAGTTTAGCCGCGAGCCAACGGCGAGCGCGGGCCGCATCCAACGTCGGAGAACACAACCTCGCGAGGCGTCCCGTCGGCCTGCGTCCCGCGCGGCTCATAGAATCCCTGAAGTGCGACACGTCCGCGCTCGCCGTTGGCTCGCGGCTAAACATTTTACTGGATTTTTCGGCATGCCGGAACTGCCCGAGGTTGAAACCGTCGTCCGCGACCTGCGCGGGCCGCTCGTGGGGAAGCGTCTCGCGGGCGTGCGGACAAGTCGCAAGAAGCTGCGGCGACTCTGGTCTCCGAAGTGGAATCGGGCGGTTGCCGGCCATACCGTGTGTTCGCTGAGCCGCCGCGGAAAGTGGATTCTCATCGATCTCGATGGTCCCCAATTACTGATTCATCTGGGAATGACGGGCCAATTGATGGTTGTTCCAAGTCGTAAAGCACGACAAGATCACACGCACCTGGTGTTCGCATTGGACGACGGCACTGAGGAGCTGCGCTTTCGCGATGTCCGGCGCTTCGGTTGTGCGACCTTACTTGCAGACCGATCCGCGTTAATGCGATTTTTTCAAGATGCCAAGCTTGGCCCGGAGCCATTTGAACTCGACCCCGTGTTTTGGCGCAAATGCTTGCAGCACACGCGCCGAAATCTCAAAGCGATTTTGTTAGATCAACGCGTGGTCGCCGGCGTCGGCAACATCTACGCGGACGAAACAATCTTCGAGGCCAGGCTGCATCCGCGGCTTCTCGGACAAGAATTGTCGCGGCAACAGGCGGAGCGCTTACGCATGGCAATTGTCGTTGTGCTTCGGCGGGCCATCGAAAAACGCGGGTCAAGCATCCGGAATTACGTTGGCGGGTCGGGGCTGAAGGGCGAGTATCAAAACGAGTTTCGCGTCTACGGCCGAACCGGTAAAGCTTGTGTACGCTGTCGCAAGCCGATCGAGCGAATCGTTCTCGCGGGACGTGCCACGCACTTTTGTCCGCAGTGTCAAAAGGCCCGTAGGCGGAAAACAGCGGTCTAAGGTACAATCCGATCTACACAACAACGACGGTCACGCTAAGCCGCAAGCGGCGAATCAGGGTTTGAAGGAATGTCGTATCGCGCGTTCAAACGCCTATTGGGAGAAACGAGCCTCGAGAGGAAGTGTCGCTTCCTCTTCGGCGCGGGCATCTGTGTGCTGATTACGCTGAGCTTTTGGCTCTATGCCTATCAAACAGAGCACCTCGCTTACGATCAAGCGGCGACCTCGTGCCGGCTGCTGGTGACGCCCATACTTGTGCAACATCATGTGCAAAAAAAGAAGATAGACATTAAGCTCGAGGGGAAAGAACTGCAAGCTGCCTTGAGCATGTTTGATTTCTCAGCGCTGCGCGAGCAGGGCAAGGACTACCAGTACCACATTCTAAACCAGAGCCAATTCGACGACAGCTTCGAGCAGAATCTCTACAAGGAGTTCCTCCGGGGCGACGGCCGCACCGAAGAAAGCCGGCTCAAGCCCAACGAGCAGGTTTTGCTCTACTACGCTCCGATCCGCGCCGCTCAGTCGTGTCTGGTGTGCCATCAGCCGTTAGCCACGCAAAAAGGACTAGCCCCTTTGGCGGAAAACGATCTCCTCGGCATGATCCGCGTGCGTATGCCGACCCGGGCAATCGAGGAGGGCGTCGATTGGAACCGGGCCATTTTAATGGCCACGGCGCTGGGAACCGCGATTTTGATCATGGCCGGCTCGTGGATCATCGTCCGCTACATCATCGTCAAGCCGGTGAAGCACTTGAAGGACGTTTCCGACGCAATCTCGGCCGGCGAGCTGAACGTCCGCAGCGAAATCCAGACCGGCGACGAGTTCGAGGATTTGAGTCATGCCTTTAATCGCATGCTCCGCAATCTGGTGGACATGCAGGACCAGTGGCGCAAGGTGAACGCCGACCTCGATCGCAAGGTGGACGAGTTGGCCCAGGCAAACATGGCTCTCTATGAATCGAATCGGCTCAAGAGCGATTTTCTGGGCACGATGAGCCATGAGCTGCGTACGCCGCTAAACAGCATCCTGGGATTCAGCGACGTGCTTCTTTCCAGCGATCTGCTCAACGACAAACAGCATCGCTGGGTGCAGAACATTCAAACGAGCGGGCAGAAGTTGCTCGCACTGATCAACGACATTCTCGACCTCGCCAAGATTGAAGCCGGCAAGATGCAGGTCCGTATCGAAGAGTTCAGCCTCCAGGACGTGTCCGAGGGACTCTTGAACATGTTTCGTCCCCTGGCGGAGAAGAAGAACATCGACTTGCGCAGCCAGATCGATCCCGAAATTCCCGTGCTGCGCCAGGACTTGACGAAGTTTCAGCAGATCCTGCAGAACCTGCTTTCCAACGCCATCAAGTTCACGCCGGAAGGAGGGCGGGTCCATCTCAAGGCCGAAGCCGACGGCCGCTCCTTGAATCTCACCGTCACCGACACGGGCGTGGGCATCGCGCCGGAGGAGCAGGAATTGGTCTTTCAGAAGTTCCGGCAGTCAGGCAACCCGCTCACGCGCGAGCACGCAGGCACCGGATTGGGGCTGTCCATTGTCCGCGAGCTGGCTAAGCTTCTGGGCGGCGAGATTCTTCTGCAAAGTGAGCTGGGGCGCGGCAGCACCTTCACGTTGCGGCTGCCGCTGCAACTAAGCGAAGAGCCGCGGCTGGAGTTCGACCTCCACGACGAGCGGATCGACTTGACGAAGGCTCAGCGCGTCGATGTCCGGCTTTATGCGCCGGCGCCGCCCGCGAGCAAACCAGCCTAATGGCAACTGCTACTCTCAACCTGGATTCGAGCGTTCAATACCTCAAAGGAGTCGGGCCCGCGCGCGCGGAGTTGTTGGCCAAGCTCGGCCTCCACACCGTCGGCGATCTGCTTTTCCATTTTCCACGCTCCTATGACGACCTCAGCGATGTTCGCGGCATCGGCGCCTTGACCGGCGGCATTTTGCAAACCGTTCACGGCGAAATCGTCGAAATGGAAGGCAAGACGCTGCCGGACGGCCGGCAAATCCTCAGCATCGTCATCGCCGACCCGCAGGGGAAGTGCGTCGAGGGCGTTTGGTTCAATCAGGTCTATCACGCCAGCCAGCACCGCTTCGGCCAACGCGTCGCCTTTAGCGGCAAACCCAAGTGGTATCGCGATCACTGGCAGATGAACCATCCGCGGGTGGAAATCCTCGAAGGCAAGGACCCCGAGCCCGCCAACAAGATCATTCCGGTCTATCCGCTCACGGAGAATCTCTATCCCGACAAGCTGCGCGAGTCGATTCGCCAAGCACTAAGCTTGACGGCCGAACAAGTGATTGAGATCCTGCCGGCGGCGCTCTTGGGACGGCGAAAGTTCCCACCGTTGCCGGGGGCCCTGTGGGACGTGCATTTTCCGGAGAACTTGGCCCCCGGCTTGCAAGCGCGGCGGCGCTTCATCTACGAAGAGTTTCTAATTCTGCAAATCGCGCTGGCCGCGCGCCGCCGAGAGCTGCGCGATCGCCGTCGCGCTCCGAAGCTGCCGGTGGACGAAGTCATCGACGCACACATCCGCCGCTTGTATCCGTTTGCACTCACCAACGACCAGGACAAAGCGGTGGCGGCGCTTCGACGCGATCTGAAGCAGGATCGGCCCATGCAGCGGCTCTTGCAGGCCGACGTGGGCGCCGGCAAGACGGCGGTCGCTGTTTATGGCCTTCTCGCCGCCGTCGCCAATAAACACCAGGCGGCGCTGATGGCGCCGACCGAGGTCCTGGCCCGCCAGCATTGGGACACGTTGGAACAATACCTTGCCAAGAGCCGCGTGCGCCGGCTGCTGCTCACGGGCAGCCTGAGCACCAAGGTGCGCAAGCAGGCCCTCGAAGACATTCGCACCGGCAACATCGACCTGGTCGTCGGCACGCAGGCCCTGGTGCAGGAAGATGTAGAATTCGCCCGTCTCGGCTTGGTGGTCATCGACGAACAGCACAAGTTCGGCGTTAACCAGCGCGCACGCATCAAGAAGCTCGGCGTCGATCCGCATTATCTTGTCATGACGGCGACGCCGATCCCGCGCACCGTCGCTCTGACCGTCTTCGGCGACCTCGATACGTCGATCATCCGCCAACTTCCGCCGGGCCGACAGAAAGTGGTCACGCGCTGGGTGACAGAAGCGCAGCGCGAAACAACTTATGAACACATCCGCGACCAAGCGAAGGCCGGCCGGCAAGCCTACATCGTTTGTCCGCTGGTCGCGGAATCGGAAACGCTCGACCTCAAGGCGGCCAAGACGATGCACGCGGAACTGACCGCCGGCGTGTTCACGGATTTGCGTGTCGGACTATTGCATGGCCGGTTGAGCGACGACGCCAAGAAGCGCGTCATGCAGGACTACCGCGCCGGCAAGCTCGATGTGCTGGTGACGACGGTAGTCATCGAAGTCGGCGTCGACGTGCCCAACGCCACCTTGATGGTGATCGAGCACGCCGAGCGCTTCGGCTTGTCGCAGCTTCATCAACTGCGTGGCCGAATTACACGGGGAAATGTCTCCGGCGAATGTGATGTCTTCGCGGGGACGTCCACCGAGGACGCCCGCCAGCGTCTTAAGCTGTTCACGCGCATCTCCGATGGCTTCGCCCTGGCAGAGGAGGACGCCAAGCTGCGCGGCCTGGGCGAGTTCTTCGGAACCCGCCAGCACGGCGTCGCCGATCTGCGCTTCGGAGATCTCATTGCCGACCGCGATCTGCTCGAAACGGCTCGCGACGACGCCATCGCGTTGGTTTCGGAAGATGCGGGACTTAAGAAGCCGGAACATGCCGCGCTAAAACGGGCGGTCTTGGACCGCTACGGCAAAACGCTCGATCTGGCGACGATCGGATAACGTTTAGCCGCGAGCCAGCGGCGGGCGTGGACGGGATCCCGTTGAAGCACAGGATCCCGTCCGCGCTCGCCGTTGGCTCGCGGCTAAACGGATTGACTCCGGGCGCAAACAGAATTACCTTTGCCGTTCACAACGCGATTTTCCATCGCCACGGAGGGCGTCATGGACCTGCACACCCGCATCGGTAATTTGCTTTCGGACGAACGCCTGCTCATCAATCTCATCGGCGCGCATGTGCTTCTGGGCGCCGTCCTCTTGGTTTCGGCGATTCTGCGCAAGCTTCTCATTCATGGCGGCGACCATGTCGCGCGCTGGACCGGCCTGCGCTGGCTCGACGGCATCAGCAAAGAAGCAACCCGCCGCGTTCGGGCTCTGCTGTTTTGGGCGACGTTGTGCGTGATGGTTGCCGTCGTAGCCGGCGCCGTGATCTACCATATCGCCGGCCGTGACATGCGCGTCGATGTCAGAACCTGGTACGCCCAACTAACCGCCAAGGAAATTCTGGGTTTCGGCATCATCTTGGGGGAACTGGTCCTGCTCGCGCTCGGCATGGTGATGGCGTTCCGCCTGGTGCGGCGCGGGCGGGCAACGCTGGAAACTCATGCCTTGACCCATCTGCCGCAACCGACGCCAGAGTTGCCCCCAAAGCCGGACGACCACGCGGCGTTCGATCAAAAAAAGGCTCACGAAGACACGGTGCGGCGCTGGTTCTTTCTCCTCGAGCGGTTTCTCTTGATGGCGGTGTTTCTCACCGGCATTTGGATCGCCGGTCACATCGTCCAATTGCAGGATCTTGTCGATCGCACCGTCGGTTTCCTGCTTCGCATGGTCGCCATCGCCATGGTGGCTCGATTGTTGACGCTGGCGTGCCGCACGATCTTGCATGCCCTGACCGGTTTGGGCAATCGTCATCTCGCCGAGGGCAAGCTGCAACGCTACTGGGAGCACTTCACGCGGCTTATTCCGTTCACGGAGCGATGCTTCGAGGCGGCGGTGTACATCACGGCCGCTTCCATGATCGTTCGCTTACTCGACTTTAGCGCTGTTCTTGCCGATCGGGTCGTTCTGTGCATCGGCATTTTCTTCGTGACGCGCGTGCTTATCGAGCTGTTCACGGTGCTTTTGAATGAAGCGTTCGGCATGTATCAGGAGGACCGGCCGCTCGACCAAAAAGGCCAAACGCTGGTGCCGCTCTTGCAATCCATCAGTCAGTACGTGGTCTATTTCGGCGCCGGCGTGACCATGCTCGGAACCCTGGGCATCGAGACGGGGCCGATTCTCGCGGGTGCGGGAATCCTGGGTTTGGCCGGCGGGCTTGGAGCGCAGAGCCTGGTGACCGACGTCGTCTCCGGTTTCTTCATCCTCTTCGAGAATCAGTACTTGGTCGGCGACGTGGTGCAAGTAGGCGACGCCGTCGGCCGAGTCGAGGCCGTCAGCATCCGTCACACGCAAATCCGCGACGGGAACGGCAAGCTCACCATCATTCCGAACGGCCAGATCAAGAGCGTCATCAATTATTCCAAGGGATATGTCAACGCCGTGGTCGACTTCAAGATGCCGACCAGCGCGAACCTCGAGCAGGTGATGCACGACATGGCCGAGGCGGGCCGGCTCTTACGGCAGAGCCGGCGCGAAGTCATCGGCGACACGGTGGTGACAGGCCTGGTCGATTTGACGCCCAGCGACATGACGGTCCGTGCCGTCACCAAAGTCATGCCCGGAACCCACCTGGCGATGCAGAACGAGTATCGCCGGCTGCTCAAGCAAGTCTTCGATCGCGCCAAGGAAATGCCCGCCATCGCGGCCTAAACATCCCCAAGCCCGCACGCGAGTCTTCGAGCGTGCGGGGTAACGCAGGCGCCCCGCACGCTCGAAGACTCGCGTGCGGGCTTGAATTCTCTAACCTTATGCCGCTTGTTAATTCTTTCTCTTTCCAGTAGCCTGCTGAAAGGCACTGCGTCATTTTTTCACTTTCTGAGCGAACAAAACAATGGGCCGCGCCTCCTTCGTCTTTTTCGGATTGATCCTTCTGACCCAAGTCTCGGCAGACGCCGGCGACTCCAAAGCCAAGGAAAAACCCAAGCACACCAACCGCCTTGCCAAGGAGACCAGCCCCTATCTCCTCATGCATGCCCACAATCCCACCGACTGGCATCCGTGGGGTCCCGAAGCGTTCGAAAAGGCGAAGAAGGAAAACAAGCTGATCTTTCTTTCGATCGGCTATAGCTCGTGTTACTGGTGCCACGTCATGGAGCGCGAATCGTTCAACAACGAAAAAGTCGCGAAGATCCTGAACGATCATTTCATTTGCATCAAGGTCGACCGCGAAGAACGTCCCGACATCGATCAAGTCTACATGACGGCCCTGAACATGCTCCGGCAATCCGGCGGCTGGCCCCTTTCGATGTTCCTGACGTCTGACGGCCGACCCATCTTCGGCGGCACGTATTGGCCTCCGGAAGACAAGAGATTCGGCGACGAAACCATGAAGGGCTTCAAGTCGATTCTCAACGTGGTCGCCGATCTGTGGAAGGAAAACCCCAAGGACGTCGAAAAGCAGGCGGATAAACTGGCCGCCGTCACTGCGACCGCCCTCGAGAACGCCGGGCGCGGCGTGGCGCTGGTCGAACTCGACCGCAAGCTGTTGGCCGGCATCGTCGACGATCTCAAGGACGAATTCGATCCGGAATACGGTGGTTTCGGCAACCCCAACAAGAAATTCCAGGGCCCGAAGTTTCCGGTGCCTTCCCGATTGGAGTTTCTGCTTCAGCAGGCTGAGCGCACCAAAGACAACAGCTTCACCGACATGGCTTGCCTAACGCTCGACCGCATGGCTCTAGGCGGCATTTACGATCAAGTGGGCGGCGGCTTTCATCGCTACAGCACGGAGCGCACCTGGAACGTGCCGCACTTCGAGAAGATGCTCTACGACAACGCCCAGCTTGCCGAGGTCTACGCCCGGGCCTATCGCATGACCAAAAAGCCGCATTATCGCCGCATCTTGGAAGAAACGCTCGCCTACGTGGAGCGCGAGATGATGTCGCCGGAGGGTGCGTTCTATTCCTCGCAGGATGCCGAAACCCATCATGAGGAGGGCCGATCTTATGTCTGGACGCCCGAAGAGTTGGCTGCGGCGCTGCCCGACAAGAGCGACTTGAGTTTCATCCGCAAAGTTTACGATGCCGACGGCAAACCGAATTTCGAAGGCAAATACCACATCCTGCACCTGGCCAAGACGCCGTTCGAATTGGCCAAGGAGATGAACCTCAGCACGGACGATTTCCACGCCAAGCTCAATCCGCTTCGGCAAAAGCTGTTCGAAGCTCGCGAAAAGCGCGATAAGCCGTTTCTCAACAAGATCGCGCTCACGAGTTGGAGCGGCCAGATGATCGCCGGCTTCGCGGAAACGGGCGTGGCCCTTGGCGAGAAAAAGTACCTCGATGTTGCAAGCAAGGCTGCGGATTTCGTGCTCGCCATGCAGCGAACGAAAGACGGCCGGCTCCTGCGAACCTACGGCGCCCCACCCGGACAAGCGCCGAAAGCCGCGGTCCATGGATACCTGGAAGATTACGCGTTCCTGACACACGGCCTGTTGGCCCTGCACGACGCCACCAAGGACAATAAATGGCTCGACGCCGCCCGGCAATTGACCGATGTCATGATCGAGTTCCACGGCGACAGGAAGAGCGGAGGCTATTACTTCACCGCCCACGATCACGAGAAACTCTTCGCCCGCAGCAAGGATCAATACGACGGCGCCCAGCCGTCCGGCAACAGCGTCGCCGCCCGCAACCTGACCCGTCTGTGGATCAAGACCGGCGAGGACAAATATCGCGCCGAGGCGGAGCGGGTCTTCAAGTCATTCGCGGGGCAACTCAAAAGCGCGGGTTCGGGGTTGACGGCACTCGCGACCGCGCTCGATTTGTATATCGAAGGCATCGGCGCGAGAAAGAAAAGCTGAGGTGCAGTCGGCCCGGAAACACCTAGTTTGACTTCAAGGCTCGAGAGTCTCGCTCCTTCCTTCCGTCGCTTCAAAGCGCCCTCAAAAGCGTCCTCGTGCTTGTCGAACGCCGCACGCCGACTCAGCGGTCTCCGCCGTCTCAGCGAGGACGAATCGCAGCAGAATGGGACCGACGGCAAGGAGGTCGCCGTGGTTGATCGGCGCTTCACCGGCAATCGGTTGCCCGTTGAGCCGCGTGCCGTTGCGGCTGTCCAGGTCGCGGACGTAAACCGCATAGGGCGTGATGGTAATCAGGCAGTGCTTACGGCTGATCGTCTTGCTCCAGGGCCGGAAATGACAGCCGAGGTTGCGTCCCACCAGGAATTCGCCTTCGGGAAGCGGAATCCGTTTATCGTGGACCGAAACCGGGCCGAATTCGCCGCGAACGACTTCGAGCGAAGCTTTCATGATTTTGCTCCAACCCAGGATTTGCACATCGTTACGGAGTTGTCGATCCCATTGAAGCGCACCCACGTCATGGTGCGCCGCACTTGGAACAGTCCGGTTTCGTACGGCGGGTTTTCGTGGGCGGTAATGCCGGGCACGGCGCGGCGCCGGAATTCCCTGCCTACGTCCTTGATGGTGGCAATGAAGTACTTGTCGGAGACGTAGAGATTAAGTCGCACGATCCCATGCGGATCATTGCCGGCGCCGTAGCGAAAGGCGTGGCGAATCGTTTCTTCGAGAGCCGTGCGGATAGCAGTCTGATCGTCCGCGGGGCAACGGCATTCGGCCAGCTTTGGGAAGAGCACGTCCGCGACGCGGTCTAGGTCGGCGGAGCTATGCAGTTCAATCCAAGTTTCTTTGGGATTGCCGATTTCGTCCGGATGCTCGCAGCTGTTGCCTATCATGGGTCGCGTCCTCCCTTGGAGAATGGCCTCTAAGGAGATCAGCGACCAAGACCGATCGCAGCCGCCAAAATAACTAGAAACGGTTTCTACGGATGAGCCCAGCGGTTGCCCCAGGCTTGATGGAGGTGCATAAGGAATAGTTCCCATTCCGTGACGGTGCGTGAGGACGGGTAGGGCTCGGGGGCGACCGGTTCTTGGGAACTCCACACCAGGCGAAGGGAACCGTCCGCTTCGATCCGGCCGATTCTCCCGAACTTGTGAGCGTAGCCGGAACCGGCATCGATTCGCAAAAGTCCACCGGGTCCATCGACACGCTCTTGAGACAGGGCGGCCCGAATCGCCCGGGGCTCGTCCGTGCCGGCCGCCCCGACGGCCTGCACCCAGAGCTGCAGGCCCGCAAAAGCAGCTTCCATCGCGTCGGTTATCACGCGGTGCCGGCCAACTTTTGTGAAGAGGCGTTCGAGAAACCGATGATTCTCCGGTCGCTCCAGGCTCTGAAAATAGCTGCTGACCAAGTAATTCCCGGCCATTTCGGTCAAGGAGAGACTGCGCAATTCCTGTTCGGTGAAATCAAGCGCCAGCGTCGGAAGCGCCGACGCCGTGATGCCGGCTTCAAGCAGGCTTCGATAAAACGCGATGTTGCCGTCGCCGGAGATGGTGTTGACGATGACGTCGGGCTGGGCGGCCTCAATCAGGGCGCCGAGCGTCGCGAACCATCCCGGATCGCGTTGCAGATATTCCTCGCCTGCAAGCCAGGCGCCCGTCAGGGTCTTCAGCTCATCCTTGATGATCGCATGGACCGCGTGCGAGAAAACCGAGCTCGAACCGATGAGAAGGAATCGGCGTTTGCCAAGTTCCGCATGCGCCCAACGGACGGCGGGTATCACGAGCTGGTTGGGCACGCCGCCCAAGTAGACCACGTGGTTCGAGCGCTCCAGCCCCTCGAACTCGACGGGATAGAGGAGCAAGTGCTGGTGCTTCTCCACGATCGGCAACACGGCTTTGCGGTTCGCCGAACTCCAGCAGCCCAGGAGCGTGCTGACTTTTTCCTCTACGATGAGACGCTCGGCCTCGCGCGCGAAGACGCCTTCGTCGAAGCGGCAATCGACCGTGACCGGCTGCACCCTTCGGCCGAGCAGCCCGCCCTGATCGTTTAGTTCCTGAAGAGCCCAGTGAATCAGATCGACCACCGGCTCGCTGTTGATGGCCGTTGGCCCGGAAAGCGAGAAAATCAACCCGATCTTCAAAGTTGCCGAAGGAATTGCACGAAGCGGTTGGCCGGCGCGAAAGCGGGCCAGGTCGTCGGCCAAGTCTTTGGCGCTCCCATAGCGGTCGGCAGGCTGCTTTTGGAGACAGCGTAAACAAATCGCTTCAAGAGCCGGCGGACAGTCGCCCTGTCGCTGCCGGGGCGCTTCCGGGATTTTGTGGACAACTTGGTTCAAGATTTCCCAATCGGTCGTAGCGTCAAAGGGCAAGGCGCCGGTCAAAAGCTCATACAGGATGACGCCGAGGCTATAGACGTCGGTCGCGGGACCAATGAGTTCGTGCTTGCCGGAAGCTTGTTCGGGGGCCATGTAACAGGGCGTGCCCATGATGGTCCCCGTCCGCGTCAGGCGTTTGCCGCCGCCCACGTCAAGGGCCAGGCCAAAGTCGGCGATCTTGGGAGTGCCGATGTCGAAATCGGCGCCTTCCCCAGCTGGGGAACCCCGCGCACGCGCGCCTTTCAGAAGAACGTTGGCCGGCTTGAGGTCGCGGTGGATGATTCCCTCGACATGCGCGACGTGAATGGTGCTGGCGAGGATTTCCAAGAGGCGGGCCGCGTGGTCCGCGGGCATTCGCCGGCCGTCGAGGAAGGCGCCGAGATTGCCGTTTTCCATGAACTCCAAGACGAAGTACGGGTAATCCTGGTGAATGCCGCAGTCGTAGATTTCGACGATGTTGGGGTGATCGAGACGGGCCACGGTTCTGGCTTCGGCCTGAAACCGGGCCAGAGCGACGTCGCCGGCGCTTGGGCCTGCCAAGATCATCTTGACGGCGACAAGGCGATCCAAACCGATTTGCCGCGCTTGGTAGACCACGCCGGCGCCGCCTCGGCCTAGCTCGCCCTGAATCTCATATCCCGGGATGGCGTCTCTTGGCATGGCGACCGGAGTGCGCGGGGCCGCGCTCACGGTTTGGCCGGCTTGGCGCGTTTCTTCCAGTCCTTCGCTTCGAAATGGAGCCAAGTCGAGGATTGGGGCCATCGCTTGCAGGATGTGAATGCGTTTCCGCAACGGCTCGACGAGTTCGGGACAGGCCGCGCACAGCGCTTCCACCGACCGATTCTCTCCGCGGGCCTGGGCCTCCTCCCAGGCTGTCAGCAATTCACTGATGCGCGCATCCGCGGCCATGAGAACTCGTAGGTCGGATTTGCAATCCGTCCGTTCGCATGGACGGTTTGCAAAACCGTCCTACTCTTGAAGCAACCTCGTAGTCAATCGTCGGTGGGCGGCAACTCGCCTCCGAGCGCTTCATAGAGTCCCGCCCGCGCCTCCTGCCAGCGTCTTTGCAAAGTGCGCTCGCTGACGCCTAGGACCTTGGCGGCCTCGATTTGGGATAAGCCCTGATACCAAAGCAAATCGAAGACCTCGCGCTCATCTTCGGGCAGCGCCTCGACCTTTTCATGAAACTCGCTCCAGGCGCTCAGACGGCTCGGTTCGTTTGACAAGTCCTCGGGCTGTTCGATTTCCGAGGTCGTGTCCGCCGATGGAGTCCTGGTTTGTTCGAAGACTTGGCGGGTCCCTATTCCCTGGGGACCGTAGTAGTGCTTGACGAGATCGAGCAGTTCCCTGCGAATGTTGAGGGAGGCCAGCCGCAGGAAATCGCGAACACTCTGGGGGGCGACTTGATCGAGGGCGCGATGCAACCGCAGGGTCACGTTCTGCAGCACATCATCCGTCTCCTCCCAGCGGCGGACGCGCGAATAACGGCGGAGCATTTTTCTCGTCAAGACCCGCAGCCGCTCGCAGGAACATTGAATGAGCTGGCCGCGCGCCGATTCATCCCCGGCGCGCAGGCAATCAATCCAGCCCTGAATCTGCTCTGTGGTTCTGGCCGCCTCCGCCATGGCATGCCTCCATCCTCCCGACCAAATCAAAGGATGAACTTGCTCAAATCCTCTTTCTCCAGAATATCGTGCAGCTGGCCGCGGACGTAGGCGCCGTCGATCTTGACGCGTTTCTTCTTGAGGTCGGGACCTTCGAAGCTGATCTCTTCGACGACGCGCTCCAAGATGGTGTGCAGACGGCGGGCGCCGATGTTTTGGGCGGTGCGGTTGACCTCGAAGGCGATGTCGGCCAAGGCCTCGATGCCGTCGGGAGAGAATTCGAGCGTCACGCCTTCGGTTGCCAGCAATTCGGCATATTGCTTCGTGAGTGCGTGCTTGGGCTCGGTGAGGATGCGCAGAAAATCTTCCTTCTTCAGGTCGGTCAATTCGACGCGGATCGGGAAGCGGCCTTGCAGCTCCGGCATGAGATCGGACGGCTTCGAAAGGTGGAAGGCGCCGGCGGCGATGAACAGGATGTGGTCGGATTTCACCGGGCCGTAGCGGGTGTTGACGGTGGTGCCTTCGACCACAGGCAACAGATCACGCTGCACGCCTTGGCGGCTCACGTCGGGACCGTGGCTGGAGGAGGGGCCGCAGACTTTGTCGAGTTCATCGACGAAGATGATGCCCTGGTTTTCGACCAATTCCACGGCCTTTTCGTTGACCACCTGGCGGTCGATCAGGGCCTCGGCTTCCTGTTCCAGCAGAACCTTACGGGCTTCCTTCACAGGGAGTTGCCGCTGCTGGTTCTGCTTGGGCATGATCTTCTCGAACATGTTCTGAAAGTCGACGTCCATCTGCTCCATGCCGAGGTTGGAGAAGATTTGCACCGGCACGGCCCGCTGCTCGACGTTGAGCTCGACCAGGCGGTCCTCCATTTCGCCGGCTTCGAGCTTGGCCTTCATCTTGTCGCGGGTGCGCTGGTGGCGTTCCTGATCTTCGGGGCTCGACTCCGGGTCCCAGCCTCCGGCCGGCACGAGGAGATCGAGAATCCGATCGTTGACGCGCTCCTTGGCTTTGGTTTCGACGAGACCGCGCTGCTCCTGGCGGACCATGCCGATGGCGATCTCGGTGATGTCGCGGATCATGCTTTCGACGTCCCGGCCATGGTAGCCGACCTCGGTGTACTTGGTCGCTTCCACCTTGAGGAACGGAGCGCCGACGAGTTGGGCCAAGCGGCGGGCGATCTCGGTCTTGCCGACGCCGGTGGGGCCGATCATGATGATGTTCTTAGGGGTCACGTCCTTGCGCAAATCCGGCGAAAGCTGCTGCCGCCGCCAACGATTGCGGATGGCGATGGCGACGGAGCGCTTGGCGGCGTCCTGGCCGACGATGTAGCGGTCCAGCTCGGCGACAATCTGGCGGGTTGTCATAGCGGGCACTGGCGGTCTCCGGAGAATCTAACCACGGATCACACGGATGGCACGGATAAGAAGAAAAAACAATTCCCAGGTTCTGCAATTAAGGTACTTCGCGTGTTTCATTGTATTCTTCCTATCCGTGCCATCCGTGTGATCCGTGGTTCAAACTTCTTCCACTTCGATGTTGCGGTTGGTGTAGATGCACAACTCCCCGGCGATATCCAAGGCGGTTGCGACGATCTCCTTGGCGTTAAGCTTCGAGTGGGTCATGAGGGCGCGGGCGGCGGCCAGGGCGTAAGGACCGCCGGAGCCGATGGCGGCGGCGCCGTCGGTGGGCTGGATGACGTCGCCGGTGCCCGAGACCAAGAGCAGGTTTTCCTGGTCGACGGCGATCATCATGGCTTCGAGACGCCGAAGGTTGCGGTCCATGCGCCAGTCCTTGGCCAGTTCCGTGGCGGCCCGGGGAACGCTGCCTTGATAGTCCTTGAGCTTGGCTTCAAAGCGTTCCAAGAGCGCGAAGGCGTCGGCCGAGGCGCCGGCGAAGCCGACCACGACCTTGCCGCCGTGCAGCCGGCGAATCTTATGGGCGTCGTTTTTCATAACGACTTGGCCCAGCGTGACTTGGCCGTCGCCGCCGATGGCGGTCGCCCCCTGATGCCGCACCGCCAGGATGGTGGTCGAACGGACAGTAGGCGCCCGAACGGTGGTCAAACGAGACGAGCGCATGACAAAATCTCCCCCGCGAGGAAACGAAGAACCATCCAGCCAATCCTCTGTTATAGGACAGGGTGCGGCTTTCGCCTCGTGCGCTCTTTCCACAGGCGGGTTTTAGCCGGATAATAACATATACTCCCAGGAGCACCGTGCGCGCTGGCGGGTTTCCGTGTCACTCCGACCAGCCAAGCAGAAATAACCCAGGAGGTTTCCCATGGCCCGGCTCGTCCATTCTCTTCTGGTTCCAGCGTTTTTGTTGTGCGGCTGGCTCGCCGCCGCACCGGCGCTAATGCTGACCGCGCCAGCGCAAACGGCGTATGCGCAAACCAAAACTCCCCCGCGCCGCGTGCAAGATGACGCGGCCATGTTCAGCGCCACGGCCAAGGAACAAGCGAACGCGGAAATCACCCGCATCAAGACCACATTCAAGAAGGACTTGACCATCGAGACCCTGCCCCAAGGCCCCAAGCGGCCTGCGAATGTGGCCGAAAACGACGACGCTGCCCGGAAGAAGTTCTTCGATCAATGGGCTGTGGAACGTTTCAAGAATGAGCAGATCAACGGCGTCTACGTGGTGATCGTCGAGAAACCGGAAATCGTGCGCGTGGTGGTCGGCGACAAGACGCGCGACTTAGGTCTTTTCACGACCAGCGATCGGGACCAGCTTCGCCAAAAGATCATTGAAAAAATGAAGACCGGAGACAAGGACGGGGCGCTCCTCGCCGCCACGAAGTTCGTTCAAGAAGCGATGAGCCGTAACCGAGGTACGGACGGGAAAGCAAGCAGCAACGCGAACACAAGCACGTCAGCGCCGGCCCACGCGCCAAGGGCTGATTCAACCCCATGGCTCACTTACTTGCTTATTGGCATCGCCGTTCTTGTGGTCCTATGGCTAATCATCGCCGTGTTTCGCGCGCTCAGCGGGGGCGGCCGGCCCGGTTATGCGGGTGGCCCGGGAGGCGGCGGCGGCGGCTACGGCGGCGGTGGCGGTGGTGGGTTCTTCACCAGCATGCTGGGCGGTCTCTTCGGCGCGGCGGCAGGCATGTGGATGTACAACAACTTGTTCGGCGGCCATTCCAGCTCCGCTTTTGGGGCGGGGCCGACCGGGGACCAAGGCAACGCGACGAGCGAGCCGACGGACGTTGGCGGCGGCGCCTCGGTTAGCGGCGGCGACTATGACGCCGGTGGTGATGCGGGCGGTGGCGATGCCGGCGGTGGCGGCGGCGATTGGGGCGGCGGCGGCGACGGCGGTGATGCCGGTGGAGGCGGCGGTGATTGGGGTGGTGGTGGAGGCGGCGATTGGGGCGGCGGCGGCGGTGACTTCGGCGGTGGCGGCGGCGATTGGTAATGAAACCGAACGGGCCAGGTCTTCCCCCTGGCCCGTTTTTGTTCCAAGGACGTTGCACGGGACGCTTGCAGGGACGCGATGGCCTGTTATTTCTGCGAGAAACTGAGCCGTCTTCACGAGCTGACCGAAGAGGAACTCGTCTGGCAATTCCCGCATTCGGTCGCCCTGCTTGGACCATGGCAATATTACACGGGTTACTGCCTTTTGATCGCGCGCCGCCATGCCACCGAAATCTTCCAACTTCCCGATGGCGAGCGCCAGGGTTACCTGGATGAAATGAGCCTACTCGCGCACGCCATCGAGCAGGTGGCCCGGCCGCGGAAGATCAATTACGAATTGTTGGGCAACCAGGTCCCGCACCTGCACTGGCATCTTTTTTCGCGGCAAGAAAACGATCCGGAGCATTTGAAGCCGGTGTGGCTCGCCATTGATCGCGCGGAACGGGATCCGGCCGAGAAGGAGCGTCTGCAGGCTGGGACGCGGCCACGACGGGAACTCGCGGAGGAATTACGGAGTGAAATCAGCAGAATGGAAATTGGCAAATGGTGAACGAGAAATGGCGATCATGGAAATTGCCAATTAGCGATTGACAATTTCCAATTGCAAATTAAGGAAACCGGCAGGTCTCCATTTGCAATTTGAAATTGCTAATTGTCAATTGTCAATTCCCGCATTTGCCATTTTCCTTTTGCAATTTTCCATTTACCATTGGCGTTGCGCGACAAGCCAGGAGGCGATTTTCATGGACCGCAGCAATCCCTACGAAGCCGCCTTTGAAGCTTATCTCAAGGCCCAAAATCTCTGTTACGTCGCCGTCGATGAAACGCGCCGCGCTTTCCTCGGTCCGACTTCGGTGAAGAACTTGGATTTCATCGTGCTCGCGTCCTCCGGCGCGCGGCTCCTTGTTGATGTCAAGGGCCGGCAGTTCCCAGGCGGCTCCGCGGGCAAGGAACGCTATGTCTGGGAAAACTGGTCCACCCAAGAAGACATCGACGGCCTGGTCAACTGGACGCGCGTCTTTGGGCCGGGTTCTCTCGGCCTCTTTGTGTTTCTCTACCGCATTGGCCCTAGCGTCAGCTTGCCCGCCGACACGCCCGATCTATGGCGCTGGCGCGACTGTCAATACTTATTACGGGCGGTGCCCTTGGTGGAGTATCGCCGCCGCATGAAGGTGCGTAGTCCGCGCTGGGGCACCGTGGCCTTGTCGCACCCAGTTTTCCGCGAATTGGCCCGCCCTTTCCGCTATTACACGCACGAATTCACTCCCGAGGATACTGTCCCCTATGGCCCGGATGCAGATTGGCTTGAGCCTTTCCGCCTTGAACCTACCCTTGCGGCAAGCCCTTGCGGTAGCGCGGAAGCTTGATGTATCGGGCGTCGAATTGGCGTCCACCGGCGAATTCACGCCGCGCAACCTTTCGCAAACCGCCCGCCGCGAGTTGCGCCATCTTTTCCGCTCCCACAGCCTGGAGCCTTGCGCGCTCGTCTGTCCCCTGCGCCACGGACTCGACGTGGCCGAGAACCAAGAGCCGCGCATCGAGCTGATTCGCGAGGTGATGAGTCTCAGCTTCGACTTGGGCCCGCGCCTGGTGGTCGTGGACCCCGGAAAGATTCCGGTGAAAGACGACGACCCGCGCGCCCCGTTGATGAAAGACGCCCTTCTCGCCCTGGGCCGGCACGGCGATCGCGTCGGCGTCACGTTGGCGCTAGTGACCGGCGCGGACTCCGGGGAAGTGTTGGCTGGCTATCTCGACCGCTTCGACACCGGCAGCCTGGGCGCCTGCTTTAGTCCCGGACTCTTCCTAGTCGGCGGCCATGATCCCTATGCCGCCGCCCGCGCTCTTGGAAAAAAAGTCGCCTACGCCCACGCGACCGATGCCCGCCACACCTCCAGCCGCGGCGCCGCCCTTGTGCCCCTGGGCCACGGCGACATCGATTGGCTGCAAATGCTCGGAACGCTCGAAGAGATCGGCTACCACGGCTGGCTCACCGTGCCCGCGGAAGCCGGCCCGGACGCGGCTGCGGCGGTTCAGTTCTTGGGACGGCTGCGAGGATTCTGAGGGAGATTGCGACCTGGACTTGGTCAACAGTGACGTAGTTCATCCATTCATTCATTTAGTAGGGATGACACCCAGGTTTTGAAACGCAAGTTTCGTTCATGAAACGAATGTTCCCAGAAGAGGAACCCGTTGCACCCTCACTTGTTCTCTGCTGGAGCGGAAACCTTTGCCCGATCCAGGGCCGGCATAGGCGGCAGCATTATGGCCGGCGTCCCGTTTCCTGTGCCGTTGCCCGTTTGCACGAGATAGCTCGGAAAACGGCCGTCCCATTGTTTGAGGCGTTGGGCCTCCATGTCGATGAGTCTTAGCCGCATATAGACCGCCGGCGCTTCGCTCACCTTTTGCGCCTCGTAAGCTTTGGCGTCGGCCATCTTGCGCAGAGCATTGGCATCGGCCTCCGCTGCGAGCAGGCGCGTTTTGGCTTCGCCTTCCGCCTTGACCCGCTCGACTTCAACCTGACTTTCGGCGTCACGCTTGGCCGCCGCTGCCTTCCCCTCAGCTGCCAGGAGCAGCGTCTTGTTTTCCACTTCCTGGGCGGCCCGCTTGGCTTCGGCGGCTACCTTTAGTTGCGCTGCCTTGGCGGCGTCGTCGATCGCCTTCTGCACCTCCGGGTTTTCGAACGTCAATCCGCCCAGCATTGCCAGAGTGGTGATTTCGATGCCCTTCTTCTTGAAGAACGGCAACACGTCCTCGCGCACCGCCTTCATGATTTCGTTTTTCTTCGCGGGTAGCTCGAATAGATCATATTCCCCTGCCTTTTCCGCGATGATTTGGTGCACGCGATTGCGCACTTCGGTATCCAACATGTCGGCCAAGCTCTTGGACGGATAGCTGTAGAGGAAGACCGCCGCCATTTCTTCGGGGATGAAGGCCGTGCAGCCGACGCCGATGGAGAAGCCGACGCTGTCGCGCGATTCGGCCGATACGGCTTCGTCCTTGAACGTCGTACCGCTCTTGGGCGACTTGGTCCACTCGCGCGTTACCGGCCGGCGGTCCACTTTGATGAGCCTCACGGTTCCGATCCAATGGCCGGTTTGCGGCAAGAAGCCGGTCTGATTCCAGCGGTGCGTGATCTGCACGCGCTTGGCCGCCACTTTTTTTTCCTTCAAGAATTCCACGGAATGAAAAGCGGCTTGGTTGGTGGTGTCGCCTTCCAGCGGAATCAGGAACGCAGATTCGCTGCTGTCCACCTCGATGAACTCCGGCACGTCGTAGGGCCGAATGAACAGAATGGCCGCAATGACGATCAGTAACAAGCCCAGAGCGGCGGTACCCAGGAGCACGACTTGTTTGGTTTTCAACGGAATGCCCTCCTTAAGAACAAATCCGAACGCAAAAACCAGAAACCCGAAGGAAAGTCGAGTGCTTAATTCGAAAACGGACGCGCGCCAAGTTTGAAACTCGTGCTTCGAATTTCCTTCGAGTTTTGGGTTTTTAGGTTTCGAGGCTGTGCCCCTTTAACCAGCGCTCGATGTCTTCTGCGAACAGCGCGGCCGCCAACACCAGAAGCGCGGCTAAGCCACCGAAGACCCGCCAATTGCGGCTGGAATCGAGAACGCGAAGCTCGAGGGCTGCGTCGTCGTTGTTGTCGAACTGTCGCAGCGCGGCCTGCGTCGTTTCGTGTGGGTCGGCGCCGACCAGTTGCCACTGGTATAGCGCAAGACAGATGACAGCTGCCGCGGCCAAGAGACCGAGTTTTGTCGAGACGGACATGGTTGCCTCCGGGTCAATCGGTAGGTCAGGCTTTCGAGCCTGAGACTGGAAAGCCCGACCTACGGGCACAAAAGCGCGCAGCGTCGTGCGCAGGCGGCGACGCGCTGCGCGATTCCCGCATAGATCAGGCTTTCGAGCCTGAGACAGCGTGGCGTTTGGCGCCGCCTGTCAGGCTAGAAAGCTCGACCTACGGCCGAATCGCAATTGCTCATTTGGTTGTCATGGAGAATTCACGGGCATTCCCAGGCGGGAGTTAATCCCGGCGGCCCAGGCGTGCTTTGCTGCACATGAGGGGTGGCCCTTTCAATGCGTCCAGGAACATCCCAAACGCGCCGACGAGGTTAGCTGACGGGCTAGGGCTTGAAAGTGCCCCGGTTGGGTTTACCCCAACCTGCGCCCCAGACAGCGGTCGCTGCCGTTCAGCGGTCGCTGTCGTTGGTTCCCCCGTTTCGACCCCTTGCAAGGTCGAATTAGGCTGCTAGTTGGCAATAATAATACGCGCGCGGATGACGGAAATCAATAGGTTCAGCAGCCGCGGCCTTGCAACGTCTGAGCGCTGTGGCACAGGAAACGTCAATCGCCTGGCCAGTCAAGTGCATCGGCTTCTTCGACCGCGCTACTCAGGGTCGTCTAACCGCAGTGTACTGGGCCGCGACGATCTTCCACTGCCCCCGCTGGTTGACATATACGTGGATGAAACGAATGCCTTCCCGTGGCGGACCTTTGATGACCATTAGCCCGGTGGCGATCACCGTTTCGCCATGCACTTGCAGCTTCAGGTCCTTCTCCTCGATGGCAAGCGATTCGCGATCGCTTTTTTTCGCCATCTGGAGGAACTCTGCTTTGCTATACGCCTCACCGCTATTCTCCGTGATAACAGCCTCGTCCGCGAGGATGCGTTCCAAGAAGGCGACAGCCGCTTTCGGACCTTTGCCGAAAGCTTCCCTGAACTCTCGCTGCAATTGCCGTATTTGCTCCTGTGCTTGCTGGTCCTTGGTCTTCTCTTTTCCAGCGTGAGCCCCGCCTAGCGGCACCATCATGGCAGCCACAACGAGCGCAATGATTGATTTGAACTTCACGTATTCCTCCTGTTCTCTCAGGCCAACTCCCCGAAATAAACCTGTGAGCAATCAAAGCGGCCGGAACGGTATCGAGTAGCGGCCGACTGCGGCTTCGATGACGTCAAGCGCGAAAAAAAAGAAATCGGACGGGTGGAAGGCTTGAAGATGTTGTACTCGCCTCATTCCAACTCGCGCAAACACCATTTCAGCAAGCGCTGCTCGCGTTCGTCTTGCGAGGTTTTCAGGGCTTGGGCCACTTGCGGTCTCGCGGCCCCGGCGGCGCGGCCCATGTAGCCGAGCGCTACCGTGGCGCGTTCGCGCATGGCCAAATCCTTGTCGGCGAGGCCGGGGGTGAGAATGGCCAGCGAGTCTTCCGGAAACTTGGCCAGCATCTTGTAGCCCCAGGGCGGCACGTTGCCTCCTTTGCCGGACATGATGCGCTTGGCCAGCGCCTGCGCCT
>JACPZP010000101.1 GCA_016195405.1 Planctomycetota bacterium | reverse complement strand
TGCAGGGCTTGGGCGGCGCGTTCCGGCGTCGGATAGCGCTGGTCGGCTTGTTTCGCAAGCATCCAGTTCATGATCTGCTGCAAACCGTCCGGGATCGCGGGATTGAATTCCTGTAGCGGCTTGGCCGGTTCCGTGGCGTGGCGCACCATCTGACTCAGGACGTTGCGGTCCGGAAACGGCGGTTGACCCGTGAGAGCGTGATAAAGCACGCAGCCAAGGCTGTAGATGTCGGCGCGGATATCAATGTTTCTCGGATCGCGGGCTTGCTCCGGCGCGAGATAATCGGGTGTTCCCAAGAGGACGCCCTCCGCCGTCAGTTCCAAGCGATTGCCGCCCTCGGGAGCGGGGCTTTCCTCGAACAATTCCCGGCCCAGGCCGATGTCAAGGATTTTAACGGTCGCGTTCAGAGTGTCGTCGGTCCGACCTTTTTCCGCTGCGGGCAACAGCATCAGATTCGCCGGCTTGAGATCGCGATGGACCATGCCCAGCTCGTGGATGTGCTGAAGGCCCAGTAGCGCCTGGTGGATGACGCGAACCGCTTCATTGGGCGGCATGCGCTTGCGGCGCTCCAGCACGTCCTCCAACGTCTCACCTTCGAGGTATTCCATGACCAAATAATTCAGGCCGCTCGCTTCGCCGACTTGGAATGAGCGCACGACATTGGGATGCTTTAATTTGAGTGACAGCCGCGCTTCACGTTGAAAGCGTCCCAACATCTGCGCATTCTTGGCTTGCGAGGGAGGCAGCACTTTGATCGCTACGGTTTGACCGAGGGCATGAACCGCCTTGTAAACGCCAGCCATGCGTCCGCGGCCAAGGCGGTCGATGATCTTGTACTGGTTGAGGAAGTAGACTTCCGGCTCCGCGTGCCCCTTGGCCAAAAGACCAGCCTGGTAATCGGTCACGAAGTTGTTGGCGACGAGCCAGCGCGAGAACCGCCCCAAGTCGGCGCCGAACTCACGCCCGTCGCGCGATTCGGTCCAGCGCTGGTACATGGCCCTCATCTCATCCGCCGTCATAAGCCGGCTGCGAATGAGGAAGCCGCACACGTTTTCGATCGTGAAATCCATGCCGCCCGTCCACCGCCCTAAAACAATAAAGTATATACCATCCCCCGACGTTGCCCAAGCGCCGGAAGCGGCGGATCAATCGTCCCATCGTCCCTGGGAGGCAAGCCATGTCCGAGCAAAAGGAAAAAACCTACAGTGACGCCGAAATCGCGGTCAAATTGCAAGAAACGGGGCTATCCGACTGGTATCTCGAAGATGGCTGGCTCCGACGCAAGTACACCACGGACGGTTGGCCGACGACCCTGATGCTGACCAACGCCATCGGCTACCTTTGCGAAGCCGCCTGGCACCACGCCGACCTCTCGATCACCTGGGGCAAACTATGGGTGAAGCTGAAGACCCATTCGGCCGGCGGCATCACCGACAAAGACTTCGCATTGGCGCGAAAGATCGAGGACGTGGTGCTGTGGCGTCCGGAAAAAGGTGGGCCGTTGGAAGGAACGCCGAACAAGTTCGTTCAGGGAAAGAAATAGGACTGCATGGCTCGACCTTTTGACGCTACGTTAAAAGACCTTTGGAGCCGCAGTCGAGCTTTTCTCCTCCGGCGGTTTGCAGCAGTTCGTTTCATTTCACGCACACGCACGACGTCGTGAAAAACATTTCCGCTGGTGAAACGTATGGAACGAATTCGCCAGAAGGTGAACTTAGGACCCAGAGGTCCAAACTCGGAGTCACAGACTCACGCACTTTGGCGGCGAGCTCGTCGACGCAAGACATCGATTTTATGAAGGTTACGGCGGAGAAAATGTCAGGGACTCACAGACTCAAAGTCATATACCCCCCTAGGCCAGGACACCAAAAAACGCGCCCAGTTGCGGAATTTCATCGCAACGGAGCTTGACTTCGGCAAACAGGGCCGAGTAGCCGTCCGAGAACAGCGGGTAATAATAAACATAAATGTCCCATGAATTTCCCTTTTGTTTTCCCCGGTGACTTGGTTGCGGTTCGAGTACGTGAAGTCGCCGCGAAGCTGCGTCGAGCCGTCGCTGAAAGTGAAGGTGAAAGAGTTGCGTCGAAGACGAAGAATAGATGTCATTCGTTTCACCAACGGAGATTCGTCTCACGACATCGCGCGTGAGCGTGACATGCCAAGAATCCACTTTATCCGCAGAACTCGGCGAATCAGGGTTCAATCCCAGATCTCATGGCTCTCCCATTCCCCGCGGCTTATCCCACGTTGATCTTTCTTGCCAGCTGACGTACAACCCTTTCCTTGGTTTCCACACCCGTTTCCGCCTGGATGCGCTATGCAATTGGTATCGCCGGACTCACTTCCAGAACGCGTGCTTCCCTTTCGATTGGCGGCGGGCGGGTTGATCCTTGGCGCCGCTGTAATCCGTTTGCTTTACTTGTCGCTCAACTGTCCGCTCGATCTCGCTCCGGACGAAGCCCACTACTGGGATTGGTCGCGGCACCTCGATTGGAGCTATTACAGCAAGGGCCCGCTCGTGGCGTATTTGATTCGGCTTAGTTGCTGGCTATTCGGCGCCTGGTCGGAGGCTGTGGCCGGTTCGCAGATGGTCGCCGTTCGCATTCCGGCGGTAGTTTGCGGCAGCCTGATGCTTGCGGGCTTATACGTGTTGACCGTTCAAGCCTATCGGCGTGAAATGCTCGCGCTGGGCGTGATAACGCTTGCCATGACGTTACCCATCGTTTCGTCCTATGGCTCCCCTCTTTCGGGTTATTTCTGCTTTGCACGCCGTCAACGCGCTCTTATCTGGCGCGGCCTGGCTTCTGGATCCTAGCCGGCGTCGGCGCACTTGGCGCGGCGCCGATTCTCATTTGGAACATGCAGCATGAATGGATCACGCTAAGGCACGCGCAAGGACATGCTGGAATCGAGAACGGGAATCTCTCCATCCGCTGGACGGGGCCGCTCGCCTACTTGGGCTTGCAGTTCGCCGTTTTGCTTGGATATTGGTTCGTCGCCTGGGCCGGGGCGATGGCGGCCCATCATCCGTGGCGCGAGAACCGGCCGGAGATTCGCTACTTGTGGTTTTTCTCATTTCCCATGTTTCTTTTTTTCGGCGTGTTCAGCGTGAAGAACGGCGGCGGCGAACCCAACTGGCCCATCGCGGCCTATCTTTCCGGGGCGGTTCTGACGGCGGCTTGGCTCGCGAAGCTATTGAAATCGCCTAGCCCTATGCTCCGCCGCGCGACGTTGACATGCGTCGGCGTCTTCGCCGCCATCGGGCTTCTAATGACAGTCGCGGTTCACCATGGCCGGATCGCGCGGCCGCTCTTGGCCCAGTTGGCCGGCCCGCCGACCGAGCAGCGCGCCATGCCGATGCGCCGGTTTGATCCGACATCACGATTGCGCGGTTGGCGGACGCTTGCGATCGCGGTCGATAAGCTTCGCGATGAATTACGAAATGAACCCGAACCCATTGAACCGATCATCGCCGCTTCCGGATGGACTTTGCCGGGCGAAATCGGCTTTTATTGCAAGGGTCAACCCGCCGTGTTCTCAATTGGCTTAGCCTTGGGAGATCGCCACAGTCAGTACGACCTTTGGCGTCCTAATCCTGTCGCCGATCCCGCGGAGTACGCCGGACGCACATTCATCTTTGTTGGCGCACAAGGTGATGCAGTTCGGTCCGCGTTCGATCAAGTTGAAGCGCCGCGCGAAGTAACGCATTGGGAATTCGGCCAACCCATCGCGCGCTGGAATGTCACGGTCTGCCGTGGATACAAAGGGCTGCCGCCCCGCTCCGGACGCAGCTTTTGAGGTAGCCGAATTCGCAACAATTCGGGGGAAAGGCGCTTCGATTCCGAATTCTTACGAATTCGGCTACGTATATGTTGAAAGGATCGGCATGAGGCGCGTTGCTCGCTTTGGCGTGATATTGCTGCTCGCGCTTCTTGGCGCCGAGGTGTGCCGCGTCATCCTTGGGCCCAACTTCCACGTGGTCGTGCCGGGACATTGTTACCGGTCGGCCCAGCCCACAACTACGTTCTTGTCAGACGTGGTACGTTCCCGCGGCATCCGCACGGTCATCAACCTGCGCGGTTACAACCCGCACGACCCCATGATTCACGACGAAGCGGATGCGGCCCTGAGCCTTGGAGTATGCATGGTCCATGTGCGCATGACGGCTCATTTCAAGTCGGAGGAGAAAGAGCTGTGCAAGCTGCTCGATGCCCTGGAGACTTGCGAGGAGCCTATCCTGCTCCACTGCGGCCAAGGCGCCGATCGAACCGGCTTTGCCGCCGCCTGCTATTTATTGCTTAAGACGCCGGCGACGTTGGATGAGGCGAAGGGACAACTCGCGCTTCGCTATGGCCACTTTCCTATCGGAAGAACGACGTGCCAGGACAACCTGTTGCGCGATTACGGCGATTGGCTTCAAAGCCGAGGTCTAACGCATACCGCGCAGCACTTCCGAACCTGGGCCCGCGATGTCTACGTCAAAGACGATTGGCAGCCGTAACAGAGCCGCGCCCGTGGGGAAGCGGTTTGCTTACCCGCTTCCTGACGGGCGCGGCTCTGATCATTTCCCCATCAGGCGTTCGAGAACGTACATCTCCAGGCTCTCATAATCCCGTTCCGCGCGAAAAGCTTCAATGCGCTTCTCGTCCAGTCCACGGGTCACGTCGAGCAAGCGGAGAAACATGGCGCGGCTGTTCGCCAAATGTCGCGTTTGATTCGCCTGGCGGGTCGTGCGCATCGCTTTCACGTCAAGGCCGATGCAGCCGTCGTAGCCGCCGCGCTCCAGCACCCAGACCGTGTTGAAAGCTCGCCTTAGATCGACGGAGCCAAAGGTCTTGTCCTGGTCGTATTTCAGCCCGTTTTGGTCATTGAGATGCACGCTCCAGAGTTTGCCGTGCCAAAGGGCGTAGGCCATGTCGTCGGAGGGATCGAGCCCGGCCAAGATAGAATGTGCGGACTCGATCAAGACACCGACGCGCGCGGGATCGGCGGTGCGATAGGTCAAGCCCATGAAGTGGCCCGGCGTCGGCAAGTACGCCATGTCCATCGGTTCGTTGGGCTTCATCTCGCCGAGAATGCGGATGTGCGGATCGTGCTCGAGCAAGGCATTGATCGCCTCAACGATTCGGCCCACCGCGGCGATCGGGTCTTTCGCTTCGCGGATATACGTCCCCTCGCGCGCGAGCCAGAGAACGATGTCGTGCGTGCCCAACGCATTGGCGATGTCAACCGCGCGCTTCGAGCGCTCGATCGCGTATTTGCGCTCGGCGGCATTGTTGGAGGTGAAAGCGCCGTCGATGGTGCGCGCGTGCTCCCAGAGCCTGGGGGCGATGAATTCCGGGAAGAGGCCTTCGTTCTCCATCATCCTGCGGACCTTGGCGACGCCCTTCATCGTCGCGGCGTGATCGAGATCGGCTTCGACCACGTCATCATCGTGAAACTGGACGCCGTCGAAGCCGAGTTTCTTGTATTCCTTGATCTTGGCCGCGAACGCCACGTCTTTGCGCACCGCCGGCCCGAATGGATCGGCGCCTGTGCTGATGTTCCAGGGACCGAATGTGAAGCGATAGTTCGTGCGCTTTCGTACTTCAACCATCATCAATCTCCCGGGTGCAATCCCGTTATTGCGTTCAGAAAACTCGCCTGGGTGGCCGGGGCCGCGTGTGTGGCCGGAGCTGAGTTTCGAAGCCCCGGAACCGGTCGCCCCACGGGCACGCCGGGGCTTCGCAAAGCCTCAGCCCCAGCCACACCAGTTGGATTCAGTCAGCAACAGCATTCTGCAAACGCGAAACGCAAGCGGCGATGTCGCTAGTCTACGAACTGGAAGCGGTTGTTTTCTTTTCCGTTGTGCGTTTTTATAATGGGGCGGAGCTGTTCTCCAAGAAGGATGAAACCATGCGCTTTTTGCTGATCGCTTTTACCGTCATCGCCTTTCTAACGTCGCCGCATGCCCCAGCGCAAGGGAAAGCCTTCGACTGGCCGGGATTCCTCGGCCCCTTCGGCAACAGCGTTTCTCCGGAAAAAGGCATCATCGCACCATGGCCGGAACAGGGCCTGAAGGTCGTTTGGTACAAGCGCACCGGAAGCGGCTACGGCGTGCCGACCTTCAGCAAGGGCAAGGCGTATCTCTTCGATCGACACGTAAATCAGGCGCGGCTCTTCTGCATGGACGCCAAGACCGGCGAAACTTACTGGAAGTTCGAATATCCGACTCACTATAAGGACAGCTTCGGCTACAACAACGGCCCGCGCTGCTGCCCGGTCGTCGACGGCGACCGCATCTACATCCACGGCGCCGAAGGAATGCTGCACTGCCTTAAGAATGACGGCAAGCCACTGTGGAAGGTCGACACCCATGCCGAGTTTAACGTCATCCAGAATTTCTTCGGGGTCGCCAGCGTGCCGGTGATCGAAGGCGACCTTCTGATCGTCCCCATTGGCGGCAGTCCCAAAGGCAGCAACGCGCGCGATTTCCTTAATCTCAAGGGCAATGGCTCCGGCGTCGTCGCTTTCAACAAGTACGACGGCACGGTGAAGTACCGGATCAGCGATGAACTCGCCGGTTACGCCAGTCCGGTTCTGGCCACCATTGACGGCCGGCGTTGGTGCTTCGTGTTCGCTCGCGGCGGCCTTGTGGGCTTCAACCCCGCTGACGGCAAGATCGACTTTCACTTCCCGTGGCGCTGTGAAGACATCGAATGCGTCAACGCCGCCAATCCGGTCGTCGTCGGCAACCAAGTGCTCATCTCCGAAACCTACGGGCCCGGCGGCGTACTTCTCAAGGTCAAACCTGGCGCTTGCGAGGTGGTTTGGTCCGACCTCACCAAGCTTCGCAAGAGCCTGCAATGCCACTGGAGTACGCCGATCCATCACGACGGCTACATTTACGGCTGCAGCGGCCGGCACACCGCCAACGGCGCCTTGCGCTGCATTGAGCTGGCGACCGGTAAGATCATTTGGTCCCAGCCGCGCCTGACGCGCACTTCCCTCCTCATGGTCGATGGACATTTTATTTGCCAGAGCGAGGACGGCGTCGTTCGTCTCTTGAAAGTGAACCACGAGAAATACGATGAAATATCGCGAATGGAGGTGAAAGAACCGACAACCGGTGAATTGCTGCTCGATTATCCCTGCTGGGCAGCGCCGGTGCTGGTCAATGGCCTACTCTACCTGCGCGGCGAAGGCATCCTGGTGTGCCTGGAACTGATCCCGTCAAAACGTTGAGATCGAGGCGCCAGCGAAGGCCTTTTCTGTGGTCCGTTGACAGTTGTCCGTCGTCGGACTTGCCACGGAGGACGGACCACTGACAACGGACCTCTTTCCCGCTAGAGTTCCCGACTCAATGCATGATGTCCACTGCCAGAATCGCGAGCGCGGTGGTCGCTATCAAGACGAATCCGATCACATCCCATGCGCGGGTTCGGAATTCGCCGAGCGAGCGGAAAACACCGTCGAAGCCGCGACAGCGCATGGCGTGGCCCACGCGCTCGGCGCGCTCGTGACCTCGAACGAGCAGAGTTCCCGCCGCGTGCGCTGCCGTGCGATAACTGAGCAGGTTGGCACGGCTACGAAAGCCGCGCACTCGAAGCGCCGTGCGCAGGCGAACGAACTCCTCGGCCAGCAAGAAAATGTAGCGGAAGGTCAATAGCGCCAGCTGGATCATGAGGCCTGGTACGTAGAGGGCGTGGGCGGCCTTAAGCGTTTCCGGCAACGGCGACACGGCGAGCAAGACCAGAATGAGCGTCACGATGGTCAAGCCTTTGCCTAGGATTACGCCGGCGCGTTCGAGGCCCTGGGGAGACAGCGCCAAACCGAAGAAGTTAACCGTCTCCTCGCCACGCAATGGGAAAAGTGGCAGCCAAATCACAAAGAAGAGCAGGAACAGCGCGGTTCCAAAGAGGCGCGCCAGGCACCAGCGCGCGGACAAGCGTGCGAGAATCGCCAAGACCAGCGCGCCCGCCAGGGCGGCGAGTACAGCCGGCCAAGCGCGTAGACAGGCAACGATCATTGCCGCCGGAAGGATGCTTGCCAGTCTCCAGCGCGCATCCATGCGGCTAATCGGCGATTCCACGCGGAGGGGAAAGTTGAGGGCCAAAGTCATGGCGCGTTTTCTTCTGTCCTTTGACGCTGATTTTGTTATCGTTGCGGTGTTCGCGTGTGTAGCCGGGGCTTCGAAGACTCAGCCCCGGCCACACCGATGGCTTGGTTTTCTTATGGAGACTTGTCAATGGAAGAGAGCGCCGACAGTGAAACGCCGCAGGATGCCGCGCTGGGAACGGACCAGGCGACCTTCCTGCAACGCCTTGCCATCGTCACGCTGAGCCTCGGTCTGGTCGCCTTGCTCATCTACTTTCTGCGCGAGTTTCGAACCATCCTGCAGCCCCTGTTTATCGCGATTTTCATCGGATACATCCTGATGCCGATTCATGCTTGGCTGGTGCGGCGCGGCATTCCTTCGGTATTGGCGTATGTCGTCATGCTGGCGCTTATTCTCGGCGCCCTTTTCGGCCTGGGGACGCTGGTGTATCGCAATGCCGACCAGCTCATCGACCGACTTCCGGAGTACGACAAGAAATTGCAAGGATTCGTCAAGCAGCTGGCGGGCGCCATGAACCTTGATGAAACCGGCTGCATGGAATATTACCGAAAGCTCACTACGGCTCAGGATCAATCCGTCGAACAAGGGGTTGCGCAGCTGCGACAGACCCTCGGGACCTTCCTCAATTTCTTTTCGATGACGGCAATCACGTTCATCTATCTCGTTTTTCTAATTGCTGAACGTGTCTCGTTTCCCCGACGCCTCGCGTTGGCGTTTGGAGAAAAAAAGGGCGAGGAAGTCCAGGCAATCACTACAAGCATCAACGTGTCCATTTCGCAATATATCGCGATCGTCACCTTTGTGAGCGTGCTGGCGGGCGTTCTGTCGATGGCGTTGTTGGCAATCTTCCGTGTCGATTTCTTCGTCACTTGGGGAATTCTGATCTGCCTTTTCAATTTCATACCATACATCGGCAGCATCGTCGCCGTGGCGCTGCCGATCTTGTTGAGCCTCGTGCAGCTGGGTGTCTGGCAGGCTCTCGTCATCGCGGTGCTCTTGATCGCCATTCAGGAGGTGATCGCGCTGGGAATTCAGCCGCGCTTGGCGGGGCGCAAGCTTGGGGTCAGTCCGCTCTTGATCCTGTTGTCGTTGGCGTTTTGGGGCGTCGTCTGGGGCATCGTCGGCATGATCCTGGCCGTGCCGCTGCTCATGATCATCAAGATCATCCTCGAAAACATCAAAGAGACGCGGCCGTTGTCGATATTGATGTCGAACGTGTGATCTGTTTCCGCAATGCGCAGGACGAGTGGTGATGAAGCTTCCCAACGGCGATAAAGCTTTCTTGGACGCTCGAAAGGTCGCCGATTATTGCTTGAATCCCGACCATGAGGATGGCAAGCACAAGGCACGACTCTTTCAAGAACTCCTAGGCTTTGGGCCTGACGATGCGCCGTTACTTCTTGACGCTCTGAAGCATGCTGCCTCAACCCAAGAGGCCGTTCCTGGAAAAGGCGCCAAGTACGGCCAGCGATATGTGGTGGACTTTGAACTGCACGGACCAAGCGGATCGGCCACCATCCGTTCCGCCTGGATCATCCGCGTTGGAGAATCCAATCCGCGCCTGGAGACTTGCTATATACTCTAGAAAGGTCACGTGGAGGAATTGATTGTGTCCCAAAAGCGCCAGCCGCAACTGTTGGATCTGGTGGCTGTTCTCAACCATGCGGGTGAGGACGACATCGAGATCGGCGATGTCGGAACGGTGGTAGAGGTATTGCCGCCGGACGGGGTTGAAGTCGAATTTCTCAACCGCCAAGGCAAGACACGCTGCTTAGCAACCTTCGCTGTTTCCGATGTCCTCGTTCTCAACCGGGAACGAACCCCTGTGGCATAAGCCTTCATCGGGCATTGCCGCGTTCAGCTCTTTACAATACTTCTCACGAGATTGTCCGCGCCAAGGAGGGGAGATTCGCATGTCGAGCCGTTCCTTCGTTCACCTTCACTGTCACACGCATTACAGTCTTCTCGATGGCGCCAGCCGGGTGCCGGAGTTGGTGGAACTCACCAAAAGCCTGGGGATGAACGCCTTGGCCATCACCGACCACGGCAACCTCTTCGGGGCCATTGAGTTCTATAAGAAATGCAAGGACGCCGGCATCAATCCAATCATCGGTTACGAGGCTTACGTTGCCCCTGCCAGCCGGCAGGAGCGCGAGGCCAAGCGCCGCGGCGAAGCGGGCTTTCATCTCACCCTGTTGGCCCAAAACAGCATCGGCTTTCGCAACTTGGTGAAAATGTCCTCGCTCGCCTATATCGAAGGGTATCACTACGTTCCGCGCATCGACAAGGAACTCTTGGCAGCCCACCGCGAAGGCATCATTTGTCTTTCCGGCTGCGCGTCGAGCGAGTTCAGCGAGTTCATCCTCAAGGATCAGCTGGATGAGGCGACCGAGCTTGCACGCTGGTTCGCCAAAACTTTTGGAGAGAATTTTTACGTCGAAATCCAGAACAACGGCCTCGACATTCAGAAACGCTGCGCCGAAGGGGCCATTGATATCGCCAATCGTCTCGGCTTGCCTCTGGTGGCGACGTGCGACGCCCATTACCTTCGCCGCGAGGATTCCGTTCCGCACGACGTGCTCTTGTGCATCAATACAGGGCGAACGCTGAAGGACGAAGGCCGCATGCGCTACGGCAGCGACCAGTTCTACGTCCGCGCGCCCGAGGAAATGTACCGCCTCTTTCCGGGCCATGAGGACGCGGTCGGGCGCAGCCAGGAGATCGCCGACGGCTGCGACATCCAGCTCGATTTCAAGACCCGGCACTTCCCGGTTTTCACGCCGCCCGACAAGAAGAAGCCGGAGGCCTATCTGCGCGAGCTGTGCGAGATCGGCCTGGCGGAGCGCTATGGGCCAACCGCTTCTGCCGAGGCCCAAGCCCGTATGCCGGCGGCCCGCGAGCGACTCGAGCACGAGTTGGACATCATCTGCCGCATGGGTTTCGCTGGTTACATCTTGATCACATGGGACTTCGTGCGGTTCGCGCTGAGTAAAGGCATTCCCGCCAGCGCTCGCGGCTCGGCGTGCGCCGCGATCGTCAGCTACGTGCTCAAGCTCAGTCACGTCTGCCCGATCGATTACGACCTTCTGTTCGAACGGTTCCTCGATCCCAACCGCGGCGAAGCGCCGGACATCGACATCGACTTCTGCCAGGATCGCCGCGAGGAAGTGCTGGCTTACGTCCGCGAGAAGTACGGCGAGGGGAGCGTGGCTCAGATCGGCACTTTCGGCACGATGGCGGCCAAGGCGGCGATCAAGGACGTCGGACGAGTCATGGATATTTCGCTCGACCGCGTCATCCGGCTTACGGCGATGGTCCCCAACGTGCTCAACATCACATTGGACGACGCCCTCAAGCAAAGTCCGGATCTTAAACGCGAATACGAGAGTGACTCCGATATCCGCAAGCTCATCGATCTGGCGCGCAAGTTGGAGGGAACCAATCGCAACGCCGGGACACATGCAGCGGGCGTCGTCATCGCCAATGGACCGATCACCGATTACGTGCCGGTGCAGCGCGTTCTCCGCAAGGGTTACGAGAACGGCAATCGCCAGGCCGAGGCGGTCATCACCACGCAATGGGTTATGGGCGATCTGGAAAACGTCGGCATGCTTAAAATGGATTTCCTCGGTCTGCGCACCCTGACCGTCGTCGATCACGCGTTGAAGCTGATTCGCCAAACCCGACCCGGCGAGAAAGTCGAATGGAACGCGATTCCGATCGATGACCCCAAGACATTCGCTCTGCTGCAGCGCGGCGACGCCAAGGGCGTGTTTCAGCTGGAATCCGACGGCATCCGCGAGCTTCTTAAGCGGATGAAGCCCGACCACATCCGAGACCTGATCGCCACCAATGCGCTCTATCGACCCGGACCGTTGGGCGGCGGCATGATCGATGCATACGTCAACCGCAAGCTAGGCCGAGAAAAGCCGGTGTACGATCATCCGCTCATGGAAGAAATCCTTGAGGAAACACACGGCGTCTTGGTCTATCAAGAACAATGCATGCGCGTGCTCAATCGGCTGGGCGGAATCGAGCTGGCCAGCGCCTATGCCTGCATCAAGGCCATCAGCAAAAAGAAGCAAGACATCATCGACCAACGCAAGACGGAGTTCTTGAAAGGCGCACAGGAACGCGGCCTTAGCGAGTCGACCGCCCGCAAGATTTTCGATCTGATCGTGCAGTTCGCGGGATATGGATTCAACAAAGCCCACAGCGCCGCATATGCCGTGCTGGGATATCAGACGGCGTACCTGAAAGCGCACTATGCGCCGGAGTTCATGGCGGCGCTCCTGACGAGCGAGATCGAAGACAGCAACAAGCGCGACAACATGGTCGATCACATCGCCGACGCCCGCAGGCTCGGCGTGGAGGTATTGCCGCCCGACGTGCAAACGTGCGCGCCGGACTTCACCGTGAAGGACGGCAAAGTTCACTTCGGCCTGACGGCCATCAAGGGCCTGGGGCGCGGCGCCGCCGAGGAGATCATGCGGGCGCGCGACGAGAAAGGACCGTTCCTGGATTTATTCGACTTCTGCGAACGCATCGATCACAAGGTCGTGCCGCGGGCCGCGATCGAGAAGCTCATCAAAGCCGGCGGCTTCGACAAGCTCGCCGGCACGCGCGCTCAACTTTATGAGGCGTTGCCGCGGGCGACCCAGGCGGCGGGACAAGCCCAAGAAGATCGTCGCCATGGCCAGGGGAGCCTGTTCGAGACCTTCGGCGAAGGTGCGAAAGGTGAATCCGGACCGGTTGAAGGCCTACGCGACATTCCTGAATGGTCTCCCAGCGATAAGCTGCGCTTCGAAAAGGAAGCGCTCGACTTCTACATTTCCAGCCATCCTTTGGCCGAGCACGAGAAAGAGCTGCAGCGATTCGCCACGCACACAATCAGTCAGCTCGTTGATTTAGCGCCGAATCAAGAAGTGTTCATGGGCGGGATGCTAACGCAGGTCCGTTACATGAACACCAAGAAGGCCCGGAACGGCAATACCCGCTACGTGCGCTGCAAGCTGGAGGATTTCACGGGATCAGCCGAGTGCGTGATGTGGCCCGACGATTATCTTCGCTTCAAAGACCTGATCGCTGAAGATCGCATTTGCTTCGTGGCGGCTGCGGTAGAAAAGACTCGCGATGAGCCCGGCTTGGTGCTTTCACGCATTCTGACCGTGGAGCAGGGCCAGCGCGAACGGACTACGGGCCTGGTGCTGCTCCTCAATCTCAATCACGAGCCGGAGAAGCTGGAAAGCGTCGCTCGGGTGTTGCAGCGGTCACCTGGGACCTGTCCCGTCTTCCTGCACGTGCAGGACGCCGCCAATCGCTGGCTGAAGCTCAAGGCCGATGAGAGATTCCGCATCAACCCGAAGAGTCTCGTCGCGGCCGAGCTGGAAATGATTCTGGGACTAGGCCGTGTGGAGTTTTCGCGGCAGTCCAACGGCAACGGACGGCACTAGCGCGCTCATTCTCGGGTAGCTGAACTCGTCAGACTTCGGGAATCCGAACTCTGACGAGTTCAGCTACAGGGAATGTGAAGCGCTTCCTTGAGACGTGCGATCTGCTCACGCATCGGCCTAGGCGCCTTGGGCGTCTTCTGCCCAATTCGGCCTTCGACTTTGAGACAAACAACCACCGGGCCCAATCCAGAAAGGACTTGCGCGGAAGCGTCTTGCCAGCCGGCCAGCGTGTCGCAGTCATAGACCCGCTGGATGCCGGCCCCGCGCGCGATCTGCGCGAAATCGGTGCGGCCAGCCCCCGCGACTTTTTGACCGCCGGTGACCTCGTAGAGTCCGTTTTCCAGAATCACGAGATAGACATTGGCGGGGTTTTGCGTGAGAGTCACCAGGCTGCCGAGGTTCATGAGCATGCAGCCGTCGCCATTGACGACGATGATGCCATGCTTCTTCTGAGCAAGCGCAAGGCCCAAGCCGAGTCCGGGCGCATGCCCCATGGCCGACGGTATGTAGGCGAAATCGAGCGGACTGTCGGAAAACTGCGGCCAAATTCCGACCGAGGACATGGTAGTGACGACAATGTTGTCGCCGCGATGGCTCGCAAGAACTTCCAATGCTTGTTGTTGCGTCATAAGCATACGGTAACTCGTAGGACAGGCAGCCTTGCCTGTCTCTTCATTCCGCGATCAACACAGCGCCTGCCCGTTTCTCATCCAAAGCGCGGCGATACTCTTGGGCAAGGTCGTCTGCCGTATGGCGGCGCGGATCGAGCACAACGTAGGGGACACGCCAGGCTTGCAAAATCGGCTCGGTGAAAACGGGACAGCTATCCGCTGTCTTCCCTTCTTGATGCAGATAGTAACTGCGCACTCCCACGATAAGGAATAACGGAATGTGCATGTCGTGAAGAATGTTGCGCAACGCGTCGCCGGCTTCGAAGAAGCCGGTGCATTGCACGATGACGATGGGCCGTTGACCACCAAGCCAAAGCCCGGCGGCGACGGCAAACGCCTCCCCTTCGCGGCACACGCGGACGAGCTGCAGTCCGTTCGGCGCGGTCATGGCGCCTTCCCAGGTGCCCAACTCGCTGTCGGGAATCCAGATTGCGTGGGTGACGCCCTGGCGCTTCAAGGCGGCGACCACCCCGGGTCCATCGAGCATTGCCTTAACCGTGTTGAGGCTCCGTTTCGTTCCGCTCCTTGGAAAGGCCTTCGGCCAATCCAAGACATAATACAAAAAAAACGCCGGCCACGCGGGCCGGCGGATGGCAGCGAACTTGGTGTATCAATCTTCGCGATGCTTGTCGTGACAGACCTTGCAGTTGGCAAGCTTGGCAAGGCTCTTGGCGGCCCCCTCGTCGCCCTTAGCTGCCGCCGCGGAAGCCTTGGCCAGAGCGCCGGTCATTTTCTTCCAGTTTTCGGCATCGCCCTTGGGCGGCGTGTTTTGGGACAGCGCCTTGTACAGCTCGGCGAGTTCCTTGCGCTGTGCTTCACTCGCTTTGCCGGACGCCACTGTCTTCAAAAGCCCTTCCTTGTGCGCCTTGACCATCACCTCGGAGATGGTGTACTTGGCCTTTTCGCCCGCCTGATTGGCGTCGAGCAAGACGGCCAGCGACAACAGCGCAATCACACCTGCAGCCAAGATCTTCATGGACTGTCCCCACCTCTCAAGAACCCCCCGATCGCCGGAGGGACACCCAGCCTTCCCACTCACTGGAAAAACGACCATCGTTTTGCCGGGAAAGGTAGATTAGTGTTCTAGCGTACGGACGCGACAAGAACAAGCAAAATCGACGACGCGTCGCTTTCGAGTCGGCGCTATAATGAGCGGCGTTCCCAGTGTTCGGACGCGCCATGGATTCTTCAAACCACAGCTCGTTAGCAGAACGACTCAAAACCGAGGCCCGCCGCCTCGGCTTCGAACTCGTCGGCATTGCGTACGCCGCGCCAGCTGATGGATTCGATCAGCTCCAGGATTGGCTCGCACGCGGTTTCGCCGGCGAGATGGCCTACATGCATCGCCAAAACGAAGCTCGTCGCCATCCCAAGTCGATTTTACCGGACGTGAAAAGCGTGGTGATGGTGGGACTGAACTACAATCCCAGCACGATTAGCCGCGAGCCCGCGGCGAGCGCGGGCGTGGCGCCTATCGGGAAGTTTAAGTCCGCGCTCGCCGTTGGCTCGCGGCTAAACGGGAAAGTGGCGCGCTATGCGCGTGGCGCGGACTACCACGATGTCCTGCGCGAGAAACTCGACCGACTGCTGGCTTGGGTGCGGGACGAGATCCCGGAAGCAAATGGCCGCGGCGTGGTTGACACGGCGCCGCTTTTGGAGCGCGACTTCGGCCGCCGCGCGGGCATGGGCTGGTTCGGCAAGAACACCATGCTCATCAACAAACGGCTGGGCAGCTACTTCTTGCTCGGGGCGCTGCTCCTGGACACCGAACTTGAACTCGATGCGCCGTTCACTCCCAATCACTGCGGGACCTGCACCGCTTGCCTCGACGCATGTCCGACCCACGCCTTCGTCGCACCGGGGCAGCTCGATTCGCGCCGCTGCATCAGTTATCTGACCATCGAGCTGCGCGGGCCGATCCCCGAAGAACTGAGACCAGCGCTCGGCGATTGGGCTTTCGGCTGCGACATTTGCCAGGAAGTGTGCCCTTGGAACCGAAAAGCTCCGGCGGACAGCGAGGCGCGCTTGCAACCAAGGCCCGAGTTGGAAGCACTTGATCTAATCGAAGTGCTGGGGATGAGCGACGAAGACTTCCGCCGCCGTTTCCGCCACACTGCTTTGTGGCGCAGCAAACGCCGTGGACTGTTGCGCAACGCCGCCATCGTCCTTGGCAACATCGGCGACCGATCAGCGATTCCGCCATTGGAGAAGGCTATTTCCGATCCCGAGCCGTTGGTGCGTGAGGCGGCGCAATGGGCAATCGAGGCCATCGCACGTAGAGCGGATTTGTCATCCGTCCGCTCGCTATGATGGACGGATTGCAAATCCGTCCTACGCTTACTGAAAACGATTTCGTGAGGGATCATCATGCAGATTCGCGGCATTATTCCGCCCGTCGCCACGCCGATGCGGGCCAACGAGGATCTCGACCTTCCACGACTGCGCTGGTTTCTCGATCATCTCATCAACTCCGGCGTGCACGGCGTCTTCGTCCTCGGGACCAACAGCGAATTCTACGCCATGGACGAGCGGGAAAAGCAGCAGGTGATTGCCACCGCGGTCGAGCACGTGCATGGCCGGGTTCCTGTATTCGCCGGCACAGGAGCGGAATCGTCGCGCGAAGCCGTGCGGCTTACGAAAATGGCTGAAAACGAGGGCGTGCAAGGCGTCTCGGTAATAACGCCCTACTTCATCATGCCGTCGCAACCGGAGATCTACGATCATTATCGCAGGATCGCGGAGAGCACTAGGCTCCCGGTAGTGCTCTACAACAATCCGTCAACGTGCGGCGGCCTCAAGATCGAAATCGACACCGTCGCCCGCCTTGCGGAAATCCCCAACATCCTCGGCATCAAGGATTCGAGCGGCGACTTACAGAACACGAACGAGTACATTCGCGTGGTTCCTGAGCGGTTTAGCGTGTTGCAAGGCCGCGATACGCTGATCTTCCAATCGCTGATCTTCGGCGCCCGTGGCGCCGTGCCGGCGACGGCCAACATCGCTCCCAAGATTCTCGTGGAAATCTACGAGGCCTTCCAGCGCGGCGATCAGGCGGCTTCCAGAGCCGCGCAGATTCGTCTCAATCCCATTCGGCTCAGCCTTACCTTGGGCACCGCGCCGGGCGGCGTCAAAGCGGCGCTCAATTTGTTGGGGATGTCCATCGGCCCGAGCCGCTCGCCCGTCGCGCCGCTGCCTCCGGACAAGCTGCAAAAAATGAGAGCCGCGCTGGAATCCGCAGGACCGTTCGTAGAATAAGTGTTGTGATCGCGGGTTAGTTCATTGGCGTTCGCGGCCGATTTCACGTCCCTTTCTTCTTCATCGGGATGTCGAAATACTCGTGAAGGAACTTGAGATTCTTCTCGTGATTGTCGAACGTGTCCTGTTTGCTTGAAGTCACCTCCGGCCATTCGCCGAATTGCTTGGTACGGAGGGCCTCATCGATGCGTTCGGGCCACCAGATTGCTTCGGCTCGTATTTCATTGCCTTGGCTTTCGGTTCGTAAATCGTGCCGTCCCCGCCCTTGCCGTGGATGATTCGGCCGTACCAATGCTTGCCGTCGAGCGGGATGGCGAAGTAATCGCCCACCGCACACGTCTGGCGCTTGGGAATTGCAAATCTCTGTCACAACTCTCGCGCAGCTTGTACTAGCTCATAGATTCGGCTGACGAGGCGGCCGCGGCCGGAAAAAGGTCCTGCCGCCAATTCTGCTCGGGAGCACCGCTCATGGCCAGCAAACTCTACAACGAGCTTTACGCTTTTGATCCGGGAATCGCGGACGCATTCAAAAAGGCGACCAACGACAATCCCAATGTCGTCATCAATGAAAAGGGTGTCGATCTTGTCTTTGACAGCGTAATCAAGGACCGGAAGATCACCGAGAACGAAGCCAAGGCCCTCACTCATCTCATTGCCTTTGCGAAGTTCAACAACTTTGCCCTGACGGCATTAATCGCAAGCCTTAAAGTAGCCTACGACGCTGATCTCTTCTTCGCCGGAACCGCCAAGCGCCTCAGCAGCGCAGCGGAGCTGGCCGACGTCCAAGGCGCCATCAATGCGGTCGGCAACGTCGATTTTTGGAGCCCCGGAAGCTCGTCTTCGTATAAGCCGCAGGATTACTTGCCCATCAAGGAACTGGTAAAGAGCGGCGAAATCACGGTGTACGAATTGAAGGCAGCTGGCTTCAATCGTTCGCTCTCGCTATACGGTCAATACCGTTCAGACTTGAATCGATTGGTGATCTTCAGCGGCTTAGGGCCGGACGAGCTCGTGAACATCGTCGTCCACGAAGCCACCCACGCCATTCAAGACCAGCGCGACTTGGATTCCAAGATGATCAAGCATACCGAAGCGGACGCCTTCATCGCCGGCGCGGTGGCCAACCGCACGCTCAAACAGCAAGCCTTCAAAGGCTACGAGCCCTTTGATACCGCCTACAAAGCGGCGGACTTGGTGATCAAGGGCAAAGCCAAGCCCGGCGACACCGACTGGAACAAGGCTTATGAATCCGTGGTAGCAGAAATCAAGGGGGCGGCGTATCCAAATCCAAACGGCAAGTTCAAGACGAAAGAGGACGGCGAAGGCGACAAGGAAAAAAAGCGCTACGACGACCTCATGAACGCTCTGACGAGCAAAAGCAAGCCATAGTGCGTAGGAGTGCGCCGGCTTCGGGCGATGTCCCACACCTCGGTTATCGAATACGACGACGCGATACTTTGTGGCGAAAACCGGAACAAGCTGTGACCAAATAGTGTGATTGCAGGCAAAGCCGGCGATCAACAACAGAGCTTCGCCGCCGCCGTTGACCCTGTAGAACAGAGCTGCCGAGTTCCTGACTCGATGTTCGCCGACTCATTTGGTCTTCTTGTCGGCTCCCTTCACCTCGGCGGCGAGCGGCCAGATGCGAATGGTACGATCGCGGCCACACGAGTAGAGCCACTTGCCGTCGGCGGAACAGACGATGTCGGCGACTTCACTCTCGTGACCTTCAAACGACTTGATGATCGTCCTTGACTGCCAGTCCCAAAGGCAAATGTTCTTGTCATAGCCGAAGGTCAGGAACGATTTTCCGTTGGGCGTAAACAGCACGTTGCGAGCATTGGCGTGTCCTTTGTGCTCTGCGATGGTTCGCAACGGGGTGGTGGCATCGAGTTCAACGATCGCCTGAGGAGTCACCGCTAGCACGGCGGCGCCGTCGCGGGAGAACGCTGCCCCCGTAATTCCCGCGAGCCCTCTGTTGACGCCTTGTGACGTGTCGTCGAGTTCAACGATGCAACAATTCGTTCGGTTTGCATAGAAGACCTGACGGCCGTTAAATGAGAGCGCCAAGGCTGTGATCGGCGACGCCGGCAGCTGCAATTTGTTCACCTCCCTGAGGAGCTTCGCGTCCCAAAAGCGAACGGTGGAGTCCTCGCTTCCGGAAACGAGCGTCTTGCCTGTGGGCGACATGACCAGGGCCGTGATCGGCTTTACATGCCCCTCAAGTTTTCCCACGGGCTTGGGGCTGCGAAAATCCCAAAGAATAATGTCCTTGTCGGAAAGCGCGGCGCCGAAGAACTTCGATCCGTCTTGCGTCAGCGCGGCGTGAGAAATCGACCGGCCCCCACGCGAACCGTTCGGATGATCGTAAGAACGCACATCGCCCGCATCGGGATTCCAAAGCTTGAACCTTCCCGAGCCAAGAAGAAGCTCTTTGGACTTGTTGGTTCTGTGAACGCTGTAGAAAGGCTGGCCGCTTGGAAACTTGAACTGACGCGCTTCCTTGACGATTTCGAGCGGATTGCTCGGAACGGGCTTTTTCGCGGCAGGGACTTTCGGATCGGGATCCTTTTTCGGAGCGGGCTCGACGACGCTGGGGTTCTTGGCGAGCGCGAGCATGTCCTCAGCCAAGGGCCATTGGCGCACGCTCCGTTCGCTAAAGTGACTGCACGAGTAAATCCACTTTCCGTCGGCAGAGCAGACGGCACTGCTGATGGGACCAGCATGACCCAGGAAAATGCAAGCCACCTTCTTGGTTTTCCAGTTCCACAGGCGCAGCATGTGATCTTGACCGAAAGACAGTAGATTTCCGCCAGGTGTGAACGAAATGCCGGTCACGCTGGGATGGCCGGAGTGGGAAGACTCGACGTTCAAGGTCTGACGGTTGAGGACATTCACTGCAGAAAAGCCCGCGGTGACGATATGCGAACCATCGGGGGCGTAAGTCGCGGCCGGCTGATATTGAAACGGCGTCGTCAAAAGTTGCTCGCCGGTCTTGAGGTCCCAAAGGTAGGCCTTGCCATTCGTGCACGAAGCGAAGACTTCGGCGCCATCTGGGGAGATTGCCAAAGCTGCCTGCGTAAATTTCTTTTCCTCAACTAAGACACGTATTTCGCTGAGCTTTTTCGCGTCCCAGAGGCGAATGGTTCCGTCCATTCCGCTTGAAACCAGGGAGTTGCCGTCAGGCGACAGCGCGATTTTCCAGATTGCTCCTTTGTGTCCGACGAGTTGTCCTTCCGCTTTCGCCGAAGCCGCATCCCAAAGCGTAATCGTGGGATCATCCATTGTTGCGGAATAGAACTTTTTGCCGTCCGGCGTAGGCGCCAACGTTGCCAAGAGATTTCCGCCTTTTCTGGACCCAAAATAGCGATCGGCCCCAGTTTCTGGGTTGCAAGCCTTGAGCCAAGATCCGGCGATCAAGATTCTCTTGGGATCGAAGGTCGGAGCCAAAGTGCAATAAGGCAAGTCCATTGGGAAATAGCGCGACTCCCATACTACTAGCGGCAAAGTGTTTGCCGGCGTGTTCGAGGAGGTATTCGGCGCCGGCTTTTTGCCAAGGGCGACGAGGTCATCGGCCAAGGGCCAACGGTAGACGGTGCAGCCGTTGACGCCTGTATCACAAGAGTAAATCCACTTTCCATCGGCCGTGCAGACGGCGCAGTTGACAGGGCCTGTGTGTCCGAGATAAAGTCGGGTTACTTTCTTGTTGATCCAGTCCCACAAACGCAACATATTGTCCTGACCATAGGACAGCAGGCGTCTCCCATCTGGCGTGAATTGTAGCCCGGACAAATTGCCGTGATCCGAATGGGAAGATGCGACTTTCAGTGTTTGGCTATCCAGAAAAACCAGTTTCGATGAGGAGATGCCAACGATATGCGTAGCGTCAGGAGTGAACATCGGTGAAAATACAGGGGCAAGTTTGACGGAGACAAGCTGCTTACGGCTTTCGAGGTCCCACAAACATGTCGTACCGTCGGTGCAGGAAGTGAACAGAGTACGGCTGTCAGGTGAGATCGCCAGGTTCTGGCTGGTCGCTTTCTTATTTTCGATCAAGAGCGCGATTTCCTTGTAGTTGAGGGCGTCCCAAACACGAACCGAGCCGTTAAGGCTGCCCGCAACAAGTGTCTTGCCGTCCGGCGAAAGTACGAAATGGCTGATGCCAGCCGCTTCGACGTCGATCTCTTTTTCGGGCGCTAAGGACCGAAGATTTCGCACCGTTATGGCTGATTCGCTTATCGCCGCGCCAAAGAACTTGGCGCCGTCGCGAGTGATCGCCACACAAGCCACGGATGACCTGCGATTGGGATTTTTTAACTGCTCCACAACGCGCATATCGCCCGTTTCTGGATTCCACAACTTGTACCTAACCGCGCTGAACAGCAACAATTCATCGGATTTATTCGTCCGAAACATGCTGAAAATCGCTTCATTCTTTATGAGCTTGATCTCTTGAGGCTCTATGACGGTCAACTGGTTCGCATGGCTCGTCTTCGCGACAAGATCGGTGGTTGGATTGGAAATACTCGTTGATGCCGGATCGGTTCGATCCGGGTTCGCGCTGGCCGTGGCCTTTGGCTTGGATAGATCTTTTGGATTGGAGACGCCGTTTGGGCTCGCTTCATCGTTCGACCTGATCTTGCCATTTGGGTCTAACTGGACGATCGCCTCGCCGTTGAGCTCGCGCTTCTCGCCCAGCGTCATGAGCCACGCGGTCACCGCCACTAGCGCGATCGCCGCAGCGATGCTGCCGCCGATCAACCGGAGTTTCTTGCGTTCAACCACGCTGGGCCCGTGAGGCACTCCCAAGTCATCATCACGGCGCCCGCCCACTCGTGCCGGCTGCGTTTTCCGCTTGGGCGCCGGGCCCTTCCCTTGCTCCGCGAAGGCTTCACGCTCACGACCGAATTGGCCGACCGGTTCAGCGGCGACTCGCACTGCCGTTGCTTGGCTGGGCGCGGCACCAGCGGACACCGGCCGCTTGATGGCGCCCGCGCCAAACAGAGAAACAACCCATCCTTCCTGCGCAGCCGACAACGGCGCCGGGCCGTTTCCCTGAATCAAATCCGACACATGCGGCACAAATTCGTGCGTGCTGGCCAAGCCTATCGCCAAATGCCCGACCAGGTCATGGACGCCGTCATCGTCCAGATTCCACAATTCCTTCAACAGGGCGGATGCGCCGGGATTGCTCAGGTCTTGTTCGCGGAAAAGCAGGTTGTCGCCGTTGTCGTACTTGTCCCAAAGCGTCTTGCCGCCGACTACCAGTGCGCGCAGGGCACAGGTTACCGCCAAGAGCGGCAGGCGGTCGACCTCCGCGTCATAGGTCGATTTCTGCAAGCGTTCGGGATGTTGAAAGTTGGGATGGCCGACTTCGCCCGACGGCTTGCCCGCCAGCGCCGGAACAAACATGCCGTCGTAGTCGATGAGCTTGACCGCCAGGCTGGTCGCCTTGCTGCCGGGCACCAGGATGACGTTGCCGTGCTGGAGATCGGCATGAGCGATGCCGGCTTCGCGCAGCCAGAGGGCCATGCGCACCCAGACGTCGCTCAGTCCTTCCAGGGTTTTTGATTTATCCAGGTTCGCGCGGATGAACTCATTGAGAAGGAGCCCCTCGACCCAGTGCATCTTGAGGATAGGGCACCACTGCCCGTGGATGCGAATGCCCTGAGGCAAATACTGAAAATCGACCGTGAACGGCAGCTTCGCCTTTTGAAGACATAAGCTGATTTCGTGATAACGTTCCCGCAGTCCGGCGACCTCGCGCGTGAAGCACTTGACGGCCCATTTGCTCCCCGAGGCCCCGGTGAACTCGTAGACGTCGGCGAAATTCCCGGAGCGCGGCATCGGCATGCCGAGCGCGTTTGTGACCGCCTCACCGCCGCGCAGTTCTTCGTCCGCGAACGAGATGCGCGGGGTCTGAATCGCTTCGTTGTAATCCTGGGATAAAGGCCAGGGCATGAAAATCTCGAATCAGAAATCTTCCGGCAACCCTTCTTGATATTGATACGAACTTTATCAAAAGGGGGTCAGGACCTGTGATTCTAGAGGTCCTGACCCCGTTTTGAAACCGCCGTACCGTTGGGAGATTTACCATCGAATGGTGATGCGCGGCTCCGGCATCTTTTTGGCCCCGCGGCGCACCAGCCAGAAATGCGTGAGCGCGCCTAGCACCACCAGGAAATGAATGCGAATGGCAAGCTTCATCGCGACGGTGCTTGGATTGACGGCGGCGTAGAAGTTGTTTTGAAAGTAATGCACAACGAATAGAAGAAATGCCAGGAGCGTGAGGACCGTCAGAATCAGCGAACTCCACGGCAAGATTCCCTTGAGCGCCGGCGGCGTCGCCAGCAGTTTTTTCTGCAACAAGAACGCGGCGATGGATAGGGGCCAGGCGACCAGAACCAAGAGCAAATAAAAAATGAAAAGGGCGGAGGGCCTGGAAAAAGCCATTTGCCACAGGCTGGCTGCGGATGCCGCGATCGCCGCTGCCCCCGATCCGCTCGCGGGCGTGCTCTCCCAATGGAAGAACGACAGAAAGAAGAGCAACGTCAAGCCGACTGGGGCGACCCAGGCCAACACATCGCGGCGGCAATAGAGCGTGAAGCCGTGATCGTACTCGCTCTTCGACGGCGGCTTCGTAGCCGCGCCGACCTCATGAACTCCGGACTGCACCGGTGCCGCCGCACCCTCGCCGATTGGTTCGGCCACTGGCGGCGGAGGTGGGGCCGTCGTCGTCGGTGCGCTAGGGGGCGCAGGCTGCGGCGGCTTGGGCTCGGCAGTGACTGCGGGCGGTTTCGGAGCTGCCGGGACATGGATCGACTCCTGCACGAGGTCGTAGCCCCCCGTGGTGCCCGCCTGTGACAGGCCCGGCTTGGGCGCCCTGACCGAAGGCTCTTGACTAATCTCCAGAACGGGCGGCTCGCCCTCCCCCTCCAGCGCCAGGTCCGGCGGCAACAAGGGGGGCATCATGGGGGCCATATCGGCGCGGATCGAACCCTCCGGAAAAATCGGCGCCAGGCCTGGCGCGGTAAAGCTGGCGGCGCAATGCGGACAGCGAACCGTTTGGCCGGCGACCGTTTCGGGAATGTCCAGTTTTTTCTGGCAATGCGGACAGAGGAGATCCATGTTCGCTGGTTTTCTCTGGTAAAGTTCGTGAAATTGTTTCTAATACAGTATTGAACCCCGCCAAACCTGCCTCATTCGTCTTTGGCAGTCACCGGATTCCGCACTCTCCTGAGGAAGTTTCGATGGGCTTCCAACGATTGTTCGTTTCGACCGCGGCCATTCTTTCGTTTTTGGCGCCGGCCGACGCTCAAACCGCGAGTGAGTTCTTGCGTAAGGCCGAAAAAGCGGCCCAAGCCGGCAAGACCGAAGAAGCTCTGGCGTTTGCGGGTCAAGCCGTTGCGGAAGACCCAAAGAATACCAAGTGCCTCGCGTTCCGGGCAAACTTATTCTCTCGCCTGGATCGAAATAAAGAAGCCCTGGCTGATTTCAGCAAGCTGATCGAACTGGATCCAAAAGACGCCCAAAACTACCACTTCCGCGGCGCCGCGCAGTTCAAGCTCGCCAATTTCGCCGAGTCGATCAAAGACTTCGACAAATTCATCGCCATGAAGCCCGAGGCCAAAGCGAGCCATTGGCAGCGCGGCATCTCTTTCTACTATGCCGGGCGCTACGATGACGGTCGCGAGCAGTTCGAAGGCTATCAGACGTTCGACCAGAACGATGTCGAGAACGCGGTGTGGCGGTTCATGTGCATGGCGAAGTCGGACGGCATTGCCAAGGCCCTCCAGGACATGCTCAAAATCAGCGACGACAAGCGGGTGCCGATGCGGCAAGTTTACGATCTGTTCGCCGGGAAGCTCAAACAGGACGACGTTCTAGCCACTGCGAAGGCCAACGCTCCGCCGCCGGAAATGCTTAAGGAGCAATTGTTCTACGCTCACCTCTATGTCGGCATTTATTACGAACTGGAAGGCGACCGCAAGAAAGCGCTGGAACATTTGAACAAAGCGACAGAGGATCATCGCATCGGCCATTACATGTGGGACGTGGCCCGCGTCCATCGCGATTTGCTGAAGAAGGAAGCGAAAGAAAAGTAATGCGCTACAAGCCCGCAGGCGAGTCTTCGAGCCTGAGGGGTAAGCCGACACCCCGCACGCTCGAAGACTCGCGTGCGGGCTTGGTATGGGAGTAAGGGGGGACGCATCATGTTAACGTTGCTTGGAAGTCCGCGACGCTGTTGCGACGGCTTGACGCGGCGCGAAACGCTGAAAGCCGGCGCTCTCGCCATGCTCGGCGGCTTTGGTCTGCCGCAATTGCTTCAAGCCGAAGAAGCGCCCGGGCGCCGCCGCGGCCGCGCTAAAAGCGTCATCTGTCTTTACCTGTTGGGCGGGGCGGCGACGCAGGACATGATCGATCTCAAACCGAATGCACCGCCGGAGATTCGCGGCGAATTTCGGCCGATCGCCACGCGCGTCCCCGGCATCCAGGTCTGCGAGCACTTGCCGCGCATGGCCCAGTGGACCGACAAGATCGCCATCGTTCGTTCGCTGAACCATCGCGCCGGCTGCCACAACACGCTGCCCAGCTACACCGGCTACGAGCAGCTGCTGCCCGACATCACTACCATCCGCGACACCTATCCGCCGAGCATGGGCTCGGTGTGCGAATCGCTCCGCACCCGCCACGGCGATCTGCCCGATTACGTCTACATGCCGTGCTATTTGGGCTGGGGCCAGGCCATTCGCCGGCCCGGACCCTACGCGGGCTTTCTCGGCCAGCGTTTCGACCCGCTCTTCACCGAGTGTTTGCCGACCGCCGCTCCCGGCCCGCAAGCCCCAAGCGCGGGTCATCCGCGCACGGTGCTGGGCAATCCGCGGCTTCCCGAAAGCAGCCTCGGCGACGGAATCACCATCGATCGCCTCAACCGGCGCCGCGGCCTGCTCGGCCAATTCGACGACGGCGTGCGTCGCGCGGAGACGAGCCGCTCGCCGGACCATTTTGGGCGTACCCAACAGCGCGCGTTCAATCTCTTGACCTCGGCAAACGTTCGAGCGGCCTTCGATCTGGAACGCGAGAATCCTCGGTTGCGTGATCGCTATGGCCGCACGCTGTTCGGCAACTGCGCCCTGATCGCGCGTCGTCTCGTGGAGGCCAACGTCCGCTTTGTCAACGTCACCTGGGACCTGTTTTGGGACCGGGTGCCGATCAACTACGACGCCTGGGACACACACACGCGTAACTTCGCCATTTTACGCGACGTGAACCTGCCCGAATTCGACCGCACCTACACCGCGCTTCTGGAGGATTTGCAATTGCGCGGGTTGCTCGATGACACGCTTGTGGTCGTGATGAGCGAAATGGGCCGCACGCCGCGCATCAACGGCAACGCCGGCCGCGACCATTGGACGTTCTGTTACGGCATGTGGTTTGCCGGCGCGGGCATTCGAGGCGGCACGGTCTACGGCTCATCGGACGCCCAGGCCGCCTATGTGCGCGATTTGCCTGTCAGCACCGGCGACGTTTGCGCCACGATATACGAGTGCCTGGGAATCGACCCCGACATGCCGGCCCACGATCGGGCCGGCCGCCCGATTCCCATCGCGCAAGGAGGACGCCCAATCCGCGATATAATGGTTTGAGTCCCGTGCACGTTTAGCGGGGAGCCAGAGGCGACCGCATGTTACGGAAATCTCGTCATCGACGCGCTTTCACTTTGATCGAGCTTTTGGTGGTGATCGCCATCATTGCTATCTTGATTGGCTTGCTGCTGCCGGCTGTACAGAAGGTGCGCGAAGCTGCCGCGCGCACGAGCTGTTTGAACAACATGAAGCAGCTTGCCTTGGCCTTGCACAATTACGAAGGGACCTACCGCGTCTTCCCCGCCAGCCAGCAATTGACACCGCCGGTTCGTTCATGGTACGCGGTCATCTTGCCGTTCATCGAACAGAACAACGTGCCTTACAACCTCGGGCTCGATTGGACCGATCCCTTGAACTTGACCGCCATCCAAACGCGCATTGCCATCATGGTCTGCCCTTCGGTGCCGATTGATCCGCGCTTTGACGTGGCCGGATCGGCCATCAGCGATTATGCCGCGCCGTCGGAGGTCCATCTGGGCATTTATGCGCTCAACGGCATTTCACCTCCCGGCGACATCACCGGCGCCATCAATCGTTTGGGTCCGACGCGCATAGCGATGATCGTGGACGGCACTTCCAACACGTTCCTGTTGATTGAAGACGCCGGCCGGCCCGACCTCTGGAACGCAGGCCGTTTCGTGGCGACCTTGGGAGCGACCAACGGCGCCTGGGCCGACCCGCAACAAGACATCCGGGTCGCCGGATGGCTGGCAGACGGCACAGGCGGCGAAGGCTCCGGCCCGTGTGTCATGAATTGCACCAACGACAACGAGATCTACAGCTTTCACCCGGGCGGCGCCAACTGCGCCTTCGCCGACGGTTCCGTCCGCTTCATCTCCCAGTCCGCCCCCAACTGGGTGATCGCCGCCTTCACCACGAAAGCCGGTGGCGAGCTAATTTCCGGAGAGTACTAGCGGAACCTTTCAAGCCCACAGGCGAGTCTGCGAGCCTGTGGGGCGCCCGAAGAACTCCGCACGCTCAAAGACTCGCGTGCGGGCTTGAGTCTAGGGAGGTTGGCATGAAGCTTCTCTCGGTGTTTCTTGCAATCGTGTCGTTTTGCTTCGCGCTGCGCGCGGCTGGACCAGCCGAGAAGCCGCAGCCCGAAAAATGCGTGGTTGCCTTTACTCCTGCTGACGAACAAAAGTCCATCCCAGAGCGTTACCGTCTCGATGCGCACAAGTTCGAATCGGAAATGACGCTAAAGAAGAGCATGCCTTTGAGCGGGGTCGACATCTACGAAGTACGATTCCCTTCACCGGTTAAGACGTCCCATCCAGTGAACAACACCGTCCACGCGGAATACTATCGGCCCACGCAAGACGGCCCCTTCCCGTGCGTGCTCATTCTCGACATCACCGCCGGCGACATGACCATCTCGCGGACCATGGCCAGGCATCTCGCCAAGTGCGGCATCGGCGGCGTCTGCGTGCACATGGCATATTACGGCCCACGCCGACCCAACGGGAGCCGGGAGCGACTCCTTTCCTATGACATGGAGCGCACTTTCGAAGCGACCCGCCAAACCGTCCTCGATCTGCGCCGGGCAGTCGCCTGGATGGAATCGCGGCCCGAGATCAACAAGAAAAACCTAGGAATCATGGGCACCAGCCTTGGCAGCTTCCTGGCTGCCTTGACCGCGGAAATGGAGCCCAAGCTCAACCGGGTCGCGGTGGTATTGGGCGGCGGCGACTTCATCGACGGCTACCACGACCATCCCAAAGCCGCTCCGTATTTCAAGCTGATGGAATGCCTTGGCATCACCCAAGAGGTGATGAAAGAGGCGATCGCGCCCGTCGATCCAATCACCTGTGCGGCCAATCTGAAAGACCGCAAAGTGCTCATCATCGCCGCCAAAAAGGACGAAATCGTGCCGCCAAAGATGGCCGAGAACTTGTGGAACGCGACCGGCCGGCAGAAGCTCATTTGGCTCAATGCCGGCCACTTCACGGCGTCGCTTTATTTCTTGTCGGGACTAAATAATGTTGTGGAGCATTTCAAGGCGGATTGATTTTCATTCATTCGCGGACACACACCCAGGTCGTGAAATGATTGTTTCGTTCATGAAATGAAACCTGTTGGGCCGGGGGGTACATTGGCGCGGAGGTCAATCACTACCATGGTGACTACTGACCCTTTCCTGACAAGACGCCAGCTTTTGCAGCGCGGCGGCATGGGGTTTGGCCTGCTCGGGCTTGCGGGCTTGATGCGCGATCAGGGCGAACTCGCCGCGCAGTCGCCCGTGAACGTTAATCCCTTGGCGCCGCGGCGGCCGCATTTCCGTGCAAGCGCGAAACAGGTCGTCCACCTCTTCATGAACGGCGGGCCCTCGCATGTCGACACGTTTGATCCGAAGCCACTTCTGGATCAATATCATGGCCGCGAATTGCCCCGGCCCAATTTGCGCACCGAACGAAAGACCGGAGCGGCCATGCGTTCACCGTTCGTCTTCCGGCGCTTCGGCCAAAGCGGCATCCCTGTCAGCGAATTGTTCCAGCGCACGGCGGCTCACATCGACGACATCGCCGTTATTCGTTCCATGGTCGCCGACGTGCCCAATCACGAGCCGTCGCTCATGCTCATGAACACGTGCGACAGCCGACTGCCCAGGCCGAGCATGGGCGCCTGGCTCACCTACGGCCTAGGCTCCGAGAACCAGAACCTGCCCGGTTTCATTGCCATGTGTCCGGGCGGTTATCCCATCGTGGCCACGCAGAATTGGCGGTCCGCGTTTCTTCCGGGCGCTTACCAGGGCACCTACGTCGACACCCAGCACACCGCCATCGATCGGCTGATCGAGAACATTCGCAATACTTCGATGGACGCCGTCGAGCAGCGCCATCAACTCGATTTAGTCCGCCGGCTCAACGAGCGCCATCTTCAGGCTCGGCAAAACGACAGCTTGCTCGAAGCCCGGCTGCAATCGTTCGAGCTTGCTTACCGCATGCAAGCCGAGGCGACGGACGCCTTCGACGTCAATCGAGAGCCCCTTGCTCTGCGCGAGCGTTACGGCACGCACGTGCACGGCCGGCAGCTTCTGATCACGCGCCGGCTCCTGGAGCGCGGCGTTCGCTTTATCCAAGTCTGGTCAGGCGCCGGCCAGCCTTGGGACAATCACGACGGACTCGAAACTCAGCATCGCATTTTGGCCCGAACGTGGGATCAGGCGATTTCCGCTTTTTTGCAAGACTTGAAGGACCGCGGCCTTTTCGAAACCACGCTGGTGATCTGGGGCGGCGAATTCGGCCGCACCCCGGTCGCGGAATTGCCGCAGCTCTCCGGCCGCGACCACAACCATTACGGCTTCAGCATGTGGCTGGCTGGCGGCGGCGTCAAGGGCGGCATCGTCCACGGCGCCACCGACGAGTTCGGATTCGCGGCCGCCGAGGACCCCGTTCACGTTCACGACCTGCACGCGACGATCCTGCACGTCATGGGTTTCGATCACGAGCGCTTGACGTATCGCTATGCCGGCCGCGACTTCCGGCTGACCGACGTGCATGGACGCGTGGTGCGGGAACTCTTGCGCTAGGCAGTCCCGGTTCTGCGAACCACGGCCAAACGATTGCAGTGGCTATTTTTTCTTTCCAATTATCGACTTGAGCGCCAGGACAGCCGTGAGGCTGAGCTTTTTGTCAGTCTTGTCTTTGGCGATCTCGCGCAACGGCTCGATGGCTGCCTTGGCCGCGGCGCCAAATTGGCCCAGCGCGGTAATTGCCGCCATTTTCAGCTCGAGATTCTTGTCTTTGACTGCTTCGATCAGGATCGGCACCGTGTTTTGCGGATCGGGTGCGATGTTGCCAAGTGCCGTCGCGGCTGCGGCCTTTACTTTGACGTCCGCATCCTTTTGCAGTGCCGATTTGAGCGGTTCGATGGCGTCCTCGACATCGTCGACGTTTATCGCGCCGCGCTTGCCCAGCATCTCCGCGCCCAGCGCGCGTTCCTTCGCGAGTTGCGAAGTCTTGAGCATCTTCAAGTATTTGGGCACGTCTTCCTTTTTGGGTGTGCCCGTTCCGCTACTCCAGGCCATAGGCAAGCCGAGCAAACCGAGCACGCCGCCGACGTAGAGCAATCGCATGAAAAATCCCTCCTGGAGAGTGGTTGATACCATAATGTAACCCCGCCGAGCGCCGAGTGGCATCAAAAATCACCCGGCAAAATGATCTTGCGGAGAACCGCCGATGACGAATTTCACATGGATTCGTTTGATCACTGGGCTTCTGGCGATTACCGCGCCTGTCGTTTGCGGCGCTGACGGCAATCCACAGGAACCCATTCCGGTCAAGCTCGGCGCCGGCGCCAGCCTCAGCGGCAAGCGGCTCTTCCCCGATGACAATCCGTGGAACCAGGACATTTCGATGGAACCCGTCGATCCCAACTCCGACAAGCTTATCGCCAGCATCGGCGCCAACAAGCCGCTGCACCCCGATTTCGGCACGGTCTACCAGGGCGCTCCCAATGGCATCCCCTACATCGTCGTCGACGGCAAACAGCCCAAGGTCCCGGTGAACTTCAGGTACACCGACGAGAGTGATCCCGGCCCATATCCCATTCCCGCCGATGCGCCGATCGAGGGAGGGCCAAAGTCCAAGGGCGACCGCCATATCCTGGTGCTCGACCGCGACAACTGGAAGTTGTACGAATTGTTTTCGGCTTATCCGGATGGCAGGGGCTGGAAGGCGGCCTCCGGCGCCATTTTCGATCTCAAATCCAACAAGCTACGACCCGCGGGATGGACGTCGGCGGATGCTGCGGGTCTTCCGATCCTTCCAGGCCTTGTCCGCTACGACGAAGCCGTTGAGCAGAAAAAGATCGAGCATGCCCTGCGATTCACCGTGGCCAAGTCGCGGCGCGGCTATGTCGCGCCGGCGACGCACTTCGCCAGCCGGCACGCCGATGAGAATCTCGCGCCGATGGGAATGCGCGTTCGGCTCAAGACCGACTTCAACATGGCCGGCTACCCAGCCGAAGCGCAGGTTATCCTCAAGGCGTTGCAGCACTACGGCATGATCGTCGCGGACAACGGCGGCGACTGGTTCCTTTCGGGCGCGCCGGATCCGCGCTGGAATGACGACAACCTTCGCGCACTCAAGAAGGTGAAAGGACGCGATTTCGAGGTAGTGAAAATGGGAACGGTCGTGACACGCTGACGCCGCTTGCGGGCTAACCGGACTTACTTAGCCGCTTTCGTTCACCTAGCATCTTGATCAAGCGGCGCTGCGGAGTGCTGATCGGATATCCGTGCATGTCGGACGGTGTCAGCCACCTGGCGCGAACGTAGAGACCGGCGCAAAAGCGTCCCCGTGGACGCTCTACCGCCATGCAGTTCAGGGTGATGCGGAAGCGCGTGACGGTGTGTCGGACCGCGGCGATTCGTCCACCGGGGTTCCCCGTAAACCCAAGCGCTTTGAGCAGCCGTTTGGCTCCCCGCTTATGGGTTTCATTTTTTTTCAGATGTCCGTGCGGCAACTCCCACATGTTCGCCCAGCGCCCCGCCGGCGGTCGCTGCACCAGCAGCATCCGAGTGTCTTTGCGCAACGCGAGTGCAACCTCATCGACCTCTTCAATTCTAGCGGAGCGGCTGGTGCGTGGAATCTCTTGCACCGTTCCCGTCCTGCGCGCTTCGCAGTGCCGGGCGAGGGGGCACTCGCCGCACGCAGGTTGGGCGGGCGTGCAAATCAGCGCTCCAAGCTCCATGAGAGCCTGGTTGAACTGCCCCGGCGCATGGACGGGGACCAGTGCTTCGGAGGCCTGCCAGAGCCGTCGACGCACAACGCTCTTTTTCGGATCATCGCGCACACCGAGAAGCCGGCACAGCACGCGCACGCTGTTTGTTTCCAAAATCGGAACCGGACGATGGAACGCTTGCGAGAGGATGGCGTTTACGGTGTAACGGCCAAGCCCAGGAAGGCGACCGAGCGCCTCCGCGTCATCCGGCAGCTCTCCTCCATGGGTCGTGCACAGAGCCCGAGCCGCATGGTAAAGATCGCGCGCGCGGCGATAATAGCCGAGCCCCTGCCAGAGGCGGAGCACGTCCTGCTCTTTCGCCCCCGCAAGTGCGGCGATGGAAGGAAACGCGGCGAGGAACTTGCCATAATAGGGGATGACGGCGGCCACCTGGGTTTGCTGGAGCATGACCTCGGCCACCCAGATCGCATAGGGATCTCTGGTATGGCGCCACGGCAGGTCGCGGGCATATTTAGCAAACCACGCAAGCAGTCGGCGGCGGGTGACGCGAAGGGATGGGTTCTGAAAGAATGGCGGCTGAAGAAGGTGAACGGGCATGAGCGTCGGCGCGGAAGACCTTTAGCGTCGGGAGCGTCGCGTGTACTTGTCGAGAATGGCTTTGGCGGCGACGTGGGCTGTTTCCGGTGGCTTCTTCGCGTCGGCTTTCTTCTTGGCTTCTTCGGCTGCCTTGTCCGCCCCTTCCTGATTTTGCCCGAAGGGCACGATGTCCATGACCGTGCTGCCGGCGGGGACGCTCGATTCGTTCCCTTGCGTCGACGCGCCACCGACAACGCCGTCTTCTTGAAGCGACAACAGCATCGCCGCGACCGATTCATCATCGGCCTCGGACTTGGTGGGTGGAGGCGTCGGCTTGGAACCAGGCGGCTTGATCTCCATTGCCACGCGGAAAGTCAACGGACCCACTTTGAGCACGTCGTTATGCTTGAGAGCGGCCTCGCCTTTTACTGGGTTGTCGTTAAGGAAGGTGCCGTTGGTGCTATCGAAATCGCGAACGGAGATTTGCCCATCTTTTGAAATCACCGCACAATGCCGTTTGCTGATGACAGCGCTGGCGGGGCGGAGGTTGCATTCAGGATCTCTGCCGATAATGAACTGCGGAAGCGTAATCGGGATGCGCTGGCCTTCCATTTTGCCGGCGTTCATAACCACCAAACTCAGCTTCATGTTGCGACCTCAGTCTCGAACGGACCTGCTGTGGATTTGCGAGCGCTTGAGCTGCCTGCTCAACGTTAGGCCATTTCTCCGCCTTTGGCCTTGGGGAATCCGCAAGCTTGCTTTTTTTTCAGGTTTCGTTCTGATTGAAGGAAACAACCCTCTAACATCCTCTTACGGGCGTTGACGGAGGTCGCCAGCCAATCTGGAAGACGACGCCATCAACTTGCCCGGCGAAGTCAGCGAGAATGTTCAAGGGTTGCGGTCATTGTAAGCGACTGGACCGCGCGCTTGCAACCAAAAAGGAGGGAAATTCCGAATTTGTCGGTCGCCCGCGTTGTCTCCAAACAACGCGACGGCCAAGACGCGCCAAGAAAAGAGTTTACGGTTCGGTTCGTCACGGTCCGAACGGCGCCGGCGCCAGCTGATTTTGCCGCGCGGCCGCTTCCTCAAGCGTTGCGAGTTCGCGCGACAACGGGTAATCGGGCGAGGGCGGAATATACTGCGGAGTGTGGCGGAGATAGTGCCCCGTCGGCAAGGTGAGGCCCGCTTCCGGAACCCAGGTTTGGCAGCCAGTGGTCACGGTCAGGCCCAGCCCTACGACCGCTAGAACCAGTCTCATCCCTCGTCGGTTGGTCTTCATTTTTGTCGGCCCTTCCTTGGCGGATTCCTTCTAGACGGAATCCTTCCTAGATGGAAACGGCCACCCGAATCGACGTGCCCGTAATCCCGTCGTTATCCGTGGCTTCTCTTGCCTTATCGGAATCTTCGGAACGAAAAATTAGCGGATTTTCAGGCAGCGTCGGACAAAACTAAAGATGCGTTCACGGCAGCCTTTCTCCCGACAACTGCTTTCCTAGTGCTCTTATCTTCTCCCGCACTTGTCCGGGCGGAGAAGCGACACAAAATAGGAAGTGCATATGGACAATATCCAACAACCGACGCCCTGCGTGGTCGGCTCATCGTCCTCCTGGCCGCCTTTGGCCTTTCACTGGCAGGAGCCGGAGGATCCCCTGCCCGTACGGGTTATTCGCGCTCCTCGAACGTTACCCAACCAAAACGCCATGCCCGACATCCCGCCCTGGTTGGACACCGGCCCGGCCGATCGGCCGTTCGATTTCACGCGTCACGTTCGCCGGCTGCTTGAAGACATCGTCGCACGCTGCGACCATTTCGCACACATCCAGCTGGAGCGCGTATTGATCGGAGCATTTGGGGCGCGAACAAACGGCGTCCATGGAGTGCAAGCGCGCGTCACGCCCTTGCGGTTCGCCGGCGGCCAGCTCGTACGGCAACGGCGCGGCTGCCACTTCCAAGTGCAGCGCTATTTCCTGGGCGACCTCGAGTTCCTTTATCTAATGTCCTTTTGCTTGCCGCGCTTTCTCAACCAGGACTTCGACAGCAAGTTCATCACGCTCTTTCACGAGCTTCACCACATTGGGCCCGAATTCAACGGCGACCTGCGGCGTCATCACGGTCGTTACCATGTCCATACCGGCAGCCGCAAGCATTACGATCGCCTTATGGCCGACCTGGCGCGAACCTATCTCGCCGGCAAGCCGAATCCGGACCTGCACGCTTTCATAAGGCTGAATTTCTGCCAACTCCACGACAAGCACGGCGCGGTCCACGGCGTCGTTGTGCCCCGCCCGAAAGTGATTCCGCTGTTCGGCTTCATGCCCGTCGCGGCCAGCGAGCCATAATTGATCGCGAGGCCTGACTTCGTAGTCGAATTCGTCGGAATTCGGGTTGGCCCGAATTCGGGTTGGCCCGAACTCTGACGAGTTCAGCTACCAAACGAATGGAAGCCTATCCCTTAGGCTTCTGCAGCAGCACCGGAACGGCGGCGCCGCGTAAGACTTTGTCCGCGACGCTCCCCAGGAACATGCGCGACAGTCCGCGCCGGCCGTGCGTGGCCAGCGCGATCAAGTCCGCACCGCGCACCTTGGCAGCATTCAAGATTCCAACGCCGGGCTGCACTTCCAATTCGACCGTCGTGGTGACGTGAAGATTGCCGGCGCGCAAGTTGGCGGCCATCTTATTCAGATAGCTTTCGGCATCGGCCAGCACTTGCTTTTGCGCCTTTTCTATGCTCCCCGTGATGTGGCCCGCCAGATCATTCATGGTCGCCATCCCCATCGGCACGATCGACGACATGACGGGTTTGACCACGCGCACCAAATGAATCTTGGCCGCGTAGAGCTTGCCCAGCGCGATGGCCGGCTCGATCATTTGCTCCGCCAGCGCCGAGCCATCGAGCGGAATCACCACGTTCTTGAACGGCTGTTCGCGCTTCAGATCGACCGGCTCTTGCGCGGGTCGCACTAGCAAAATCGGCACGGCCAGCGTACGCACGAGTTCATCGGCCACGCTTCCCAGCCAAAAGCGGCCCATGGCGCCGCGGGCATGCGTGGTCAGGACCACAAGATCCGGCGCCGCCAGCGCGACATGCTCGCGTATGGCATTGGCGACGAATCCGTCCTTGTGAACGGTGCTCACCACGGTGCTAGGGATCGCTTCGCGCACGCGGAGGGCCGTCTCTTCAAGATATTGCCGTTCCTGGTCCCGGACGCGTTTCTCCCAATCGGTGTCGATAAGGACGAACTCGGTATAGGCCGGCTCCAAAGGCGGATGGACGTGCATCAAGTCAAGACGAGCCTCCGCGCGGCGGGCGATACTGCTCGCCTGCAAGAGGGCGTGCTCGCCGAATGCGGAACCGTCCAAGGGAACGAGAATGCTGCGATACATGGCTTACCTCCGCGAAAGGGGCGAGCGCGAGATCTGTACCTCGCTGGCGCTTCGGGCTCAAGGGTTTTTGTTTCCGCAACCATAAAGCAATCGTCATGCCGTGCGCGCGCTGGACGGGCAAGTGCCGAAATTGTGGTTCTTGGCGAGAAATGATTGAGATTGTGTGTCCCGAACGGCCTGGACATGAGCGAATTCGCACATCCTGTCGCGACCGGTTTCCAACCGGTCTGTTCGGCAAGTTGGAAACTTACCGCCCCATTGGGATCAATGGGCCAAACGGTCCAGCGCGGTCTTGGCTTCCTGCGTGAGTTTTGCGTGGGCGGCGCCGGTGGACAGCGTCTGCAAAAGCTCGCGCGCCGGCTGCGTACCGATTTTCTCCAGCGCCTCGACGGCGCGGACGGCCCGCAATTCGTCCGATGTCAACACCGCCCGTTCCAGCTTTTCCAGCAAGAGTTCGATGCGGCGCTGCTGTTCCAAATTGGGCTGCCCTTTGAGAACGTTCTTGAGTGCTTCCGCGGCGACGGGCCCGAGATGCTCCAACGTCTTGGTCGCTTTGGCACGCACCAGAAACTTCTCCGCATCCAAGTCGCCCACGAGTTTGTCGACTTCCTGCACAGACACCTCCGACGCTTTGGCCGGCGTCAAGTTCTTCCGAAGGAAATCCAGCGTCGGCTCGGCATGGGCCAGCATGCGGACCAAGCCTTCGTAGGGCGTTTTCGCATCCTTTTGACTCAAATCGGCCCAGATTCTCTCCAAGTCTTCAGCGCCCATGGACGAGAGCTTGTCGCTAGCGGCGCCGGTCAAGTCCCACAAGAGGATGGTGGTGTCGAAGCTGCCCGAGGCCAACGTCTTGCCGTCCGGCGAAAACGCCAGAGCGCCGATGGTATTCTGATGGCCGGTAAATTCGCGGCGAATTTGACTGGAGGCGATTTCCCAAATCGCGACGCGAACCTTCTGGTTCGGTTGCATCGAACCGGCCGGATAGGAGATCGTGTTGTTGAGACCGGCTGCCAGCGTTCGACCATCCGGCGAGAACACCAGCGTCTGGAAGAAATTGTTGTTTCCCGCATCGAGCCTGCCCGCTTCCTTGCCGGTGCTGCCCTTCACCAGGAGAACGGTGCGGTCCTGCATTGGGATCGCCAGTGTCTCGCCGTCGGGAGAGAACGCCAAGCTGCCCATGTTGTAAAAGGCCTTGTCGATCTTGCGTACTTCTTTGGCGCCTTCGACTTGCCAGAGATAAACTTCGGAGTATTGCTGCCCGGTGTTGCGTTCGTAGTAGTTGTGCGCCGCCGCCAGCCGTTTGCCGTTGAGTGAAAAGGCCAGGCTGCCGCCGTTGCTGCCGCCCATGTTGTTGTTCATCTTGGGATCGCGCTTGAACGGCAGCGTCGGCAATTCCTCTCCTGAGGTCACGTCCCACAACAAGACGCCGTTGTTGCCCAGGGCGGCCAACCGGCTGCCGTCTGGCGAAAACGCGAAGCTGGACGGCCCGTTGTTCCGCACCGCGTCAAAGTCGCACATGGCCTTGCCAGTCGTTAAATCCCACATGCGGACGCTGTTCATGCCGTATTCGTTGCCGGTCGCCAGAAAACGGCCGTTGCCCGAGATGGCCGACATGCCGATGCGGCCGGGAAACCCATTGTGGCCGCTGTAGGGGGTGTAGCCGCTCGTGTAGCCGCCGTAAGGCGAGTAGCCGTCGTCGCGAACGGCCAAGGTTCTAGTTTCTTTCCCCGTGGCGACGTCCCACCAGCAGATCTTCCCGTCAGCGCCGGCCGACACCAATGTCTTGCCGTCGGCAGCGAAGGCGAGCGAGCGCACCCAGTAGTGATGTCCGAGCATAGGCGCCAACGACTTGCCGGCGACCGCCTCGCGCAGTTCCAACGCCTGGCCCTGGCTGGTGAGGGCGAGGATCTCGCCGGTTTTGGGAAGCGCCAGGGAAAACAAGCGAATCCAAGGCGCGCCTTCGCTCAAGCTAAGCCGCTTGCCGGTTTTCGCTTCCCAAGACTGCACGGTGCCGTCCATGCCGCCGGCGACCAGAGTCTTGCCGTCATTTGTGTATGCAAGGTGCGAGACCTGCCCCCGACGGCCGGCGAACTTGCGGAGTTCCTTGCCCGACGCGGTCTCGATGATATGGAAGCTCGCTACGCCGCTGGCCACCGCAAACGTCTTGCTATCGGGAGCGAAGGCCACATGCGAGATGTTTTGGCGATCGAGCTTGATCTTGTGAATCTCCTTAGCGTCCTTGACTTGCCAGATTTGGATGGTGCGGCCATGCTCGGGAGTGTTGCCGTTGGCGTTCATCAATTCGTTGGGGCGCGGGTTGTAGTAGCCCCATGTCGCCAACAGGGCGCCGTCGTGAGACAACGCCGACTTGATCTGGTTGTTCTGCACCACCTCGACTTTGGCGGTCTCCTTGCCGCTGGCGGCTTCCCAGACGTGAACGCTGAACTTATTCTGATTGAAGTTCTCGATGCTGCCCGACACGGTCTTGCCGTCGCCGGCAAACACCAGCCAGGCGGCGCGCATGTTCTGCTGATTCTGAGGTTGAACCTGCGCGATCTGCTTGCCGGAGGGGACTTCGACCAGGCGAATGCCGGGTCCGTAGCCAAGAATCGCCAACGCCTTGCCGTCGGGCGAGAACACGACGTTTTGAATGCCGAATCCGCCGGGAATGCGGATTTTGCCGGTTTCGCGGCCGCTGGCGGCATCGGCTAGAACGACAAAATCCATGCCGGTCCCGATGGCCAAGGTCTTGCCGTCGGGAGAAAGCGCCGCCGTAGTCACATTGCCGCCGAAGCGATAGCGCGTCGAGCCGAGCCGCCGGATGGCGCCGTCGGGAAGCGCATCGCCCTGCTCGTCTAGAAGCGGCTTGACCGCTTCGGGCGTTTGCCGCGGCTCGCCAGAGGCCTGGGAATGGAGTGGATTTACGATGAAAATGCAACAAACGGCGGGACACAACGAGCGCAGAACAGTGGTCATGAAGGCGTCCCCAGCGGGCAGATCAATGATGCGGGATCAATAAATCATGCGGTACTTTGAGGTTAACGCGGGATAGGCACGATTTCCAGTGGATTTGGGAAAAAACGGGAGTAACGATGAGAACGGAGGGCAGGAAAATCCCACCCAGCCGTGGCTCGCAACTACTTCATGTATAGCGCGTGCCGCGATACTCCGGCTCAAAAAAAACAGGAAGAAAGGTGTCTACCTGCAGCAAGCCGCGCCGCGTCAACTCCACGTCATCATCGTGCAGCCTCACGTAGCCATCGCGACGCAGGCTGTCGAATTCGTTGGAGAAATCCTTCAAGATATCCGCCGCAAACTTCTCGTGAAAGTAACGGCCGTGGAGTCGGCCGGTCTTGAGCTGCAGCATCAATTCGCGTAACAGCATTTGCCGCGGCGCGACCGGCAGCGCCCGGCCCAGAGGCAGCTCGCCGCGCTCCAGCGCCTCGACGTACTTCTCCCAAGAAGCCACGTTCTGCATATGAACGCCGCCGACATGGCCGAAGGAGGCGACGCCGGTCCCGAGCATATCCGCCCCATGCCAAAGGCTGTCGCGGTAGAAAAACTTGGTCCGTGCCGCATCCTTGACCACGGTGTAGGCGCTCGACTGGCTGTATCCCGCCTTGAGAAACTCGTCGAAGGCGTAATCCACCCAGGCGCGTTTCGTGGGCCAATCGGCGACTTGGGCGGGATCGACGGTGTGTTGGCCGATGACTTGCAGCTCTTTCGAGAAAACTGTGTTAAACGGCAGCTCCATCTGGTAGACGGTGACGCTGTCGGGTGCGAGGTCAATCGTTTTGCGAACGCACTCGCGCCAATTGTTCCACGTCTCGCCGACCATGCCGGCGATCAGGTCGATGTTTATCTGCGGAAATCTTAGGTCGCGGGCCCAACCGTATGCACGGAAGATTTCCGCGGACAGATGCGCCCGACCGTTCGCTTCGAGAATCGCGTCATCGAAATTCTCGATGCCGAGGCTCAAGCGCGACACGCCCAGATCCTTCAACGTTTCGAGCTTGTGCTGTTGCAGTGTGCCCGGTTCGCACTCGAAAGTAACCTCGTCCGTGTTGCTCCACGGCAGGAGCTCCTGCACTTTTTCGAACAGGCCGCGCAACTGGCCCGCGCTTAGATACGACGGGGTGCCGCCGCCGAAATAGACGAAATGGAGCGGACGGCCCTTGACGGCCGGGGTCTTGCTATACAGCTCCACTTCCTTGAGCAGCGCGCCGAGATAGACTTCGACGTCGCGCGCGTTCTTGTCGGTGTAGACGCGGAAATAACAGAACTTGCACCGTTTGCGGCAAAAGGGAATGTGCAGATATAGGCCCAGCGGCGTCCCCGGCTTGGGCGGCGCATTCAGCGCGGCGTGGGCGGCCGGCAGATGCGACGCCTGCCACGCGGAGAACGGCGGATAGTTCGCGACGAAGTAATTGCCGAGGCCGGTTTTTTCCTGTGCGCTGTCCGTCATTCCGTCAATATAGCAGGCGAGTCGTTTAGCCGCGAGCCTGCGGCGAGCGCGAACCGAATCCCACGAAATTGGAATCACACAGGTTTGAGGGACGGGGCCCGCGCTCGCCGTTGGCTCGCGGCTAAACGTTGGCGGCAATCGCGTTACTTTTTCTTGTCGTCGGCGCTGCCGTATTGAATGACGCCGTTGCGGTTGGCCTGGGTTTGCAGGATTTGCAGCACCTGATTGTCGAAGCTGTCGCGGGCGCGGCCTTTGGCGTCTTCGGTCTGCTTCTTGGCGATAAACTCGTTGCGCTTCTTGTCGAGCGCGATCGCCTCTTCGCTCAGGTCCTTGCGGCGCTCTTCGAGCTTCTTGAGGTAAGCCTTTTGCTCTTCGAGCGTCAGCTTCTGCAGCTCAGGCGGTAATTCGTCCTTCTTCAAGCTTTCAAGTTTTACTGTTCCTTTCTGAATGTTGGTAAGCAGGTCATACGCGGTGCCGCCTTTTCCAGCACGGGCGTAAAACGCGGCTCGATCCGCGGCGGCTGGGGCGGCGAGCTTGGCATTGACCTCAGCCTTGCCCTTCGCGTCCATTTGCGCTTCCTTGCTGCCGAAGACCAAGGTCGTTTTGGAGATTTCCTCGTTGATTTTTGCAAGATCCTTATCAAACGGCGTGGCGATGGTGACTATCGGGCCACCCTTTTGGTCGATCTGCACGTAGGAGCCTTCTGCGAGCCGGCAGATGTCCTGCCAGTATTTCCGGCACTGAGCGTCATTGCCGCACTGGACGGTGTTGATGATGATGTCGTTCTTGACCGCGAGCTTGCAGGTGTCGGGGTATTTCACGTCGTCGGGGTAATCCATGTGCGGGGGAGCGTCGCCGACCAGAAAGATCATCTTGAGGGTCTTCTTATCCTTGCTCCAGGAAATCTTGGTGACCGACTCGTTGAGGGCCTGATTGACCGATTCGGGAATGTCGCCGCCGCCTTCCGCGCGAAAGTTCATCAGGTTGCCGTGCACGGCGTCGAGATCGTCGGTCAGATCGAAGACTTTGGTGATGTAGGCGTCGCCGCGGTCGCGAAAGGCGACCAGGCCGATTTTGACGTGCGGCGTCGGTGTGCCGCTGGTGATTTGATTGCTGATCGCCCAGATTTTCTGCTTGGCGGCGTCGATCAGGCCGCCCATGCTGCCGGTGGTGTCGAGGCAAAAGACGACCTCGACTTCGGGACGCTTTTGGCCCTTTGGTTGTTCCTGTGCGGCAACGAAGGTAGGAGTGACAAGAATCGCATAGAAACCGAGGGAAAATACACAAATTGCGCGACACATCGCGAAGTCCTCCAATTGGATGTCAACATTAGGACGATGCTGATTGCCAGGAGGATTGTGGAAAACGGTAAAAAATGTTCAGAGGGCGAGCTAGGGTTTAGCCGCGAGCCAGCGGCGAGCGTGGACGGAATCCCACGGAATTGGGTGCACCCAAACTCGAGGGATCCGGCCCGCGCTCGCCGTAGGCTCGCGGCTAACGGGGCGACTAATCCACGTAAACAAACTCATTCAAGCACATGAGCACTTGACACAAATCGGCCAGCGCGAGTTGGCGACGATCGTCGCCTGGATACGTCGCCATCTGGCGGTTGACGAATTCGAGCGAATCTTCCATTTCCTCGCGCGTCGGGTTTCGCGCCACGGCGATGCGGTAGCCCATGCGAACGGCGTCTTCGAGATTGGACTTAGAGTCAGGAGCGATGCGGCGCGCAAAGTCCTTCGCCGTTTGGCGCACTTGTGGGTTGTTGAGGAGATGTAACGCCTGCGGGGCGATGGTTGTCGTGGGCCGTTCGGCCATGCCGCTGAGAGCCTCCGGCGCGTCGAAGATAACCATCATGGGCATCAGCTTGCTGCGCTTGACGGTGAAGTAGATGCTGCGGCGTTTGCTGGCCTCATCGAGGGTGCCGGGACCGTACATCTTGGGATCGAGGCTCCCGCTGACGGCCAACAAGGTGTCGCGGATGACTTCGGCTTCGAGACGGCGCGACGGCCGACGCCAGAAGAGCTTGTTGTCGCGATCGACCTTGGCGCGCGCCTCATCGAGTGCCGAGCTTTGCTGATAAACGGCGCTGGTCATGATCAGCTTGTGAATAGGCTTGAGCTTCCAGCCACCTTGGATGAGTTCGCCGGCAAGGTAATCGAGAAGTTCCGGATGCGTGGGCCGTTCGCCGCGGACGCCGAAATCGCTCGGTGTCGCCACGATGCCGCGGCCCATGTGATGCTGCCAAAGCCGGTTGACGATGACTCGTGCCAGCAATTGACCGGCGCCGTTGTCGTTATCGGTGAGCCATTCGGCCATGGCGCGGCGGCGATAGCTAGTGCGCGAACCGGTCGGCGGCTGCGAGCGCCAACGCTTTTCGCTATCCGATCCCGGCATCAGCACCTGCAAGAACGACTGCGTCGCAACGCCCTCCTTGTTATCAGGGTCGCCGCGGCGCAGGAAGTGAGTCTCAGGAAGGAAATCGTCGCCCTGAGTGTGCAGGCGAATCGCCGGCAGACCCTCCGTCGCGATCAGGCACTTCGAGGTTAATGGTTTCGGGGCCTTGATGAGATGTTCCTCACGCTTGCGATTGAGTTCGCGCCACTCGGAATCGGTAGTCTTGAACCAGCCGAGTAGAGCGGCCGTCTGCTCGGCGTTGCGTTTTTCCGAAGGAGTCACAAGCACCGCGCGAATCTTGGGTGGCATTCCGGGAGCCAGCAAGTCGGGACTCTCGCCAGACGAAATCGCCAGGCGAGGGCGGCCGAGGTTGTGGCTGTCGTTGTTATTGAAGTGGAGCGTGAATGTCAGAACCGTCCCGCCGTCGAAGCCGAAAGGATCCGTCTCAAAGGCGGCGGCGTGATCCTTGCCGAATTGCGGATCAACAGCCCACGCGGACTTCGCATCCGTGTCGATAGCGGCGGCGATAGGCAAGCCCTTCTGCTCGAATGTCGCGCGCGGCTTGCGCAAAACGACCGATACCGGCGTACCAGGGGCGTCCGCACCCTGACCTGTCGGCGCCGTTGTTAATTTGAAGTCCGATAGTGCGAAGTTGCCGTTGCCCGCCCGGCCCGGCCCGCCTTTGGACATCGAAGGATGAGTCAGCGCTTCCAAACGAACGCTGGTGATGTTCCGCAATTTGGTCTTGGCAACTAGCGTGTAGGTGTCGAATTTCGCGTTCTTTCCCGAAGCCAAAAGCGAACCATCGGATTGAAGCGTCAACTTCGCTCCCTCCTTGGATTCGAACTTGCTCAGTTCGACGACCTCCCAAGGAACAGTCGCCCCTCCGTTACCGGCTTTTTCCCATTCCGCCCAGCGCATCGGCAATTCCGTCTCTTCGAACTTTTTGAGCGCATCGAGGAACGGCTCATGCTCGCGGTCAAACGCCGCTTTTGCATTTGCGTAGCCGACGGGATCGAGATTCAATTCGATTTCGCTGCGAACGGTGGTCGTGAACGTCGACAGTAGGCGATAGTAGTCGCGCTGAGGAATGGGATCGAACTTATGGTCGTGGCAGCGTGCGCAGCCGACCGTCAGGCCGAGCATCGCCGTTCCGATGGTGGCGAGCTTGTCGTCCATCTCGTCATAGCGGTGTTTCTCGACTTCGTTCTTGGTGATCTGCGTGCTGTGGACGCCGGCGGCCAAAAAGCCAGTCGCCTTGAGCGCGAGGTTGTTGTTCGGCTCGTACTCGTCACCGGCAATCTGCCATTTGACGAAAGTGTCGAAAGGCAAGTCGAGGTTGAGCGCCTCGATGACGAAGTCGCGGTAGTGATAAGAGCTAGGCCGATCGTAGTCGTGCTCGAAGCCGTGGCTTTCGGCAAAACGCGCGAGATCGAGCCAGTGGCGGGCCAAACGCTCGCCGTAATGTGGACCGGCGAGCAGGCGGTCGATCAGCTTGCCGTAAGCATCCGGCGAACTGTCCTTCAAGTATGCTTCGACTTCCTCCGGCGGCGGCGGCAAGCCCACAAGATCGAAATAAGCTCTGCGAATGAGCAGATGCTTGTCGGACTGCGGATTCGGCTGGATGCCAGCGTCCTCGAGTTGCGCGAGAATGAATCCATCCACCGGCGTCCGGCACCAGCCGACGTTCTTCACCCGCGGCGGCGCCAGCTTCGCGAGCGGCTCGAACGACCAGAAGCGCTTCGACTCCCCTGGCAGTACACGTTCCGTCCAACTCGGCTTCTTGAGCTTGGCGGCCACCAATGGGTTGTCGTAGGGCGCGCCGTGGTCGATCCATTGGCTGATGAGCGCGATCGCCTCCGCCGGCAGCTTGTCGCGCCCCTTTGGCATATGCGGCTCGGCGGCATGGCTAATGAGCTTGATCAACAAACTGTCCTTGCTCTTGCCGGCGACGATGGCAGGTCCCTTGACGCCGCCTTTGAGCAACCCGTCGCGATCGCTCAGATCGAGTTCCGATTCCACCGCTTTGCTGCCGTGACAGCGAAGGCATTTGTCGGCAAGAATCGGCCGGACGTGCCTCTTGAAGAGATCAATGCCCTTGGCCATCTTGACGGCGTGGTCGGGGCTTAGGTCTTTGGTTTGTGCGGCGGATGACGCCAAGAGGACGCAACAGCCGAAAACAGCCAATGGAAGGACAATCAGCCAGCGACAAGGCAAACAACGCATCTGGGGCTCCGGCGTGCGTGGAATTAGTCGCAAAAAGGCGGGCAGGGGCGGCTCGCAGCTTATTGTACTTTCTTGCCGAGGAGGAAGCGAGCGTTCATACATTGTCGGGTATACAGAATTGTTCTTCAGGCGAGGGGGTTCAGCCGTGCCGACGCCTACTTTTCAGCTCGAACAAGCCCTGGAAATCCTGCGGAACACGCCAAGGGCTCTGCGATCGATGCTCGCCGGAATTAGCGACATTTGGACTCACAGCAACTACGGCGACAACACTTTCAGCCCATTCGATGTGGTGGGCCATTTGATCCATGGCGAGCGAACCGATTGGATGGTGCGAGTTTCGCTGATCCTTCAACGGGGCGAATCCCAGCCGTTCGCACCGTTTGACCGTTACGCGATGTATGAGGCAAGCCGGGGGAAATCGATCGCCGAATTGCTGGACACGTTTGAGGAGCTTCGCACGGCCAATCTGCGAGAGCTCGCGGAGTCACGACTAACTCCGGCGCACCTGGAATTACTCGGCCGTCATCCCGACCTGGGGCCTGTGACACTACGGCAATTGCTCGCCACCTGGGTTGTGCACGACCTCAATCACATCCATCAAATCGCCAAGGCCATGGCGTACCAGTACCGCGAGGAGATCGGACCGTGGCGGGAGTACTTTCCGTTCTTGACGTGACAATGTGGGAATTGGAAACGCCCTTACGGCAGCGCGAATGCCCTGTTAAACGCACTCTTGCCGCCGGACCGCTTCGCCTCCTGAAGCGTTTCCTCGTGCCGGCTTTTCACCGTGTTGGCGAAGCGCACGAAATCAGACACGGTGTCGCGGCGGACTACTAGCGTTTCCCGGGAGTGCAGTTTGATGGTGACCGAGTTGATGGTGGTCGCGGCCGACCAGGCTTGCATCGCCCCCACGAGTCCGGTCTGACCTGTTCGGGGCGTGTCGCTTGAGACGTCCACCTCGGCAATGTCCGACCAAAGAGCCAGGGTCTGTTTCTCGCCTTTGCGCCAGCGCAAGCCAGTGTGGCAGATGGACAAGTCGTCGATGCGATCCGAGTACATTTGCAGAGATTTTGAAATCAGCCACAGGCCCCAGAGAAATAAAAAACCGCTGAGGACGCCTCCGAAAACGGCGGAGGGAACGAGGTTCTTTTTCACCATGTTCACCGTGACGGCGGCGAAGATCATGGCAAAAAACAGTGGAAGGAGCGCCCAAAGAAAGCGCTTGATCGCCATGGAATGACAGTTCAGCGTGGCCGATTCGTGCAGCGAAAGGGGAATCTCGCGCGCCAACCGGCCACGTTCATATTCCACGGTCGGAGAATCAAGGCCGTCTGGCGCCATCGGGTGTGAAGCAAGCTGTGGGGCAGGCATGGTGGGCGTCCTGGTGTGAGTCCGCTGAGCCGGTTTCTCAAATCTAGGACACGATTGTGATGAATGCGCGGGATATGACCAATTTTTCCGCACCGCTGCGCTTTGAATCGAACCGCATCTACAGATCGCCGTAGGGAAGCTTGAAAAGCTGGGCCGCGCCGCTCACGCTGCCACTGTCGAACCCGGCTCTAAACCAGCGCATGCGCTGCTGGGATGTGCCGTGCGTGAACGCGTCCGGCACAACCACGCCGCGGGCCCGTTTCTGCAGGCGGTCGTCGCCGATTTGGTTGGCGGCATTCATGGCTGATTCGATGTCGCCTTTCTGCAAAAACTTGAACTGCTCTTGCCCGTGGTGGGCCCAGACGCCCGCGAGATAGTCGGCCTGAAGCTCAAGGCGCACCGAAGCGTGATTCGCCTCGACCTTGCTGCCGGTGCGCCGAATTTCGTCCACGCGTTTGGAATAACCCAGCAGCTTTTGCACGTGATGGCCGACCTCGTGCGCGATGACATAGGCGCGGGCGAACTCGCCTGGTGCGTTCAGCTTGCGCTGCATGTCCTGATAAAAGGCCAGGTCGATGTACACCTTCTCATCACCCGGACAGTAGAACGGGCCCATCGCCGCCTCGCCAAGTCCGCACGCGGACTCGGTGCGGCCGGTGTAAAGGACGAGCTTCGGCTCGCGGTACTTCTTGCCAACATCGCGGAACAGCTTGCCCCACACGACTTCGGTGTCGTGGAAGATGACTTTGGAAAACTTCGCGACCTTTTCCTCCGCCGGGTCTTTCGCGCGCGGCGTGTCCGATTGCTGCTGTTGTCCTTGAGGAATGACTTGCGCTAGCTGTTGTGGATCGACGTTCAAGATCAGGGCGAGGATCAAGACGATTAAGCCGCCGCCGCCCGCCGCGATTCCCACCTTCGCGCCCATGCCGCGGCGATCTTCCACATTGCTGCTTTCTTCGCGTCCTTCCCATTCCATGATTGGCCTCCTCGGTGCAAACCCGGTAAGGAATTGAGAGCCTCACGACCCTGATTTCGGCGAGAGAAAGCCGAGATGATGCGCGCAGTGAATCAGGTGCAACTCACTCCACTCCTGCGGTGTAAGATAGCCGAAAAACGGCGATGCGTGCAGTTCCCCGTGGTGATTGCGAAACCGCTCAATCTCATGTTTGAGGCGCTCGACTGCCGCACTTTCATCGCCGCCGGGCGCGGGCAGCGGTTTTTGCGGCGTCGGCGCCCCTGCCTTCATGCGCCGCTGTTTCAGGATGCGGCGAAGCACAAATCGGCCGAATAGAAACTTCAAGATCCACGGCACGGTCGCCTTAGGCCCGTCGAGCGAAGCTTGAATGAAGTACCCGAGGTGATTGCATATCTGGGCGAGATCCCATTGGCCGAGCTTCGTGTAGCCGCTTTGGTGAAGACGGTCCAGTTCGGCAACGACTTCTGGAAAACCTTTGAATTCGAGGGCTCGTTGTGGCATGCCCGACCTCCATTCCAACCAACAAACTACCGCTGTGGAATGCGAATGTCAAAGTACCGCGCCTTTATCAAGAGTCTCTGCCAAAGCGGCAGGCAGATCGGTCCGCGGCAATCTCAACACGCAATATTGGCAGCCGCCGGGGCATTGGCTGAGATGCCTAACCTGTTGCATTTGATTGGTTTACGGCACTCTGTAGGCATGGGCACACCGTTTGCTCCGTCGCTGCCTGGAATACTGTTCCCAATTATGCGACCCAAGCCCGCGGATGAGCGCACAGCGAATCTGCGGGGTCGATCCCGAGGAGACTCGCCATGAAGGTAAAGCCGCTGGGAGATCGCGTCGTTGTTCGCCGCCAGGAAGCCGAAGAGAAAACCCCCGGCGGCATCGTCCTGCCCGACACCGCCAAGAACAAGCCGCAACAGGGCAAAGTCCTCGCCGTCGGCAACGGCCGGCAATTGAAAGACGGCACCCGCCGCGGCCTCCAGGTAAAAGTCGGCGACACCGTCCTGTTCACCTCCTGGGCCGGCGACGAATACAAAGACAAAGAAGGCCAACTGCTCCTAATGCGCGAGGAAGACATTCTCGCGGTGATGGACTAAGCCGCTCGCGGCTTCGCGCTCGGAGCGAGAAGGGAGACGGCGATGCGAACCATCGAGGTGGGAAAAGTGGGCCGATTCAAAGTCGAAGTCGAATTAGCGAATAACGAAGACATGATTCTGGCCCGCCGCGGCGATCTCGATCCGGACAAAGTGCGTCGCCTTAAAATCCAGGGCGTCGTCGATTCCGGCGCCACGCGCTTGGTGCTGCCGCAAAACGCGGCCAAGAAGCTGGGTTTGTCGAGCACCGAAAAAGTCAAAGTTCGCTACGCCGACAGAAGGAGTGCTACGCGTCCGCTCGTGGAAGGCGTGTACCTGGAGCTGATGGGCCGCCATAGCGTTTTCAATGCCATGGTCGAACCGAAGCGCGATACCGCTCTTATCGGCGCCATTGTGCTGGAGGACCTGGATTTCCTGGTGGACTGCACCAAGCAGCGGCTGTATCCGCGCGATCCAAACATGATTGTCAGCGAGGCGGAGTGACAGGATGAGCATCGAACGCCGAAGCCGCCCTGACGTAACTGACGGGCAAAGAAAATCGACCAATGAATCAACGCGATTGGAAAGCCGACGTCGATGCCATCCGGAGGATTTTGATGTCCCATTGGGATCCAATAGGATGCGGCGTGCCCGACGATGAATACGACAGCTATATCCCCGTGATTTATCGATTCATGCAAGAGAGGACGACTGTAGATGAATTGGCGTCTCACCTCCAAAAGCTTGAAACAATCAGCATGGGGCTCGATGGAGATTGGAGCAGAAATCAGCGCGTTGCGAAGCTCTTGCTCGAGTTGATGGAGAGCGATCAGGGTTAGTCGCGAGTTAAGGGAGCTGTGCCGTTGAGTTTCGGCGCGACCCAAAAGCGATAGTCAGCGAGACGGAGTGGAATCCACGTGAAGCTGAAAGTCATCCTCCATCCCGCGGAAGAGGGCGGTTACTGGGCGGAAGTACCCGGTCTTCCCGGCTGTGTCTCTGAAGGCGACACACTGGATGACGCTCTTGCGAATATTCGCGAGGCTGCTGCCGGCTGGCTGGAAGTCGCTCTCGAAGAAGCGATGACCGACCCCGCAGCCCAAGTAATGGAGGTCGAAGTTTGAAATCCGTCTCGGGAAAGCACGTTTGTACTGTCCTCGAAACGAACGGCTGGGTTCTCAAGCGGATTAGAAGCAGTCACCACATTTACTCCAAGCCCGGTGCTCGGAACATCGTTACCGTGCCGGTGCATGGAAACAAGGATTTGAAAATTGGAACGTTGAAGAAGATCCTGAAAGACGCTGAATTAACCGAAAACGACCTTTAACCGTTTGTTGCAAGGAGACTCGTTACAATGGCAGCCAAGCAAATCGCTTTCGATCAAGAAGCCCGCGACGCCATGCGCAAGGGCGTCGGCAAACTCGCTCGCGCCGTTAAGGTCACGCTCGGCCCCAAAGGCCGCAACGTGATCCTGCAGAAATCCTTCGGCTCGCCGACCGTCACCAAGGACGGCGTCACCGTGGCCAAGGAAATCGAGCTCGAAGACAAGTACGAGAACATGGGCGCCCAGATGGTCAAGGAAGTCGCGTCCAAGACTTCTGACGTCGCCGGCGACGGCACCACCACCGCCACCGTCCTGGCCGAGGCGATTTTCAACGAGGGCCTCCGCGCCGTCGTCTCCGGCGTCAACCCCATGCTCATGAAACGCGGCATCGAGAAGGCCGTCACGGACATCGTCGAGAAGCTCAAGAAGATGTCGATCCCCGTCAAGAACAAGAAGGACCTGGAGAACGTCGCCTCGATCGCCGCCAACAACGACCACGAAATTGGCCGCATTATTGCCGAGGCCATGGAGAAGGTCGGCAAGGACGGCGTCATCACTGTCGAGGAAGCCAAGACCATCGAAACCACCCACGAGTTCGTCGAAGGCATGCAATTCGACCGCGGCTACCTTTCCCCTTACTTCGTCACCGATCCGCAGAAGATGGAGTGCGACCTCGAAGACCCGTACATCCTCATCTACGAAAAGAAGATCTCGGCCAATAAAGACCTGGTCCCGGTGCTGGAAAAGGTGCTCAACTCCGGCAAGCCGATCCTCATCATCAACGAAGAGGTCGAGGGCGAGGCGCTGGCGACGCTTGTCATCAACAAGCTCCGCGGCACCTTCAAGTGCGCCGCCGTCAAGGCCCCCGGCTACGGCGACCGCCGCAAGGCCATGCTTGAGGACATCGCCATCCTCACCGGCGGCAAGGCGATCTTCGAGGATCTCGGCATTCAGCTCGAGAACGTGCAGCTCAAGGACTTGGGCCGAGCCAAGAAGGTCAAGATCGATAAGGACAACACGGTCATCATCGAAGGCGCCGGCAAGAAAGCCGACATCCAGGGCCGCGTCGGTTTGATCCAGCGCGAGCTGGAGAAATCGACAAGCGACTACGACAAGGAGAAGCTGTCGGAGCGGATCGCCAAACTGTCGGGCGGCGTGGCCAAGATCAACGTCGGCGCCGCCACCGAGAGCGAGATGAAGGAAAAGAAGGCAAGAGTGGAAGACGCCATGCACGCGACCAGGGCCGCCAACCAGGAAGGCATTCTGCCGGGCGGTGGCGTGGCGCTGCTCCGTGCCTCGCTCGGCCTCAAGGCCAAAGGCTTCGAGTCCGAAAGCGATGAGGCGACCGGCTATAACATCGTCGTCCGCGCCTGCAAGTCCCCCATCGTTCAAATTGTCGGCAACGCCGGCGAGAACGGCGACGTGGTCGCCAACAAGATCATCGAAAACGACAACGTCAACTACGGCTACGACGCCCGCCTCGACAAATACTGCGACCTGATCAAGGAAGGCATCATCGACCCGACCAAAGTCGTGCGCTACGCGCTGGAAAACGCGTCGAGCGTCGCGACGCTGCTGCTAACCAGCGACGCGCTGGTGGCGGAGATTCCCAAGGAGAAGGAGAAGAAGGGTGCGGGCGGCGGCGGGGAGGATATGTACTAACGTCAAACCCGCGCAAGGCGGATTTCCATAACAGAGCCCGGCTCTGAAGCGAGCCGGGCTTTTTTATTCTTGAAGCTCGTAGCTGGGAGGGTAGATTCTTGTAGAGAACGCACCAAGCGGAGAAAGGAGTGGACATTCTAGCCGACATCAAGATTCAGGCCGAATTGCGACGAGCTTGGCTGGAGTCCAATCCAGGTCAAACGGAAGCTCACGAAGAAGGAGGTTTCGTCCTGAAATCGAACGATGGAACCCTACTGGTGGAACGATGGGCCAAAGGGACGCAGAATGAAATCATCGTGCCAAATCACGACGGAGGCGTTCGCGCTGGGATGCCGATCATCGCTACGTTCCACACGCACCCGAACACCGGCGTGGACTTCCAGCAGGATCCGAGCCCTACTGACATTCGAGCAGTTCACGATGATCCTCACTTGGGAGGAGCTTGCTACGAGGGTGAAATTGTAATCTCGGAGAAAAAGCTGTACCGTATACTGAAGGACGGGACGGTAGATATTCTCGGCGACACGAAAACGTTGCTCGGAATTCCATGAAAGGAACCTCGCATGGGAGTGATGGAAAGAATCCAGAACGATGACCTGGCGGTTTCTGTGGCGACAGCTCTGGCGTTGGCTAACGAAGCGGCCAGCGGCGCGGGCGTCGATCCCCAAACAGCCCTAATCACAATCTCGCAAGAAAAGGCAACAGTTGGCCGGAATTGGCGAATTCACTACGGCCCACGCGATTACATTAACCGGCGTGGCGGCGACGTGACGGTTTTTGTCGATGAAGCTGCCGGTAGAATTCAAAGAGTTCTGAAGGGGCAATAGGCAACGCCGGCGAAACGGCGACGTCGCTGCCAACAAGGTCCTGGAAAACGACAACGTCAACCACGGTTACGACGCCCGCCTCAACCACTACTGCAACCCCGGGCTCTTTTCTTTGCGCTCAAAGCATGGGATAGTCGGCACTTTGGTAGCACCTCCGATATCGGACGTTTCCCAATGAGAGTTCATAAGAAGGCCAACCTCGACCTTGAATTCGAGCGGTTTCGATTCCGTTTCAAGGCGGCCGTCCCAGGGATCGAAGAACGCCTAAATGCCATCTTCACCGAATGGATGCGAACACGCGAAGATAATCATGTATGCACCTGCTTTTTCAAACACCTCGAAATTCGACCGCCGCGCGATTTCAAAATCGTCGACGTTTACTTTGGTTGGTTTTGTGAGCGATGCCTCCTCCCACTGGAGTCATTTGTTGCCAAATCATTGCCGGAAGCAGTTGCCATCTCCGTTGGCAGCGACCGAAGTCCGTACCCTCCTCCCGATCTGCGTTTCATCCGTGTTTCCGACGCCACGGCCTTTTTGAAGACGGACGGTCAGTGCGACCACCGCCATACGATATCTGCCGCTGCCCTGTGACGATCGGACAGTTCGATGAATTCACTCGCGCGACCGGCTACGTCACTTCGTACGAACGAAGCGGTCAAGGATCGTTTCGCATGGACGAAACAATTGAGCCAGTTCGCCCCAAAGATCGGGGAAACGTCCCCGTGCATTCGGTGAGTTTTGACGATGCTTCGGCTTACTGTGAATGGGCGAAGGTCCGGCTACCAACGGAAGAAGAATGGCTGGCCGCCGCCTTGATCGATCAGCGTATCATGAGTCCCCGAGAAATGCGGGCCTTCTTGTTCGGACAGTCAGGGCGTTTTGACATTGATAAGTACCCACAGGCCCTTGACGGCCTTGGCAAGGAATTTGTCGTCGGGGATGTTGTGCCGGGCAAGGCCGTTGTTCGAAATGGTCCGCATTATGTCCGTGAAGAAGGCTGGGAAACGCATCCAAATCGGCTTGAATGGCCATCCGACGCATACGATCTCATGCTAGGATTCCGCGTGTGCCGCCGGAGTTGAACTGGCCCCGTTCGAAGGAGGACCAACATGAAGAACCACACTGCGCGGAACCATTCACTGCAAGACCATCGATCTTCAGAGCGAACCTGGACTTCCGGACGGCCAGGAAGTCAGCGTGACGTTAGGCCCAATCGAAAAACCGCACACGCCCGGTGACGGCATTCGTGAATCTGCCGGTGGTTGGGCTGAAGACGCCGAGGAGTTTGACGAATACCTCGAATGGAATCGAAAACAGCGCAAGATCGGTCGACGGCAACAGCAGTCTTTTCTCTCGCACAAATCAAACTGAACTCATAGACTCTGGACATGCCCGAGCCGCGAGCCGCCATTCCGCCTCCGACGGTTCCTCCCAGTATGCTGTTTTGCGATGGCGTCATCGTGGAACAAGGAACCAGCAAAACCACGTTGGTCGGCACCTTCTCTGCCGTGGCCGCGCCGGATTTCCCTTCACCACCGCTTGACCTACATGTGTTCGTCCAATTAACCAGCTCCGTGGGCCTAATGCCGGTTCGACTGTCGTGTTATCGAATCGACATCGCCGATCCGGTGGAGGTCTACTCCACTACGCACGCTGTGAGCTTCCGTGGTAAACTATTTGTTGAGCAGCTCCATCTCGTTTGGAAGCAATTTCAGTTTCCGGCGCCTGGCGAATACGCTTTCGAATTGTGGAGCCAGAATCAGTGCATCGCTGAAAGGCGCCTGAAAGTTCGTTTGAAGGGAGATCAAAGTGAAAGCACACAAGAAGACCCCGACACCTGAGCTGCCGGGAAAGACGGAAACCTTCGGCGGGCCTTATCACCGCTTCGAAAGCGATTTTCGTCCGAAAACTGACGCGGCAAACGGCCCTAAGCATAATAGGAAGCACGGCAAGAAGAACGAAAAACGCAAACGGAAATGAATCGTCGCGCGGGTAATAAACACCGCCAAAGCCTTTCGCCCGGTTTGATTCTCACTTCCAATCCCCTAGCCTACCGATATGACCAGTGCAGACGACAAAACCCAAGATGCGGACGCGCATTCGCCGACGCCCTCCAATTCGAATTCCGGCATCTCTGCCGACATCGACGCCATCCTGAAAGAACTCGATTCGCCCTTCGACGTCCTCCCGGAGCATGCGTTCCCAGCGGCGCGGCTTCACCGGGATCAGATCATCCCGGGACTCATCGGCCTAATCGAAAAGGCTGTCGAAGACACCAAGTGCGGCCGCCGTGTCGAAACGAATGGCCATTTCTTCGCGCTTTTTCTATTAGCGGAGTTTCGTGCTGCGGAAGCGCTGCCCGCAATCTTGGAGGCCGTCTCGCTCCCTGGCGAGAAGTCTCTTGACCTATACGACGACGCTATTACCGAGTCGCTCCATCGCGTCTTGGCGGCGTTAGCCTGGGATAAGGTGGACCAAATAGTCATCCCGCTAATTCAGAACAAGAAGGTAAATGAATACGCACGCCGGGCGGGCGCGACTTCCTTGGTGAGCATCGTCGCAGCCGGCTTGCGCCCGCGCGACGAGGTCGTGACCATTCTTCGGCAATTGCTGCGCGACGCCGTTGAGGGGCGAGAAGAATCGCTCATCGACGCCCTTGTCATCAACCTGTGCGACTTATGCGCGGCCGATGCGATTGATGAAATCAAGGAACTGTTCGACCGCGGTTTGATTGATGAGATGACGATCGATTGGAAAGGCGCCGAAGCCGAGCTCCGACGCAATCCGGATGCGAGTCTGGCAAAGTTACTAAAGCGCCCCGTGTTTTTCGAGGATTCCCTTGCGGAATTGAAGACTTGGGCGGCGTTCGAAGAAGAGAATGACCAAGTGCCGACGCCTCCGCCGATCCTGTCGCCCCCACCAAGCGTCTTCAGGTCTGCCGCCGAGACCCCGGTGCGTACATTTGACCCGCCTTTCACTCATTCCGCGCTTCGCGTTGGCCGCAACGATCCTTGTCCCTGCGGCAGCGGCAAGAAATTCAAGAAATGCTGCGGGGCGAAACGTTGAACTGCTTCCTGCCAATTGGAGCAAATCTGGATCAGCGCTTAGCGCGGTCCGATGGGACCATGGAAGCGGCCAATTCGCCTATCTCGATCCAGCATGGCTGCGCACCGTCACCCGGCATAACTGGAGACATCGCTAACGAGCCGACATCAAACTCTGCGGGAGTTTAGGCATGTTCGTCGTGCCCGCTCCACCCCTTCACGCTACCTCCCGCCCCGCCTCCGCCAGCGCATACCGATACGGCTCGCTCTTCGTCCCATTTCCCATTCGAAACACTAGGCCCAATTCCGCCGCCCGGCCTAGCCAGCGCGACAGCGTGCCGATGTGCGGCCGGACGAAACCTTGCAGCCACGCGCTGTGGATTTCGGATTGGGTCATCGGTGCGCCTGCCTCCTTAAGGATGATCCGCACGGTTTCCCAGTGATCTTGAAAATCGTCACCCAGGTCGGCCAGGCGTTTGTAGCTGTTGCCGTCTTCGCTTCGTTCGATCAACATTTGCCGCGGCGTTTCTTCGTAGCGCGACCAGGCAGAGAGCTTGCGGCGGCGCGTGAAGGGGTTGCCGCCTGGATGACGCATCTCCAGGATGATGTCCACCGAAGCTTGCAGGACACCCGAGCCTCGCGCCGCCTGTCCCAGCGCCGGCTCGCCCTTCGAGGGGTGATGCGGCAACAATACAGCTAAGCCCGCCTCAGCCAGCGCGAGGAAGGGCGTCATGGCGCCCACCACGACGTCGGCGCAGTTCTCGTTGTTTGTGGGCAAGAATACTGTCAGCGAATCGAACACCACCAGGTCCAGTCCCCGTTCCTTTTTCGCGGCGAGAATCTGGGCGTTGAGCTGTTCGAACTGAGCGAGAGTCGGCCGACCTTGAAACGGACGCGTCAGCACGCCGACCTCCTCGCCTAACTGATGACGGCGGCGACGCATCGGCCACAGGTCGCTTGGCTCTTCGGAGACAATCAGCGAGACGCCGGGCTTGACCGCCAAATTCAAGAACTCGCCGCCCGAATCTCCGAGTTGCGGCCGCCGCTGCGCTAGCAGATGCGCCAGAAGCGTGGTCTTCCCGGACTTCCACAGGCTCGTGAACAGCGTCAACTTGCCCGGCGCCAAGAGGCCGTGCCAGAGCCACTCGGGCGTGCCGGCCTTGTCGGCGGCGTTGCGCGCATCAAAGCAGAACTGAAACTCCGAATATTGGGACATGGCAAATGCTCCTGGAGGACGTGAGAAATGATTTGCAGGGCTGGTGCGCAAAGCATTAAGTGCTTCGGCAGGAGGGATTTAAGCTCGAATTGGCCAAAAATGCCTTGCGCGGCTCCTCAAGGGGGAGCGCAGCGCAATCCATTTTCGCGCGTCGGGCGCGGCCCAACTTCATTCATCGTAACACGGTCGGAGTGTGAAATGCGATGTCCGTTGGCGGCTAATTCCTCTAAATCGCTAGTTCGGCGACGTCGGGTCGGGTAATTCCTCGTCCCAACACGGGCATTCCGGCGCGGTCCGGTCCAGCAGCTTCTCGCATTCCGTGCACCAAAGCTGGCCGCAATCGTAGCAGCGGCCCACCAGCAGGTTGACGATGTCGGGATCGTGTTCGCAGTCGCCGGTGTTCTCGCTGTCGCACTTCGGGCAATTGCCGACGAAGATGCGATTGATGAGTTCGTCGGCAGTCTCGCTTGATTCAAGTGTTTGCCGAAAGTCCGCGGCCACGTCGGGCGGCATTTGCTTCAGAAACTCAGCGACGAATTGCATCTCGCCCTCGCCCGGCGCCGGCATCACAGGCGCCTCGCAATGGCCGCAGACCTTCGCGTTTTCCGGCAATTCGCGATTGCAATTAATGCAGCGCATGACCACTTTCCTCGGTCAACGTGATTCCGTCCCCCCTCCGTATTCTAGTTTTTCGGAGGCATGACTGCCGACGTTCAGTGCGTCGTCGTTTACAATGCCCTCGATGTTCTTCCTCTTTCGATCATCCTTAGTTAGGGCGACCCCATGCCAATGTCCGATCTCCTTCAACTTTATAGTCCCTATCGCGACGTGCTTTCCAGCGCCCTCTTGGCCGACGTGCTCGACGGCTTGGGTCATCGCCACAGCGCATTGCCGAGCGACATCCGGCCCTTGCGCGCCGAGTGGAAGATCTTGGGTCGGGCGGCGACATTGAGCACCATGCCCGTTGCGACGGAGCCGAAGAAGCCCTACGCCGTCGAGTTGGAGTGCGTCGATTCGCTGCGCGAGGACGACGTGCTGGTGGCGACGACGAACGGCGATCGCTCCAGTGCACTTTGGGGCGAACTCTTGTCGACGGCGAGCCGGGCGCGCGGGGCAGTCGGAGTGGTCGTCGATGGGCTGACGCGCGATGCGGCCAAGATCCTCGCCATGGATTTTCCGGTGTTCGCAAGCGGGTTTTCGCCACTCGATTCGAAGGGACGTCTCGACGGCGTCCGGCACGGAGAGCCCATCCGCGTTGGGCAGTGCGCCATCCGGCCTGGGGACTTCGTCTTCGGCGATATCGACGGCGTTGTGGTGGTTTCTAAGGACCTGGCGGAAAAGGCATTTGCGCTGGCGCTGGAAAAGGTCACGGGCGAGAACAAGGTGCGGGCGGAATTGGCGAAAGGCCGCAGTGCGCGCGAAGTCTTCGCGGAGTATGGGATTCTGTAGGCCGCTTGCGGGTTAGCGCGACAGGACGCGCGCGAAACCGCCGAGCGAGCGTCGAAACCGAACACAATAGGTGGAGTTGTGCTGGAATGAGCGACGAACCGGACTGGGTGAAGGCGCGGCGGGAGATGCTGCTCGATTCCGAGGTGGCGAATCTTAACACCGGGTCGTTCGGGCCTTTGCCGCGCTCGGTGTTTGATCGGGTCACTCAGTTGCGTCATCGGCTGGCGGAAGAGCCAATGGATTTTCTGCTGCGTCAGTTGCCGCCGCTATTGTGGGAAGCGCGGGAGCGGTTGGCAAAGTTTGTCGGCGCCGACCCGACCCGTCTCATATTCACCGTGAACGTGACGACGGCGGTCAACATCGTCGCCTCGGGGTTGACTCTAGCGGCGCCCGGTGAAATCCTCATCACCGATCATGAATACGGCGCCATGCACTGGTGCTGGGAGCGGGTCGCCCAGCGTCTCGGCCTGACGTTGCGCACCTTTCCGTTGCCGATTCTCGCCGAAGATCCGCAAGAAATCGTCGCGGCCACGGCACAGGCCATCACGCCGCGCACGCGGCTTCTGTTTTTCAGCCACGTGCTGTCGCCGACGGGCCTGGTGCTGCCGGCTAAGGAAATCTGTGCCGAGGCGCGACGTAGGAGTGTCCTCACGATGGTTGATGGCGCACACGCCCCGGGCATGGCGCCGTTGAATTTGGAGGATATTGGCGCCGATTTCTACGGCGCCAACTGTCACAAATGGCTTTTGGCGCCGACAGGATCAGGCTTTCTCTATTTGGGTCGCGGCAGTGAGGATCGCCTACAACCTTTGCAAGTGAGCTGGGGCTGGAAGCCGAGCCGGGCCCGTCGCGATCAGCAGGATCGTTTTGGGTCCACCGGCCGAATACGTTTCTATGAGTTCGAGGGCGTTCGCGATTACTGTCCCTGGATGGCGGTGCCGGCGGCAATTGACTTTCAAGCGGCGCTGGGCTTTGAAGCGATCCGCGAGCGCAACGAAAAACTAGTGCGCTACGTTCGTCAACGGCTCGACGGTCTTTGCGGGTTGACCGTGACGACGCCTCGACACCCCAGTCTTCATGGGTTCATGACCGCCTTCCGCTTGCCTGAAACGACGAATATCCACAAGCTGCGCGACGGCCTGTGGGAGCCCTTCCGCGTCGAAGCGGCCTTGGTCGACCGGCCCGACCGTTGGTTAATTCGCTCCTCCACGCATTTCTACAATACCGAAGCCGAAATCGACCGCCTCGCGGCCGCGATACGTCAACTTCTGTAGGATCTGTGAATTCATGTCAGTCGACAACAAGTGGATCGATGGCCTGGACAAGACCATGACGGTCGCGGGGGCGGCGCGGAAGGTGCTCCAAGCCCGGCTCGAATCGGTGCGCGACCGGTTGGCGCCGGCGCTTCACCATGCCGAGGAAGATGTCGAGCATGTCCATCAGCTACGGGTCAGCACGCGCCGGGCGGGAGCGGCATTGCGCATTTTTGCGTCCACGCTTCCTGATAAGACATTGGACCGTCTGCGCAAAGCCTTACGCCGATTACGCCGCGCGGCCGGAGCGGCCCGCGATTGGGACGTCTTCTTGCTGGAATTGGTGAAGCGCAACAGCAGGGCGCCGGCGCGATCAAAGCCGGGATTGGACTTTCTCATCGGCCTTGCGCACGGGCAGCGAATGCTCGCTCAAGACGAGTTGGCCGACGCGGCCCAGAATCCAAAGATCGAACTCGGACGATTAGTTCCCGAGGCGCTCTCCGAAATTCGCGATTCAATCGAGAGCGCCGGCTCGGCCTTGATAAACACGTTATCCCGAGCAATGCTGCGCGAGCTGCTGGCGGAGCTTCACCAAGCGGCCGCGGAGAACCTGCATGATTACGAACACTTGCACCAAGTCCGTATTTGCGGCAAGAACCTGCGTTATGCGATGGAAGTATTCGGATCGTGCTTTCCGGAGCGATTTCGCACCGAGTTCTACCCGGCCGTCGAATCGATGCAAGATACACTTGGCTTGGCCAACGACAGCCAGGTGGCGAGTCAGCGCCTGCAGAAAATAAAGGATCGCCTTCAGACCACAGATGCGAAACTTTGGAGGCGCTGCCAGCCAGGAATCGACGCTCTGCTCAAGTTTCATGACAAACGCTTGCCCCGCCAGCGCGAAGCGTTCCTGAAATGGTGGGCGGCGTGGAAAGCGTCCGGCATGGAGTCGCGATTTCTGCGCTTGCTAAACGCCTAAGTGTGGCGGCAAGTTCCAACTTGCCGACCTAAGCGGTTGAAGACCGGTCGGCTCGGCACGTTGGAAACTTGCCGCCACCATGCGCCTAAAACCTCGGGAAACTCGGCGGCGATGTGGTGCCGCCTGTGCCAGGCAAAGGCGCCGGCGGTGGCACGACGGGGACTGCGACCGAGGGAACGGCCGGCACAATGACAGGAACCGCGGGGCCGGGCGGTTGCACCGGACCTTGAGGAATACAGACGCCGCCGTAGGGTTGCGTCTTGCCCTTTTCAACGCGCCCAGGAAATGCGTAATCCATGACGTCGATGACGGGATGCGTGCTGCACCCCGCCACGATCAGGAGGATTGCGCCCGCCACGATTATTCCGGGGAGATAGCTGACGAGCCGGGACATGGCGGCTCTTTCATGAGCGACTTGCCAGAGCGGGGGCGCCTTCCTCCAGCGTCTGAGCCATGGCGTCAAGCAAGGCTTCCAGCACGAGCGGTATCTGAACGTATCGGCCCAGATGGCGCTCGGCCTCCAAGCAGCGTTCTATCAGGGTTGCGATTTTTTCGGTATCCGCCCGATTGGTGAGGGCCGTGAGGATTTTGTCGTCATCGCCCGCCGGCTTGCCTTGGCTCTGAGCGAGGGCGTCGCGCAACGCGGCGATTACGAGGCCAAACACCAACGACACCCGCCGCCGCTGCAATGCCAACTCTTTCCCGGCATCCTCGGCAAATTCGACAAAGCACTTCGCCAGTCCGAAAGCATCGATCTTCGGCCGCGTCAGACCTTCCAATAACTTGGAATGAAACTCCCACAAATCAGGATCGACGAGCGCGAGTGCTCGACCGGGACTGCCGCCGGACAAATGGACAAGGCGTTGTATGGTCGCGCTGTCCTCAATATCGTTCTGTCGCAGTATCTGTTCCAAGATTGGGGGAGGCAATGGTCGAAAACGCACGACCTGGCAGCGCGACACGATGGTGGGAAGCTGGCGATCCACGCTGGAGCCGATGAGGATAAAGACGGAGCGCGGCGGTGGCTCTTCCAGCGTTTTCAAGAAACAGTTGGCCGACTCAGCGTTGAGGTCGTCGGCATCGTCGAGGACCGCGACTTTGCCTTGACCGCGAGCCGATTTGAGCGAGAAGCCGACGCACAATTCCTGCATCAGCTCGATCGGCATTTCGTTTTTGTCTTCGGGCCGTTGGACGCCGAAGAAGTCAGGGTGGTTGCCGGCGTCGACTAAGATGCAAGCTTGGCAGCGACCGCAAGAAGTGAGCGTTTTGTTAGCGTTGTCGGGCGCTTCGCACAACAGCGCCTTGGCCAACTCGCGGGCGAACATCCGCTTGCCGACGCCGGCCGGGCCCGAGAAGAGGTAAGCATGCGCGAGGCGGTGGCGTTGGACGACGTGCCCGAAGGCATCGACCAAGGCATCGTGTCCGAGGATATGTGCCCAGGTCATGATCAACTTCCGTTACCCCGCGGATTCGCTGCGCTCATCTGCGGGCTTGGGGGTTAACGCAGTTCTTTCCAACATTTCTCGGCGCATCTGTTCCTGCACGTCGTTCACCAGCAAGGTCGCATCCAACAGGACAATGCGATCCGGCCGGCGCTCGGCTTCCTTGCGAAAACCGGTTCGGACGCGCTCATGGAAATCAGTCGCCCGGCTCTCCATGCGATCGGCGAAAGTTTTGCGGCGGCTTCGCGCGAACTCGGTCGGCAAGTCGAGCACGAACGTCAATTCCGGTTCCAGCCCACCCGTCGCCATCAGACCGACGGACCATAAGAGCTGCGGATCGAGCCCGCCCGCGTGGCCCTGGTATACGACATTGGCAAGCAAGAAGCGATCACAAACGACGGCCTGGCCTTTTTCGAGAGCGGGGCGAATGATCTCGGCGGTAAGCTGGGCCCGGCTGGCCATGAATAGAAGCGCTTCGCACGGCAGGGACATTTGGCCGCGGTGCTCCAACAGAAGGTTTCGTAAAACCTGGCCGATTTCGGTGCCGCCCGGGTCGGCGCATTCAACGACGGTCCAACCGCGCGTGCGCAGCCAGTCGGCCAAGAGCCGGCATTGGGTCGATTTGCCGGCACCGTCCAGGCCATCCAAAGAGATGAACGGACTGCGGATCAACTCTCATCCTTCCTCGACGTGCCCCAATACCTGCCCGGCATGAAGGCTCTCTCCCAAGCGCGCCGTTTTTTCCACGAGCTTCCCCGTCGCCGGCGCCGATACGTCGAACGTCGCTTCCTCCGCCAGCAATTCGACCATGCGATCGCCGGCATAGACGAGTTCACCCAGCTCAACAAGCCAAAGATTCAGGACCGCCGACTCTACGCCCAGGTCGGGGACAATGATGGGTTTACGCATGAGCCATCTCGTCGGCATGATAGCTGGAGCGCACGAACGGTCCGCTGACGACTTTCTTGAATCCCAGCGAACGAGCCAGTTTGGCCAACTCGTCGAATTCCTCGGGCGGCAGGAATCGGGCCACGGGGATGTGCTTCAAGGTCGGCGTGAGGTATTGGCCCAAGGTCAGCATGTCGCAACGGACGGCCCGCAAATCGGCAAGCGTGTCCAGCAATTCCTCGTGCGTTTCGCCCAGCCCCAGCATGAGGCCGCTCTTCGTGGCCAGGTGGGGCGCCTTCTGTTTGACCCGCGCCAAAAGATCGAGGCTGCGCTGATACTCGGCGCGTCCGCGGACTTTCTTGTAAAAGCGCGGCACCGTTTCCGTATTGTGGTTGAAGATTTCCGGCTCGGCCTCGATCACGCGATCGATGGCCTTGGTGTCGCCAAGAAAATCGGGCGTGAGCACCTCGATAACCGCCCCGGTACGCTGCCGTATGGCCAGCACGCAACGATAGAAATGCTCGGCCCCGCCGTCGGGCATGTCGTCACGCGTTACCGACGTAATCACCGCGTGTTTCAACCCGAGGCGAGACGCCGCTTCGGCGACACGTTCGGGCTCGTCGGCTTCCAGCTCTTCGGGATGGCCGCGCGGCACGGAACAGAAGCCGCATGGCCGCGTGCAGATGTTTCCCATGATCATGAAGGTGGCGGTGCGGCGCGAGTAGCACTCGGGCCGATTGGGGCAACGGGCGTTCTCGCACACGGTCTCCAGCTTGAGTTCGCGAAGAAGGCTGTGCGTGAAGAAATTCTCGTTGCCGGCGGGAAGCGGCCGTTTCAGCCAAGACGGCAGACGGCGCTGCGGTAAAACCGGCGGCTCAATAAGCGGCAACGTCTGCATGAAGGTGGTTCCGAATCAAGCGTAGGCATTTCTGACGGGGGCGCGGCAGCGTTGCTGGTGGCCCTGAATGCTCGGGTGATCGCTGAAGAGCGCGATTCGTCCAAAACCGAACACTTCGCGGACGTGCTCGATTAGCCGTTGCCGCACCAACGCGGGCTGCAGGCGTCCGCGGCGTTCGCGCTCCAGGGACGTCATCGGTTCCTGGAAGCGCGGCGCGCATTGAACGCGGCGATAGAAATCAAGCGACGGGTTCGCGTTAAGGCACAAGCCGAAGGAACTGATCCAGTCGTGGACGGCCACGCCAAGTCCGGCGATGAGGCGCGAGCGCACGTAAACGCCGCCGGGAAGCCAGTCGCCGCGCAAGTCGAAATCGCCGAGAAGACACTGCACGACGCCGCCAAGACGAACGAGGAAATCCCGCACAGTCAGTCCAAGGCGATCCACGGGGAAAACGGCATAGACGGCGAGTTGCCCGGGAAGATGGAGCCAGCAACCGCCGCCACGATGCACCCAGCGGACCGGCCAACCGCGCCACTCTAGCTCATCGGGTTCGAAGAAGACGTGAGCCCGGCTGCCTTGCCGGCCCACCGAGATCATGGGCGGGTGTTCACAAAGGATCAACGCGGCCTGGGAGCGATCACCCGAGACGTCAAACTGCAACCGCCGTTGCAAGCGCAGGGCGGCATCATACTCCAGCGTGCCAAGCAGGTACACCTGCAAAGCAGTGTCGGTTCGAACAGGTGAGACAGCATCCTTCGCGAGCAACATCGGGTTTCCATCAAAGGTTCCCAGATACGCATATTGCTAGTTTACCAGCGGCTAAAGGCAATGCAACCGACCTGCTTTCGCATTGGCTTGAAAAATGACGGCGCAATCTGTTCTTTTGCGCCATATTCTCCTTAATATCCTTGTTCCTTGACAGGGTCCTTAATAGGCCGGCCGATCGAGAATCTCGCCTCGCGGATTGACTCCATGGATTTGATCTCCTTCCGTTGCCCATCCTGCAACCAGGGCCTAAAAGCTCCCGCGGACAAGGCCGGGCGCAAGGTCAGGTGCACCAAATGCGGCACCGAGTTGACGATTCCGATGTCCCAAGCGCCGGCCAGCCCTCCGCCTCCCAACCCGGCTCCGCCCACCGCGGCGCCGTTCACCGCGCCGGCCCCTAAGGAGCAGGCCGACCCGGCCAGCTATGCCTTTCTCCTCGACCCCGCGGAAGAAGCCGCCAAAGCGAAGACAGAGCAACCGGCGGAAAAAAAAAGAGCCCCAAAAATCAAACGACGGTTCCGGATGCTGCAAGAGCCCGAACAATGGGCCAAAACGCGGCTCGGTCTCGGCGTCGTCCTACTCTCCGTCTACTTTTGGGCCGGCGCCTTCGGTCTGCAAGGCCTCGTGCTGATCCTGGGCATTACTCAGGGGCCCGAATACGGCGGCGTCGCCGAGAAAATCCTCGTAAGCGAGGACCCGCCCGAGCCCGAGCCCGGTCAACCCGAACGCGTCAGTCTTCCCGGCTTCCTCGTGGGCCTGATCTCGGGCTACAGCCTTTACGCAGTGGCCAAAGTGTTGCTGATCCTGGCATCGGCTCTTACGTTGGCACAGGGGGGAATTGCCTTCGCGGGCTACAGCGCTTGTCAGGGCATCCCGGATCGCTACGGCACACAGGGACAAGTACGCGCGTTGATGATCCTCACCATCACCAACATGGCGCTGAACTTCATTTTCAAGCTCTTGCCCCTCACCGGCATCCTCAATTACGCCCTGGTGCCATGGTTCACGCCGGAACTCTGCATCCTCGACGCCAATACCGAACGGGCTATGCCGATTCATGTTTTCTGGTCGGTGAGCGGCTTCTGGGAGATGTTGTTGACAATCTTGGTGATGTCAACCTATTATGCCCAGCCCTTGCTGCTCAGTGTCTTGATTTGGTCTATCGGCTTGTCCCTGCGCGAGCCGCCCGTGGAGGAAGCCGGATTTGGTCTCATCGAGATTACCTTCGGCGTGGCGTTCACCTTGTTGGCATATTACCTGCTCAGCGTCACTGGGACGTCGCCAGTGCTGTTGATCCTGTTGCGCGTCGGCTTCGGCTTATGGAATCTATTCACCGCAATCCTCATCGTGCGCTTCATCATGGGCATTGGGAAAACCCGCGAGACCATCTTCCTTTATGTCCAAGCCGCGGAAGAAGAAGGCGTCGTCAAGCGCCTCGGCTTGGATGACGGTGAGGAAGAAGATGAGGAAGAACACGAGAATGAGCAGGACGAGGAAGGAGACGAAGACGAACCGCCGAGGAGACCTTCGCGGAGAAGTCGCCGATTCAAGGAAGATGACGAGGACGATTGATACGCCGCGACCATCGCCATCCGAGTCACATGCGATTGACGCGCTCGCGATTGGCGTGCTCGCGGATCAGGTCGAGGTTTTCGTTGAGGAGTTCGCAGTTGGTGCGCGTCAGCTCGGCGGTTTCCGTCAGCTTCCGTAGGGCGTTTTGGACCGCCAACAACTTGGGATAATGGCTGCGGCGCCGCACGGGCCGGCTCAAATCGCGGAAGTCCGTGACTCGCGCCATATAGTTCGTGTGCACCATCTCGATGATGTCGCGCGCGGTCTTTTCCGCGTGAATCAACAGCTGCCGCAACGTCATGCGGCGGAGGGGTCGGTCACCGGTCATGGCGTCTTCTCGAAAGAAAAGCTAGACTACGGCAAAGAGGGCTGCTTGAATTCCGCTCCAGGCCGGCTCCACTTATGCAATTACGCTGAATGGGTGATTATATCCTCGCCAAGACAGGCGAACGGGTCAAGTACAATCCTCTTTGGGTGCTTTGAATTCTTACTGTTAGGTCCCCTTTTATGCGCATCCTTCTTATCGCGGACATTCACGGCAATTGGCCGGCCCTCCAAGCTATCCAGGAGCCTTTCGACGTTTGCCTATGCCTGGGCGATCTCGTCGACTACGGACTAGAACCTCGCCCGTGCATCCAATGGGTCCACGATCACGTCAAGCATTGCGTTCGCGGCAACCACGACCACGGCGCCGCCCATATGGTCAAGGTCCAGGGCAAGAACGGCTTCAAGTATCTGACATCCATCACGCGACCGCTCACCCAACAGCTTCTGACCGCCGCTGATCGCCGCTATTTGGGGTCATTGCCCGTCAGCGAGCGCGTCACCCTGGAAAACATCTCATTCCTCCTAGTGCATGCGACGCCGCGCGATCCGCTCGATGAGTTCGCCGTCGCCGACACCGAGTTTTGGGAGCGCCGTCTCGCCGACGTCGACACGAACGTGGTCTGCGTCGGCCATACCCATCATCCCTACGTCCTGGAAGTCGGCGACAAGCTGGTCATCAATCCCGGCAGCGTCGGCCAACCGCGCGACGGCGACCCGCGTCTTTCCTACGCCGTCATCGACAGCCAGCGCGTCGAATTGAAGCGTCTCGAATACCCCGTCGAGGAAACGATCCGCGTGGTCCAAGAAAGCTCGCTGGCGGAAGTCGACAAGAAGCAGCTCGCCGACGTGTTCCGCACGGGCTCGATGCCCCGGGCGAAAGGTGTTGAGGAATCGAATGGCCGCTAGTTGAACGCTGCTTTCTCTCGATTTGCAGAGACTGTCTCAAAGCGCCCAATTCCCGGGTTACGCAACGTGACACTTCCTGCGATTTTGAGGCCGCTCTGCAGAAACGAGCGCGTCGAGAGCGAATTTACAAGTGCTTGGTAATAAACGGGTTCAGGATTTCGTTTCTCTCGAGCGGCACGTTTTGCATGATGGCACCCCCGGAATTGTCCGTACGAAGGCGGCGTCACGTGAGGTACTTCTTCGGTATTTCCGCCCCCGCCACAAAGCTCAGCTTGCCGAGCTTGCACATTTGATAGACGTTGATCCGAAAATCGGGACAGGTGCTGACCAGGCAGTAGGCGTCGGTCGGCGTGAAACCGAACTCGGTGATGAGCCAGTCGATGAGTTGGATGGTCGCGGTTTCGACGGCGAGTTCCAGCGGGCGGTTGGCGTTGCAAGCGACGATGGAATTTGGCTTTTCGATGCGCAGCCAAGGGATGCGCTTGCCTTTCACCAAGCCGAGCTTCGCCTGTACGCTCGCCTTGGTCTCGGCGGCGGTGCCGGTGAACTCGGTGTCGCCTTGGCTGGCGTGCACGTCGCCCAGATAGAATAGGGCCCCTTCGTGAAAGATCGGCACATAGAGCGTGTTGCCCGGACAGGCGTCGCGGATGTCAAGGTTACCGCCCCATTCGCCCTGGCCGTCGAGGCTGGTCGTGACTTCACGGTCGGGCGCCACGCCGAAAGTGCCGACAAACGGGGTGATCGGCCAAGAAATCTTGTCGCTGAAATGCAGCGTGCCGTCGCGCATGCTGCCGCTGGGGCCAGGCGAGTGTTGGAAGATCTTGGTGGTGTAATCGCCCGACAATTCCGGCCAGCGCGTCGATTCGCCCAAGGGTCCCCGCCGCGGCCCGATGGCGATCCACGAATAGGAATCGACGACGATGTCCTCGATGGTTACGGCAAGCACATAGCCGCGCTGAGCGCCTTCTAGATAAACCGGGCCGCCGATGGGATTGGCGAGCGGCGGCGCCCGGTCAAACCCCGGCCGCTTCCCCGGCACCGCTTTGTCGTCAGCGGATTTGAAGTAACCGGTGCTGGCGTCGTAAGTTTCGACGACGAAGCTCTCGCCCGGCTTTACGCGAAGAAGCGGCGTGTCGCGCCAGTCGAAGGCGTACTTGCGGGCGGAATCACGGGGAATCTTTTGCATGTTCATTCGGGGTTAGAGACATCGCATTCGCTATGTTTACTCTTATTTCATGAAACAGGGACACCTCTTGAAACGCAAATTTCGTTTTTGAAACGAATCCTGTGTCATGAGTGGGGGAAAGAACGACTCAATCAGCGTTCTCAGGGGGAATGGGAAGAGGACGCGGCACATCGGGTTGCGAATTCATAAGCGCATGTGAGTACAAATCTCTTAATATCCGCTGAAGGTTATTGTATCGTTCAAATCGTCCGGAGATCCGGCGCCGGCAATGGCATGGACGGAATATCCTGAGGTCGGCGCATTGACGTGAAAGGCGGGGCAATTCCACGCGCCCGTGGAGTTCGTGTAACAGTCAAAGTACTCGCTGGTCTGACCTTGGTGAATCCGCCAAACTCGAATTAGCGTGTTCTCGTCAAGTCCGGAACTAATTCCCTGAACGTTGTAAGTTCCGTCGCCGTTGAGTTGATGGCTTGTATTGGTCTCTGGATCATTGATCTTCACAGTTTTGAAAGGGCCCGTCATATTCACTCCTTTCCAAATCCTAAGCCAGAAAACATTGTCACGTGCGTCTTTCCCGCTCTTAAGTCAATTCCTCAAGCGATTAGAATGTCGAAAAGCAAAGCGTCTACCGCCGTGACGCCCAACGTTCCTACAGCGCGCAGCGTATATCCATGGTTTGGCGCGATCTGGTTCACACGAATCGACCACGTATGACTGTCATCGATCTGCACGGTACCACAATTACGACTGCTGCCAGAATTCAGGAGATAGAGGGTGAGGTCGGTCACGCTTGGTACTACTTCGCCTTTGAACTCGAAAGCGCCGTTCTGCAAGACGCATGCATCTCCATCTCTGACCGGCTTGGTGAAACGAATAGGCATCGCGATTACTCCTTCCTTTCTTGGGAAATGGGTTCTAAAACGACATTTCGAAAAGTCGCATTGGAACCACTAACGAAAAGGCCTAGACCTTCGCTTCGAAGTGGACCGAAATGCAGGGAAATCGATTTGAGTTCATCCCGATCTCCGCCGCCGATGGCTATGCGGTTGGAAAGCCCTCTGTTGCTATCGCGGTCTAGATCCTGCCATGAGATCTCATGAATGAGCTTATGGTCCCAGAAAACGCGGAGACAATCAGGAAGGACCTCAAACGCAAGGGGGCGCCATGGCTTTGGCGTTGCTATCTGTGGTCGATACGATGCAGGCGTTGCTTTGTAAAAGGGACTCGGTTCCAGGGGACCCGGCTCGCGAAGCATCTCGCCGAGGATCATCACCAAGTTCTTCTCAGGGTTTTTTGGGTTAAGAGGGGAGCTGTCGCAGAAGTTCATAGTCAAATAAACATTCGCCCAACCCTTCGCAGTTGCATAGCGGTGCCGGCCAAAGTACAGTCCAACATGTCGATACCGTGCGGCCTCAATTTGCCTGACCTCTCCGCGCAGGCGATACGCCTCCATACCCGTGTTCGGCACCAGTTCCAACAAACCCAACCCCCAACATGGAACAGCAAATGGTTCCCCCGGTTCAACCTTCGGCAGATCGACCATGTCGCCGCCTTCCCAGCGCATCCACTTCGGACCGCCCGTTTCGCCGACCAACGTCACCGACCTTCCCGCCCTCAGTTCGCCTTGCACATAGCGTGTCCAGCGTTCCGTGTCCGAAGGCTGCACTGCATAGTAACCACCAAGGAACGTGAGAAGCACGGCCAAGAGCACGACAGCAGCGAGGGCTTTGTGCCGCTTTGCCACGTGAACTTGACGCTTCCACCATCCGCGCGAACTAATTCCATCACCCTGGCGCCAGCGTTCCAGTTGGTCTGCAAACTCGTTCGCGTCCTCGAGCCGCTTCGATAGATCTTTCGCAACGCACTTCTCGATGATGGCTTCCAGCCCCGCATCCAGTCCCCTGCGATAATAACTCGGCGGCAACGGCTCCTTTTTGCAGACTTCGTTGGTTATCTGCTTCTTGGTCTCGCCGTTGAACGGCTTCTTGCCCGTCAGCAATTCGTAGAAGATCACGCCCAAGGACCAAACGTCGCTGGCCGGCGTTAACGTGTCGCGATTGCCGGCGGTTTGCTCCGGGGACATGTAGTACCATGTGCCCAGCACCTGGTCCGCTCGGTTGATGTCGTCGCCATCCTTGAGGAACTTGGCCAAGCCGAAATCGCTGACGCGCGGCTCGCCGATTTGATCCAAGAGGATATTCCCGGGCTTCAAGTCGCGATGGATGACGTCTTTCGAATGGGCGAAGCCGACGGCGCGGGCGACTTTTTCCATCAGAGCGGCAAGTTCTTTCGGGTCCTTCTTCGTGTATTCGGCCAGGCGCGACGTCAACGAGCCGCCTTCCAAGTATTCCATGGTGAAATAGGGCTCGCCGCGGTGCTCGCCGTATTCGTGCAGCTTGATGATGTTGGGATGTTCGAGTTGGGCGACCGCGCGGGCTTCGCGCAAAAAGCGCTCCACCTCCGCGGGCTGAGCCAACAGCGCAGACTTCATGGTTTTCAGAGCGACGATGCGGCCCAGCTTGGTATCGCGGACTTTGAAGACAAGCCCCATGCCGCCGCCGATCGGGGGCCCGAGGGTTTCGTAGCGTTCGAAGAGCAAAACCTGCCCGAAAAGCGCAGAAGGCGTCCGTTCCACGGCTTTGGGCGCATCTTTCGAGTCGACGTGCGTTTCATGCACCAGAGGAGAAGTGGCCGGCCCCACTTCGGGCAACGGCGCGGACAAAGGCTCATGAACCGTGGCGCCGACGCGTTGGGTCGGATCGGAATGGCTTTCCGGCTCTTGGGCAGGCCGTTGGGAGTGCATGGTACACCGATAAGCGACAACAAGACTCCGCTATCTATAGTCGAAGATTGTCGTACTTTTTCTGGAGAATACAAGAAGATTTTGATAATTCCGTGACACCCGTGTGTTAGTTGATAAGTATTACATCCTATTATTGGCGAGCGGAATGCGTAAAAACATGCATTCGCTATATCTGCCCGTGCCGATACGGTTGCGCCTCGAAAAGAGAAATCAGTCGGTTATCGGCGTCACGCGAACATTTCTGAATTGCGCAGTGCCGTTATGAACCAAGAGCCCAAGGCCCTGGCGTGGCCCGAAACTCGGCTCCAGCGACTTTAGGAAGGCGAGCTTTTTCTCGCCTGCAAGGATCATCGTCAAGATCTTTTTTGACATCGCATTGACTTCAGCCCACGACCGCTGCTGGCCAACTTTCTCTCCCTCCCAAGAGCCAATCACTCCCTTCGACGACACTTCGACGGCGATTTTTCGCCAGGGGACTTCACGCGGCTTGCCAACTTTGAAAACCTTGCCGTGGCCCGGATAGATTTCGATCGTTGCCGGCCCCCTAGGCCCCTCAGGTTCACGTAGAAGCTTGCCCGAAAGGATGATCGCCTTTTCGTGATCCCATTCGCCCTTGTGGGCCGCGAATTCTGGGAAGTCGTTGAAACTCCATTCGAGGTACAAGTTCGCGACGCCCTGGTCGGTCGGCTGCCGACTCTGGGCAAGGTAAATGCCGACCAGAGAAGATCCACTTGAAGCCAGGTGCCTTACTTCCGCTTCAAAGCGAAAATGGTCGAGCGTCCGATTCGCGACCAGCTCCAGCATGGCCAAGTCCCATGCGTTAACAGAAAACGGCCGGCTCGGATCGTCGTCCGTGTCAATCTTGCCGGCGCCTCGTATCAGGTCGTAGCCTTTTGGCCCACCCGTCTCCGCGATGAGAGTGACCTGTTTCTTCCCTTTTAGCTCCTTTTCGATCTCATCTGTCCAATTTCGATCTTGGACAGCGCCCGTGGAATCGTTCTTTGTGCTTGTGCGCTGCAAGAACGCGACCAAGAGTATCATTGCGAGGAGACCCAAGGCCAAAGCCGTCTTCTTCCATGGGCGTCTTCTTCGGGCGAACGGCGTCTGGTTCGGGGTCGCAACGGCTTCTCCCTGACGCCAGTGAATCAATTCCTCGGCAAGCTCCCCCGCGCGCTGATACCGTTGCTCCGGATCCTTTGAAAGGCAACGGCCAACGATTGCCTCCAATCCCCGGTCAAATCCCTTGCGAAGAACGCGCGGCGGCAGCGGCTCCTTTTTGCAGATCGCGTTGGTTAACTGTTTCTTCGTTTCGCCATCGAACGGCTTCTTGCCCGTCAACAGCTCGTAAAAGATCACGCCCAACGACCAGACGTCGGTGGCCGGCGAAAGGATGTCATGGTCACGCGTGGCCTGTTCGGGCGACATGTAGTACCAGGTCCCAAGTCTCTGCTCGGGCCGCGTGATGTCGTCTTGCTCCTTCAAAAACTTGGCGAGGCCGAAGTCGCTGACTTTGGGTTCGCCGGCCGGGTCCAAGAGAATGTTGCCGGGCTTCAAGTCGCGGTGGATGATGTCTTTGGAGTGAGCAACTCCAACGGCGCGGGCGACCTTCTCCATCAAGGCGGCGATGGCGGCGGGATCCTTCTTCGTGAATTCGGAGAGCCGCGACGCGAGCGAGCCGCCTTCCATGAATTCCATGGTGAAAAAAGGCTCGCCGCGATAGACGTCGAAATGATGGATGGTGATGATGTTTTCGTGCTTGAGCTGCGCAACTGCCCGCGCCTCTCGCTTGAAGCGCTCCACTTCAGTTGGCTGACCCAACAGCGCCGACCTCATCGTTTTAAGCGCGACAATATGTCCAAGCGTCGTGTCGCGAACCTTATAAACTTTGCCCATGCCCCCCGGCAACGGCGGCCCAATCGGCTTATAACGCTCGAAAAGCAACGGCTCTTCAAGCATTGGCGCGGGCGGTTGCACCGCCGTGGGCGCATCCTTGGAATCGACCTGCGTTTCACGCACTAAAGGCGCTGTCGCCGGCCCTTGTTCGGGCGTTGGCGGTGGCAAATGTTCGTGCACCGTGGCCCCGACGTGTTGGGTCGGATCCGAATGGCTTTCCGGTTGTTGGGAGTGCATCGTACACCGACAGGCTACACCGAGACTCCGCTATCTAACTGAGGTTGCGGCGTCGCCGCCTTATAGGCCAGCGATTGGCTCGGCGTGATATAGAAAATGCGGCCTACCGTTGGGGTCATGCCAGGCGGCGTCACGGGGCAGGCCGAGGGCGTGGAAGATGGTGGCCGCCAGGTTTTCCGGCGTCTGCGGGCAGGTGGCGGGGTAGGCGCCCAAGCGGTCCGACGAGCCGATGACGTTTCCGCCGCGGATACCGCCGCCGGCCAGGAACACTGTCTGCACCGCGCCCCAGTGATCGCGGCCCGGCAGAGCGTAGAACTGCGGCAACGTGCTGATCCGCGGCGTTCGGCCGAACTCGCCAGCCATGACGATCAAGGTCGATTCCAAGAGTCCGCGGGCGTCGAGGTCGTCGATCAACGCCGACACGCAACGATCCATCGGCGGCAGCAGGTTGTCCTTGAGATGCGGGAAGGCATTGCCGTGCGTGTCCCAGGTTTCGTTGCGGCCCAAGTTCACCTGCACCATGCGAACGCCCGACTCGACAAGCCGCCGCGCCAGCAAACACGACCAACCGAAGAGGTTGCGGCCATACGTGTCGAGCATGCGGTCGCTTTCGCCGGAGAGGTCGAAGGCGGCGCGGACTCGGCTCGAAGTTAGCAGCGACCATGCACTCGATCTTTGCGTGTCTAGATTCTGCGCAGCGACGGTGTGGTCCAAGCGACGTTGCTGGTGCTCGATAAGGTCAAGCAAGCCGCGGCGGCTGCCGAGGCGGGCATCGCTGATCGACTCGGGCAGACGCAGATTGGGCGGCTCGAAGACGGGATAGCCGACGTGTTGGCGATTGGGCCGGCGCTCATGATCGATGCAGTTGGGACAGGCGCCGTAGCCCGGGCAGTTGTGTGCAGCCTGAACGACCCAAGGATCGTGCGCGTGTCCCATCTGGCCTGCGAACTGCCCGTTAATGATTCGCCCCGAATGATGGATGAAATGGAACGGCACGACCGCGGCAGACGGTAAGTTGTTTTGCTTCGGCATCAGACGTCCGGCAATCGATGTCAGCGACGGAAAATCACTCGCCTGAGGCAGCGACGGATTGAATCCCTGGGGCGCCACGCTGCGCCCGGTCAGCATAATGTGGTGGCCCAGCGAGTGATCGTTGCTCGGATGCGTCAGCGAGCGCACCAGCGCCCACTTGTCGCTGCGGGCCGCCAAGCGCGGCAAGTGCTCGCAGATTTGAATGCCGGGCGTGCGGGTGCGGATTGGGCTAAACTCACCGCGGATATTGTCGGGAGCGTCGGGCTTGGGATCGAAGCTCTCGTGCTGCGCGAGCCCGCCGGAGAGGAAGAGATAGATGACCGAGCGGGGCGTGAAATTTGACGGCGAATCGGCGGCGGCTTGGGGAATCGAGTCGATTCCAAGGCCGAGCAAGCTAACGCCGCCGGCTTGAAGCACGCTACGGCGCGAAAGCCGAGGATGCCGCAGATACGACATACCCATCGCCCCCCTTCATCGCTTGTCCAAAACTACTCCCTTCGACTATACCCAGGTAAAGGACCGCCCGCAATCCTCAGCTTCTCCCGCTCTTGGATTGACGACTTCTGGAAAACGGTATCCGCGGGATCAAACAAAGCGAATGTTTTGTTTCACGTCGGCCGCGTTGCCGACATTTCCAATCGCTTGCACGTCATAAGCCGCGGCGGGCGCGGGATTGGGCGCAATCGGGCCAAAGGTAAGCGACCAGGTGTGTGTGGCCTGATTCAAATTGGCGAAGCCCATGTCGATGTTGGCGGCGCCTGCTTGAAGCAAGAAAAGGTGAACGGTCGTCACGCCGTTGTAGTTGCCGGTGAACGTGAAGTTGCCGCCGGTGAGGACGTTGTTTGAATTGCTTTGCGGATTGGTGATGGTGACGACCGCAAGCGCGGTGTTGGGACTCGTGAGATTCATGCTGGCGGGCGTTTTCGCGCCTTTGCGGGTGGTGCTTTTCTTGGCGCTTTTTGTGGTGCTTTTCATGGTGTTTTTCCTTTCGCGGGGATGATGGGTTCAATGACCACGTTGCGAAACTCCGCTGCTGATCCGGTGACGAATAGGCCCAATCCTTGCTGCGGGCCGAAGTCAGGGTCGATAACTTTGAGCTCGTTGACGCCGCCTGGAAGCTGAATCCGATTTGAGAGGTTTTTCGCGCTGGTGGCATTGATTGCCTTCCAACCGATACCCTCCACGAGCTTGTTTTGCCAGTAAGCGCGGAAGCGATCTGGATACACCTCAATGGCGATGGTCCGCCACGGGTTTTCCAATCGCCCGGGGTTTTCCAATCCCAAATGCGGCTCGTAATAAGTAGGGGAGCCGGAGTAAATGCGCGCAAGCTTGGAATGGTCCGGTTCACGCCGCATGTAGGCACTGATGTACATGGGGTTGCGCTTCACCGGATCGCGCTGAACGTTTTCCACATCCGTGAAGGACAGAGTCAGGAAGAGATTGACCCATCCGGATTCCGTAGGTTGAGATCCTCGAGCGAAATACATGCCAACCTCATATGGCGTGTCGCCCGCGACATGCCTCACTTCTCCTCGGAAGCGATAGCTGTCCACGCCTGGGTTGGGAATAAGCTCAAGAAGGCCGATATCCGAAGACTCAAGTCGAAATGGCGCCTTGGCGTCGAATGCAGGCAGCTCTTTCGCAGGCCCGCTCGCCCAACTCGCCCAACGAAAGCCGCCGGTCGGGCCGATCAAGGTCACCGCCTTGCCTCCCTTGAGCTGCTTTGGAATCTCGGCAACCCAGCGGTCCGGATCGGGTTTTCCGAGACTCAAGAAAGCCGCTGCGATTGCAAACAAGATTGCCAATCCTACGAGCGCCAGCAGCGCGCGCTTGCCCAGGTGTTTTCGGAGCCGTTGCCTCCATGCCACAGGTTTCGCTTGGATCGGCTTTCGCTCCAGCCAGAGCCGTATATCGTCGGCCAAGTCCTGGGCGCTCGCATAGCGCTCAATGGGATTTTTCCGGAGGCACTTGAGAACGATGGTTTCCAAATCCCGGTCAAGCTGCGGCCGGAGCTTGCGCGGACTGGGCGGATCGACCGACTGAATCTGCTTGGTCAACTCGTCCTCACTCGCCGAAGCGAAGGGACGTTGCTGCGTCAAGAGCTCGTAGAGCACGACGCCCAGCGCCCAGATGTCGGTCGCGGGCGTGATCTCTTCCCGCAAGCCGCCGAGCTGCTCGGGCGACATGTAGGGTCGCGTGCCCATCGCCTTGCCGGCTTGGGTGATTTCCTTGTCGCGATCGAGGAATTTCACCAGGCCGAAATCACTGACCAGGGGCTCGCCCTTGTCGTTCAGGAGAATGTTGGCAGGCTTGAGGTCGCGATGCAGGATCAGGTGCTGATGGGCGCAGTGGACGGCACGAATGATCTTCTCCATCAGAAGAACGCTTTGGCGCGGATCGGCCTTGCAATACTCCTCCAGCCGATTGCTGAGCGCGCCGCCGGTCGCCAGTTGCATCGTGAAATAATGATGCCCCTGGTCCCGGCCAATGTCGAGAATGGCCACGATGTTCGGGTGATTGAGCTTGGCGATGGCCTGAGCTTCGTTGATGAAGCGTTCGACTTCCTGGCTTTCGGCGAAGACGCCTTCGCGAATCGTCTTGAGGGCCACGGTTCGCTGAAGCTCGGTGTCGAGCGCGCGGAAGACGATGCCCATGCCGCCGCCGCCGATCTTTTCGAGCAGTTCGTAGCGTCCCAGGCGGTGCGGCAGCCCCGATTCGTCTTCCGTTGCCTGCGGCGTCGGAAAGTCTACAGAAAAGTCTTCGGTGCTGGGGGCCGACGAGATGCCCACAGGGATGGTGTCGAATCGCAGGTTGCGCGCCGAAGCACGGGATGCACGTTCGCCGGCGCCCTTTGGCGAAGTCGGCAGCGATTCGATGTTTGACCCGTCCGGCAACATCGTGATCTCCCGTATTATCACCCACTGCCGAATTATCTTCGAAATGCCGACAAAAGCAATCTTTTTTTGAGAAATGCGCAGTACAAGGAGAATGGGGTATACGCATAAGCACGTATTTCTGTTGAGTTCCCCAAATAGGGCAGCTTCAGAGGGCGATCTGCTCGGGGTCCGACAATGAGCCCGTTGCGGCGGCAACGCATGCCACTTCAGCGACCATATGTGCCGATTTTTGCGCCACGTCAATCAGCATGCGCAGAGCTTGGTTGACTGCCTCAGCGCTCGGGAATGCTGTCGCTATGTCCGGTGACAGCAAGACAGATTGTTTCGCGCGCAGCAGCTTTCGTAGTGCTTTCCGCGAATGCCGTGGCGAATGAGTATTTCGTGATATTCGGAGCGCCCACTCAAACGCCATGTTTGGTGCTAACCCTTGAATAAGCGAAGGTTCGGGCCTTTTTATTCGTTGGTTCTGGCTTTCGCCAGGGCGTAGGTTCCGCGCTCCGCTGCGTTTGCAGGGGGTGGCTTCGGTTTGGGTTGGTTGAATGGTGTCGGCTCCTTTCGGTTGCGCT
>JACPZP010000102.1 GCA_016195405.1 Planctomycetota bacterium | reverse complement strand
TGTCCTTCAAATCGATTCTTAGAAAATGATTTACGAAGGTAGTCTTGCCCGAGCCGACCCGCCCCAGTAGAAGCATTACCTCCCCTCTGGGCGGCAGGGCTAGGTGGGCCTGAATCTTTCCCTTAACCGCCAAGCCGAGATACTCGGGGCGGTGCGAGTTAACAACTCGCCCGGACGTGGCGAGCGTGCTCGATAGCGAGAGACTAATTCGGTGCTCTACCGCATTAATGACCTCCTTAAGTGCCTTGCTCCTGACGAACAAATCTCGCAGCTTCTCTCGGGATTGTTCGTCCGCAATCTCGCCCATGTATTCGCGTATGAGCGGCTCCAGATCCGCGCTCAAGGAATTCCGAGTTACCTTTTCAGAGTAGTGGTGCAGTTCGTCGGTGACCCGTTTGTATTGAAAGGCAGGCGCGTCCGAGGGTTGAAAAATCCTTGTGAGCGAGTTGTCCTCCACGCTCCGCTTGGCTAATAGATTCCAGAATTCAGTGAACCTATTCAGGATATCTTCGAGCGATTTGAATACAATCACTCTCCCTTTGCTCAGGTGGATGCCGTCGGTTCTAACTGCCCTGAAGATTACCCATTGTAGGCCGTTGCAGACGCATGCGAATTCGAGAAGTTGTCCCGCCTTTAGTTGAAACCTGAACAAGGGAAGCAGCGGCTCTCGACCCGAACTCGGATAGAGTTCGGGTTGCAAACTCTTTTTGAGAGGAGAGCCGCTGTGAAGAAAACCTATCAGGGAATGCCAGACAAGTCCAAGGCGAAGTTCGAGGTGCTCGGCAAGCGGGAGTTGTTGATGGAGGTGCCGCTGCCGCTGGTCGAGGTGTGGGAGGAGTTGCAGGCCCAGGTGGAACAGTTGACCGGGGAAGCCGGGCTGCGCATCATCGGCACGATTCTGGAAAACGAGGTGACCCGGCGCGTGGGACCGCCGCACCGGCCGGATCCCGTGTCGGGCGCGGTGCGCTGGGGACGGCAGCCGGGTTTCGTGATGTTTGGCGGGCAGAAAGTTTCCGTCGAGCGACCGCGAGTGCGCACGCGGGAAGGTCAGGAAGTGGAACTGGACAGTTACGCGCGGCTGCAACACGACGGACGGCGGCAGCGCGCGGTGCGCGAAGGCATCGTCGCGGGACTGACTTCGCGGAATTATCGCCGCGCGGTGCACAGCGTGATCGAGGGCTACGGCATCGAGAAGTCCAGCGTGAGCCGGGAGTTCGTGCAGGCCAGTGCCGCGCAGTTGCAAGAACTGTGCGAGAAAAAACTCCGCGATCTCGATCTGGTGGCCCTGCTGATCGATGGGATTCATCTTGGAAAGCAGGTGCTGGTGGTGGCGCTGGGCATCGAAACCAGCGGCGAAAAACATGTTTTGGGGTTGTGGCAGGGCGCCACGGAAAACACCACGGTGGTGAAGGAGTTGCTGGAGGATTTGGTGGCGCGCGGTCTGGATCCCGAGCGGCGCTACTTGTTCGTGATCGATGGAGCGAAAGCCTTGCGCGCCGCCATCGAGCGGGTGTTCGGCGAGCGCGCCGAAGTGCAACGCTGCCAGATCCACAAGCGGCGCAACGTGGCCGAGCATTTGCCGAAAAACGCCCAGGGCGATTACGACCGCAGAATTCGCAACGCCTACGCGCTGACCGAGTACGCGGCGGCGAAAGCGGAATTGGAGAAAATCTTCCGGCAACTGGAACGCATCAACCCCAGCGCGGCACGCAGCCTCGAAGAAGGGTTGGAGGAAACGCTGACGGTGCACCGGCTGGGAGTGGGCTGGCTGCTGCGCCGCACGCTGGCCTCCACCAATCCCATCGAGTCGTGCCTCTCGACCGTCGAGCGCGTGGCGCGCAACGTGAAACGCTGGCGAGAAGGAGCGCAAGCCTTGCGCTGGACGGCCACCGGGTTGCTGGAGGCGCAGAAGAAATTCCGGCGCGTGAAAGGCTATCGGGAACTGAAACTTTTGCATCGCCGCATGAACCCGTCGTTGACTCAACAGGCCCAGGTCGCGTAACGTGCACAAAGTCGAGAGCCGCCACTTTCAACTAAACCAGGGACAATTTCCGAATTCGATTCCATTGTCAAAACAATATTTCTGCACTTGGTTAATGTAGATCTGGAGATTCTTAACGGTCCTCAGTATGCCGTTCAACGTAAGCGTAGGCGCAGTGAGGACATCCAGGGGGAGCTGGAAGGTGTCGCCGGACTTTTTCGCCTCGATTACGATTATCCGGCGCTGGAGGGAG
>JACPZP010000095.1 GCA_016195405.1 Planctomycetota bacterium | reverse complement strand
GCGCTTCTCCAAGCGGCGCAGCTTGTCGATGGCCCGAAGCTTCCCGGATTGGCTGACGTAAGCCGAGAGCACGTCCAGCGCTTGCTCGCCGCTGGGACCGGTGGTCTTCAGGATCGCCTCGACTGCTCGCGAGCGGAGCAACCGCGGCAACTCACGGGCGCCCAGAAGCGGCCTAACCCGGGCGATCACCTCGGGAGCGACGGTCGTCTTCATGCGGCAAACCATGTTGAGGGCAAGCGCACGGGCCAGGATTTGCAATGTCGGCTGCTTCCAGCGCCGCGCCAGCCAGGGCACAAGGCGAAATCCCAAGGACCCCGAGGCAAGGAACCCCGCCGCCGCCGCCGTCGCGGCGACCTGGCGCTTCCGCCGATACTGAAGGAACCGGTGACAAATCCATATCGCTAGGCATTTGTCGGCATCGCGTCCGTGCCGGTCGAGCGCCAATTCTTCGAGGACCTGCCAAGCAGAGGCATCGGCCGGCGGACCGAGCGCGGCGTCGAGCACGCGCGAGCGGGTATGCCGGAAATTTCCGCGCCGGCCGCGAAATTGAAAGATGCCGTGGGCGCGGCGCAGGTGCGTCTCCAAGTCAGCGATGCGAACCGGGGCGGCGCATTCGGAGCAAACGGTGAGACGCTCCCCTTCAAGAATTCGCAGGCAGCCTGCGGTGGCCTCAGCGTCGACGCCGGCGCCCGGCAACTGCCGGCACAGCACGATGCACTCTTCCAGCAGATTCGGCAGCAGCCGGGACAGCTCCGCGCGCAGCTCGCGCGGTTGCATCCTCAGCCCGCGCAGCTTGCCGGAGAGAGCCGCCAGGGACGCATTCTGTCCGAGGGCGCGCACAAGCGGGTTGCGCGAGCGGAGCAAATCCGGCAGCCGGTCGTGCATCCTTGGCGCCAGCAAACACTTTTCGTAGGCCTCCAGTTTTTTGAGCCGAGCGGGAACATTATTGCCGTTAGCGGAAACGGCGGTCTCACGCCGCGCCAACTCCTGTTCCAGGAGCGCCGCGTAGGTGTCCTCAAATCCCGCAAGAACTTCCAGCAACCGATCGTGCGCCGGCACATCGCCGTGCTCCAAGACGCGACCCCACAAGCGCTCCAATGCCGTCGGGCGCGGCAGCCAGCTGCCGCCCACCTCGACATAGCCGTGTACATTATGGAGATGGCTAAGGCGCTCCCGGCGCTGCAGTTGCGCTTGACACTCGGGACACGTAAGCGGCCTTTCCCCTTCGAGAAAATCGAGCACCCATTTCGCTTGTTCGGCCTTGACGCCGGCCTCACGCAGCACTTGGACCGCGTGCTCGGCCTGATCGAGATCGCCCTTGACAATGGCGCGGGCTAAGCTCAAAGCCAGGTCGTCCGTTGGAGAATGTTGCCGCGCCAGCAGGGCTCGCACCGTTTGAACCTTGAGCGCTGGAATCGGATCGGGTAGCGCATGCCATAAGACTCGCTCCGCCGGATCAAGCGCCTCCGCAGACGCCGGCTGGGGTTCTTTAGCCGACAGCGTGGCCCGCAACTGCTCGATGGCCCACGAACGGACCTGCGGCTCGGCGGAGACAAGCAAGACATCGGCAAGTTGAACGGACTCGAGCGCCCGAAAGCAAAGAGCCAGGCGCGGCGGCACGGTATGTTCCGCTTTGCCCGGTTCCGCCCTGGACAATCTTGCCTCAGCTTCCGCGAACTGGCGTAGGGCCGCCGGCGTGGCGGTCAGCAATTCGCCCGTGATGCCGGTCGAGAAGATGGGGCCGTTCGAAGTCGCCCGCCGCAGGAACGCCGTGTAATAGACCGGCGCCGGCGTCAATGGCACGGCAGGATCGGCGATCATAGCTGCTGCCGGACCCTGCTCCAAGAGCGTCCCGTCCTGCGGCGTGCGCGGCGGCCGATCCACGCCCCGCCGAATCACCAGGTCGAGATTGTCGCCCAAACCTTCGAGATCGACGCAAACCCGCGCCTCCCCGGGACCTACCATCACCGCTACAAGAGCATTCACCGGCGGCGGCGGCGGTGCTTCGATCCAGCCCAAAAGCTCCTCGACCGATTTCGGCCTGCGCTGTCGATCGTGATGGAGCAAATACCGGAACACCTCGATCACATTTGCCGGCCATCGACCCAAGAGCGCTTGATCGCCGATGCCAAGCTGCTCCGCCCAATTGCGGCAATGCGTGACTGGAATCCCTTCGAGCGACTTGGAGAGCCGCTCAAAGTGCTGCCGCTGAAAGTTCGCCCAATCCTTACCTTGCTCGATGGCGATTTGCTCGGGCGAGTGCCCCGTGAACAGGAAGTAGGCCAACGCCCCCCACGAATACAAATCGCTGCGGGCGTCGGGCACGCCGGCACTTTCAAGAAGTTCCGGCGCCGCAAACCCACGTGGCAATCGTTCCGGCGCAAAAACCTCGTGCCATTGCCTTGCCGCATCGGCCCGCTGGTCGAGAACCATGTCGGCCCCGAGGTAGTGGATGCGGTCGCTCGGGTCGACAAGGATGGCGCCTGGCCCCAGTCCCTGCAATAGCAGTCCTTCCGCGTGGGCCTGACGCAGGAACTCGAGCAGTTCCGCCAACACGGTCAGAACCGACGCCAGCGGAACCACCTTGCGCTGCCAGGCACCCAAGGACTCGCCGTTAGGCCGGGCGAAGATCACGATCGGCTCACGATCATCCGCCGGAGCGCCGTGCTCCGTGTCAGCGGCGGAGGAAGCGGCCACTCGGCCATCCGCAATTTCAAGCAAGTCGATCGGCTCAGGCCAAAGGTTGCTGAAGCGATTGCTTAGGACGCGGCGAACTTCGGCACGGGCCAATTCGCGACGAAGCCGACCATGCTCGGCGCCTTCGCCCGGCTGGTAACGGACGGTGCGCAGGTAAACGTCGAGCCATTCCGCCTCATCGGTTTCGCGAAGGCGTTTGTTGGTGAAGTCGAAGTTGTAGAAGATCCGCTTGCCGGCATAGAGCCCGTACCAGGGCGTTTCCGCCACCACTCCGGTGACGACATAACCCCCGGGTTGCAGAGCCGGCCCAGTGCCGGCAAGTCGCTGGCCGATGTGTAGTCTCATGAAAACGGCGTGCAATAGGTGCAGTGCCATTTTCGCTGGCGGGTGCGCAAAAAACAATCATAATGGCGGAAGGAAACAGTGGATCACACAGGAGCGACCTTGCCAAGCACTCACATAGCGTTGATACGCGGCATTAACGTCGGCCGCGCCAAGCGGGTGGCGATGGCGGACCTGCGCGCGCTCGTCGAAGGTCTCGGCTGTGGCGACGTGCGCACCCTGCTCAACAGCGGCAACGTCGTCTTCACCAGCGCGCGCGGGACCGCGAGCAAGGCCGCTGAACGTATTGAGAAGGCGCTCACGACGGCCGTGGGCTTCTCCGCGCGCGTGACGGTGCTCACGGCCGCCGAACTCGCCGCGGCCGTCGCCGACAATCCCCTTCTCGACGTCGCGGACGACCCGACGCGCTTGCTGGTCGCCGTCCTCCGCAACCCGGCGGATCGGTCGAAACTGGAGCCGTTGCTGAAACAAGACTGGGCGAAGGAGGCTTTGGCCCTCGGCAAGCGTGTGGCGTATCTCTGGTGTTCCGAGGGCATCCTGGCAAGCAAATTGGCCGAAGCCGTCAACCGCGCGCTTAAAGATGGCGTCACCGCCCGAAACTGGGCGACGATGCTGAGACTGCAGGCGCTTGCGAAGGCAAATGCGCGATGACCGAAGCCGAATGGAAATCATGCACTGATCCCGAAGCGATGCTCGAATTCCTGTCCGCATCGGGAAGACTTTCCGACCGCAAGCAGCGTCTGTTTGACTGCGCCTGTGTGCGACGGATTTCGCATCTTCTTGTCGATGAGAGGGGGCGAAAAGCGCTCGAAGTTGCTGAAAGATTCGCTGAGGGCCAAGCCAGTTTCGGAGAATTGCGCGAAACCCAGGCGCTTGCCCTTTCCGCTGCAGACGCTGTTGCAAATCGAGATCTTCCGGGGACGCCGGATTCCTATAGTGCGCTTTCGGCCGCCGCAGGCGCGACATGGGAATACAGGAGCGGTGCCGATCCTTTGCGCCATGCGGCCGAAGCGATGGCGTGGCAGGGCTTAACCGAGCCCGGCCCCCCTGCACGACGACAAGCCAAGAAAAAACTTATGAACGAGCGGAAGACCCAAGCCGCGCTCTTGCGCGACATCGTCGGCAACCCGTTCAAGTCGCAGGCGGTTTCTCATCTGCCATCGGCAAGGGACGTGGCTCTGGACATTTACCGCTCCAGAGCCTTCGACAAACTTCCTCAACTTGCCGATGCGTTGGAAAAGTACGGCTGTAACAACGCGAAAATTCTAGGCCACTGCTGGCTGCCCGGGCCGCATGTGCGAGGATGCTGGGTCGTGGATTTGATGTTGGGACGCGAGTGATTTCGCTTCGATGGAGGTCGGCCATCGTTATAGAACATCGGGAGCAGATTTTCGAATATCTTTGGGATCTATCGGGAGGGTCGACCGTGACCGCAGATGACTTTCGAACACTGGCGCTCAGTCTGCCCGAATCGGCGGAGAAAGCGCATATGGGCCATCCGGATTTCCGCGTCGGCGGCAAGATATTCGCGACGCTCGGGCCGGACGAAGATTGGGGAATGGTAAAACTTACGCCGGAACAGCAGGCGTCGTTCATCTGCACGGATCCGGATGCATTCCAACCGATCAAAGGCGCATGGGGCCGAAAGGGATGCACCTACGTCCGCCTTGCCGCCGCCGAGGAGCTGACCGTCCGGCAAGCCCTGGTCGAGGCGTGGCGCAACACCGCCCCGAAACGGATGGCGCAGGAGCTTCGTGAGGAATAGTGTCTTACGGGTCGCTGCCCTGAATAAGAGAAGGAGTAAGATGAAGAGTAAGATTTAGAAGAGGATTAAGAGGAAGAGTAGGAGTAGGACGAAGCGAAATCCAAGTCTTAATCCTTATCTTGCTCCTAATCCTCTTCCTAGTCTTAATCCTCCTCTTAATCTTTCTCCTCTGATGCCGCAACCCTTCAGCTGAGGGCGTCGTAACCATGAAACGCACACGCCTATTGCCGCCGTTGTTGTTGTTCCTCACGCTCTTGGCCGGATGCAAGTCCTACACTCCTCCCGACTGCAAAGGCGGCATCGCGGCGCTAGGCGACACCACGCTGCAAGCCGTGTGGCGTCGCGATGGCTTACTGGTACTTGTCTGGTCCGATATTTCGCCCAAGTCGCCCGGCTTCGGATCTGAGGGCGGCTCCTCCTCAAGCCATTCCGGCTCCGTCGGAAGGACGGAATGGAACAGCACCGTCAAATCGAACGATGGGCGTTCCGTGCAACTCAAGGCCGCAACTTCGGATGGAATCAATTGGACGGTTGCAGTAAACGGCACAGAATATCGGCTCGATGATGGCGCCGTTTTCCTCGTGCGGACACGCGGTCAAGCCGTCAAGGTCATTCAGGTAAAACAAGACATATCCGCCATGCCGCCGACACACGAAACGTGGCAGCGATTGCCGACCGAGAATGCCGAAGTGCAAGAATTCGTGAAGCAAGCTGGGGAATAGCCGGCAGCATTCAACGCAGAGGCCGCCAACACAGAGGCCGCGGAGACGAACGCGATGCCACGTCGCCATTGGAGGATGCGATGCCTAACTCCAACCGGCCGAAGAGACAAGATGGTGGCAAGGCGGCGTCAGCCGCGTCCACAGTCGCGCTTGAAAGTTCGCCGGGCCCAGAAATGATGCCGGCGACTTCCGCGGACGAGGATCCCATCTTTGAGGAAATCTACAACCACGGAGGCGTCACGGTGGCGCAGCTCAGAGCACGGTTGGCCAAACAAGGCGTCAAGCGAAGCGCCAAGGACATCGAGGCATCGCTGCGGTCGCTCAGAAAAAAGGGTTGGGTAGCTCGGTCGAACTGGGAATGGCACTTGACCACGCGCGCAATTCAGTACATGAGATAGCGCTGGAAATAGTGGCAGTGGCCAGAAAGCACGGTTTTATGACTGTTTCGCTCGCCGCCATCGAAGACGCCCGCCGGCAAATCGCCAATTCGGCTATCCGCACACCCCTCGTCAGGCTCAACACTTTCGACGCCCCGGCGGAAATCTATCTCAAGTTGGAGAATCTTCAGCCCATCGGTTCGTTCAAGATGCGCGGGGCGGCCAACGCCATCGCGCACATTCCCAAGGAACAACTCGAGCGCGGCGTGTTGACGGCGTCGGCGGGGAACATGGCACAAGGCGTGGCGTGGCAGGCGCGAAAGCTCGGCATTCCCTGCACGGTCGTGGTTCCCGACACCGCGCCCGAAACCAAACTTTACGCTATCGAGCGCTTGGGCGGGCTTCTGATCAAAGTCTCTTTCGAGCGCTGGTGGCAAACGTTTCAAGAACGGGCATTTCCGGGCGTCGACGCGACGTTCATTCACGCATTTGATGATCCGCACGTCATGGCCGGCAACGGCACAATCGGCTTGGAGATTCTCGAGGATTTGCCGGACGTCGATGCGGTCCTCATTCCTTGGGGCGGCGGCGGTCTGACTTGTGGCATCGCATCAGCCTTGCGTGCGAAGAAGCCGAATTGCCGAATCTATGCAGCCGAGGTCGCGACGGCCGCGCCCTTGTCCGCGTCTCTAGCGAAGGGCGACGTCCAGGTCGTGGACTACCAACCGTCGTTCGTCGACGGCATCGGCAGCAAGACCGTTTTTCCGCAAATGCTCGAGCGCGCCCGGGAGCTAATCGACAGCGCCCTAGTCGCCCAACTGGTCGAAGTCGCGGCAGCCGTGCGGTTGCTTGCTGAGCGCAACCGCGTGATTGCCGAAGGCGCCGGCGCCTGCCCCGTGGCATGTGCCCTCACCGGCAAAGCGGGCAGCGGCAAGATCGTATGTGTGGTGTCGGGAGGCAACATCGACTTGAAGAAGCTTTGTGCGATCTTGAAGGAAGAAGTTAGCTAAAGGAATTCGGGGATGCCAGATGATCGCGGCCAAGACGAGGACACGGGTTGGTGGCGGAACCACTTCTCGGGAATCCTCCTCGACCTTTGGCAGTCAATCGTGCCGACCGACCAGGCGGCTCGCGATGCCGATTTCCTCCAAGCAGAGTGCCGGCTTCCACCTGGGGCGAAGATCCTCGACGTTCCCTGCGGCGACGGCCGCGTCGCCTTGGAGCTTGCCGGCCGCGGCTTTCGGCTCGTCGGCGTAGACATCGCCGCGGGCCTGATACGGGAGGCGCGGCGGCGGGCGGAGCAGCGCCGGCTGGATGTCGAATTGCATGAAGCCGACATGCGATGCCTCCCCTGGGAACGAGAATTCGACGCCGCTTTTTGTTGGGGAGATAGCTTCGGCTACATGGACGACGCCGGAAATCAGCAGTTTCTGGCAGCAGTCCACCGAACACTGAGACCAGGCGGCCGATGGGCGATGGAGATGCAAATGATCGCCGAGGTGCTGCTGCCCCGCTATCGCGGGGAGGGAACCGGCGAGGCGGGTGGAATCCAGGTGCGCATTCAGCGGGCGTACGATGCGCGCCAGGGCCGCCTCCGCGTGGAGTACGCGCTATCGCGGGACGGCAACGAGGAACGACGCACCGCCTCTTACCGGATCTACACCTGCGCCGAAGTCTGCCGAATGCTTGAGCGGGCCGGTTTTGTGATAGACCGGTTGTACGGCGGCGCCCGCGAATCGTTTCAGATCGGCTCGGATCGACTGCGTGTCGTGGCGGCAAGGCAACCGAAAGAGTGAATCATAATGCGGTCGGGAATCAGCCGGGAGTCTTTCATGTTCTCTGACGAGTTTCGACACGGCCTTGCTAAGGGTGAATATACAAACTGGGCGGTGGACCTCACCGAAGAGGATCTGCAATCCTTGCTTTGGACAATAGGCGAGTACGGTTTCCGGGCACCTCTCGTCCTGAAACTCTTGGAGGAGCACAAAGGGGAAATCTGGTGGCAGGATGAGGGGTTCGCTCGCGCGAAAGTGGCGCTTGAAATTCTCTTTCATATAGTTGATGGCAAACGGATGTCAATTGACGATGTGACCCAAAGGATCCGTGAAGTCCTTGCTCAGGTGAGGTCGACACGGCGTGAAGCGCCGGAACAAAAAAACCGCTGACCAGGCAAGACCATAAGGCACATTGATGGTGATCGCAGCGGCCGAATCGTTGCAGGTTTCTCCTTTGCTGCTTATTGGCGGCAGCCGCTCGGTCAAGGGCTGGTATTCCGGCACGTCAATCGATTCGCAGGACACGCTCGCCTTCAGCGCGCAGAGCGGCGTGCGCTCCATGAATGAAGTGTTCCCGCTGGAGCGCGCAAACGAAGCCTACGAGCGCATGATGAGCGGCAACGCGCGCTTTCGCGTTGTGCTCACGACCGGCAAGTAACACTTAGCGCGCTACTGGCTCGCTTGGCGCTCCGTGAAAGCGGGCTTCCAGCGCCAACCGGTTCTGCACGCGATGGACGGCTCCGGACCGAGTCACTTGGCTCGTAAGGAAACCGATATCGGCCAATTGCCAGGGCTCGCCGTCAAACCACACCTCGCGGACCTTGTTGGTGCGGAGCTGCAGGCCGGCAGAAATATCGGGAAGGTAGTCGCGCGCCAGCCAAAGCGCGAACGCCAGGATGGCCACGACCGCCAAGCCGATTAGGACGCCGGAGCTGGACAACAGCACTCCCATCGCAAGCACCGTCGTCGCGGCAACGATCCCGAGCGCGGTATATTGCCCGGCCCGTTGCTCCGGCGAAACGACGGCTTCGGCTGTCGCCATCTTGCGTGCGGCGCGGGCGCCGGCATAGCCGACCAGCAGGGCGGCGCCGGCGATCAGCAGATTTTGGGCCAGTTGCCATAGCGCCAAGGTGGCGCTGCGAGCTATCGGCCAGTCGAAATAGTCGGCGGCGATGAGCAGAACCAGCAGCACGACTAGGAAGTACGCGGCGGCGCCAATGGCCCCTGCCCCGGCGAGGTTCGGCGTGAGTGTGTTTGGCGTCGGTGTGGGGATGCCGTTGCCGATTCGGTGAGAAGCGGCGATGCCGTTTCGCTGTGGCGAGGGATCGGTTCCAACCGTCGTTTGGCCGAGGCAATCGATCAGCCTGCGAGCAAAAACGCTGCCCAAGGCAAGGGCAGCCACCAGTAGCCCGGCCACCGCCCACGTTCGGCTGAGAATCACCGCCAAGCTGTTGGCGATTTCCACCCGGCCGTAATGGAAGGCCAGCCACCAGACGGCGCCCGCCCAAACCGACAGCCGCACTAAGATGCCGGCGACAAACGTGGGGGTGATGCCGTGGTCCGCGTTGGCCTCGGACAGCGAAGAGCCTGGCATGCGCAGGGCGGCGTCGAAGTTTCGTTCGCGCAGGCCTCGCGCCACCATCGCCCCCAGCACGTGCCCGGCCACCAGCGCGACCACCATCGTGCAGCCGGCCTTTAAGGCCGCGAGCGTTTCGGGGGATAGGTTCTGCCAAAAGGAGCGCAGTTCTTCCCAATCCAACATGTCCGCCTCCGTTCACGAGTCGACGGGACAGAATGAGATGCAATTGATCCGGAGGGGGCATAATTGGAAAGGCGCGTGAAGTGTAGGTCGCCAAGGCTAAAAGTCAAGCCGGTTTCGCGAATCCGCTTCGATGCACGCGATCGACGTCCGCGCATATTGCTTCCCGCGATTCGTTTCGGGCCCATCCATCGATTCATTCATTCAGGCAAGACACCCAGGACCTGAAACGAATGTTTCGTTCATGAAATGAATCCTGCCTTGCCAGTTGCGTGTTGGATGGGCTCACGATTGCACCACATGGGCGGCGATATAGCAGATGCCGAGAATTACGGCTGCCGTTACGATGGCTACGGCTAGGTTTTGCTTCTGGGCCAACTCTTCTTCGACCTTGATCTTGGGTGTAAGCCAGTCGAAGAGCTTAAAGCCCAAGATCGCAATTGCGATGCCCAGGATTCCGAAGATCGAAGATGCGAGTACATCGTGACCCAAGCGTTGCCAGAATTGTTCCACGGCTTCCAATCCTTTCTTGAAAGAGTTACTGCCGAGGCGGACTCGATCGGCGCGGTCAGGAAGCCGCATGTGCGGAGGCGCCGAACCCACCTCGTGAAACGCCGGTTCCGGATTGCCTGCTTGTTCCGCCGCTGTAGGTGGAGCGCCCGTAGGCCGAGCTGCTCGGAAAGGGCTGATAGTAGTAGCCGCCGAATGGCCAGCCATAGGGTCGCGAGTGGTGCCAGGTGGTCGTGGTGGTTGCTCCGGCGGGATCATCGTCTTTCTTTTTCTTCTCGTCATCGTTGTACGGGGCATCGCAGCCCGAGCAGCCCGAGATGGCGAGCAAGGAGTTGAGCAAGACCAGATTGACGACGGTGCTTTTGCGCAAAATTAAATGCCTGATTTCATTGCTTGCCGAGCCCAACCTGTGATTCACTCATCGCGATCCGATTAAGCTTTTGAGGGCACGTTCATCCAAATCACGCGAATTTGGCCACAGCATTTTCTCAGCATTTTCACCTTCTCTCCCCGTGCCAAGAACGTAAACCCACATACTGTGCTCCCAGATGCGACCGACGAAACGCAACGCGACGGCATCGCGCAGGTCAGGCCCCATTTTGCCGGTTCCTGCGCCGGTGTCAACTAGAGTCAGGAGCTCCTTGCCGTCGACAAATGCTCGAACGCCGTCGTAATTCGGTTCGCGCTTGATGAGCCCCGACTCCTTGACGTCAACGATGCCATTGGCAGGAACAACGTAGGAAAATTCTCGCTGTCCGCGAATAGGGGGTGACGTATCGACGGGAGAAAATCGCAGTACGACCACACCCCGGTAATCCCTTGGGAACTTCAAGTCCAATTTCGCTTGTGGCTCGGCATACATCTCCAGCACGAATTCGTTCCCCCATGGATGCCCTTTTCTGGGTCGTAAGCCTTTTTCGATCCGATCTCGAGAGAGTTGTTCCTCCTGGTAGCCCGTTGCTGAGGCTTTGATAAATAGGGCATCATGATGTGGATCAGCATGGAGCGTCACTTTGCCGTCGCACTCGGTTACACCCTCGAGCGGCCCCCGTCCGGCGATGATAAGTCCGAAATCCAATACCACACTGTAGCGAGCCTCGACGTTGGCCCCCGCGATCGGTTGCTTCGTCTCAGCGTCGAGGACCGAAAACGTAATCGGTCGAGTCAGATACAGCGAACAGCCGGCGAGTTGCGGCAGCAGCAAGACCCAGAGCAATAGAGATACTGAGTGGCGCTTTGGCATCTCGAATCTTCCGCATTCCAGGGGACAAGGGTCGAAGATTAGAGAGCGGTATGGCCGATCATGAACGACCCGTCAACCGCAAACGCCTTACTAGGCATTGCCAAAATCACCTGTCTTACGGAGTCCGCCTCATCACCGCGAGCGCTTAGTATCGTAGTTGACCTGCGAGACAAGATCGGCAAGAATCCGGACGGCGGTACTCGATTGCGAGCATTGGTCTGCAGATTCAGGGAGGGGAATATGCACGCATTTGTAGGAATTTGGCTGTCTGTCGGCTGCCTGGGCGCTCTTCAATCCGGGCCTGATCGCATGGACGAGTTGTTCGCCGCTTGGGAAGCGGCGGAACAGAATTTCAAGTCGCTCGTCGTGGATTTCACGTTGCAAGTCAAAGAACCGATATGCAACGACCGACAGAAAAGTGACGGCACATTTCGCATGCTTCGTACCGCAAAAGGAGCAGTCTTCGCCACATACGAACTCGTCAATACAAACCCGAAGGACGAGAAGCAAGAACGCACCAGCGGCTTGCTTAACAACGGGATCATCTACCTGCTCGATCACGAAAAAAAGGTGGCAGTTCGGTTTGAGCCGTCGGACGGAGACGCGCGGCGTTTCCTAGAGAGGCACTTCAATCCTCTCGTTTCGCTCCTCGACAGGAAAAGGGCCGAGGACAAATGGAAGATGGAAGTCAAAGAAGACGAATGGTACACCTATTTGACTCTTAAGGCGAAGAAGCCCACGACTGGCTGGTTGCCCGAGAGTTTCCAAGACTCCCGGATTGCACTCATGAACAAGACATCGAAAGGCGTACCGAAAAACATGCCCGCACAACTCTGGTACGTCGAAGGGATGAACGAACATACCTTTACGATCAAAACCTGGCGCATCAACGGCGACGACGCACCGCAGCTCGGCGAATTTGCAAGACCGGAAGACCGCCCGGGTTGGCAAGTGGGGGGTTGGCCTTTTGGGGGTCGAACGAAATAGACGCCTCGGGATTTGCTAACGGAGCGCGAAACGTAAACGGGATGCTATGCTTTCATATTCGTGACACCAGCCGTCGGTTTGGGGAGATTGGTCCATGCATTTTACGAAGCGCGCGCTTATCGCTTTGCTGTCCGGCATCGGAGCGGGTACGATTGGGTTCTGGATCGCCTGGCAATCGGCCTGGGCGATTTGGAATGAACACCCCGGAATCGGCCACGACGCTTGGCTGCTCGCCGGAATCTTCGTGCCGGGGATATTGGTCCCCTTTGCAGTTTTTCGAAGCATCACCCTGTCAATTGGTCGGAAGCTTTGACCGTTGAGGAAAACGCGATGCGCAATGCATGGATTGTGACTCTCCTCTTATCGCTACTGCTCGTTCGGGCGACTTCGCAAGTTGCCGGCGGCGATAAGAAAGCTGACGTGCCGAAGGAAGTCCGTGCCCTGGAGGGCACATATACCGGGGCATGGACGATGTTCGGCATCAACGATAAAGGCGACGTAATCAAGCGCGCGGCTTGGACGGACATCCTGAAGGCCGGAGGCGCCGAGGTCAAGGGCGGCCGCGCTTATGTCACCTGGGTCAACGAGCAGGCGTTCGAAGGCGCCAAGGGACCTCCCCGCAAAGTCGAGGGGAAAGAGGGCTATCTCCTGACCAAAGAAGGCGCTCTCGGCGAATACTTCGTCGAAATGTTCGGCCAAGCAACTCGCATGACGCGGCTCGCCGACAACGTCTGGAGCTACGCCAGTCCGGCAGCGGCCCAAGAGCTAAGCGCGCTCGGCTTCCCCAAAGGCGCGACCGGACAACATGTTTTGGTGAAGGTGATGACGAAGGAGCAAGGCGTCGAGACGCATCGCATTAGCCGTGTCACGACGGTGACTTGGACGGATAAGGAGGGCAAGGAACGGGTCGTGCAATTCGTAAGCCTACAAGGTCATCACAAGCGCCAACCGTAAATCTAGGCCGGAATCAGTCACGCTCCCGTGTTCGCGAGTCGGCGTCGGTGTTGCGCCCGCTTAGGGCGGGCGCGTTCTTCCGTTCCAGATAGCGCGGGTAAATGGAAATCCAGTGCTCGCGATTGGCCGCCAGCATCGCGTCGATAGGGAGAAACACCGCCGGGCCGTTCGCCTTCATGAGGTCTTCCATCTTGCGCCGCATGGTCTTGCTGGCGCTCCAGTGCTTCATCTGATCGAGAAAGTCCTTGAATCCTTCCATGGCTGGGTAGTCCTGGTTTTGCATGAGGGCCAAGTGCTCGGCTTTGAACTTGGGACCGCTGAGGTGGCAGTTGATGCAATTGGTGCCCAGCGCGGTGAAGACCAAATCCTTGCTCACAAAGCCGCCGGTTTTCATGTCGAGATAGAAGCCCGGCTGCATTCTCATTCGGGTGCCCTGAGCGACCACGCGAAACGACTGAAACGCGAAGTCGCTCTTGATGGCGCCCTGGTCGAAGAGGCGCACTTCGAGCCGGAAGTTGTCCACGTCGGAAAGCAGGCCGATTTTGCCTTCCTCTTCCGAGTCCTCTTTGGCCGGGTAGAATTTGAGGGCGGCGATGCTGTTGATCAGTTTGCCGTCGGGGAATTCCAAGCGGCCGATGACGCGCAGTCCGGCCAAGCCGTCCTTGGACTCGTTGCGATTGTTGGGCGCGGTAACCGGTCCGAACATCCAACCGAGCTTGAGACCCTTGGCGGCTAGTTCCTTGGGAGACATTTTGGCGGCCCGGAAGAGGATGTTGGCCGCCGCCACCATCTCATGCTCCAGCAAGCGCAAGTGGGTTTTTTCCTGAGCGATCAACTCCTTGATGTTGGCGGACATTTCGCCGTCGCCCAGGCCGATCGGCTCACCGCCCGGAAAGTTGTTCAGTTCCGCAAGCGCTTTGGGGGTCAACGTGCTGCCCAATTGAAATGCCTCGAGCGCACTGAGCGCTTCCTGCCTATTGACCAGAAAGGAAGTGAACTCGAATAGTTCTTCTTGGGCGGCGTCGAGGTTGACGGCTTTGTAGTAATCTTCGCGAGCCAGATCGACTTGCCCCTGCTTGGCATGAGCCTGAGCCCGCCAGCGATAGGCGGCGGCGAGGTTCGGGTTCACGCGGACCGCGTAATCCAGGTTTCGGAGGGCCAGGCCGAACTGGCCGCGCTTGTAGTAGGCCGCGCCACGATTGCTGAAGAAGTTGGAATTGCGGACATCGAGAGCGATGGCTTGCGTGAATTCGTTGATCGCTGTTTCAAACTTGCCTTGCTGAAGTTGGATCACTCCCAGGTTGTTGTGCGCCACGGCCGCCTCCGGGAAATTGGGAGCGGCCTTGAGCGCCTGCGTGAACCACTCCACGGCTTTAGCGTAATCCTTGTCAGCGAGGCTTTTGAGTCCCTCCTTGTAAAGGCCCGTGGCGATTTTCGCGGCGGGATCGGACCCCTTGGGGGGCTGCTTGGCGATGGGAGCGTCACCCCCCACGACGATGAGTTCGACGTATTGCTGACCGTTGGCGTCGGTCTTTTTGATAAAAGCGTAAAGCTTGCCGCCGCCGTCTTGGTTCGTGGGCCGCGCGAAAGCTTCGAGATTGTAGATAATCACGCTGCGCGCTTTGCCGATGCCGCTGTTGAAAGTGATTTGCGGCACCGGCGAGCGATTCTGATCCGGCTTTTCATACGCGTACCAGTGGTTCCAGCGTTTGCCGGCCTCAAGATTCACTTCCTTGCCCCATTCGGCATTTTCGCCCCAACGCACCTGATAGTAAACGTTGAGGTCTTTCGTCTGGTTGTCGATGTGCAGAAGAGCATAGCGATTCTGGGCATGAGCCGTGCCCGGAAGGAGCGCCAAGGCAAGCAAGAGGCTTGCACATCGTGGACGGATTTCTAGCAGCGAAAAAAGGCGAGACATGTCCCCACCCGCGAACCCGTATACGAAAAAAATAGGTCAGGACCCTCTGTCAGGATCGGAAACCTGAACCATCGGGCCCTGACATGCTCGTCGCCGATCAATTGAACTTCAGCTTGCTCACCGTCACGAACTTCTTGCCGTCTTTCTCGGAAGTCACGCCGGTGACTTCTCCGGGCTTTGAGTCGGAGCAGATTTCCGAGTGGTACTGTTTATTGGTCTTGTCGTCAAAGAAGTAGACCACGTCCTTGCCGGATTCCTTGACCACGATGACCGACGCACACCGCTTGGTCAGCTCCAATTCGCACTTGGCGCAAGTGATTTTGCCTTTCAGGAGGACCTCTTTGCCCTTTTCTTTGCCCTTATCTTGAGCATCCACGGAGCCGTTTATCCAGATGCCCAGGGACAAAATGACCAGCAAAAGCGATAAACAAACCTTCATACGTCAAACTCCTCCGAAAAAGGGTATTTTGCGCATCGTGCCACACGGCTGCCTGCCGTTTGGCCACCTTAGGCGCCGCGGCTTTTTAAGTTTACCTCTTGGAGCGGTGCATATCCATCCTGTAACGCGCGTTTGCGAGAATTTTTCGCAGTGACTTTAGCGGCAGTCCGTTTGAGGAAAGGGAACTCACACCTTGCCCACCGGGGCGGCAACGCTTAGAATTCACCGTCATGAGGCGATTCGTGCTCTGGCTATTGACCGCCACTTTCTCAATTCTCTCGGTGCTGCCTTGCGCCTGGTGCTCCATCGTCGTCGCGCAGAATGCCAGGGCCGCGCAGAAATCGGATGGCACGAAGGCATGTGTTTCTTGCAGCCCCTGCGGCAGCTGCGGCGCGACGAATAAGTGCAACGCCAAGAGACCCAAAGCACCGCCGCGCTGCGAGCGCACCTGCCAACTCAAAACCAACAGCGCCGCAGCCTTGCCAGCCGCGCCCCAACTCGCGCCATCGTGCTGCGACTGTCGCTATTGCTGCGAAGGATTAGGGCTGGTCCGAATCGCCGAGAAGAACCGCGTTAAGCCGCCCGTTCTTGCATGCCTTTTTGTTGGGGACTCCACAGCCGCGCGGGCTTCCGCCTCATCGCATTCAGGCTACACGGCGCCTGCATCCTATCGACCGCTTCACGTCCTCCTTTGTGTCTGGCTGTGTTAACTGGTTAGACGGCATTCCACCCGTTGGTCGAGGCGAACACGCCTCCCCGTAGATGCCGCGCACGCGGACAGCGCTGTTTGTCCGCACAGACACATTTAACTAGGAGTCATAAAGATGGGTATCAAATTGGTGCTCGGCGCATTTGCCCTGCTGAGCTTGGCCGTGGCGGGAACCTCGAAGATGATGTCCCATGCCACGTCTCCCGAAGGCGCGTGTGCTTCGGGCCCGGCATGCTGCGCGTCGTCATCGCCGGATGAAACCGGCGTAAACGCGCGCGGTTCGGTGGGCGGCTGTTGCCCGCAATGCAAAGAGTGCTGCAACGAGGAAGCGTGCATGCTGTGCCTTTTGGCCGGCTGCTGCGATGACTGCAAGGATTGCTGCCCCACCGGCGCCTGTTGCCCAGGTAGTGATTGCTGCACCGGCGGCGATTGCTGTTCCGCCAACACATGCTGTCAGACCGCGCAGCAAACGCCGAAAGCTGTGCCGCAAACACCGAAGGCAGGTTGCTGCCGGAAGTGAGGCCGGTTTGTCGGCGCTTGAATAGTCCGTCGCCCTAAAGCTGACCGCGGCCTGCCTCGCTTGGAATCCCGGTTCTCGGACCAAGCACGGAGGCCGCGGCAGCGTTTCCCGGCGAAGCACCGCGCCGGCGATCGACTAATGTTCTCAGAAACCCTTGGGAAGCGACTTGAGCGCGTCACGAAATTCCTTGGCGTCCTGATAGCGCAGGTCGCGGTCGCGCTGCACGGCCTTCCTCAGAAATGCGACGATCTTTGGATCCAGGTCGGGCTTGTAGTCGAGCGGATCGCGGGCCGTGCTGTTCATGTGGCTGAGCAAGATTTGGAGCGATTCGGCCTTTTCCCAAGGCAAGATGCCGCAGAAAATCTCGTAGGCGGTCACCCCCAAAGCGAAGAGGTCGACGCGCTGGTCAGTGGTTTGGCGTTTGATCAGCTCCGGCGCTAAATAGTTGATGGTGCCGGTGCGATTTCCGGGTCGGCAGAACGGTTTCGTAAAGGGAATGGCAAGTCCAAAGTCAATGATCTTGAGCACGCCGCCGTTGGTCATCATGACGTTGCGCGGGCAGAGGTCCCGGTGCAGAAAGCCCTGCTTGTGAATGTACTCAAGACCTTCGGCGATCTGAATGAGGATGTTCACGCGGTTCTTCTGGAGCTCCTTGCTGGTCGTCTCGATCATGAAGTTGAGCCCCATCCCCTCGATCATCTCATAGACGATAAAAGGCTCCCGCTGCGTCGACATGCCGTGCTCATAGGTGGTGACGACGTTTTTGTGCCGCAAAGCCATGCAGATTTCGCCTTCGGAAGGGCGGTTCATGCCGACGAAGCGCGACTCGAACTTGGCGAGCTTCACGCGGTCGAGGACCTTGACGCACACGGTCTTGCCGGTCATGCGGTCACGCGCCCGCCAAACTTTGGACATGCTCCCCTGCCCGGTCCGAGCGATCAACTCGAAACGCTTGTTGATGTCGGTGAGCGGGATCTTGCTTTTCGGCTGTCTCTTGAACAGGCCTTTGAGGGAATCGAGAAAACTCACGGCGATGGTTCCATGGCCTGCCCAGGGCAACGGGCGGGCGACTAATGTTCGCAAGAATCAATGTTCGCAGTAATCGATGATCCGGGCCACTTCGGTGCGGAGATCCTTGCGCGGGACGATGCGATCGACGAAACCGTGCTTGAGCAGGAACTCGCTCGTCTGAAAACCGTCCGGGAGCTCCAGTCTCACGGTGTTCCAAATGGTCCGTTTGCCCGCGAAGCCAACTAAGGCGCCCGGTTCCGCGAGCGTGAGGTCGCCTTGCAAGGCGAAGCTGGCGGCCACTCCTCCCATCGTCGGGTTGGTGAGGATCGACAGGTACAGGCCCCCCGCTTGGTCGTAGCGCGCAAGCGCGGCCGATATCTTGGCCATCTGCATCAAAGAGAGAATGCCCTCCTGCATGCGCGCCCCGCCGCCGGAACCGCTGACGATGATCAGCGGAAGCTTGAGCCTGGTCGCCTCCTCCGCGCCGCGCGTCAGCTTCTCGCCCACCACCGAGCCCATGCTGCCGGCCATGAATGCGAAATCGGTCACCGCGAACACTACGGGGCGACCGCGGATGTAACCGCGCCCCACGACGGCGGCGTCGGGCATGCCTGTCTTGGCTTGCTCCGCCTCGAGGCGCTGGCTGTAAAGGACACGGTCGGTGAAGCCGAGCGGGTCCTTGGGACGAAGCTGAGTGAACCATTCCTCAAAGCTGCCTTCGTCGAGGAGTTGCTTGATGCGTTCCCGCGCCGGTAGGTAGAAATGATGGCGGCAATCGGGGCAGACGCTCAGGCGCGCCTCCATCTCTTTGCGAAAGATCGTGCCCTTGCACTGCGGACAGCGAATCCACAGCCCCTCCGGCACGCCACGCTTGATTCGGCCCGCGCTGGTCATTACGATTGATCCGAAGTCGAGAAGTATCCTTTAATATCACCCGACAGCGACGCCACGGTCAAGCTTGAATTTGCCGCTCGCGGCCTTATGTGGCGAGGCCTTACACGGCGAGCCGGGAGCGTAAGCGACCGGAGTTCTCCGTTCATACGTCAGAAAGGGCCGCGATGCCCGGCAATTGCTTGCCTTCGAGAAGCTCTAGCGAGGCGCCGCCGCCGGTGGAGCAGTGCGTGACCATGTCCTCGACGCCCCACTTGGCCGCCGCCGTGGCCGTGTCGCCGCCGCCGATGACCGTTACCGCTCCCCTTTGCGTGGCTGTCACCACCGCATCCATGACGGCCTTCGTCCCCGCCGCGAACGGCTCGATCTCGAAAACACCCATGGGGCCGTTCCAGACGATCGTCTTCGCGCAGTCAATGACGCCGGTAAAAAGCTTGTTCGATTCCGGCCCGCAATCCAGGCCCAGCCAACCGGACGGTATCCCTGGACGAACGCTCACGACACGATGGTTTGCGCCGGAATCAAACTTGTCGCCGATCACAAAATCAACGGGAAGGTGAATGTTCACTCCCTTCGATTGTGCTTTGTTCCGGATTTCATCGATCGTCTTCGCGCCGGCTTCATCGAAGATCGAGTTGCCGATTTCCATGCCTTGGAGCACTTTGAGAAACGTGTACGCCATGCCGCCGCCGATGATGATGTCGTCGGCCTTGTCGAGCAGGTTTTTGATGAGTGGAATCTTGTCAGCGACTTTGGCTCCGCCGAGGATGGCCAAAAAAGGCCGCTTCGGATTGTGGAGCACTCGGTCGAAGGCGTCGAGTTCCTTCTTCATGAGGAAACCGGCGGCGCGCTTCGGCAGCATGATGCCCACCATGGAGCTATGCGGCCGGTGAGCCGTTCCGAATGCATCGTTGACAAAGACGTCGCCGAGTTGGCTCAGTGAAGCGCGAAACGCCTCAACCCGCGCGGGATCCGCCTTCACGGTTTGGCCGGTCTTGTCGTTTTTGATTTTGCCCTCTTCTTCGATATGAAAACGCAGGTTCTCCAGCAGTGCGACCTCCCCCGGCTTAAGGGCGGCGCACGCCTCGCGCACGGGAACGCCGACGCAATCGTCGAGAAACTTCACCGGACGGCCGAGCAAGTCCGAGAGCTTGACCGCCACAGGCTTAAGGCTGTATTTGTCGATGCGCTTGCCGTCGGGACGGCCCAAGTGGCTCATCAGCACCACCGACGCACCCCGATCGAGGGCGTTGCGGATCGTGGGTAGTGCGGCTTCGATACGCTGCGTGTCCGTAATATCGCCCGTTTTCTTGTCCAGCGGCACATTGAAGTCGACGCGCATCAGCACCCGCGCGCCTTTGAGGTCAAGCTGATCGATGGACAGCTTCGACATGAATTAGCCTTTGCCGAACATGTACTGTAGCCGCAGGTTTCAACCTGCGGTAGCTTCGCAGCCTGAAGGCTGCGGCTACGGTTCTAGCCTTTGCCGAACATGTACTTGATGAGGTCGACGCACCGATTCGAATAGCCCCACTCATTGTCGTACCAGCTAATCAGCTTGAAGAAGCGGCTATTGAGCTCGATGCCCGAACCGGCGTCGAAAATGCTCGAATGGGTATCGTGGATGAAATCGCTGGAGACCACTTCGTCGCTTGTGTACGCCAAGATGCCCTTGAGATAGGATTCGCTCGCCTTTTTCATGGCGGCGCAGATTTCTTTGTAGCTTGTCTCTTTCACGGTCTTGACCGTAAGGTCGACGACCGACACGGTCGCCGTCGGCACGCGAAACGCCATGCCGGTCAGCTTTCCCTTGACCTCGGGGATCGCAAGACCAACCGCCCGGGCCGCTCCCGTGCCAGAAGGGATGATGTTGATCGCCGCCGATCGGCCTCCCTTCCAATCCTTTTTCGACGGTCCGTCGACCGTCTTCTGCGTCGCGGTGTAGCTGTGCACCGTGGTCATCAAGCCTTCGTCGATGCCGAAGCCTTCTTTCAAGAGCACGTGGACGACCGGCGCGAGGCAGTTGGTGGTGCAACTGGCGTTGGAAATGATGTGATGTCGCGCCGAGTCGTACTTCTCGTGGTTGACGCCCATGACCACCGTGATATCTTCGCCCTTGGCCGGCGCGGAGATAATCACCTTCTTGGCGCCCGCGGTGATGTGACCCTTTGCCTTCTCCGCTTCGGTGAATAGGCCCGTGGATTCGACGACATATTCCACGCCGAGCTGCTTCCACGGCAACGCGGCCGGACCTTCCTTGACAGCCAGGCATTTGATCTTATGACCGTTTACGAGCAACGTGTCGTCGTCGGCGACGCTCGCAGATGATTTTTCGCTGTGAACGCTGCCGTTGAAGCGGCCCTGGACCGAATCGTACTTGAGAAGATAAGCCAAATTGTCCGCCGGCACCAAGTCGTTGACGGCGACGACATCGAGCGTTTTTCCCAAAAGCCCCTGCTCGACCAAGGCCCGAAACATCAGCCGACCGATCCGGCCGAAGCCATTAATGCCGATCTTGACCATGAATACTCCTCTCCCCTGCCAGCGCTATGAGTCTTCAATAACCATTAAGTTACGGGACGATGACGGTCGGAACAAGCACCTCGAACGACGAGAGACATCCATGGCAACCGACGTTGTGCGTGTAGCGGTGACGGGGGCGGCCGGCCAGGTCGCCTATGCGATGCTGGGCCGTCTGGCCTCTGGTGAAATCTTCGGCCCGAGGACCAAGGTGATTCTGCAGCTCTTGGAAATTCCCCAAGCCTTGCCGAACCTCGAAGGCGTGGCTATGGAATTGGACGATTGCGGCTTTACAACGCTTCAGGACGTCGTTTGCACCGACGATCCGAACCGGGCTTTCAAAGACGTGAACTACGCTCTCCTGGTCGGCTCCTTCCCTCGCAAGCAAGGCATGGAGCGCAAAGACCTTCTTGGAATCAACGGCAAGATCTTCGTCGGCCAGGGAAAAGCGTTGGCGGCTAACGCCGCCAAGGACGTGCGCATTCTGGTGGTCGGCAATCCGTGCAACACGAACTGTCTCGTCGCCTATAACAATGGCCGCGACATTCCGGTCGAACGCTGGACAGCGATGACCCGGCTCGATCATAACCGCGCGCGCAGCGCTTTGGCGAAAAAAGCGGGCGTCGGCAACGAGGCGATCACGCAGGTCACCATTTGGGGCAACCACTCCAACACCCAGTATCCCGATTTCACCAACGCCAAAATCAACGGCAGGCCCGCGACCGAGGTCATCACCGACCGGAATTGGCTCGAGAGCACCTTCGTTTCCCAAATCCAAAATCGCGGCGCCGCGGTCATCAAGGCGCGAGGCAGCAGCTCTGCCTTGTCCGCCGCCAACGGCGCGCTCGATCACGTCAAGGGCTGGCTGCACCCGACGCCGCCCGGCGACTGGGTCAGCGTCGCCACCGTGTCAAAAGGTGAATACGGCGTCCCCATCGGCTTGGCCTTCGGCTACCCCTGCCGAGGCGACGGCAAAGGCAACTTCACCATTGTCGAAGGCCTCAAGCACGACATCTTCGGCCAACAGAAGATTCAGGCGACCTTAAAGGAGCTGGAAGAGGAACGCGACGCAGTCAAAGAAATGCTGAATCCCTGAATTTGTTTAGCCGCGAGCCAGCGGCGAGCGCGGCCGTGTCCCGCGCTCGCCGCTGGCTCGCGGCTAAACGACGGAGTCATTTCACGTCGATCAACTGCTCGGTGAAGGTGCTTTGGAAGCGGTAGCTACTGCCCATTCCCTGGTGGTTCTCGACGGTGCGATCGACCTGCAGGCGAACGGCTTCGAGCCGGCCTGCATTGAAATCGAAAACCAATCCGCCTTCGGTCATCCATTGCAAGAGAGGCAACTGCTCGCGCGGGCTTTCAGGCAGGCCTTTGATCTCGGTTGTCAGCCCGAGCGTCGCTTTGCCGCCTTCAATTTTCCTACACGAGTATTTCTGCGCCGCCTCAAACTTGTCGCCGGTGCCGAATGGCGGCTCCAGCGTGACGTTGTAGGCGCGCGTCCACGCCTGACCTTCGCGCGGCGCCGTCGACGGCAGCAGCACCACGAACGGCGGTTCCGCCTCATAGCGGCTCGCGGAACCCTGCTTGACCTCGTGAATTCGACCCGCGCCATCGATTCGAATCGTCGCCAGCGTTTGGCCGACGAACTTCGCCATCTGCTCCTTCAGTTCCGGCGTCGACTTGCCGGGATTTTCTGAGTCGAAAAGCAGCACCTCGCCGTTAGGCCGCGTCTGTTCGTTGCGCATTGAGGTCAACGAAAGCTGGAGCGTAGCGACTCCCTTGGCATCGAGATCGACGACTTGCCAGCGCTTGATGAGGTTGATGCGCGAGATCGATTCGGTTTTGTTCCCCTCGACCGCTTCGGCCACTTTGGTGACGTGCTCGGTTTTGTACGTGTAAGTCTGTCCCTTCTGCCAGCGAAATTGCCACGGGGCGCTTTGGGCCTGAACCGATCCGGCTCCGAACAAGCCGCTTGTGAACACGCTCAGCAAGGCCCACGAATATCCTTGTTTCATCTGCCCCTCCACTTCTTGCGCATTTACTTGATCTGTCGTTACTTACGGCGATGTTCGCGCCGGGTTCGGCAGGATTCTATACCAAACCCGCGTCGTCGAGGCCAGCCGAACCACGCAAATCAAGCCCATTTCGCTCACAATATGTGCGAAAACGGACCCGAACCGAAGCTGCGGCGGCCTGGTGCCATGTCGGCGGCTGGCACTTTGACAGCATTTCCATGGTTTCATCTTCGGCGTGACGCGTCTTTGCGAAATTCCTGCACTGGGCACGATGTTTGCGTTTACTACCAACGCGAGCACAAGACATCCCAACACCCCTCTCGCACCCGGAGGTGCGCCATGGTCGCAACACAGAAACCCTTGCTCTACTTGAAGGCGGTCGATCTGATGTCGCGGGGCTTGGTCCTGATTCCACGCGAGATGTCGCTTCGAGCGGCTGCCCGGCTTCTCTCTCGAGCGCAGGTTTCCGGCGCGCCCGTCGTCGATGCCGAAGGCAAGTGCATCGGCGTCATCTCGGCGACTGATTTTCTGAGCTGGGCGGAACGCGGTACGCCTTCGGGCCCCAACCCACAGGCCTGCATCTGTTCGCCCTGGCAGATTGTCGACGAGGAGAAGTTGCCCGAATGCAAGATTGAAGACTTCATGACCCGCGATCCTGTAACGACGAATTCGTCCGTCCGCATCGTTGAATTGGCCCGAATGATGATTGACGCCCATATCCACCGCATCATCGTGGTGGATGAGCGGAACCGTCCGGTGGGCGTCGTTTCGAGCACTGATATCCTGGCGGCAGTCGCCAACGCCGCCTGAAAGTAGGACGGTTTTGCAAACCGTCTCCTCCAATTGACGGATTGCAAATCCGTCCTACGAAATGCGAGAAAGGACATAGCCATGAGACACAGCATGTTAACCGAAACCACCATTCCGCGTATGAGCCTGGTGGCCGACAAGGCCGCCGACATGATGGTGGAAAACCCAATCTCCCTGCGCGAGAACGCCTCGATTCGCGAGGCTCTGGCGCTCTTCGCCGAAAAGGGCTTCAGCGCCGCGCCGGTCATCGATGAAAAGGGCCGGCCCGTGGGCGTCATCAGCCGCTTCGACATCATCGTCCACGACCGTGAGAAGGTGGAATACGCCTTGCCGGATTACTACGGCAGAAACACCGTCCACACGGCCGACGGCGAACCACTCGGCAAAGGTTTTCACGTCGAGAACGTCGACCGGACCCGCGTGCGCGACTTAATGACCCCCGCCGTATTCTCCGTCGATCCCGATACGCCAGCGGCCAACGTCGTCTCGGAAATGCTCGCCCTCAAGGTGCACCGCCTCTTCGTCGTTGACCACAGCGGCGTGCTCGTCGGCGTGATCAGCGCCCTCGACGTAATGCGGCACTTAAGACTCTGATCGTAGCGAGCTGATCGTGGCGAGCCGGGAGCGTCAGCGGCCGAAGGACCCACCGCGAAACGCTCCGGTCGCTGACGCTCCCGGCTCGCCGACTGCTCCCGGCTCGCCGACTGCTCCCGGCTCGCCGAACACTTGTCAGCGAAACAGGAATCCAAACATGTCGCCGAGAATCATGAGTGCGATGAAGACGAATGTGATTGTCAAAAGCGCGACGCCGAATTTGCTCCCCGGTTCGGCAACTTGCGCTTGGGCATTTTCGGGGTTGGCGGCTTGAGCAGTCTCGACCGTAACGGCGGCGGGCTCCATGGCAGATTCTCCAGAAGTTTCGTGTGGGTCCGCCTTCTCATGCAACTAAAGTGCCGGTGGCTGTGGACGGCCCGCGCGGCGTTGAAAGTGCCGAAAATTCCGGTTTTTCAGCGATTCATGCGCGACTTCGCCGACTTCCGTGTGCGGTTCGGGCGTGCGTGTGTGCGGATTCGAATCAGCGGTTTCGCTAATTTCTGATCCTTTTTCTTCCCAGATTTCGAAAGGCGATCATGAAAAAAATCGGACTTGTCACCGCTTTTGTGGCTGGCCTCGTTCTCTGCTCGCCGTGGAACACACACGCCCAACAAGGGAGTGGATTGGCGAAGCTGATGAATGAGAAGCTCAACAATTCCAAGAAGCTGCTCGAAGGCATCGCGCTCGCGGACTATAATCGGATTTCCAACAGCGCCGAAGAACTGATTCAGATCAGCCGCAAAGCAGAATGGTTCGTTTTCAAAACACCCAAGTTCGAACTGTACACCAACGAGTTTCGCCGAGCGGCCGAGAACATCATCTCCAAGTCCAAGGAGAAAAGCATTGACGGCGTCACCCTGGCCTATTTCGAGCTGACCATGAGCTGCGTCCGTTGCCATCAATATGTCCGCGAAGTTCGCGAGGCGCGCTTACCGTCTCACGGCGCCGAATTCGTCGCCTTTCAAGTGAAGGAGTAGACCATGTCATCGTTAACTTCATCGAAAAATGTGCCCGCGCACGCAACCGATCATCCGCACACGTTAGCTGAGGTAGAAGGCGTCTTCGGCAACACCGAATGGAAGTCGCTTCACGGCCAAGATTACCGGGCGGCCAAGATCATCGTGTCCTTGATGGTCGCCATCTTTGGCACCGGCCTGCTCATGTACATGTTTATTTGCTTGCAAGCCGCCCGTTGACGTCGCGGGCCCCGCAGCTCCACGCGTCAGGACAAGAAAGACGAATCGCCATGCTGCTCGAACACGACTACCATAGCAAAGTAGACGGCATTCACCCCTATTACTCCATGGGCAACGAGCCCTGGGACCACTCCATGGCGAGCGCGGAACGACCCCGTCTGCACCTCTTTCTCGTGGATGATGACGAGCAGCTTCGGCAAACGCTCGCACGCCGCTTTCAGAAGCAAGGCATGACCGTGACGGCCGCGGCCACCGTCGCCGAGGCCGTCGCCCTCGCGGACCAGAAAAACTTCGACGTGGCACTTCTGGACCTTCATCTTCCCGACGGCAACGGCCTCGATCTTCTCGCTAAGCTCAAGGAACGCCAACCGGAACTCGAAGCGCTGATGTTCACCGCTCACGGCAGCATGGAAACTGCCATCCAGGCCCTCAAGGGCGGCGCTTATGACTATCTCACCAAACCCTTTCCGCTTCCCGAGCTGGAAATCCTCATTCAGAAGGCGTTCGAAAAAGTCCGCCTGGCGCGCCGCGAACGCCAGTGGGTCGAACAGCTTCATTTTGAATCGCCGCGCTACCGGCTCATCGGCTCGAGCCCCGCGATGCAGCGCATCGTGCAACTCATCGAAAAGGTCGCTCCGACCGACGCCACGGTCTTGATCCGCGGTCCGAGCGGCACCGGCAAGGAACTGGTCGCCCGCGCCCTGCACAACAACAGCCCGCGCCGCGATCGTCCGTTGGTCACCATCAACTGCGCCGCCCTTCAAGAAACACTGCTGGAAAGCGAACTGTTCGGCCACGAGAAAGGCTCATTCACCGGCGCCACCGCGGCCAAACCCGGACTGATCGAGGTGGCCGAGGGAGGCACGCTTTTCATCGATGAGATCGCCGAGATGGCGCCGGGCCTGCAAGCGAAACTCTTGCGCGTCTTGGAAAACGGCATGTACCGGCGCGTCGGCAGCACTCAAGAAATTCATGCCGACGTCCGCATCGTCGCTGCCACAAACAAGAATCTCGAAGAAGAGCAGAAAGCGGGCCGCTTCCGCGAAGATTTGTACTATCGGCTCAACGTGGTCGCTATCCGCCTGCCGAACTTGAAGGATCGCCCTCAGGACATTCCGGAGTTGGTGCAACATTTCCTGAGCACGCGCATCCTCGGCCCCAAGCCGTTCACCATTCAGCCCGAAGCCCTTGAGGCCCTGTGTCGCTACGATTGGCCCGGAAATGTGCGTGAGCTGGCCAATGTCTTGGAACGCGCCCAGATCCTGGCCGAGAACAGCACGATTACGCTCGACGATTTGCCGGAAAACCTGGTGGAGAGCGTCCCAGAGCCGATTGCCTCCAGCAGCGGAGACCCGCGCACCTTGCGGGAAGTCGAGCGCCGCCATGTCCTGGAAATCATGCGGCAAGAAAAGGGCAATAAGGTCCACGCCGCCAAGACGCTCGGCATCAGCCGCCGCGCCTTGTATCGGCTGATTCAGAAATACCGGCTCGCGGAGGAGTAAGCGCGAAACCGCCGAGCGAGCTTCACTGACGCAGCCTAAATCTAATTCCCAACGCCACGCAATCTGCTGCGTCGTCGACAGCGCTCGACGGCTTCGCGCGCCCTCGCTTGCGCTTCGGGCTCAATGCAATCCGATCAGGCTTTCTACCAAGATGGCCAACACGACCAGCGTGATAACCACATAAAGCCGATCGCGCTGCAGCGCAAAGGCGAGGACCGAAAACGCCACGCGAGAAACCGGCGTCGCCACGAGCAAGAGCAGTCCGAGCTGAATCACGCCCTCACCGTCCAGACTCAGTGCATCTTGCAAAATGTCGCTCAGGCTGCGCAGTGTTTCCGGCTCGCCTCGGGACTTGTCGTAGTTCGGAAGAGCATTCCCCGATTGAAATAGGAAAAGCAAAGCCCCCAGCAAGACGACGGTCGCGGAGATAAGGACGCCGGCGCGCAGGAGATTGCCGACGAATTGCTCCACTTCGTGATCGGTCCAGCCATGCCGTGGTTGTTCCATTCACACCCTACCTGTAACCGCGTTGTAGATCATTTGCGCTGCCAGCGCGACGATGACGATAGCAAACAGCGCGCGCAGCACGCGCACCCTAGCGCGCCCCAGCATCATCGATCCCAAGAGCGCACCCGGCAGCACGCCGAGCGTGACGGGCATGGCGATGCCCGGATCGATGTAGCCGCGCCGCAGGTAGAGCCCCGCGCTGGCGGCCGCGGTCACGCCAATCATGAAATTGCTAGTCGTGGTCGAAACCTTGAACGGCAGCCGCATCGCCTGATCGAGCGCCAACACCTTGACCGCGCCGGAGCCGATGCCAAATAGCCCCGAGAGAATGCCGGCCAGGTACATGATGCCGAAACCTAACGGTACGCGCTGCACGCCGTAGCTCTTCGGTCCTTCCGGAGTGGGATAGGTGCTGTCCAAGCGCAGCCAATCGGCTAGATGCCAGTCGGCTAGTCGTTCGGCGCGAGCCGTCGGCGGTGAATGCGGCTGCGGACGCATTTGCAAGTAAGCGGATGCGAATAACACGAGCCCAAAGATGACCGCGATCGCCGACGTGGGAAAAACTCGAGAGCCGAGGTACGCGCCCGTCAAGGCCCCAATGGTCGTGGCGATTTCCAGGACCATGCCGACGCGCAGATTGGTGTAGCCTTCCTTCAAATAGGCGGCCGCGGCTCCCGATGAGGTCGCAATCACCGAGACCAAAGCGGCGCCAATTGCGTAGCGAATGTCAACGCCCAACGTCACCAGGAGCGGCACGATGACCACGCCGCCGCCTAGGCCCGTGAGCGCGCCGAGACCCCCGGCAGCGAACGAACCGAGCCAGAGAACGAGACTGAATTCAAGGACGTTCACCAATTGACCTATTTGGGAACGTGCAAATACACCGCCGGGTGCATGGTGTAGAGCCGATATTTTTCGCCGTCGTGAACCATGATGCCGCTTGATTTATTTTCTTCGACTGGCAACAGCGGATTGCCCGGGTACTTCTCCCAGTGGATCAAATCCGTCGAGGTCGCCACGCAAGTTGACCAGAGCTTGGCCTTTAGTCCGGTTGTCGCCGAACCGTGGTAATACGCGTAATAGCGGCTCTTGTGCTTGATGATCTGGTTGAGGGCGATCAGATCTTTGTCGTGCTCGGCCGGTCCGGGCTTCATGACCGGCTCGTCCTGCACGTTGGTCCAAGTCTTGAGATTGGTAGAAGTCGCCAGCCAAATACCGAGATCATTGCGCTCGTAAAAAAGATACCAGATCTTGCCTTCCTGCCAGACGGTCGGCGTTCCATAGGGACCGTCCGGGATCGGTTTGCCGTTCTTGAGCCTTACGTCAAGGCGGCCAAGCTCTTTCCAATCGATGACGTTGTCCGAAACCAGCATGTGGGCCCGATCCTCGCGCCCCTCGGCTACCATGTAGTACTTGCCATCGTGCTTGAAAACCAGCATGTCTTCGACCCATTCGTCTTTGAGCAATGGGTTTTTCGGATGCCGCTTCCACGCGATGCCGTCGTCGCTGGTTGCGTAGCCAAGCATGCGCAGGCCGTCATTCGAGCCGTCATAGCCGGTGTACCACAACTTGTATTGGCCGTCCTCGCGCATGATCCAGCCGCGCTCGCGAATCTTGGCATCCCAAGCGCCTTTCGGTCCGGCGGCGAAAACCGGTTCCTTTTGAAAGGCGACGAACTTGACCAGTTCAGGTGGGAATTTATCAGGCGCAGGCTGCTCGCCGGCCCGGATGACGAGGGCCCAGAAGCCGACGTGCGCCAAAACCGCAAGCGAGAATCTCACCGGACCCACTCCTACTTCCTTCATCCCTTTTGACGAAGCTTTGCGTTGGCGTCGCGGACGGCGTATCCTGCTGGAAGGACAGCAGTTTCGCCGGAATCGTTGGATAGCCGATATCCTACAATGCACTTTCCTGTCCGGCATGTCCCTTTAGCAAGTCGCTAAGCAAGGGGAGAAATCTCCAAGTCATATCACCACGGTCTCGATTTCCAAAAGGAGGGTACGAAGATGAAGCTTGACGAGTACCTCAATGAGCAGCACGTGTCCTTCGAGCGGCTTCCGCACCGCATGGCGTACACCGCCAACCGCGTTGCCCAACTCCTGCATGTGCCGGGCAAGGACATGGCCAAGACCGTCCTCCTGCGCTCCGACCATGGCTACGTCTTGGCCGTGCTTCCGGCCACGCACCAGGTCGATCTCTTGAAGATGAGCCGTGAGTTGGGCGAATCCCACTTGGAAATGGCCAAGGAAGAAGAAATGGATAAACTCTTCCCGGACTGCGAACGCGGCGCGATCCCGCCGTTCGGCAGCATGTACCAAGTGCCGACGATCGTCGATGAAACGCTGTCGAAAGATGAGCGCATCGTCTTCGAAGGCCAAAACCACGAAGAAGCGATCGAAATGAAGTATCAGGATTTTGAGAACTTGGAGCATCCGCGCCTAGGACATTTCGCCCGGCGCATTTAAGTCCGAAGGTAGGTCCGGCGAGCCGAGCCGGACCTTGAAGCGACGGTAAGCAACTAGTCCGCCTCGGCTCGGCGGACCTTCTGTCGGAGAATTCATGGACGTGCAACGCAGCGTCGACGAGTTGGCGAGGGAACAAGACATGGACCACCGCCAACTCGCAGAGAAGGCGGGCATGGACGAGCAACGCGCGCTCGCGATCATGCTGGGCCGCTGGACTCCGAGCCCCGACGAGCGCGACCGCATTGCCACCGTCTTTGGGTTAAGCCGGGAGCAGATTGCGTGGGGCCACAAGACGCCGATCCAGCATATTTACGGGCATGGACCGGCATGATTGCGGCAAGATGAAGTTAGCTCAAATGGCGTAAGGGCTTATGTCAAGATGCAATCGCCTGCTTCACATTACTCGATCATACGCCCATGGGTAACGCCGGCCGGTGTCGAACTCCTTAAATTCCGCGTCGATCGGCTCATGGATCGATTCCGGATTGAAGGCGGCGTTGACGGCACGCAAGAGCGGAACGACGTCGGCGTCCTGATAGCCGATGCCGCGAATCTCGAAGAAATCCTTGTTAATGTCGATGACATGGAGCTTGTCGCGCCAGAGCCGCACTTTGCGCAGCGATCGCAACTCCGACCGGGTGCGCTTGAGGAACTCAAGAGCGGCGTCGAGCCCGCCCGGCGTGTATTCGTGGTTGGCAACTGGAGCGTTCATTGCCGCTAGCGTACGCCGGCCAATTCCTGCAACAAGTGCCAGTTCTCCAGGCGGTCCCGTTTCGCCATCAGCAGCGTCTCTGACGGGTTGCCGTCCTTGTCGAAGTGCTTGGAAAACCGTCCTTCGCTGCGGGCGAAGTCAATGAAGCTGACTTCGTCGCCGGTCTTGGGATTCTTGAACCAGTCGTCCTTCACCGCCGGGTTGCCTTGCAGCGTTAGCCGCGATTTGATGGTGTCACCCTTCCGCGGATCGAACACTAACAACGGGAACGCCCGGCTGTCCACGGCTAGCCGCGCTTGCTCGCCGGCCATGTTGTCGGCGACGCCGTGCTCCGGCTGGCAAGTCGTGTAGCAAACGATGACGGCCGGACCGTCGAATTCGAGAGCTCCCAGGACTGCCTTGTAGAAATGATTCACGTGGGCGCATGTGGTCTGGGCCACGTAGGTGCGCGGGTGCATCATCGCGATTTGGGCGATCTCCTTGCGCCGCTCCTGCTTGCCGGCGACCGTTTTGCCGTGAACACTCATCTTCGTGTTTTGACCGGTATAGCTGCTGGTCGAAGCTTGGCCGCCTGTGTTGGAATAGACCTGCGTATCGAGCACGAAGATCTTGATGTTGCTGCCCGAAGCAAGCAAACGCGACAGGGCTTGGAAGCCGATGTCGAACATGGCCCCGTCGCCGCCGATGCACCAGATCGGCTTGTCGTGCCAGCCCATCTGATCCCAGCGCATCCGCACGCCGATCGCGTCGGATGGCGCATTCTCGAAGAGCGAATTCGTCCAGGGCACCAGGTACGGGTTATACGGGTAAGTCGAAGTGTACACGGTGTTGCAACCCGTCGCCGCCACCAATCCCCACTGGTCTCCGAACTTGGCGCCGGTGGCCGAGCAGAGCATCCGCAGCGCCGTCCCTTCGCCGCAGCCGGCGCACGAGCCCGCGCCGCCCACGTAAATGTGCGTTTCCTCCTTGAGCATCATGTCGATAAGGAGGTTGTCGTTGATGTACTTGTTGTTGCTCGGGCCGATGTTCTTGAAGTAGCGGTGGCTCTTGCGCGCGGTGGTCATGATCTCGTCGTTCTTGAGAATCATCTTGAGAGCGTCGTCGTCGCAAACCGTGACGCACTCGGCGCAGCCCTTGCACTTCGAAGGGTCGATGATGATCTGAAACATGCCGCCGGGCAATCCCTTTTTCTTGCCGGCGTCGTAGTACTTTTTGGTCTTCGACCACTGGGCCGCGAACATCGCGCGGTCGGCCTCGGGAATCGTTAGAAGCTTTTCCTCCAGCTCGTCTTCGGAAAGCACCTTGCCGAGGATCGCTGTGTCGGGGCACTCGGTTACGCAGTCCATGCAGCCCGTGCAGTTGGATGGGATGTATTCCGGTATTTCCGGTGAGATATTACTGAAGTCCCGCAGCGTGGCGGTGCCGGCCGGAATCAACGACCGCGCCACGGTCAGGTCGGCCGGCAAACCTTTCTCACCCCAGCCCTCTTCGTAGCCGCGAATGATGCGCTCGTTGAAATCGTTGACGTCAAGCACCGGCAGATTGACGAGCTTGTACTGGCCGTCGACCAAGGTGCCGAAGCTGTTGTTATTGAATGGATCGCGCTCGTTGGCCTCATTCATGGAGGTCTTGGGAGTGGTCTTGGTGGCGGCGGTCATATGGCAAACTCCGATGGCGGGAATCGTTTAGCCGCGAGCCAGCGGCGAGCGCGCGGCGCGTCCACCGCGCTCGCCGCTGGCTCGCGGCTAAACGTGAGTCACTGGTTGATTAACGATGCCGGGATTTCTTTCGATTCCTGATAGCCGCGCTTGACGCAGTTGAGGTTGTCTTTGACGACCTGGTCGCCGCGCTTGCCGAAATACTTGCGCAGGGCCTTTTCCACGCCCTGGTAGACTTCCTCGTCGGACATGTCGGCTTGTTTCACGTACGGCGTCAGCTTGAGGAACGCGCCGAGAAGCACGATGCCCTGCATGCGCATTTGCAAGTCCGCTTCCGACGCCAGCTCGCGGGCGATCTTGACCATGTCGCAGAAAAAGACGCGAATCTTCTTGCTGCGGATGATTTCCTGAACGCGGGCTGGAATCCGCTTCCAGACTTCGACAGGCTCCGCGTTCGGCGACTGCATGAAGATGGCGCCGTTGGGTTGCAGACCTTCCAGCGTCAGCGGATTCTGAATCGCCGTCGGGTCGTTGATGCACAACAGATCGACGTGTTCCAGCTCGCAGTGGATGTTGATGTGCGAGTCAGCGATGGTCAGGTAGTACGTCGTCGGCAGGCCCTTCTTTTCAGAGCCGTACTTGGGATAGGCTTGCACGTCTTTACCGAAGACGTTGCCGGCGATGGTGGCGATGACCTTGTTGGTGGTGACCGAGCCAAAGCCGCCGACGGAATGGCCGCGCATCGAAAAGCCGCCGCGCGGCCGCAAATCGGGGTCTTCGGGCTGCTTGAGCGCCAGCGCATGGTCGATGCCTAGACAGAAGAAATCCTGGCCCCTCGGCTTCATCATATTGTGATAGGCGGCGATCAAGTCTCCGGGCCGGACGTCGCGGCTTCCCAGGCCGGCGGCGCCGCTGTAGTTGCGTGGAATGCGCTCGATCTTCGGCATGCCGTTCTGGCCGATTACGGCGTCGCAGAAGGCAGCCTTGATCTCGCGGGTTAGATGGTTGCCGGTGGTCGAAAGCGGATCGTCCATCCGTTCGAGAATGGTGAACGCCTTGCAGTCCTTGAGGGCTTCCACGATAAGCCGGGCCGGGAACGGGCGGAAGACGAACACGGTCAGGGCGCCGGCGGCGATGCCTTTGCTGCGCAGATAATCGACGGTGACCTTCGCCGTTTCCATGTAGCAGCCCATGCCAACCAGGATGTAGTCGGCGTCATCGCAACGATAGGGCTCCAAGAAGCCGTACTTGCGGCCGGTCTTTTGATGAAATATCTCAAACGCTTCCTCTAGCGCCGGATCGATGCGTTCGTAGTACCAGCGCTGGGCGATCTTGCCCTTCATGTACGAATCTTGATTCTGCACCACGCCGGACATCATCGGGTTAGCCGGATCCATCAGGTTGATGAGCTTTTCTTTCGGGTCGCCGATGTATTCCTTCATGAACGCGGATTCGGTCAGGCGGACGGTTTCCACGGTGTGTGTGGTAAGAAACCCATCTTGCACGTTGAAGAACGGAGTCTGCGTCGCTTCGGCACTGCGGCGGCAAATGAGGCAGAAGTCGCCGGCTTCCTGGGCATTGCGGGCAAACATCATGCCCCAGCCACAGTCGGCTACGGACATGACGTCGTCATGGCCGGCGTGGACGTTAAGTCCTTGACTCGTCAGCGCACGGGCGCCGATATTCATCACGACGGGAAGTCGTTTGCCCGAGATGGTGTAGAGCACCTCCTTCATCAAGACCAGCCCCTGGCCGGACGTAAAGTTGGTGACGCGCCCTCCCGCGAGGGCGAAGCCCTCGCAAAACGTTGCGGCCGAGTGCTCGCTCT
>JACPZP010000100.1 GCA_016195405.1 Planctomycetota bacterium | reverse complement strand
TCTTGTTCGTGTCCTTGAAAGCGACTACACTTCAAAGACGCGGAAAAGCCAAGGGATTTCGAATTTTTTTGAAGAATTCTTGAACGGACGACAGGATTACGCTTGGTTAGGGACTAGCGGAATTGGGAAGGTCGGAAACGAGGAACTCAGCAGCGAGAGATAGGGTCTCATCGACTTGCTTGTTTCTGTTGCAGCATGTCCAAAATTCGTTGCCCCGCCTTGCCGCCGCCGTAGAGTTCGCTCGGCGTTGAACGTACTCGATTGGATTCCAGCTCGGCGTTCACGGCGGCTACAATTGCCCGAGCGTCCGCGGGCGGCATTAGGCGGTTCCAGCCTAACTCGACCAACTCCACCCATTCCGTCTCCTCGCGCAGGGTCACGCAAGGAACACGGTGGAAGAAAGCTTCCTTCTGCACCCCGCCGGAGTCTGTGACGATAAGGCGGGCTGCTTGCTCCAGGGCGACCATGTCCAAGAATCCGACCGGTTCGAGAATGCGAAGGTCCGCCGCCAATCTCTCCAGCGTCTTCTCTGTGCGTAGGACGGAGCGCGTGCGCGGATGCAGCGGCAAAACGACGGGGAGGCTCTTGGATAAGATTTGGAAGGCTTCAAGGATGTTGCACAGGCGAGCGCGGTCGTCGGTATTTTCGGCCCGGTGGATCGTGGCGAGAATATAGCCTCTGCTCGGGAGTTGCAGCTTTTCCAGAATTTGCCCGCTGGCGAGTTGTGCAGCGTGCAGCGCGGCGTCGAACATCACATCCCCGACCAGATGGATGGTCTCTTCCGGCCGGCCTTCTCGGCGCAGGTTGCTGACGGCCGCCTCCGTCGGCGCGAACAGCCAGGTCGAGAGGTGGTCGGTGACGACGCGATTAATCTCCTCCGGCATGCGGCGATTGAATGAGCGCAGGCCCGCCTCCACGTGCGCGATCGGAATGTGCAGTTTTGCGGCGGCGAGCGCGCCCGCGAGTGTCGAATTGGTGTCGCCGTAGACCAGCGTCACGTCGGGCTTGGTTTCCATGAGGACTTTTTCGATGGACTCAAGCATCCGGCCCGTCTGCTGGCCGTGGCTGCCCGAGCCGATTCCCAGGTGGTGGCCCGGCGCGGGGATTTCCAGCTCGGCGAAGAATACTTCCGACATGTTGGCATCGTAATGCTGGCCGGTGTGGACGAGGATTTCCTCGATGCCGTCTCGCTCGTGAGCTTTCTGCTCCCGGATGAGGCGCGACAGCACCGCGGCCTTGACGAACTGCGGCCGGGCCCCGACGATGGTGACGATTCGCATGGATGCCCTCCGTGATGCGGCTTGTCGCGTCCGTTTCAGTTTGCTACCGTGTTACGAATATCCATGGAGATAAGCGGCACTACTATTCGGGGCCTTCTCGTTCTCGCGTCGCGGGTCGTCGAGGACGGCCGCGGCTACTTCATGGAGACTTATCGAAAAAACGAGCTGAGGGAAGCGGGTATCGAGGCGAATTTCGTTCAGGAGAATCAATCGGGCTCGCGCCGCGGCGTGCTTCGCGGTCTCCATTTTCAGATTCAGAAGCCGCAGGGGAAGCTCATTCGCGTCGTGCAGGGCGAGGTGTTTGACGCGGCGGTGGACTTGCGCCGGAGTTCACCTACTTTCGGCAAGTGGTTCGGCGCCGTTCTTTCCGCGGCGAACAAGACCCAACTTTGGATTCCGCCGGGTTGCGCCCACGGGTTCTACGTGCTGAGCGACTGGGCCGATGTGGTTTACAAGGTCACCGAGCATTGGTCGCCGGAGCATGAGCGAACGCTGCTTTGGAACGATTCGGAAGTCGGTGTGGCCTGGCCGTTGGCGGCGGGGCAGACTCCGATCCTCTCCAGCAAGGACGCCGCCGGGACCCAGTGGTGCGACGCCGCGATTTATGACTGAACCAAAATGGGAGTGCGGCGACTCGTCTCCGCTTTCGGATATTCGGACGAGCCCGGTTCGCAGGCAACCCTACAACGGATGCTGTCCTCGAGCGGATGCCGCCGAAACCCTAAAATCCCAAAGCGGCGACGAGTCGCCGCACTCCAAGGTCCAAAGGGATTGAGTATGAAGGGAATCATCTTGGCCGGCGGCAAGGGGACGCGGCTCTTTCCCGCAACGCTCGGCGTCAGCAAGCAGCTTTTGCCGGTCTACGACAAGCCGATGATCTACTACCCGCTTTCGACCTTGATGTTGGCCGGCATTCGGGAATTCCTGATCATCAGCACGCCGGAAGATCTGCAGAGCTTTCGCCGCGTCCTGGGCGACGGCCAGAAATGGGGTTTGACGTTCCGATTTGCCGAACAGACGGAGCCGCGCGGGTTGGCGGATGCTTTTCGCGTGGGCCGGGACTTTATCGGCGGCGAGCGCGTCAGCCTCATCTTGGGCGATAATATTTTTTACGGCCACGGACTTCCGGAGATCCTGGACCGAGCCGCGAATGTCCGGCAGGGCGGCGTCGTTTTCGCCTACCAGGTGCAGGATCCGGAGCGATATGGGGTCGTGGAATTCGATCAAGACGGTCGGGCCCTGAGTCTCGAAGAGAAGCCCAACAAGCCGCGTTCGCACTTCGCGGTGCCCGGTATCTACTTTTATGACAACCAAGTGATCGACATCGCGGCCAAGCTCAAGCCGTCGGCGCGCGGCGAATTGGAGATCACCGATCTCAACCGCATCTACCTGGAGCGCGGCCTTCTGCGCGTGGAAGTTATGGGACGCGGCTTCGCGTGGCTGGACGCGGGGACGCACGAATCGCTTCTGGACGCATCGAATTTCGTCCACGCCATTGAGACGCGGCAAGGCCTTAAGATTGGTTGCCCGGAGGAGGTGGCCTATCGCAAAGGCCTCATTGACAGGGCGCAGCTTCGCGAGTTGGCTGAATCGCTGGCGGGCAATCAATACGGGGCGTATCTGCTTCAGATGCTGTCGTGAACAAGCACCTGCGGAGCTGACCCAAGTTAGGACCTCCCCGCCATCACCGCCACCTAGTTTGGCGGTGAGCGATTCGTCATAAGTGTTATCTTGACTTGGCCTTACGAATTCAAATTGAGCTTCCCGCCGCTGGGACCCACACAATATGGCTACTTGGTGAAGGAATCCGGCACGTCCATGAAGCAACTCGGCACTTGGGTGAAGGAATCCGGCACTTCCGTGAATCAATATGGCATGTCCTTGAATCAATCCCGTAGGTTGCTGAAGCAATCCGGCCTGTTGGTGAAGCAATCCGGCACTTCGGTAAATGAATCCGGCGCAATCGAGGCTTATCCCACTCCTGCTGGCTTCATGCGCCATTTGCGAAACGATTCGGGGATGGCTTCGACGATGTCACTCGCGATCAATCCTACTTCGCCGCGTGCTTCGCACACCAAATCGCCCGCTAAGCCGTGCAAGTAAACGCCAAGCTGGGCGGCGGCGAACGGGTCAAGCCTTTGACCGATGAGCGCGGCAATCACACCCGTCAAGACGTCGCCGGCCCCGGCGGTCGCCATGCCGGGGTTGCCGGTTTTGTTCACATAACTGCGAGTTCCATCGGTGACGACAGTGCCATGTCCCTTTAGCACGACGACGAGCCGATGGTCGCGCGCGAACTTGGCGGCCAATTCCGCGCGATGAGCTTGGACGGTCGGGACATCGGCCTTCAACAAACGCGCGAACTCGCCGGGGTGCGGCGTGATGACGACTGGGCCGGCGTGATCGATCAAGTCCGCGGGCTGGTCGGCGAAGGCGGTGAGGCCGTCGGCGTCCAGCACGATCGGGAGTTGCGTTTCTGCGAGGAGTTCTCGAAGCATCCGGGAAAGGGAGTGGCTCTTGCCCAAGCCGGGCCCGACTGCCAAGACGTCGTTTTGTGCGATCCAGGGGCGCAGCTCGGCCAGCGCTTCGCCAGCGATCCGGCCGTCATCGTCTTGCGTGAGCGGCACCGTCATGTAACAAGGGTTGGACGCCGCCACGATTGGCAGGATGCCCTCCGCGACCGCGACGCGGACCAAGCCCGCCCCAGCGCGCAGGGCGGCGCTGCCGCACAAGACCGCGGCGCCGGACATGCCGCGACTGCCGGCGATCACCAAGATGCGGCCATAGTTGCCCTTGTTGCTCTCCGGCTGACGGCGCGGCAGCACGGGCAGGTCGGTTACCGTTTCGACTTTCATGGCGTCACCATTATCAATCGTAGCTGAATTCGTCAGAATTCGGGTTCATCGGAACTCTTGCGAGTTCCGCAACGTCGGACATGCGATGCCTGACTATTCCTACAGGTTGGGGTTCGCTATAGTATTCCTGTTCGTCTCTGCCCCACCGGACTGGATTTGAGGATGACCAATGGCCTTTCAGCAGGCCGGTTCACTCAATAATCGCACCTTCATCGGCCTTATAGTCGCGCAATTCCTGGCCGGGTTCAACGATCAGGCCATCCACGCCTCGGCGATGTTCTTCGCCATCCATCAAGGGATTCTCAGCCAGGAACAAGCGATTACGCTGATGCCCGTCTTGTTTTACGCTCCCTGGGCGATCTTTTGCACGCTATCCGGCTACTTGGCCGACCGCTACAGCAAGACCTATTCGCTCATCGGCTGGAAGATCTCTGAAATCATTATCGGCCTGATCGCCTTGGGCGGCTTCTACTTGGGCGCCGTTCACCATGAGTCCGCGGGTGCGTGGATGGTGATGTCCACGGTCTTCCTGATGGGAACGCATGCCGCATTCTTTGCTCCGGCCAAATACGGCGCGATGCCAGAGATCCTGCAACCGCACATTCTGTCGCGCGGCAACGGCATCCTCGAATCGACCACCTTCCTGGCGGCCATCCTAGGCACGGTCAGCGGCGGACTTCTGTCGTTTGTGTTTCGGGGTCAGGAAGCGTGGATAGGCGTCGTTCTTGTGATTCTGGGGCTCATCGGCGCCGGCGCCAGCTTCCTGATCGCGTACCTTCCCGCGGCTTGCCCGGAGCGGCCGTTCCCTGCCAATCTCTTCAAGCCCTTGCAAGTGAACCTCGGCGTCTTGTTCCGGTCAAAGCCCCTAGCGCTTTCGGTGTTGGGCATCGCCTTCTTTATCTTCATGGTCAGCTATATGCGGGCGACCATGTACATGCACGGCGAGACCCGCGCGTGGAGCGAATTTGAGACCAGCCTCGTAGTGGCGACCGTCGCCCTGGGCGTAGGCCTGGGAAGTCCATTGGCCGGCTACCTCTCGGGCGGGAAGGTCGAGTTGGGCTTGGTGCCATTGGGCTGCTTCGGCATGTTCGCCGCGACGCTCTTGGCCGCATTCGAGATCAACCACACGGCCGCTTTGGTGATCGCACTGATCCTCATGGGTTTTTTCAGCGGCTTCTACATGGTGCCTCTGTACACGCTGCTTCAGCACCGCGCGCCCAAGACCAGCAAGGGAGAACTAGTCGCCACTAGCAACTTCATCAACGTCACCGGCGCCATCGCCGCGTCCGTGCTGTTCGGGTTCCTCGTCTGGGTTGGCAAGGCCACCGGCATCACGCCGCTCGTTCCGCAATCCAGTGGCGCGGAAGGAACGCTCATCGCCAAGGAAGAATACACGGCTGGTCCCAGGAAAGGGCGCTTGAAGAAAGTGGTTATCAAGACCGACGACGACGAAATCACCTACCGCTCCAAGACGGAACCGCCGCCGCTGATCGACTTCCCGGAGGACGAGAATGATGATGAGGCCATCCGCGAGTACCTGGAAGCATACGCCAGGGACCTCGATGTGATCGAATACGACGCCAATTTCTTCGAAATCTTCGGTCCAAGCATCAATCTTGGCGACCGCGTGGCCGTCAGCCAGTACCAGCTGCGCGGCCGCAACCACTACAAGGTCCGCCTAACCGATCAGGCGCTTAAGCCGCGCTATGACAGCGAAGGTTTGCCCAAGTACCTCTTTTTTGGCGCCGCTCTGATGACGCTGGGCATCCTCATTCTCTTGGTCCGCAAGTTGCCCGACTTCCTGGTTCGCACCCTGTTCTGGGCGCGCAGCCTTGGCCGGTTTAAGCTTCGGGCGACCGGCATGCAGCACCTTCCCACGAGCGGCCCGGTCTTATTGGCCTCCAATTGCGACCGCCTGGAAAACAGCCTGCAACTGATCTCGGCGACGGACCGCTACACCACGGTCGTCTTGACCGATCCGGCCTGCGACGGCGACTGGTCCATCCTGAGTTCGTTGGCGCGACGCTCAAGCCTAGTCTTGCTTTCCGCCAGCAGCGGGTTGGAAACCGCGGAAGATCGGGCCCGCGCCGCCTTCTCCCAAGGGAACATGCTTGCCTTGGGGATCGACGGCCAAGTGACGCCGGAGCTGGCGAAACTTTTCGACGAGTTTCGCGGGCAAGCGCCTCTGGTTCCGGTCTTCTGCGGCGCCATCGACCAAGGCGAACGCAAACCGCGCATTCGCGTCGTCTTCGGCGAAGTCATGAACGGCGACAGTACGCTGGAGGATTTGCGCGAACGGCTTCGCGTCTTGGCTGAGTCGGTCCGCAAGCATGATGACACCATCGACGTTGCCACGCATTAGATTTTTTGGATATGGAGTGCGGGAACTGGTGCCCGCTTTAGGATTTTTGAGCCGCGTGCGCAGCGAAACGGGCCTTAAAATCGAGGACGCTCGACGACTAAGCCCCCAAGATCCGAAAATCCTAAAGCGGTGATTAATCACCGCACTCCAAATTCACACACATCGGAGAGTTCTACGTGGAAGCCTACGACGAGTTGATTCAACGCTTCAAAGAAACCCGGCTCCTCGAATCGATCGGCGGCTTGGTCGGTTGGGACGAACGCACCTACATGCCGCCTAGGGGCTCCGCGCATCGAGCCGAGCAGATGGCGCTTCTCGCGAAATTGTGCCATCAGAAGCTCACCGACCGCCGCATCGGTGAGCTACTCATCAAGCTGGAGCAATCGCCTTTGGTCAAGGACGACGAATCGGTACAAGCCGTCAACATTCGCGAAATCCGCCGGGTTTACGATAGGGCCGTCAAGCTGCCGGAGTCGCTCGTTGAGGAATTGGCGCGCGTCACCACGCGCGCCCAGAATGTCTGGCAAGAGGCTCGCAAGGACAACGACTTCGCGGCCTTCGCTCCGTGGCTGGAAAAGGTCGTGCACCTCAAACGCCAGGAGGCGCAGGCCATCGGCTTCAAAGAATCGCCGTATGACGCGCTCTTGGACGAATACGAGCCGGGCGCGACGGCCTCGGAAATCACGAAGGTCTTCGCCGAACTGCGCAAGGATCTCGTGCCGCTGGTGCAAGAGGTAACTTCGGCGAAGAAGAAACCTCGCAAGGACATTCTAAGTCGCGATTACGCGCTCGATCGCCAGCATTTGTTCGGGCAATCGGCGGCGGCGGCGATCGGCTTCGACTTCACCTCAGGACGGCTCGACACCACCGTGCATCCCTTCTGCAGCGGCATCGGCCCAGGAGATTGCCGGCTGACCACGCGCTTTCACCCGCGCGAATTCAACCAAGGATTCTTCGGTATCCTCCACGAAGCGGGCCACGGCATCTACGACCAGGGCCTTGATGCCGACCATTTCGGCACGCCGATGGGCAGCGCGGTGTCGCTCGGCATTCACGAATCGCAATCGCGGCTCTGGGAGAACCAGGTGGGACGCGGGCGGCCGTTCTGGGAGCACTTCTTCCCCCGCCTTAAGCAGTCCTTCCCCGGCACGATGGATGACGTGTCGCTCGACGATTGGCTGTTCGCCATCAACAACGTCGAGCGCTCCTTCATCCGTGTGGAAGCGGATGAGGCGAACTACAACATGCACATTATCGTGCGGTTTGAGCTGGAGCAGGCGCTGATCCGCGGCGACCTCAACCCGCGCGACGTGCCGGGCGCTTGGAACGAGAAGTTCCGCCAGTCCTTCGAATTGACGCCGCCTTCCGATGCCCAAGGATGCTTGCAAGACATCCATTGGAGCATGGGCGGGCTCGGCTATTTTCCAACGTATACGCTAGGCAATCTCTACGCGGCACAATTGATGGAGCAAGCGCGAAAGGACCTGGGCAATTTGGATGACGATTTCCGGCGCGGCGATTTCGCCGGGCTGAAAACCTGGCTCAACGACAACGTGCATCGCCGCGGCCAGAAGTACCGGCCGCGCGAATTGTGCCGGCGCATCACGGGGCGGCCTTTGAGCCACGGGCCGCTGCTGAAGTATTTGCGCCAGAAGTACGCCGAGTTGTATGAGATCAGATAGCCGATGGGAGGCCGGGGCTTCGCAAAGCTCAGCCCCGGCCACACTTCGCGGGCAATGAATGCGTGGCTCTCCACGACCGCCTTGGTGCGACATGACGGCGCCATCGGCGCCAAGCAGTTTGGCGCTGAGGTCCTCTGCTTAACACCTTAGCCACATGTTACTTACGGATAATTGTTGACCTCGGCGCCACGGTGCCACACTCACATACCCCCACACACGGAAAGACCAACCTTTCAGCCCCATCCGGCCCTTTTGTATAATTCCCTTCTCATTGACAGGAAGTCCTCGACAGGATGTCCGTCGGAGTTCGTTTGATGGCGGAAACAATTCATCCCGCTTCGATTGTTGAAGAAACCCGTCGCCGGTATTTGACTTACGCCCTCTCGGTCATCACTTCGCGCGCGTTGCCGGACGTGCGCGATGGCTTGAAGCCGGTGCAGCGCCGCATCCTCTACTGCATGCACCACGAGCTGCAGCTTCACGCCGACCGCCGGCCCAGCAAGTGCGCCCGCATCACCGGCGAGGTCATGGGCAAATATCACCCGCATGGCGACATGGCGATATACGACGCTCTTGTCCGCATGTCGCAGAGCTGGATCATGCGTGAGCCGTTGGTGGATGGGCACGGCAACTTCGGCTCGGTCGATGGCGATGCCCCAGCGCACCAACGTTACACCGAAGCGAAGCTGACCGCGATTGCCGAACATCTGATGTCCGAGCTGCGGCAGAAGACGGTGCCGATGCGGCTCACCTACGACGGCACGCGTGATGAGCCGACCGTGCTGCCGGCGCAGTTTCCAAATGTACTGGTTAACGGCTCCTCCGGCATCGCGGTCGGCATGGCCACCAACATGCCGCCGCACAACTTGGGCGACGTGGTGCAGGCGGCGATCCATCTCATCGACAACCGCGACGCCAGCACGGCCCAGCTTCTCGATCGGCTGAAGGGGCCCGACTTTCCCCTGGGCGGCAAGGTCGTCACCGATCGGCGAACGCTGCGCAAGATCTACGAGGATGGGCAAGGCAGCATCCGCGTGCAAGCGGAGTGGGAAGTCGAGGAGTCGGCACGCAAGAAGCAGGTCATCATCACGTCGATACCTTACGCGGTCAACAAAGGCGCGCTCGAAGGCGAAATCGGCGAGATCATCGAACTCAAAAAGCTGCCGCAGCTCACCGGGCTCACCAACGAATCGAACGACAAGGTCGGTCTGCGGATCGCGCTCGACATCAAGCAGGACGCCGATGCCGAAATGGTGATGGCGTATCTCTACAAGCACACGGCTTGCCAGCAGAACTTTCCGGTCAACATGACCTGCCTCGTGCCCGACGCCGACGGCAAGCCGAAGCCCGCCCGCCTCAGTCTGCAAGAAATCCTTCGTCACTTCCTCGACTTCCGCCTGGAGACGGTTCGCGAGCGCTTCGAGTACGAGCTGGAGCAGCTCAAGCGGCGCATCCACATTCTTCAGGGCTTCAAGATCGTCTTCAATTCCCTCGACAAGGCGATCAAGATCATCCGCGAAAGCCAAGGAAAAAGCGACGCCGCCGAGAAGCTGATGAAAGCGTTCGATTTGGATGAGGAGCAGACGACGGCAATCCTCGACGCGCAGCTTTACCGCATCGCCCAGATGGAAATCCGCAAGATACTCGACGAATTGCGCGAGAAGAAGAAGCAAGCGGAGGAGATCGAAGACATCCTCAGTTCGACGCGTAAGCTTTGGGGCGTGGTCAAAAAGGAGCTGGCCGAAATTGGCGAAAAATACGGCGGCCGACGGCGGACCAAGATCAGCTCAGGCGAAGAGACGCCGGAATTCGACCCCGAAGCCTACATTGTCAAAGAAAACTCCAACGTGGTGCTGACCCGCGACGGTTGGATCAAGCGCGTCGGCCGGCTGGCGTCGGTCGAGGGGACGCGGGTGCGCGAAGGGGACGAGGTCATCGCCGTCGCGCCCGGCAGCACGCTTGACCACGTCATTTTCTTCGCCGACGACGGCGCCGCTTGCACCATGCGCATCAACGAGGTGCCGGCCAGCTCCGGCTACGGCGAGCCGGTGGCGAAGTTCTTCAAGCTTGGCGAGCAGGCGAAGCTCATCGCCGCCGTCACCACGGATGAGCGCTTCACCCCTGCCGAGACTAGGCCCGAGACGAAACACGATCCGGCCGGCCCGTATCTCTTGGTGGTCACCGCCCAAGGCATGACGCTGCGAACGCCGTTGGCCCCGTATCGCACCGAGTCGAACAAGCTGGGCCGTCGCTACGTGAAGCTCAACGACGGCGACCGCGCGGTGATGGCGACCGTGCTCGGCGACGAAAAGAGCATCTTTCTGGTGTCGCAGGAAGGCCACGTCTTGCACTTTGAGGTCAACGAAATCAACATCCTCTCGGGCGTCGGCAAAGGCGTGATCGGCATCAAGCTCGAGGAGGGCGACGTGTGTTTAGGCGGCGGCTTGATCGTGCGGCCCAGCGACCAGATACAAGTGGTGACGACGGGCGACCGCACGATGGAATTCACCGGCCGGCACGACACGACCTCGCGCGGCGGCAAAGGCTGGGAAGCGGTGAAACGAACGAGCTTCGTCCGCGTGATCCCGCCGGCGATACAACTCGTGGATTGGGAGGCGCTGGAGGGGAAGAAGAACGGGCAGAATGGCAACGGGCGCCTGCTTTTCGATTAGAATAGAAGAGCGTTATTGTTGTTCGAGCGAGGACAAAGCAATGTCAACAGTCAGTCAAAGGGCGACTCTGGACGATCTTTATCGAACCGAGGGAAAGGCCGAGTTGATCGGCGGAAGGATCGTGGAGTATATGGCCACTGGCATTCGACCCAATGAAGTTGCGGCCAATATCTACGTGAGCCTGCGTGCCTTTGTCGCAAAAAGAAAAAGAGGTAAAGCATTCACGGATAATATGGGGTTTGCCGTCCCCGAGATGCCTTCGGGGCGAGAGTCCTTTTCCCCCGACGCCTCTTATTATGACGGACCATTGCCATCTGATTTGATGCGCTTTGTGAACGGTCCTCCTACGTTTGCGGCAGAGGTTCGAAGTGAGTCCGACTACACGGCCGCAGCCGAATCCGCGATCATCGCCAAAAGAGAGGAGTACTTCGCTGCGGGGACCACGATCGTTTGGGATGTGGACCCCATTGCGGCGACGATTACTGCCTACAAAAAGACTGATCCAGATCACCCCGCCGTCTTTCGTCGTGGCCAAATCGCCGATGCTGAGCCGGCAGTTCCGGGCTGGCGCATCGCTGTGGACGAAGTCTTCGCTTGATTACTCAATCAGCAACGGAATTCACGATCGTAGGCATGGATTGTTGACTCTTAGGAATGGATTTCATGCCAGCCGCCGCCACCTATACCGCCAAAGACATTTCCGTCCTCGAAGGCCTCGAGCCGGTCAGGCGCCGGCCGTCGATGTACATCGGCGATCCGGATAAGAAGGGTCTGCACCATCTGGTTTGGGAAATCGTCGATAACGCGGTCGATGAGTACCTCAACGGATTCGCCGACTCGATCAGTGTCGTCCTGCATAAGTCGGGCGATTCCGTGACGGTGACCGACAATGGCCGCGGCATCCCGGTCGACAATCATCCCAAGTACAAGAAGCCGGCGTTGGAGCTGATTCTGACGACGCTGCACTCCGGAGCCAAATTCGGCGAAGGCGGCAACTATATCCACTCCGGCGGTCTGCACGGCGTCGGTTCATCGGTCGTGAACGCGCTCTCGAAGAAGCTGGTCGCCAACATTCGCCGCGACGGCCATGAGTGGCAGCAGACGTTCAAGCGCGGCAAGACGGCAAGTGCGCTCGAAAAGGTCGGGCCTTTCCGCGGACACGGCACAGTCATCTACTTCGAGCCAGATCCGGACATCTTCAAGACGACGCACTTCGACCCGGAGTGGATCAAGTCGCATTTGGAGGACATGTCGTATATCCACAGCGGGCTGGCGATCAGCTTCAAAAACGAGGCGACCAAGGAGACGTTCGACCTTACCCATCCGGGCGGGATTCCGGAGTTTCTCGCCCGCCTGGTTTCCGAAAGCCAAAAGCCGCCGGTGAACGAGACGCCGTTCCTTCTCAAGAAAGAGGGCGCCGACAAGATGGAGCTGGCCCTGCAATGGACCGAATCGACCGACGAGAGCTTCCGCAGCTACGTCAACGGCATCCGCACCATCGCCGGCGGCACCCACGAGACCGGCTTCAAGGGCGGCATCGTCAGGGCGATCCGCAACTTCATGGAGACGCACGAGGTCAAGGCCAAGGGCGTCACCATCTCGGCCGAGGACATCCGCGAAGGCATCGTCGGCGTTCTGTCAATCTTCGTGCGCGAGCCGATGTTTCAGGGGCAGACCAAGGAGAAGCTCAACAACCCCGAGATGGCGGCCACGGTCGACAACTTCGTCCGACCGGCTCTGGAGGCCTGGCTCAATGCCAACATGACGGCCGCCGATCAGATTGTGGGGCGGATCGTGCTGGCGGCGAAGGCGCGGCTGGCGTCGCGAGAGGCCGCCCAGGAGATCAAGCGAAAATCGGTGACGCAGCGCCGGCTCAATCTGCCGGGCAAGCTGGCCGATTGCAAATCGACCGATCTGGAGGAGTCGGAGCTATTCATCGTCGAAGGCGACTCGGCCGGCGGCTCGACCAAGCAAGGCCGCAACAACATCACCCAGGCAGTGCTGCCCCTGCGCGGCAAGATCCTCAACTCGGAAGGCTTGGCGCTTGGTAAAGTGCTGGCTAATCAAGAGTTGCAAGACATGGTGACCGCCATCGGCACGAGCGCAGGCGATAGGTTCAATCTCAGCGGCCTGCGCTACGGCAAGATCATCCTGCTCATGGACGCCGACGCCGACGGCCATCACATCACGACCTTGCTCTTGACGTTCTTTTTCCGGCACATGACCGAGCTGATCCGCAAGGGACACCTCTATATCGCCCAGCCGCCGCTCTATCGCATTGACGTCGGCAAAGAAACGTTCTGGGCCCGTGACGACGCTCACAAGGAAGACATCCTCGCCGACCTGCGCGCCAACGCGAAGCCGGAGATCACGCGATTCAAAGGACTGGGCGAGATGTTGCCCAAGACGCTGGCTGAGACGACGCTCGATCCGCGCAAACGGACGCTCCTGCAAGTTGCGGTTGATTCGAACCTGGAAGCGGACAAGACGTTTGTGGAACTCTTGGGCAAAGATCCGGCGTCGCGCTACCGGTTTATTATGGATTCGGCGGCACAGCTGGCGGCGGAAGAGTTGGATGTCTAATTGGAAGATTGGAAGCCTTGCGATCCATCAAGAATCTCGGACGGCATTGCCGACAAGGGATTCGCCGATTATTATCCATGCATGACTTCCGCAGCCAAGAAATTAAACCTCGTTTCTCCGGATGACTACCTCGCGGGCGAACTCGTTTCGCCGGTCAAGCATGAGTACCTCGGCGGCGTCGTCTATGCGATGGCGGGCGCGCGCAATGCGCACAACATCATCGCCACGAACATCCTGGGCGCATTACACGGACGATTGCGCGGCCAATCATGCCGGCCGTTCAACTCAGACACGAAGATTCGCATCCGCTTTCCTACTCACGTAAGGTTCTACTATCCGGACGCGTCGGTCGTGTGCAGGCCCAATGCGCAAGGGGATTCCTATCAGGACGAGCCGGTGGCGATCTTTGAAGTTCTGTCGCGCGCGACGCGGCGCATCGACGAGGGAGAAAAGAAAGACGCCTACTTGAGCATTCCGTCGCTCGGCACGTACGTCATGGTGGAACAAGAAACGGCGGCCGTCGTGGCGTTTCGCCGCACCGAGAACGGGTTTGTGCGAGGTATCCATGAAGGGCTGAGCGCCATCCTTCCCTTCAGCGATATCGGCATCGAGTTGCCGCTTGCGGAGGTTTACGATGGTGTGGAGTTTTCTCCCGAGTCTGGCGACGAAGGATAGTGGCGCAGCCCGCCCGTGGCCTGCAACGTCAGAATGAAAGCTTGTGATAGATCTCGCGTTGATATCTGATTTCGCGAGATTGAATAACCCATTGAGAATTCCGAAGCACAACGTGGTACCTAATTTGCTCGCACACATACGGCAGTTTTGGCTTCGGAACCACCGAACGACCAAGGGACCACGATCGAAGAGGAACCAAATACACGACGGAGTGCGTTGGAGATAATGCCCGCACTTCCTCAATCGTGTTCTTTTCTGGATCGAATGTTGGTGGATCGGTTTGCACGAATAATTCGGGAGCGACAACCGCAGGCGCGAATCGCATCAGAATAGCTCTTTTCTGTGCCATCGCTTCGTCGTAAACTCGTCCTTCCAGCACAAATTCCTTCTGAATCTGTTGATACTTGGAGCCAAAAACACGCTCGGCGCGACCGGAGCAGTTTGAGGCGGTATAGACTTGTGTAAGTGTGCCTCGCTCTTCTTCAGCGCGTATTAATCCCAGCGGCTGCAATGGCCGTCGCGTTAGCCAATGTACCTCCCACTCGTACATTGTTTGCAGAAAACCCCGCACGACTTCGATAGAGCCGGCTCGTTGCTCCTCCGATGGTTCCCTTTCAACAGCTCTGGGAGCTGACTTGGCAAGTTGGAATTTGCGCGGCAACTTGGCCTTGGCCCAGGAGCGATATCCTCGGGCAACGAAATCAGGTCCAGTACCGCCTTCCAAATGACAAAACGTCGCCAATTCACCGTCAGCCGACAACTCGAGAGTGAAATGCCCCGCTTCAAGTTCGTCGGCGACGTCCTCCAGGAAATGTGCCCAACTCAACGCGAGCACGCATTTTTGTTCCGCATGTCTTCCGAACTCGATGACCTGCCCTGAGATGCCATTGGGACCTGGGTTCAAATCCACTCCGATGCACCAACCATCCCAGTCGTGCAGCGGAATCCAGCCTTTTGTTACGTACAAATGTTGAATTGCTCCTTCCGGGAAGGATCCATAGGAATAAAGATTCCACCAGTCTGGATGTGCTTCTTGATCGGGGAGAATATCTTGCCAACACTTCCAGTCGCGGCAAATGCCATGGACGGCTTGAAGCCAGTGACGGAAGATTACGCCTTGACATGCCTCTTTTTCGCCGTCATGGAGCAGCCAAGATTGCCGTACATCTTCGGGGAGTTTCTGGCCGATCGCTTTTTCGAGGCGATCCAGATCCTCCACCGAAGCACCTGAACGCAGATTCGATAAGCCTCTGGGAAAGTGTTGATCGAGCCAGCGCTCGAGGCGCTTCCATGAATCGCCGACCGGGGCAGGGGTACGGGCACGACGCCGAATGACAAACATTTCTTCCTCGGGTCACGAAAGCAAAATTGGAAGCGCTACTTCACCCGAAATCCCTTCTCATCCACCTCAATCCGCGTCGCCCCCTTGTAGCGATCGTACGCCTTTTCCATGGCGGGAATATCGTCGAAATAGCCGACAATGTATGCCGCTCCGAAAGTCTCGCCGGCTTTCACTTTCTTGCCGTGTAGTTCCTGGATGAAGCAGACGTAGCCGCGCTGGTGGCACCACGCTTCCGCCACTGCCGCGGGATCGAGCGTCATGCCCGCCATCCACGGCCCCGGTTTGCCGTCCACCTTCACCTGGTAGGCGCGAATCATCCGCTCCGGCGTCTTTCCTTCCTTGCGTTGGTAGAGGAAGCGCTCGTCGGGGGCGAAGTCCTTATTGAATACTTCGGCTTTGATCGTGCCGTGATAGCTGAGATACACCTGCGAGAACATGTCGCCGTTCTTGTGGCGGATGTGGCCGGGCATGTCGATGCGGTAGAGCAGATTGTCGACGTCGTTAGCGCTCGTGATCTGCTCGCTACACAGCACGTAGCGCACGCCCGGTTGGAACACGAGCGATTGCTCCCACAATGAGCCGGCCTTGAAGCCTTTGCCTGGCTCGGTAAAGCGGAACTTCAGCCGGACTGCCACGAAGCCGTCGCCTTTGATGATTTCGGGCTTTAGTTCCTTGGCTTGCGTGCAGACTTGCGGGCCTTCGACATAATGCTTGGGTAGGTTGCCATGAACTTTTGGGTCGCGCCCGTATCCATCGTCGCGCCAGCCGGGAGCGAGCAGAAAGTCCATGATGTGCAGGCCGAAGCCATCGTCGCGGGCGCCGGTTTTCTTGTCCAGAAACGATCCCGCGGCCAGGCCGCTGACGTAGCCCTTCTTGCGGATGCGGGCTTGAAGGGCGTCCGTATCGATTTGCAGGTATTCAGCGGTCTCCTGAAGTTCGAGCGGCGATTTTTCCTTCCCCCCGGACTGGGCTGGCAATGCCGCAAAACTGGACAGCAAGCCGACAATGCAAAACCACCCAAGCCATCGCATGCCTGCTATTTCCCTTTCCGGCTGAACGCCCCTGCGGAACGCGAAACGCCAAAAACGTTTGTCCGTTGGGATTGTATGAATCGCCGGAGATTTGCTTGCGGCCCGAATTACGCAGGTCGTCTCTGAGGAAGGCCGGCTTCTTGCCCAACCGCGCCTTGGGGTGTAGATTTCAGGATACCGAGAAATTCCGTATGGCTGGCGACCTTGGATGAGCGCCGGGCCCGCAAAAACGGGGTACTGCCGAATTCGACTTGCGAGCCGCCAATTGCCACGGTAATCTCAATAAATCCTTGAATTGCACATTTAGGTCCGGATTTCCGAGCCGGGCCGGTCCCGCACGGCAGGCGGGACCTACGGGCTGGCAACGGATCCGCAGAATCCCCCAGGCGAGGGCTTCACCATGGCGATTCGCGTCACCTGTCCGAGTTGCGGCAAATCCATGGACGTGGGCGAAGACAAACGCGGCAAACGCGTTGTCTGCCGCGGTTGCGACAAGCCTTTGCAGGTCTCCGGCGGCACGCGCCCGCGCGACAACGACGAACGCGATTACGAAGACGCCATTCAGGAGGAGCGCAGGCCGCGTTCCCGAACGGACCCGGGGCGCGCGGACCAGCGCGACTGGGACGACGACCGTGATTCGAGCAAGAGTCGAATCCGGGCGGGCGCCTCGAGTCGAGACGTGAGGGATCGCGACGGCAGAGACCGCGACAACAGAGACCGCGACAGCAGAGACCGCGATCCAAGAGATCGCGACGACGATGGCCCTCCGCGCCGCCATAAGAAGTCACGGCACAAATCCGCCACCAGTCCCCTGGTATGGATTTTTGCCCTGGGCGGCGGCGGCTTGCTACTCGTAGCCTTGGTTGTCGTTTTGGTGATATCTCTGAATGCCCCGGACAGGACGACGAAACCGAGGTTCGTAGGGCAGCCGCCACCGTTTGTCAACGCGCAGCCGGCTCCGGTCAAGCAGCAACCGGACCAGATCCCCGTCGAAGTGGTGGAGCGAGTAAAAAAAGCCACGGTCCATATTAAGGTGACCACGCCGACCGGACTGATGGCCGAGGGAAGCGGGTTCTTTGCCGAGCCGGGCCTGGTGGTGACCAACGCGCACGTGCTTGGCATGCTGCAAGCTCGAAGCCGCATGCCGGCGCAGGCGACGGTGGTGGTCAACAGCGGCGAGCTGAACGAATTTCAGCTCAGCGGCAACGTGTTGGGCGTCGACAGCGGCAGTGACCTGGCCTTTTTGCGCGTGCCCGAGACGCAGGGAAAAATGCCGCAGCCGCTCAAGATTGAAACGAGTCAGGGCTTGCGCGAGACGCAAAAGGTCTTCATTTTCGGCTTTCCGTTCGGGTCGCGTCTCGGCAAGAACGTCACGGTAAATGAATCGAGCGTCTCGAGCCTGCGCAAAGACGCCATGGGCGCCCTGGATCGCGTCCAGTGCAACGGCGGCATGCATCCGGGCAATTCCGGAGGCCCCGTGGTCAATGGAAATGGCGACCTGATCGGCGTTTCCGTGGCAGGCATTCCCGGGACGCCGATCGTCTTCGCCATTCCCTCCGATCACGTCACCCGCGCCATGGCGGGCCGGCTTCTCGACGACAACCGGCGCGAGCCTTACATCGATGGCGGCAAAGTTCGCGTTCCCGTCGAGTTCACGTTTCTCGACCCCATGAAGCGGATCAAGGACTTGCGCGTCGAAGTCTGGACTGGCGACGCCGGACGCGACCGGCCGCCCTCCCTGGTCAAACCGGTAGCGAGCGACGGCGACAGCCAGCGCGAAACGCACAAAGTCACCTACGAGAATGGATTCGCCAGCGGCAACATCCTTCTGCCCAAAGTTCCGGCAGGCAAGGTGGTCTGGGTTCAACCCGTGACCACGACGAACGAAAAAACGAATCTCTGGGGTCCGGCCAGGGCAATCAAGGACCTCACGCCGCTGGAGCGCAAAAGCGCCAGCCTCAAGGTGCAGTTCAACGCTCAAGAGTATCGGACGCTTCAACTCAAGAGCTCCGTCAGCACCTCGGTCCTAAAGGGCAACAGCAAGAAATCGTTCGCATGGAAGACGGAACTCGACATGATCGAGCGCGTCTCGCCCGATGCCAAGGGCGCCGTCGCTAGGACAGGCATAGGACCGCTCGATGTCTACTTCGAGCTTGACGAAAACAAGAAGCCGGTCGATCCCGAAGTCACGAGGTTGCTGAAACTCATTCCGCCCGTTTTTGTCTTAGACCGAACGAACAAGGTCATTGACCGTGAGGACACCGAGGTAAGCGCGAGCGTACCGGAGCAAATCCGAAAGTTAATCCGTTATTTCTATGGCGACATCTGCAATGTCTATGAAGCAGGCTGCATCACCATGCCGCCACCCAACCGCGCCCTCAAAGCGGGAGATACTTGGCAAGCGACCATGCCCATGATAATCAATCTGGGTGATCGGGTCGAGACCGATGATCTTGCCCTCATTTGCACCTACGAAGGCACCCGGACCAAGGAAGGCCGCAATGAAGCGTTGGCCTCCCTGGTCGGCCGCCTGCACGGCCGGGGCGTGATGAAAAACCTGATTGACGGTAAAGTGTCCGGCAAAATGACGTTCGACCTCTCTGGTGGTTTCGTCTCCCATGCCAAAATGGCCATAATCACGGAAGCGGATATCCCGGAGAGTGATCTCCGCGTGGTCGGCGCCTTCGACATTGAGGTCAAGCGCTCGCTCGGCAATCCCAAGAATCTGCAAATTCCACAGCAATCACCTCCGGTCAATCAGATTCTGCAAGACATAAGCGACGCCCTTACCGTCGGCGACCCCCAGACCACGGACAAGAAGTTTAAACCAGGAACACGAGTGAAGATCTACCCGGTTCAGCTCGAAGTGGGAAAAACGTACCATATCACGCTCAAGAGTAAGGCGTTCGACGCCTACTTGCTCTTGGTTGATGCCAATAACAGAATCCTCGCTGAGGACAACGACAGCCTCGGGAATCGCAACGCCCGCATCATTTTTCACCCGAAGGCTTCAGGGCAGTACCGCATCATCGCAACTGCATTCGATGGCGGAATGGGGCAGTTCTACCTTACTGTGATGAGCAGCGAGTCAACTGTGAGATAAAGAATCTCGAAGTCTCGGCGCTCAAGCCTCCCGACAATGTCCCTAGCCCCATGGCTTTCGGTTGTGTTATTTTGCATCAGGCGTGTTTGAAATCGCTTAATGCATCAGTCGGCAAACCGCGTTTTTTGCGCAATTTCAGCCGTTTGGATCGTCTAGTTTCAGCACTCACGCCGTGTAACCGCTTTTGGCACAGTTGTTGCGGTTATGGCTTGATAACACGAAGGAGGAAAATCATGCGATATTTGTTTGCCGCACTCGTCGCCTGCGTTGCTCTTGCAGCCGTGCCTGGCGTAAGCCACGCCCAGTATCGGTACATGAACCGCAATTACGGCTACGCGCCGGCGCCTTACTACTACGGCCCCCCGGTGTTCAATTCGACGACGTTCGTGTCGCCCTACGGCTATCGAAGCTACTACAACTCGGGACTTGCACCGGGACCGTACGGCGCCACCTCGTTCTACAACTCCGGCACAACGATGACGCCCTACGTCGCAGGCGCCTACCACTCGGTGTACTTCAACCCGATCACGAACAGCTATCAATACATGGGCAGCCCGGCCAACACGCCAAACTACTCGTACGGCCTCAGTTCGCCGTATCCGGCATACCCGACGTATCCGCCATACCCGTATCCCTACCCATACTGATTCTCGCCACAAGGCGAACGCCAGGGCTGTTCATCTCCCGATGAACAGCCCTTTTTTGTTTGTGTGAGCGGAGTATGATCGGGAGTATGAAAGCCGTAGCTTCCGAAATTCTTAGAGTCAAATTCCACGAATGGCCAAATCCTTTATCTGCCGCTTGTTATTCTGGCGTTTTCCTGAATCGACGATGAGCGGGGTGTTCTTTCTTGGAACGCTTGGCCTCGTTGGCTCTGGGCTCTATTGGTTCCTGACGCCACAGCCGCTCTGGTCAATCGGAAGCGAACAATCCGTTAGACTCGGTGCCTTTCTCCCGGATTGCGAGCAGTTGACAACCTATGAATTGCGTGGCAATCAGAATCTGCTCGTGGTGCGGGACGCCGTGACGGGGAAGGAAATAAAATCGTTTCGTCTTTTCAACGTCGGCCCGAATGAGCGCTTTGTCGAGTTGCTGAATACGGGCGACGAAACGGTAGGAGCCGATCGCTGGTCGGAGTACAGAATAGATTTGCTCTGGCCTACCCGCGCAGTCCAGGGCCCGCTGATTTCCAATCTGCCTCGTTCCGCGTCGGAGATCCGCTTCAGTGAGGAAGGCGACCTCGCGATCGTGTCAACAAAAGACGACGTTGTCCTCATGGATGCCGAAACCGGGGATAAGCTCGCAAGTGTTCCGGCACGCAGGATTCGGTACACACCTGTCATTACGGCCCACTACGTTCTCATCGCGATGTCCAACCCAGATCAGATCTGGGTTTGGGACCGCAAACAGCGGCAAGCGGCGGCTTCTTCTCCCGTGCCCGGAAAGCAGGTCATGGGCGCCGCCGCCGGAGATACGGTGCTTCTTTGGACGCCGTCAGATCGAAAACCGCGCTCGTACTTCGCGGCATGGAACTTGCGCCTTGGGAAGAAAACTGCGGAACTAGGTCCTCGAAAACCGCTACATGATCGGTACATTCCGGACGTGCTCGAGGAAGAGGCACACCCGTACGATTTTTACAAGTTATCGCGCGACGGAACGCTTCTGGCGTTCATTCACAGCGCGGGTCCGCACCTTGAAATCTGGAATGTTCGGGAGGGAGTGCTCCTAAGCCAGTTCGACGTTGACCGTGAATGTCGTGTGTGGGATTTCTCACCCGATGGCGAGCAACTCCTTGTGTGGAATGATACGCGCGGCGTTGAAATGCGTGAAACGGCCTCGGGCCGTCTACTGTGGATGATTGAGGGAGACGTTACCATTCGCGGTTTCGATTCGCGAGGCGTGATTTTGGTCGGAACGGAAGGTGATTCTGAAAGGAAGTGGATTGTCGATACGAAAACCGGTCAGGTCCAAGACAGCTATCTTCGTCCTTTGTGCCGGGGAGGCTCGACAGGTTGCGTGAGCCGAAATCGGCGATTCACGATCAGGGCCAGCGTATATCGCGAAAGAGGCGAGTTAACTTGGCTGAACAAGGCGATGCGGTTCGCTCATTCGCGTGGTCGGAGTACGGCCGGAACGGTCGTTGATCGCATCGTCGTGCTAGAAGATCAGGAATTCACATCCCAAGTAGACCCCGACGTTATGCTCGCCGACCAGTTCATTATCAGCAATGATGGCCGACTCTGTGCCACTGCGATTGACTGCGGAAAGGACGGCGCCTTGATTCAGGGGTGGGCATTGCCTCGCCATAAGCCGTGGCACTGGATCATTGGCATTCCTCTCGGCTTGGGGACGATCGTTGCTATCTGGCGGATTCGGAGCTACCGGAAGCAGAAACGGCTGAGGGCAAAGCGCCCTAATCATTTGATAGCTTGAGTTTGCAACGCTGCGAGCCGCTGCCGGTTTCATTTCATGAACGAAACACTCATTTCACCATGTGGGTGTGTGTCAGCGAATGAAGCAAAATCAAAGAATCGTAGGTAGGGCGGAACCGGAAGAGGACGGGAAAAGATCTCGCCCTTTTGGAGGAGTCGCACCATTAACTGCTGATCCGCCGCGTTCCGTCGGGCAACGCGAAGCCCATTCCCCCTGGCCGGTCGAATTCTTTGCTCGACGGATGCTGATCGTCGAGCTGGCGTAAGAGCTTGATCGTGTCTTCCAGGTTGTTGCCTAAGCAGGCGACGCTGATAACCAACTCCGCGAGGGCGGCAAACGACAGGCCGTCCGTCAATTTCACCCACAAGCCCAACTCGCCTTTCTCGACCAATTCCGGCAACTTCTTCTTGAGATAGGTCTCGCGCATGCCGGCAGTCGGCGACTCGATCTTGATGATTCGGTCGAATCGCCGCGGACGCGAAACGATGCGGCGGTCAAGGCGCTCCGGATAGTTCGTCGTCGCGATGTTGATGACCTTGTTGATCTGGTGCGAGCCGTCCAGCCAGGCCAACAATTCGCTGTCGCCGTACTCTTCGATAATGGCGTCGATGTCCTCGAAGATGCAAACCAGCGGCCGATCCGGCTCGATCTTGCGGAACACTTCCATGGCCCGCGTCAAAAAACCGGGGTGCTCGCAGAAGATGGCGACGTGGCTCTTGCTGATGATGCGATGCACCACTTGATGGACGACGGAACTCTTGCCCGAACCTTGCGGGCCATACAAGAGATAGCCGCGGCGGTGCAGATAGCCGTAGCGCTGGAAGGTGTCGCCCAGCGTCCAAAAGGTTTCGATCTCTTCGAGAATCTTGCCGGGCAGGCTTTCGGCGAAATCGATAAGATCGTCGACTTGAAGATCGCGGTGGTTGATCTGCACTTCACCGTATTGATTCAGGGTGCAGCCATAAGCGCCCGGCGGCAGGTGGCGCGCGGTGGTGCCGCAGACTTCGAACACGCCCGCTTGGACCACTTTCCATTGGCAAGGCCGATTGACCATCTCGGCCGGTGCATAGAGTTCGCGCTGCTGATAGTGCACGGCATCGTGCGTGTGTCGATTGTTGTTGTTGGAAACCTGGGTGCCAAAGTCATTCAAATCCATGGGTGCTCCAGGAAAAACGGCAACCCCCATTGTATACGACGGTTTCACGACTGTCATTTTGAAACATCCGCCGCTTGCGTTTCGCGCTCGGAAACAACTCTGGGAGCGCGAAACGTAAAGCGGCCGCCACAAGCCCGCGCTCGCCGCTGGCTCGCGGCTAAACGATGTTTACAATGACAGTGTCGCCGATTGAGCGCGAAACGAAAGGAACACAAGCCATGGCCGACTCGTTCGCCACCCAAGGAACTCTCAATATTGATGGCCAGGAGTACTCGTTGCACCGTCTGGCGCCGGTCTTCAAGCGATTCGCCAAGGCCGAGCGCTTGCCGTTCTCGCTGAAAATCCTGCTGGAAAACCTGTTGCGGACCGAGGACGGCCTGAACGTCAAGGCCGACGACATCGCCGCGTTGGCTCAGTGGGACGCCAAGGCCGAGCCCTGCCGCGAGATCGCCTTCACGCCGGCGCGGGTGCTTCTGCAGGATTTCACCGGCGTGCCCGCCGTCGTCGATCTGGCGGCCATGCGCGACGCCATGCAGAAGATGGGCGGCGATCCGAAAAAGATCAACCCGCTGCAGCCCGCCGAATTGGTCATCGATCACTCCGTGCAAGTCGATTTCTTCGGCACGGCGAGCGCCCTCCAGAGCAACGCCGACGTCGAGTTCGAGCGCAACAAGGAACGCTACCTGTTTCTGCGCTGGGGTCAGAATGCGTTTCGTAACTTCAAAGTGGTGCCGCCGGACACGGGGATCGTGCATCAGGTGAATCTTGAGCATTTGGCGCGCGTGGTGTTCGTGGATGAAGGTGCGAAGCCGCGATCAACACTTTATCCGGACACTCTGGTGGGCACCGATTCGCACACGACGATGGTGAACGGTCTCGGCGTTCTCGGCTGGGGCGTGGGCGGCATCGAGGCGGAGGCGGCCATGCTGGGCCAGCCGCTGTCAATGCTCATTCCGCAAGTGGTCGGCTTCAAGCTCTCCGGCCACCTGCGCGAAGGGGCGACGGCGACCGACCTGGTGTTGACCGTCACCCAGATGCTCCGCAAGAAAGGCGTGGTCGGCAAGTTCGTCGAGTTCTTCGGACCGGGGCTGGATCAGCTGCCGCTCGCCGACCGGGCGACCATCGCCAACATGGCGCCCGAGTACGGCGCGACCTGCGGCATCTTCCCCGTCGATGCCGAGACGCTCACCTACCTGAGATTGACGGGTCGTCCCGAAGCACAGGTTCGCCGCGTCGAAGCCTATTGCAAGGAACAGGGCCTCTTCCGGACATCGAACACGCCGGATGCGACTTACTCCGAAACACTCGAACTCGATCTGGATAAGGTCGAACCATCGCTGGCGGGCCCGCGGCGTCCCCAAGAGCGTGTCGCACTTTCCGAGGTCAAGAAATCCTTTCTCGATGCCTTGCCGGACCTGCAAAAGAAAAGCGGCAAGAAAGAACTTCCCATGTCCGGACCGCCGGCACAAGTCGCGACAGGCGCTATGCCCGCGCAACATGGCACGGTGGTGATTGCCGCCATCACGAGCTGCACCAACACCTCGAATCCGTCGGTGATGCTGGCGGCCGGCCTCTTGGCGAAGAAGGCGGCCGAGCGCGGTCTCGAAAGCAAAGCCTGGGTTAAGACCAGCCTGGCGCCCGGATCGAAAGCGGTCACCGACTATCTCGTTCAAGCCGGCGTCATGCGTTCACTGGAACAGTTGCGCTTCTTCCTGGTCGGCTACGGCTGCACCACCTGCATCGGCAACAGCGGACCCTTGCCCCCCGAAGTCTCGAAAGCGATCGCGGATCACGAATTAGTGGTTTGCAGCGTGCTCTCAGGCAATCGCAATTTCGAAGGCCGGGTCCATCCGGAAGTGCGAGCGAACTACCTCGCCTCGCCGCCGCTTGTTGTCGCCTATTCGCTTGTGGGACGAATTGACTTCGACTTTGCGAAAGAGCCCTTGGGCTTGGATCAGAAGGGCAAGCCAGTTTTTCTCAAGGACATCTGGCCTACGCAGAGAGAAGTGATGGACGCGGTTCGTCAAGCGGTCAAGCCGGAGTCGTTCGCCCGCATTTATCGCGACGTTTACCAGGGCGACGAGCATTGGCGCGGAATGGAGACGCCGGCCGGGGACCGCTACGCGTGGCCGCAAAGCACCTATGTCAAGCATCCCCCTTATTTCGAAAAGATGCCGGCCAAGCCGGCGGCGGTGCAGGACATTCGGGGGGCCCGCGTGCTCGCCGTACTCGGCGACAGCATCACGACCGATCACATCTCGCCGGCCGGCTCCATTAAGAAGGACAGCCCCGCCGGGAATTATCTGATCGAGCACGGCGTTGAGCCTTCTGACTTCAATTCCTACGGCGCCCGCCGCGGCAATCACGAGGTCATGATCCGCGGCACCTTCGCCAACATACGTCTCCGGAACAAGCTCGCGCCGGGAACGGAAGGCGGCTTCACACGCTACCTTTCTCCCTCGCCCCTTGGGGGAGAGGGTCGGGGTGAGGGGACCGTCATGACGATCTTCGAGGCGGCAGAAAAGTACCAGGCGGAACGCGTGCCACTTGTTATCCTGGCGGGCAAGGAATACGGCTCCGGCTCTTCGCGCGATTGGGCCGCGAAAGGACCGATGCTTCTGGGCGTGCGCGCCGTCATCGCCGAGAGCTACGAGCGCATCCACCGCAGCAACCTGGTCGGCATGGGCGTTTTGCCGCTGCAATTCAAGGATGGCGAGAACGCCGAATCGCTCGGACTAACCGGCGAAGAAGAGTACGACTTCGAAGGCTTGCCCGATGCGCTCAAGAACTACGCGTCGGGAAAGGCGCTCAAAGTGAATGCGGGCGGCAAAACGTTTCAAGTGATCATGCGCATCGACACGCCGCAGGAGGTGCTCTATTATCAGCACGGCGGCATCCTGCAATACGTGCTTCGCCTACTTTTGGCACAAAAATGATTTTCGTTTAGCGGGGAGCCGTAGGCGACTGCGTTAGGCGCGGCCCGCGGTCGCCTGCGGCTCCCCGCTAAACGGCGCTAGCCCTTCACCACGAACGGCAACGTCAGCCCCTTCTGATCCTGGTATTTCCCCTTCTTGTCCGCGTAGCTCTTCTCGCACACCTGGTCGGCGCGGAAGAAGAGAATCTGCGCGATGCCTTCATTGGCGTAGATCTTGGCGGGCAAGGGCGTCGTGTTACTGATCTCCATGGTGATGCGGCCGCGCCATTCGGGCTCCAACGGCGTCACGTTGACGATGATGCCGCAGCGAGCGTACGTCGACTTTCCCAGGCAAGTGGCCAGCACGTCGCGCGGAATTTCGAAGTACTCCACCGTTTCGGCAAGTGCGAAGCTGTTGGGCGGGATGACGCAGAAATCGGCTTCGATGTCCACGAAAGCGCTTGGGTCGAACTTCTTGGGATCGATGATGGCGCCATAGACGTTGGTAAAAACTTTGAAATGCCGGCCGACGCGGACGTCGTAGCCGTAGCTGGAAACGCCGTACGAGATCACGCCGGGCCGAAGCGATTCATCGGCGAACGGCTCGATCTTGACGTCACGCTTGATTTGCCAATCGGCCAAGAGCCCCATGATGCAACCTCCGTGAACGAAGTGGAACGGGTTGCTGTTATTGTGGGGATCGGCCAAAAAACGGGAAGGGTCCGGCGAGCCGGGAGCGTTGGCGACCGGAGTTTTTTCCGGAATACTCCAGTCGCTGACACCCCGGCTCGCCATGCGTTACAGGTAGTCTTCGCGGATGGGATGAAAGATATCGAGGATGCGAACCAGACCTTCCAGGGCGACGACGCGATGCTTGACGTTTCCGGGAATGCGGAACATGTCGCCGGGGCCGAGGGTTTTCTCTTCGCCGCCGATCCAGAACGTCGCTTTGCCGCTGATCACCAGGCCGACTTGTTCGTGGGGATGACTGTGCTCGCCGACGACGGCGCCCGCTTCCAACTCGGCGTAGGAAAGCATCATTTTCTCGGCCGCGCACGTGTTGATGTTCACGCCGGGAAAGATGGTTCGTCGTTTGCGTTCTTGAGCCGTCGGAAAATACAAGCTCATGTCAGAGGACCCAAGTCATCGTCCCATGAGGCTGCCGCCGCCCATCATGTAATGCATTTCGGCTGGGGCGCGGATCAACAGGGCGTTGGCCGCTTCGTTGTAGGTGATGCGGCCGGGACCGCCTTGAGGCTCCCACAGGCTGGGATCGATCGCGGTCTGAATATTGTTGATGAGAATCTGCACGTTCTGCATGCGAATCTGATAGGCGACGAAAGGCCCATACATCTCCGGGCTGCCCGAGCCGACCAGATCGCTGATGGGGTAAGCCCGCACGACCATGGTTTCGCGGGCTTTCTGGATGGTGACGATCTCGATGTTCCCGTCTCGTAAGATGTAGCTCAGTCCCTTATCAGCGAGGACTTTGCGCAGAACGGTCCGCAGGGTGACTTTCTTGACCTTGAAAGTCACCGGGTCGTCGTACTCGACGTTGGCGTCTTTGAGAGAAGGTTCGTCGGCATAAATTGTCTGGCCGGTCTTCTCGTTCAAGTAGTCAATCACCTCTCGGAAAGGCGTCTTGTTGAAATCGACCGACAACGTGGAATTGAGCGCCTTGAGCATGGCGATTTCCTTGTCAGCCAGCTTTTGGCCGGTGACGACCTTGCGATTTTCCGTCAGCTGGGCCCAATACTTCGGATACTCAAGGCTGCCCTCCATGGGGACTACCGATTCGGTCAACTGATTGAGCACGCCGAGACGGCCCTTCGCCGCCCCCGAACGGATGCGCTCATGGGCCGCAAGCTGATCTTTCATGGTCACAATCGCGTTCTTGGCGACGTCGCTGGGATTCTTCGGCGGACCGGTGTTGTTTTCCCGTTTCGCTTTGTCCGCCTCTTTGCGGACCGCTTCCTCAGCCGCGAGCATCACTTCGCGGAGTTGATTGTTGATGTCGGTCATTCGGGTATTGACCCGGCGGCGCAAGAGGGCTTTCTGGTCCTCCGGGCAATTTTCGCTGCCCTGAATCTTGGCGAGCGCTTCTTCGAGAACAACTCGTGCCTTGGCCGGCTCGTTCTTCTGCAGCGTGCGCGACTTCTCAACGGCTTTATTGACCTCGTCGAAGAGCTTCTGCACGAGCAAGCGGTCGCGGTTGAGGATGTCATCGAGGTTTTGGGCCACAGCGGCCGAAGGCAGAGCGGCCAACAGGGCCGTCAGAATTAGGCCACGCACGAGCGACATGATTGGGCTCCTCTCTTGTGCAGAGCGTTCCCCATTACCTGTTTACTCTACCCGTTGCGGCGCGCGCACGCCAGGGAAAAGCTCCGAAGGAGAACGCAGCGGCATGGCACGACTTGCGCCGCGTTGCATTGGCCCTACAGTTTTCCCAGAACGCCCAACGATCTTGACGGATCAATGGGATTTGCCGAGGAGTTCGTCGCGGTAGGCGAACACCGCCGGGGTGCCGCCGGTGTGCATGAAGACGACGATTTCATCCGACTTGTACATCCCATGGCGAACGTCGTGGATGAAGCCTGCCATGGCTTTGGCCGTATACACGGGGTCGAGGAGGATGCCTTCACTGCGCGCGATCAGTTTGATCGCCTCGCTTCCCGCCGGAGTGATTTGACCATAGCCTGGGCCGATAAAGTCGGTGCGCACATCGACGTCGCGGGAGGTCACGCGATGCGGCAATTCGAGCAGCTTGGCGGCGTCATTGGCCACTTCCGCCAAGTCGGCGGCAATGTCCCACGGCCACAGAATCGGGCACAGCAGCTTGATCTTGCCGTGCCATCCTAAAATCGCTTTGCCCAAGACAAGGCCCGCGCCGGTGGCTCCCGCGGCAGCCGCATAGATGGCGGTTGGGTGGATATCCTTCTCCTGGAATTGTTCGAGCATTTCCGCAAGGCAAAGGGCGTAGCTGACTGCGGCGAGCGGCCGGCCGGGGACGCGGTCCCATACATAAGGCCGCCGCCCCGCTTGTGCCAACTCGGCCGACGCCTTCAGCAGCGCCTCATCGAGCAGTGGTCCGAGCGGCTCGTCGATAATGTGTATTTCCGCGCCCATCAAGTGATCGAGGAGCAGGTTTCCTTGAACATCGTCGTTGTGAGCGGCCCGGCTGAGGTAGAGAACACAATCGAGCCCGAGCTTATTGCAGGCCGCCGCGGTTTGCCGGCAGTTATTCGACTGCACGCCCGCGCCCCAGACGAGCACGTCGGCCTTGCGCTCCAGCGCATCGGCAAGGAGGAACTCGTTATGCCGCGTCTTATTGCCGCCGAAGTAGAGGCCGGTGCAGTCGTCGCGCTTGATCCAAACGCGCGGGCCTTTGAGTTGCCGGGAGAAGCGCGGGGCCTCTTCGAGCGGCGTCGGCAGATGCGCAAGGGAGACGCGCGGAAGATGGGCGATGCGGGCACGTAATTGCTCGGTGGTAAGTGAAGACATCAGAATTATCCAAGCCCCAGGATGAGCGCAGCGAATCCTGGGGGTGATGCGACGTTACGCCCAGGATTCGCTGCGCTCATCCCGGGGTTTGTGGGGAAAATCTTATTCAAGGACTTCACTGATGACTTCGCGCGGCGTCACGCCCGTCAACCGTTGATCCAGTCCTTGGTACAGGTAGGTCAGCCGGCGATGATCCAGGCCCATCAAGTGCAGGATGGTGGCGTGCAGGTCGGAGACGTGGTGCGGCTCTTCCACGGCGTTGAAGCCGAGTTCATCCGTGGCGCCGATGGCCTGGCCGCCTTTGACGCCGGCGCCGGCCAGCCACATCGAGAAGCCGAAGGGATTATGGTCGCGCCCCGGCCGGCCCACGCCTTCGCTGGTCGGCGTTCGTCCAAACTCGCCGCCCCAAATTAGCAGAGTCTCGTCCCACAGACCGGTGCGCTTGAGATCGGTGATCAGCGCGGCGATCGGCTGGTCCGTCTCGCCGGCATGGATGCGATGGTTGGTGATGCAATCGGAATGGCCGTCCCAGGTGTCTTCCAGGTGCCCGCCGCCGGAGTAAAGTTGAACGAAGCGCACACCCGACTCAAGCAGCCGGCACGTGATCAGGCATTTGCGGCCAAAGTCGGCGGTCAGTCGATTGTTGAGGCCATACATCTCGCGCGTGCGTTCTTCCTCGCGCGATAGATCGACCACCTGGGCGGCACGAGTTTGCATGCGAAACGCCAGTTCGTAGGATTCGATGCGAGCGGTAAGTTCGCTATCGCCGGGGCGGGTGCGTTGATGTTCCTGATTCAGTTCGTTCAAGAGATCGAGCGCATGACGCTGCGTCCGCGCCGACGTGCCCGGAGGATTGGCGAGATCGAGAAGCGGATTCCCTTGGCTGCGGAACAGCGTCCCCTGGTAGGCGGCGGGCATGAAGCCGGCTGTCCAATTCGAGGCTGACGAGATCGGTCCTCCGCGTGGATCGGTCATGACCACGAAGCTCGGCAGGCTGTCGTTCTCGGTGCCCAGGCCGTAGCTGAGCCAGGCGCCGAGGCTCGGTTTGCCGATCTGCACGCTTCCGGTGTTCATCTGTAGACAGCCGGAAGCATGGGCCGCCGTGTCGGTGTGAAGCGAGCGGATGACGCAGAGATCGTCGGCATAGCGCGACGTATGCGGGAACAGGCTGCTGATCTCCAAGCCCGATTGACCGTAGTTACGGAAGGTGAACGGCGTCTGCATCAGGTTGCCGACGGGCCGGCCGTTGGACCCGACTGGAGTGCGGCCGCGATAGGGCCGATTGTGATAGCGGTCAAGCGCCGGCTTGGGATCGAAGGTGTCGACCTGGCTGGGAGCGCCGTTCATGAACAGGAAAACGGCATGCTTTGCGCGGGCCGGAAAGTGCGGCGGCCGCGGGGCCAGCGGATTGGCGGATCGCTGCGGCTCTTGCGCGAAGAAGCCGTCGCGAGACAAAATGTCGATGAGAGCCAGCGAGGCGAAACCGGCGCCGGCAGTGCGGAACATGTCACGCCGTGAGAGAAACATATTCACCCCAAGCGCGCCAAGCCCACAGATGAGCGCAGCGAATCTGTGGGCTTAACGGGCATTAACATCATACGCCGCCCGATTGCGTGATGCCACGGGCTTGCCCCGTGGTGCTTCACGTGCCACGCAATTTGAGGCGTTCAAGCTGCTACACTACTAGCAGTACGCTTTGCTCGTCGCCGATCCCGCCACCCGCCGACCACCGCCAACAACAAAAACACGCCCGCCGGAATGCCGACGATCGTCAACCACGCCCGGCGCGCGGGCACGTCCCAACTCCGGAGATAAACGCCGGCTTCGTCTCCATGCACCGTGAGCAGCGTGCGTCCGTCCTCTGACAGCTGAAGCGATTGCACGCTCGAATTGGTGAGATCGAATACTTCACGGTGGCTTCCGAGATCAATAACGAGCAGCCGCGAATTATTGATGCTAATCCCGGCGTTAAGCCAATCATTCAGAAAAGTAAAAACTCGCGTTTGCAAATCTTCTGGCGGCGCGCCTACGCTGTCGACTAATGCGAATTGACCATTCCCACTAAGAGGAGCTGAATACGTTGAGCCGGGCAGCCGAAATAAACCGAGCACTTTCCCGGAATGAGCATTGCGCACCTGAGCTTCGCAATCGCGCACCACGAACACCGTGTTGTCGGCCCCGAAGCAAGAAAGCGGCCGAGGATCGCACCCCGATATACTCCAGAGGACCTCGCGCTTGAACACATCAATGACGGTCAGTTGGATTTTGTTCGCCTCACCGTCAGCGCGAATAACAGCGAACAAAGTTTCATCCGGCGAAAAAACGGCCCAAGATGTTCCGACAGCATGCTCGCTTTCGCGTGGAGGAAGACTTACAATGCCGACCTCCCCGGTTTTCCGGTGCCAAAAAACTATCTCGGGTTCAAAAACCCAGTCCGCGATTGCGTTACTATTGCGCGAGACGGTGAGCCAATTCGGCCCGAATCCGGCCGGAAGCACATGCGCCGGTTCGGAATGCTTCGACTCCAACAGGTCCCAAATTTTCGTCCGACCATCTCTGCCGGCGGCCAGGAGAAAACGGCCATTCTGGCTCAAGTTCCAGGTTTTCGCTTCCGTGGAAATCACCCCGGCCTTACATCGCCTTTCAGCATCCCAGATGTGAACTTCCGGCTTGCTCACATTGGGGGCCGAATAAAGAAAAAGAGACCCGTCGAGAGCGAACTGCGCGGGAAGGACTTCATCGTTTGTGTATTGCACATCTAAGTCAACGAGATGCTCGCCGCCGGGCAGTGCGAAAAGATGCACAACACCGCGAGGGTTCTCCGCCATTCCTTCATTATTTGACGTTTCCTCTGTGACAATCGCCATCGTGTCCTCGGTTGGTGCGATTATGACTTCCGAACCTCTCAGCGTGTTTGCGATCGGTTTCAGTTCCAGCGCGTGCACTTCGCCAGAGCGTAGGTCGAACACATCAAGCGTCCTGAGATCATCCTTAGGGACACCGATCCAAAAACGCTTGCCTAAATGGTAGGGCGGCCAAGGGATGTGCCCGGAGGAAAGCAGCATGCTACAGGGAGCCTCGTAGGCACGGTCCTTCCCTGCGAATTCCGCCAGCACTTCGCCCGTCGCCCCATCGCGCAAACGGCGCGGTCCGTCCCACTTAGTCGGTGCGAATCGTTGGCATATTACGCGCGTTCCATCTGGTGTGAGCGCGAATTGATCCTCTTCATTCTCATCTATCTTGACGGTCCAGCGCTCGACCGGGCCCATCACCATGTATAGAGCAATCCCCAGCCCGACAGCCAAGCCGCCGCGCGCTATCCAACGCCAATTTCGCAGGATTCGTTTCAAGCGTGATACTCTCCGAGCAAGTGCGGAAATATCTTACCATGCCGCAGCATTCCACGCGATGTTCGCAGCCCAGGTTTTGAGGCACAGCATGCCGCCCAAAGCGGGCCCTTGCCATATAACGGACCCTATGAACATTTCCGGCAATGCCTTCCTCGTCAGCGGCGGCGCTTCGGGTCTGGGCGGTGCCTGCGTGCGCTTGTTGGCTCAGGCAGGCGGCAACGTCGTCATCGCCGACCTCAATGAGGACAAAGGAAAATCCCTCGCCGGCGAGCTGGGCGCGAAGGTTCGGTTCGCCCGCGCCGACGTGACCGACGAAGCCAGCGTCCAATCGGCGATCAAGCTGGCCTGCGACACGTTCGGCGGCTTGCACGGCTCGATCCAATGCGCCGGGATCGCCATCGCCGAGAAGGTCCTGGGCAAAACCGGGCCGCATCCGCTCGCCGCCTTCGCCAAGGTCATCAACATCAATCTGGTAGGCACCTTCAATGTCATCCGCCTGGCCGCGGAGGCGATGAGCCGCAACGCCCCCAGCCCCAGCGGTGAGCGCGGCGTTCTCATCAGCACGGCGTCGGTGGCGGCTTTCGAAGGGCAGATTGGCCAGGCGGCGTACTCGGCATCGAAGGGCGGTGTGGTCGGAATGACGCTTCCCATCGCCCGCGAGCTGGCCCGCCTCGGCATTCGCGTCCTGGCGATCGCCCCGGGCATTTTCGACACGCCGCTTTTGGCCGGCTTGCCCGAGCCCGCGCGGATTTCGCTGGGCCAGCAGGTGCCGTTCCCCTCGCGGCTGGGTAAGCCCGAGGAATTCGCGGCCTTGGCCCGGCACATCATCGAAAACGAAATGCTCAACGGCGAAGTGATCCGCTTGGACGGGGCGCTGCGAATGGCTGCGAAATAGCCAAACAGGCGATAGCCGGATTTTTCAATTGCAAACGCGCGCCGCCAGCTGTTCAATACACGTATATCCCTTCCACTCACATTGCCCGTATTGACCCATCTCTTGCGAGGGCGCAGTCATGATCCGCACCTTGGATGTACCCGCCCGGGCCACCATGCATCTCCGCGCCGAAACCGCGACCGACCTGATGGTGCCCAACCCGATCTCGCTTCGCGCTGACGCCAACATCCGCGAGGCGATCGTGCTTCTGACCGACAAGGGCTTCAGCGCCGCCCCGGTGATCGATGAGGCCGGCCGGCCTGTCGGCGTTTTGAGCCGTGGCGACCTGCTGGTTCACGATCGCGAGAAGGTCGACTACCTCGCGCCGGGGCCGACTTATTTCTATGAGCAGGACCTGAAGACGCGCAAAGGCGAACCGATGCCTGGCTTCCAGGTCGAGAACGTCGACCAGACGACCGTGCGCGACCTCATGACGCCGGCTATCTTCGCCGTGGCGCCCGACACGCCGGCCGTGAAAGTCATCAAGGAAATGCTGGCCCTGCACGTACACCGCCTGTTCGTGGTGGACGAGGAAGGCATCCTGATCGGTGTGGTGACGGCCATGGATGTGCTCCGGCAACTCACGGAATGAGCAGTTCTTACGTGGCTAACGATATCTAACAGGCTGCGGCATAGTAGCTCGCTCGGCGGTTTCGCGCGCCCTTCATGAATATGAACAATCCGCTCCAACCGTTCCTCGAGTGCAAAGAATTCGTGATTCTCGACGGGGCACTCGCCACGGAGGTGGAACGCCGCGGAGCCGATTTGCGCGATCCCCTCTGGTCCGCTAAGCTCCTCTTGGAGAATCCAGACCTCATCCGCCAGGTACATCTCGATTATCTCGAGGCCGGCGCCGACGTCATCACCACCGCCAGCTATCAGACGAGCTTCGAAGGATTCGCCCGGCGCAGCTTGGATCGAGAGCAGGCTGCCGATTTGATGCGGCTCAGCATTCGCCTCGCCCAGGAGGCGCGGGAGAAGTTCTTGGCGAATCGCACGAATTGTTCACCGCGACCGCTGGTTGCCGCGTCCGTCGGCTGTTACGGAGCGACGCTGCACGACGGCTCGGAATACCGCGGCGATTACGGCTTGTCCATGGCCCAGCTTCGTGATTGGCATCGGCCGCGACTACAGGTGTTGGCCGAGAGCGGCGCGGATCTCATTGCGTGTGAGACGATTCCCTGCCGGGCGGAAGCCGAGGCGCTGGAGCGTTTGCTCGAGGAGTTTCCCGAAACGCCGGCTTGGATGAGCTTTAGTTGCCGCGATGAGCGTCACGTCTGTCACGGCGAGACGCTGGCCGCGTGCGTGGCGGTCGCTGCCAAATCGCCGAACATCGTCGCGGTCGGGATCAACTGCACGCCGCCTCGTTTCGTGGAGGGGCTGTTGCGTTCGCTGGCCAACGTCACATCTAAGCCGCTCTTGGCATATCCCAACAGCGGCGAATCTTGGGACGCCGAAAGACGCTGCTGGATCGACGGCGCCGACCCGCTCGATTGGGGCGCGGCCGCCAAGCGCTGGCACAACGCCGGCGCGCGGCTCATCGGCGGTTGTTGTCGAACGACGCCCGACACGATCCGCGCGATCGCAAAGGCTTGTAGGTCAGGATTCCATTCCTGACAGTCCCAAAAAGACTTCCGAAGTCTTGGAGACTTCGGAAGTCTGACTCCAGACGCAGCCGACTACTGTCTTTGACAGGACGCAGCTCCCTGGCTATGATGGAGGCGGTTCAGATGAGGCAGGCAGGGAAGCCGGTTGGGCTTCCGTCGCGGAGGGCGAGGATGTTGCGAGCCCTGGTCAGCACGGCGCGGCGGTTCCTGGTGGATTGGAACCACTCTTTCAAGGGCGACGGCCTTCCCTCTGTGGAATTGCTCGGCCCTCCTTCTCCACGATCATACAATCGGCTCGAACGTCTTGTCATCACCGATCAAGTCTGCCGCACTTTGTTTGAAGAATATGCCGAGCATCGCACGGGCGCGCGCGGCGATGAGGAAATCGGTTGGGTGATTCTAGGCCGGCGCGAGGAGACCGAGGCGGTGGCGCTGGCAACCTTGCCCGCTGGCACGCAGCGCAGCGCGGGCGTCGCTCATATTCGCTTCAACAGCAACGCCCAGGCGATCGCCAGCCGCATTGTCCGTCAATGGGACAAGCGTTTGGTGCTGCTCGGCGTCTTTCACACGCATCCAGGCAGCCTGCGGCATCCCAGCGACAGCGATTATCAAGGCGACAGCCAGTGGGTCGGACAGCTTCGCGGCGGCGACGGCGTCTTCGGCATCGGCACGGCCGACGTGGAGAATAACCCGGATTTTAGCATTCTGCAAAAGCCCGAGATCCATCGCCAGATCATGGGCGATATGTGCTTCACCTGGTACGCTCTTTGCAAGAATGATGAGCGTTATCGCAAACTTCCGGTGGAAATGACGCTGGGCCCCGACCTGGCCCGCCCGCTTCATCCGCTTTGGCACATATTGGAGCGCCATGCGGGACCGCTCGACCGCCTTTGCCGCCAACAAGCCAGCGTGGTCTTCGAGGCAAACGAGAAAGACCTGACCTTGCGATTGCCGCTCGCCGCGCCCAAGAGCTACCTTCGGATCGTCCTCGACGGCGAAGAGGCGCGCTTTCTCGTGGAGGAGGATGGCGCCGTTAGAGCCGTGGATCCGGAAGAGGAACCGGTGGACCGAGCGGTGTACTTAATTCTCGCCGAACTCGCACGGGAGGCGGCACGAAGTGTGAAGTAACGTATCAGAACTTTTCTTTCCAAGGGGAAGGGAGACGATCATGGATTTTCGGCCACTCAATGACACGGAACGCCGCCAGCTCATCGGCGCCTTGCGCGGCAACGCGGAGAAGAATACCGCCATCCTCCTCGACCGCCGCGACACCAGCTTTGCGGGCACGACCGAGGAAATCACGGACGACGAAGTGATCTCCGCGATCAAATCCGTGCCCTGTCATTATTGAAAAGATGGGCCTTCTCGACACCGAAACCGGCAAGCGCCGCCTTTTGACCGTGGAGATTCCGGTCATCGAGCGCTATAACCAGGACCGCGACCCGGAGTTCAAGATTCGGGTCGCGCGCCAGGGGAACTCCCTGGCCCTGGGTTATCGGCTCAAACCGATGCACAACGCCTATGACTTGGAGACGCGGCTCTTGTCGACTTATCCCATGGTGCCGCCGGAGACGCGCGTGCTCACGTATCTCAAGACTTGTCCGCACATGCTGGAAGGGCAGACGTTGTGCTTGTGGCGGCAAGGAAGCACCCGGCAGACGAGCCGCTGGGATCCGGGCAAATTCACGTGCGTCTTCGCCATTCAGGCCGCCTGGCGCTGGCTGGCTTGTTACGAGATATGGCACGAAACCGGCGACTGGCCATTGCCTGAGGCGAAATGATGTATCACCTCATCCAGGTCGGCGCGGGCAGCGGCGGGATGCCGGTGCTCGATATGGTTTGCCGCGACGAACGCGTCGGCCGCGTGACCCTTATCGAGCCCGATGTCTATAAGCCGCACAATGTGGCGCGGCATCTCTTTCCGTTGTCCGCCGTCGGCCAAAGCAAAGCCCGGCTCGCGGAACAATGGCTCCGGGAACGCAGGCCGGACCTAGAGATTCATGTCCTCGAAGTCGACCTGTTCGATTCGAAGGCGGCCAACGACATTGAGGATGCGGCGGCGGCGGCGGACTTGGGCATCTGCGCCGTGGACACCGAGCCGGCCAAGTTCCACTGGGATGCCCTCATGCGCCGTCACCAAAAGCCTTGGACCTTGGGCGAAGTCTTGAGCGGCGGCATCGGCGGTTTCGTCCATTGGTTCGTGCCCGGCGGACCTTGTTATGGATGCGTCGCCGGCCATTTGCAGCGCAGCGTCACCGTCGATAAACCTAAAGCGCCCGATTACTCCCAGCCGGGAGGAGCGGTTCATGAGGTCACCGTTCCAGCGAGCAAAGCCTCAATAGGAGCGATCGCCGGTTTGCACGCGCAGTTAACCCTCGCTCTCTTGGCGAACCTGGCGCTCGCGCCTTCGCAGCCCTTCGAACCGGGGTTCACGAGTCTGCTTCTCACTCTGGAAAAAGTTCCTGACGTTTTTGACGAGGCGTATCGCCCCTATCGCTTCCGCATTGCCCGATCGGCCAACTGCTTGATTTGCCGGTCGGCTCCGAGTACGCCCGAGAACCTCGATGACGCCCTGGATCAAGCCCTAGCGCGACTCGGCCATGCGTGATTTCTGGCCACTCTTCCGGCACGGCGGCGGCCCCCAGCCGGATTCGTTGCATTACGCCTGGGATAAGGCCGGCCTGTCCTTCGCCAACGAGCCCATCCCCTGGAATGCCGAAGCGGTCTGCGTCCACGGCACCGTTCACTTCCCCAAGCAGACGCCACGCAGCCGCACGGAATTCTCTCTTCGGCTGGGGGGACGCAAGAACGACATCCCTCCGGAATCCTGGACGGAGACCGGAGAACCGGACAGCGTGCGCGTGTCCTTTCGGGTCCCGGCGCCGGCGACCACAACTCTGGCGGAATTGTGTTGGCGCGAACGTTCGCTCGGGCAGGTGACTTTGCCCGTCATCGACGAGGCCGACTTCCTGGCGAAACTGTCGCTCGAGCTGCCGACGGTCGGCGTCCGGCTGGGCGATCAGACCGTGGCCTGCCGCACGTTTGTGGGCAGCCAATGCCAGGGCCTGGTGATCTCCGCGGTTTTAGAGAGCGGCACCAGCCTGGCGCCGATTCTTGATTGCGGCCTCCGCGTGCAGTTGCGCCGCATCCACTCTCATAACGCGCGCGCGCACGGCGCCTCATCGCCCAGTTCCTCATCGCCCAGCGCCTCATGGCACTCTTCCGATAGGGACGTCGTCAAATGCGTGCCGCTGCACCTGTCCGCCACGCAATTGGCGTCACGCCAGGCGCTGGTGAGCGCCAGTTTTCCGCGTCCGCGCCGACTGGGCGCCTGGGAGATTGTGTGGCTGGCCGACGACATGCCGCTGGCCACGCACAAAATCCGGGCGATCTCCAAGACGCAGTTTCAGCGCTCGCTGAGGCTGGCTTCCACCCGCTTCGTGGTTCAGGACGGCAAGGGAGTTCTGCGCATGGAGCGAATCTTGTCGGAGGGCAAAAACATCTGCCGCGCCGGGCCGTGCTTCCTCATCTCCAGCACGGAGCAAGGCATGGCGGGTGTATGCGCTTTTGAGGTGCGTGCCCTGGTGAAAGGCGCCGTCCAGCCGCCGCTCCTTCAGGAGCAAGAAGTGCTGATCAGCGATGGCCCCGTGCCCTTCGTCCCCGGAACGCTCGACATGGCCGAGCTGGAGCAGGTCCGCCAGTTCGAGCTGCGCCTGGGCAAGCAAGTGCTCGGTGTCTTGCCTCTGGCTCCAGCCTCCAGCGCCACTTTCAACAGCGAAGGCGGCTTCGTCCCCGCCGATCCCTTCGCTTGGTCGCCCGCCGCCGAAGAGCAACTCCGCGAGAAACTGGGAAGCCTGTTGGAGAAATAAGGCGCTAACTGACGCACCATGAAATTCCGCCATCGTGTGACGGAATTTCATGGTATACGATTCAAGGATGATTGATCGAATAACAGACATCGGGCTCGTACGCTTGGCCCTCAAGCGAAGCCGGGTGGTGGCCTTGCTCGGGCCCCGTCAATGCGGCAAGACAACGCTGGCCCGGCAGTTTGTTCGCACCGACTCGCTTAACTATTTTGATCTCGAAGACCCTCTCAGTCTGGCGCGCTTGAGTGAGCCGGCTACGGCGCTGCGCCCGCTCAAAGGGCTTGTGGTCATCGATGAAATTCAACGCCGACCGGAATTGTTCCCGCTTCTGCGCGTGCTTTCGGACCGCAAGCCGCTTCGCGCTCGCTTTTTGATCTTGGGCAGCGCTTCGCCCGATCTGCTCCGGCAATCCTCGGAAACGCTGGCCGGCCGCTTGGAAACCGTGCACCTGGAGGGGTTTCGTTTGGCGGATTTGGGCCAAAACGCCCAAACTCGTCACTGGCTGCGCGGCGGCTTCCCCCGGGCTTACACGGCTCGAAGTGAAAACGACTCCGTCGCCTGGCGCCGCCAATTCCTGCAGACCTTCCTGGAACGCGACATACCCCAACTTGGCATCGAGTTTCCGGCGATCGCCCTGCGCCGTTTTTGGAACATGGTGGCGCACTACCACGCCCAAATTTGGAACGCGACCGAGTTGGCGCGCGCTTTGGCCGTCAGTGAAGCCACCGTATGCCGCTACCTCGATCTGTTGACCGGCGTCTTCATGCTCCGCCAGCTCCCGCCCTGGTTCGAGAATATCAGCAAGCGGCAGGTCAAGGCGCCAAAGATCTACGTGCGTGACAGCGGCCTCTTGCACGCGCTCCTCGGCGTTGCCGACCAGCGCAGCTTGGAGCTTCATCCCAAGGTCGGCGCCTCCTGGGAAGGCTACGCCGTGGAAGAAGTGCTCAAGGCGCTGCGCCCCGACGAAGCCTACTTCTGGGCCACGCATCAGGGCGCCGAAATCGATTTGCTCCTGTTCAAGCGTGGCCGCCGCCTGGGGATCGAGTGTAAACGCATGGACGCCCCCACTTTGACGCCGTCGATGCGGATCGCTCTTAATGACCTGAAATTGGATCGGCTTTTGGTGGTCTATCCCGGCGAACTTCGCTACGCGCTGGGCCAAAGGGTTGAAGTCGTACCGCTAGGTGAACTCGTCGGTGACGCCAAACGATATAACAAATAGCAAGAGGACCACGCTATGTCGCTTCCAACCGTCCGCTGGATATTCCTCGTCGCCGCGCTTTATGATTTCCTGATCGGCTTGGCATTCCTCCTTTTCGGCCCTCAGCTCTTCGAAACTGCCGGCGTGCCCCAGCCCAATCATTGGGCATACATTCAGTTCGGCGCCCTGCTCTTGATCGTCTTTGGAATCATGTTCTTCGCGGTCGCCTTTGATCCGGTGGCCAATCGCAACCTCATGCCTTTTGGGTTGCTCCTTAAACTGGCCTACACGGGGCTTGTGGCGTATTACTGGGCAACCACGGATTGTCCGCTTTTGTTCAAGCCTTTCGCGATCATCGACGCCGCCATGTTCGTTCTTTTTTTGCTGGCCTATCGAAAACGCCTCGCCGCTTAATGCCGAATCCTGTAGCGCGCAACCATTTGACGCGCTACAATGACTAACGCATGATGAACTGGTCTTTCGGCTGGGGAATGATTTTAACCGCCTTCGTTTCGGGCGCGTTTCTTGGGCTCTTTTTCCATCGAGACGACTTTCTGGGAGGCTATGGGTCGTTCCGCCGCCGGCTCGTTCGTCTCGGCCACATCGCTCTGGCGGCCCTGGGCATGATCAATATCCTCTACGCCCTTTCGCCCGTGGCGGCAAAAGCGACGGTTGCCCCATCGGCGTCACAGGTTGACGTCGCTTCCTTCGGCTTCCTCTTGGGCGGCCTCGGCATGCCCGCAGTCTGCTTTCTCTCCTCGTGGCGGAGCGGCTTTCGATACCTGTTCCCGATCCCGGTGGCCCTCCTGATCGTCGCCGTCATTCAGACCTTGCGGATGGGCCCATAATGCGCAATTGCTCTTGATGCGGACCTGCCCATGAAAATCGGCTTTTTGGCCATGAGCGGCCTCCGTGCCCACGACGCCAAGCTGCTCGAGTTGGGGATGACTTTGCCCGGCGTCCAAGAACGCGGCAGAGTCCTCAGCTCCCTTCCCAGTCTTGGCCTTTTGTATCTGGCCGCTTGCACCCCGCCGGGCCACGAGCTTCGTTACTTCGAGGCCGAGGGCGACGGCAGAGAACCGGCCGAGGTATATGCGTGCGACTTCGTGGCGATCAACACTTTCTCCGCCCAAGTCTTCGAAGCCTATGCCGTGGCCGATCGTCTCCGCCGCGCCGGCGTCCGCGTGGCCATGGGCGGCTTGCACGTGTCGGTGCGGCCCGACGAGGCGCTTGCCCATGCGGATCAAGTCTTCGTGGGGGAAGGGGAAAGGACCTGGCCCACCGCGGTCAATGCCATCGCCGGAGGCGCCACGCCTAGAACCTGGAACGCACGCGACTTTCCGTCCGTCGATGTCCGCTCGTTGCCGGTGCCACGTTACGACCTCCTGGGCAGGCGACCGTATTCCCGATTCCCGGTTCAGACCACGCGCGGCTGTCCCTGGCGGTGCGACTTCTGCGCCTCCAATGTGATGCTTCAGGAACCGTATCGGAAGCGTCCGGTGCCGGCGGTGGTCCGCGACATTCAAGCGATTAAAGGTCTTCGCAAACGGCCCTTTCTCGAGTTCGCGGATGACAACACCTTCGTCGATCATGACTGGGGCAAGGAATTGTGCCGGGCTTTGATTCCCCTTGGCGTGCCCTGGTTCACCGAGACCGATATTTCCGTCGCCGACGATGAGGAACTCTTGCACCTCATGCGACAGGCCCGCTGCCGTCAGGTGCTGATCGGCCTGGAAAGCCCCGACCAAAGCGCTCTGGAAGGCATCGAGATGCGGGCGAATTTCAAAAGCCGTCGGTGTACCGGTTACATCGACGCGATCCGTCGCATTCAAGCCAAGGGGATCACCGTCAATGGCTGCTTTGTTCTCGGACTGGACCGCCAGTCGCCGGCCATTTTCGAAGAGGTCCTCGATTTCGCCAACCGCGCGCCCCTCTACGACGTGCAAATCACGGTGCTGACGCCGTTCCCCGGCACGCCGCTTTACGATCGGCTATTGAGCGAAGGCCGTCTTCTGGAGCCTACGCGCTGGGACCTGTGCACGCTTTTCGACGTTAATTTCGTTCCCAAGAAAATGACGGTCACTCAACTGCGCGAAGGCATGTGCTGGCTGGCTGAAAGGCTCTACAGCGAAGAAGCGCTGCGCCAACGGCGGCAACCATACTTCGAACAGCTTTGGCGGCAGCGCGCGTAGTGCTTCCCCGATTTGCACGTTTTTCGCCGATTGGCCCGAAGCGCAGCACTCAATTCGTTCCCGACCCGTAGAACTTGGTCAAATCCTCGCGCAGCTTCCGCAGCGATGGCCGGTGCGTGTACATCATGTGGCCGGCTTCGTAGAAGCCCATGGTCACGCGCTCGGACAGCGATTTGTCGCCGCCCAGGTGGTTGAAGGTGTACTCAGTGGCGAAATAGGGTGTCGCGAGGTCGTAATACCCGTTGGCCACGAACACGCGCAGATACTTGTTCGCCGTCATGGCGTCGCGCAGCCGCGGAGCGACGTTCAGGTAGCGGTTGTTGGCGGCAGCGCCGTAGTTCCACGGTTGCACCCGGCCCGTGAGAATTTCGTAGGGCAGATCGCTCTGGAAGTTCAGGTCCTGGCGCAGATAGGTTTGCAGCGCGGTGCTGTACGGCCCGTGTACGGCATGGTAGCTGAAATCGGTGTCGGGACGCTCCGCGTTGTTGTTGCCGGATTTGCCCGCGTAGCGGCTGTCGAAGCGGCCGACGGTGGCGCCGTCCTTGCGGAGCAGCTCGCGCATGAAGCGTTGGCCGTCGATGCGGAGATCGGCCCGCAGAATGTAGTCCTCCGAAAGGCCCGTGAAAAACGCGAGCTTGCGGGCGACGTTCTGGCGTTCTGCGTCTGATAGCGTGCTGCCTTTCATGAGGGCCACCGTGTATTCCTCGACGGCAAACTTCTCCACCTCGGCCAGCATGGTTTTCAGATCGCTTGGAAATGACTGGCTCAGCTTCTTGTGATGCCAGGCCGTCGCAGTGTAGCCGGGCAGGAAGAGTGGGTAGGGCAGATCGTTGCCGTCGTTGAAGGCGATGGTCTCGAAGTTGAGGACGGCCGAAACCAGGATGACGCCATTGAAGCTCATGGCGTGCCGGCTCTGCATCTGCTGCACCAGGGCGGCGGCGCGGGTGGTGCCGTAGCTTTCGCCCGAAAGGTATTTGGGCGATTGCCAGCGGCCGTTGCGCGTGGAGTACAGGCGGATGAACTCGCCGACGGCTTGCAGGTCCTCTTCGACGCCATGGAATTTCTTGGCGTCCTTTTCCTCTGCGGCGCGGCTAAAGCCGGTGCTGACTGGATCGATAAATACGAGATCGGTGACGTCGAGGATCGAGCCTTCGTTATCGACGATGCGCGCCGGCGGTTTCAGGGCCTCGCCCTCGTCGGACAGAAGCACGCGCTTGGGACCATAAGCGCCCATGTGCAGCCAGACGGAGGAGGAGCCGGGGCCGCCGTTGAAGCTAAACGTGATGGGCCGCTTAGCGAGGTCTGAGTTGAGCTTCGTGTAGGCGACATAGAAGAAGCTGGCCATCGGCTTGCCCTCTTCCTCCTTAAGTAGGATCGTGCCGGCGGTGGCTTCGTACTCGAGCTTCTGGCCGCCGAGCTGAATTGAGTGCTTGGTCTTGACCGCTTGCTCTTTGAGGCGCAAGGCGGCATCCTTACTTTCCTTGGCGTCCTTGCCTTCCTGGGCGATGCTGCCGTTGGCGAGGGCAATTATTAGGAAACATGCCGTCATCGTGCGAGTCATGGTGCGAGTCATGGTGCGAGTCATGGTGCGAGTCATGGTGCGAGTCATGGTGCGAGTCATGGTGCGCTCCAATGAGATGAGATGCAAAAGCGTTAGACGTCAAGCGTTTAGCCCCGTTTCGCAGAAGCGGGCTTGGTGGGTCAGTGCCCGCCAGGTTCTGCGAACCGGGGCTAAACGAGAGACTTGCGGGCGGTCGCCGTTTATTCAAGATTTCTTCTGGACGAATTCTTCTCGACGACCCAGATGTTGCGGTACATGAGCGGGTTGCCGTGGTCTTGCAGGTGGATGCCGCCGGGCGTGTCCTCTTCCTTGTCGCCGCCGCCGGTTGGGCCTTTGATCTCTTGATTCTCATGGACGATGACGCCGTTATGCCGGATGGTGACGATGGCCGGCTTGATGCGTTTTTCGTTTTCATAACGTGCGGCGATGAAGTCAATGTCATAGGTTTGCCAGCTCAAGGGCGGAAAGCACATGTTGACTTTGGGAGCGAACTGGCTGTAAATGCCCGCGCATTCGTTGTCGAGCCCCTTTAGCCCGAAGCTATCGAGCACTTGCACTTCGTAACGGTCCTGCAGGTAGACGCCGCTGTTGGCCCGACCTTGGCCGCTGGCGTGTGGCATGAACGGCAGGCAAAACTCGACGTGCAGCGTGAAATCCTTGAACTTTTCCTTGCTATAGATATCGCCGCCTCCGGGCACTTGCATGCTGCCGTCGTCGAGAAGCTTCCAGTGGGCCGCGGTCTTGCGGTCGCCCTTGGTCCAGTGGTCCAGCGACTTGCCGTCGAAGAGCACCACGGCTCCCGTCGGCGGTTTGGCGTTCAGCGTAGAGCTTTTGCGAATGACGCGCTCCAGGCTGGCGTTCTCATCGCCTTTAGTGACCGTCATTTTGCCGCCGGCGATGGTCCCTGCGAATTCCTTGTTATTGAAGCTGGTCTTGCCGCCTTCCGACTTGGCGTCGAACGTGTGTTTGGTTTTGCCGTCCCAGCCGTCGCCGGGCAAACCGCCCTTCAGCAGGTTGACCACGAATTTGCCTTCGCCCTTGGCGATGACTTGGGCGGCGACTTTGTCGCTCTTGTGCATGCCGATATAGTCGCCTTGAATCTGGAAATCCTCGCCGGCGTCTTTTTCGTTGGCCGCCGCGAGAATCTTCTTTGGCTTCGGATCGTCCGAATGAGCGCTCGACAACGACAGGGCGAACAGGCACGCCGCAAAGGGCGCCGCCGCAAACAGACGCTTCATGTTGCACCTTTGACTTGAGAGGAAACGGGGTGGGTGTCGAAGGCTTGATTGTCGGGTGATCGTTTCAGAAATGCAAAGGAAAAGTGGGCACGATTCTCAGCCCTACTCGTCCGGCTTGACGAACTCATGTTCCGCTAGCCTCACGGTAAGCACGGGACAGGGCGCTTTGCGGACCACTTTCTCGGCGACACTGCCTAGAAGGACATGAGCGAGCCAGCCTCGACCGTGCGTGCCGAGAATAATCAGGTCAATGTCTTTCTCAGCGGCGAATTCGATGATCTCCTCAACCGGAGTTCCTTCGCGCACCTCCTGCTGGACGGCAAGTCGTTCCAGCTTGTTGTCCGCAATAAAGCGTTCCAGAGAAGTCCGGGCGGCGGCGGCGAGTTGCGCCAAGGGCGGCACAACCGGCGGACCGATGGTGACGGCATCCGGCTGGTAGATAGCGAGATCCTGCAGAACGTGAAGGAGGTGAATCTCCGCGCCAAACTTTTCCGCGAAGGCAGCGGCATACTTCACGGCCTGGCGCGCGTGCTCGCTGAAGTCGGTCGGCACGAGAATGCGGTGGAGAACGATCATTGGCGCTGTCGCCGTGGGCTATTGCCGTCGGCTATTGCCGCACAAGCTTGTGAAACGCTTCACGCAGCTGGCGTGTGATCGGGCCGGGCTTGCCGGCGCCGATGGGCCGGCCGTCGCATTTGGTGACGGGAATGACCTCGGCCGCCGTGCCGGTCAGGAAACACTCGTCGGCAGTGAGGACGTCATGTCGAGTCAAAGCCAGTTCTTGCGCGCTAATTCCGGCGTCGCGCGCAAGCTCTAGGACCGCGTTGCGGGTGATGCCTTCGAGAATGCCGGAATCGATGGACGGCGTGCGCAAGATGCCGTGTTTGACAAGAAAGATGTTGTCGCCGGAACACTCGGAGATCTCGCCCTTGTGGTTGAGCATCAAGCACTCGAGGCAGCCGGCCTGTATCCCTTCCAGCTTAGCGAGGATATTGTTGAGGTAGTTGAGTGATTTGACCCTAGGATTGAGGGCGGCTGGGTGGTTGCGGATGGTGGCAACCGTTGCGATCTCCATGCCGTTCTCATAAAGCTCCGCCGGGTACATCGTAATGTCGTCGACGATGACGATGACCTGCGGATCGGTGGTCTTGCGCGGGTCGAGGCCCAAGGTGCCGGCGCCGCGCGTGACGACGGGGCGGATGTAACCATTTTTCTTGTTGTTGGCGTTCACGGTGCTCTGGATCGCTTCCATCATCTGCGAACGGCTGAGCGGGATTTCCAGCTTAATGGCACGGGCGCTCTCGAAGAGGCGATCGACGTGCTCCTTGAGCCGGAAAACCTTGCCTTCGTAGATGCGGATCCCTTCGAAGACGCCGTCGCCATAGAGCAAGCCGTGATCGTAAACGCTGATCTTGGCGTCGGGCTTGTCGAAGAACTTGCCGTTGACGTAGACCTTGGGAGTCATGGAACACCTTGTCAGGAAGCATCTTACTTGGCCGCGCTGGCGGCGAGGAACGGCCAGCGCTTGGCCATGCCGGGAACCCAAGCGTTGCGCGTGTTGAGAATGGCCTGGCGGAAGGACTCGGGGTCGGGCACGCCGGGCATGATCATTGCCGTTTGTCCATCCGAGACAATCTCCAGCGTAGCGGCCCGGAAAAAGTCGGTGTTGTCGTCGGCTTTAAGGCGTACGTCGTCGATCTTGCCAAGCGCTACCTCCTGATGGACGACGCCCTTCCAACCCTTGCGAATCATCACGCGGCGGTTGGTGAGCGTATAACGCCGGGCCAGAAATGGCATGACCTTGCCGAAGTAGGCGCCGGCCATCAGCAACCAGCCTAAAGGCGCCAGGAGGATGGTGCGCGTAAGTGTCTTACCCAAGCCGGCCACACCGGCCGAACTGGCCACGCTAGGCCAGACCTCGCGGATACGCGCCTCACCCATCTCAGGGGACACCACGCCTGTCACCGCTAGCTGACGAAAATCGATCATGCGCCGCGTTGCTTTCACTCGTCAATGTGGGGCTGATCCATGGGGCGATAGCATCCATTATCTATGAAAAACGCGGCTCTTAGCAATGGACGTTTCACCCTGACGCGGGGCTCAGTTTAAGTAGGATCTTGCCGCTGCGACCCGGTTTGTCGGCGGCGCGAACCGCCTCGCCGATGTGCTCAAGAGCATAGGTCGCTTGCACGGGAGTGGTCAAGATCCCCACGCGCATCATCGCGTGAATGCGGCGAAAGAGCCTGAGAATTGTCAGCACCCCTTGCGCCTGCATCCATTCGGAAAGCCAGAAGCCTTCGATGCGTTTTTGCCCGGCAATGAGCAAGCGCGGATCGACCGGGATCGGTTGGTTGGAAAGCGTTCCGTAGACGAGCATCCGTCCACCCACGCCAAGACTGCGTACCGCGATCAAACCAGTTTCGCCGCCGACGGCATCAAGGGCGAACCTGACGCCGGCGCCCTTCGTGATGGTTCGGACGCGGTCCTCGACGCGCTCCCGATCGGTCGCAATCACCTCATCGGCGCCCAGGCGAAGCAGCTCTTCGGCGGTTTCGTTTCGGCGCACGACGTTGATCGTGCGAAAACCAAGGCGCCTTCCCAACCGAACAACCATCTGTCCCAGCGCACTTCCAGCAGCGGTTTGGAGGAGCCAGTCGCCTGGCCGAACGCGCAGCACGTCTTGGATCATCACGAGCGCCGTGGCGGGGTTGACAAAGAAAGAAGCCGCCTGCTCATCAGGGATATCATCGGCTAGTGGCACGGCCTGCCGCGCCGGCAGGATCACGAATTCCCGCCAGTTGCCGCCCTGGCCGTTGAGCGCGGCGACGCGACGGCCTGGCCGCAGGCCGCGCAAACGCTTGAAAAAGCCGGGACCGACCGCGTCAATGATTCCGACGCCTTCGAAACCCGGAGTGGCCGGCAGCGCGGGTAGGCGGCCATATTGTCCGCGTACGACCAACAGGTCCGAGGGGTTGATCGGGCTCAGGATCATGCGGACGCACACTTCATTTCGTCCCGGTTCTTGGGCGGCCGCATCACCGACGCGCAGTACTTCCGCGGGTTCACCGAAGCGATCGAAGAGGACGGCTTTCATGTTGCTCACAGAAATCGTACAAGCCGCAGGCGAGCGCAGCGAGCCTGCGTGGGTGGTTTGGTAGCCCGCGGGCTTGATAGAAACTGATCTAGCAAAAGCGCCAGCTGCCGGCCCCATCAAGGGCGACGCCGGGTGGCGGAATCGCGCTGCCGCGACCGCGCGGGCGGCGACCCTAAGGCCTTTTGCTCGCAAGCAGATGCAGGAAACTCCTCAGCTGCGAGGAAATCCGCGGAAAATGCGGCTTTTTTTTATTATTTGATTGACATTCGTGAAACGGATTTCTACTCTGCCCTCTTGAAGAGTGGACGGCATGTCCTTTTCATCAAGGTTCTCTTGAGGGCAAATCAATGAACAAGGTGAAGTCGGCTACCAAGAGCGAGATCTTCCTCGAACTGGCGAAGCGGACGGACCTGAGCCGCAAGCAGGTGGCTCTCGTGTTCGACGAACTCGCCAACTACATCAAGCAGCAGGTCGGCAAGAAAGGCTCCGGCATATTCACGGTGCCCGGGCTGCTCAAAATCAAGCGAGTCGAGAAGCCCGCCACCAAGGAGCGTATGGGCCGCAATCCGCAGACCGGCGAAACCATTATGATCAAGGCCAAGCCCAAACGAACCGTCGTCAAGGCGTATCCTCTTAAGGCCTTGAAGGAAATGGTGCTGTGATTTCGGGGCCATCTAATTGAGTTGGACTCGCGGCGTGTGCGCCATCTCAGCGCGGACGCACCGCCAGCCTTCAAGACCAGCTTCCCTTCCGAGCGCCGCGCGGCCTCTGCTTGTTGGCAGATGCCGCGCGGCGCCTCGCGTTTACTTTGGCTTATTGCTTTCCGGTTCCATTCTGCGATAATCCGGTGAAGCTCTGTTTTCAGCCGCTGCGTCTCCGGCTGATGCCGGTAATTCACACGTTCGACGGGGGGTTGCAATGCTGCGACATCGGGGTTGCGGGCTGTTGGCACTTGCCGGTCTTGCCATCATCGCCGGGAAAACGCCGGAGATGGCGGCGGGAAATAAGCAAGAGAAGATCCGGGTTCTCTTGATTGACGGCCAAAACAATCACAATTGGCGCGCGACGTCGCCGTTCATGAAAAAGGCGCTCGAAGACACGGGCCGCTTCGTGGTGGACGTGGCAACGTCACCGAGCCGTCCCGCCAGTCCACAGAAGCCGAAGACCGACGATCCAGCCGAGCTCGCGAAGCATAACGAAGCGCTCGCCGCGTTCAAGGAAGCAGACGTAAAATATCGCGCTGAAATGGTTAAATTCCAGCCGGATTTCGGCAAATACCAAGTCGTATTGAGCAATTACAACGGCGACAGCTGGCCCAAGCAAACCAACGACGCTCTCGATCTTGCTCTCAAGGAGGGCACGATCGGCCTGGTCATCGTGCATGCGGCCAACAATTCCTTCGGCGGCTGGAAAGAATACAACCAGATGATCGGCATGGGCTGGCGCGACAAGAATTACGGCGAGCGCCTGATCCTTGAGGATGACGGCAAAGAGGTGCGCGTTTCCAAAGGCCAGGGCGACGGGTCCGGCCATCGCTACTCCGGCAAATTCCAAGTCACCATGCGCGACGCCTCCCATCCCGTGACCAAGGACATGCCCCGCGAATGGCTCCACAACGACGACGAGTTGTACGACAACCTGCGCGGCCCAATCGAAAACGTCCATATCTTGGCGACTGCGTTCTCCAAGGGGACCAAGGCGCACGAGCCGATGATCTGGACTGTGGACTACGGCAAAGGCCGCGTCTTCCACACGCCGATGGGCCACGACCTGAACGGCATGCGCTGCATCGGCTTCCTCACCACGTTAGCCCGCGGGACGGAGTGGGCCGCTACCGGATCTGTGACCTTGCCGATCCCCAAGGAATTTCCAACTCCCGACAAGACCAGCACTATTTTGGCGAAGTAGAATTAGGTGGAGAATGCTGTCTAGTCGTGAATTGTGCCATGAGCGAGCCTGCGACGCTTCCGGAACACTTACTGCCGCCAGTCCATACGGCGCTTTCTTCGGCCGCGATGCTGGAGTTGGAGCATCGCGTCGGGCGCCTCGAGAACGCCGTCAGTGATCTCCAGGATACACAATCCCTCGAAAATCGCGTGGCGCTCAAGGTGATGGAGCGCTTGCAGCTGAAAGCGAAGGACTCCGAGCACGCCGAAAAGGTGACGGCAGAATCACCGCGGCAAAGCGCCAGCCCGCCGCACGCTTTCGACGATGATCCAGCGTCCCTCTCGCGCGCGACTCCGCCGCGCGCTCCCTGGCTGCTCGTTGACATGATCGCCTCGGCTCGTCTTTTGTGGCGCATGCTGTTCGATCGGCGTCACCGATTGGCCTGGACGACGCACCTCGTCGTGTGGGCATGCTTGGTTGCGATTCTGCTTTCGGCCTTTTGGTTTCCGCTGGCCTGGATTCCATTCGTCGGTTCCTATCTTGACAAGGTCCTCGATCTGCTGCTTGCCTACTTCATCTACATGGCTTTGAGCCGGGAGACACGGCGCTACCGCGAGACTTTGGCCGCCGGTTGACCCCTCCAGCTCTGCCAGGGTTAGGCGTTTTCGCAATGCCGGTGCTCGCCTGGATGCTTGCAGTTTGGATTCTTGCCTATTTGGTAGGCGCGATTCCGTTTGGCTTCTTGCTCGCGAAAATGCGCGGCGTCGACATCTTCAAGGAAGGCAGCGGCAACATCGGCGCCACCAACGTCGCGCGCGTTCTCGGAAAAAAACTCGGGGTCTTGGTCTTCTTGCTCGACTTCGCCAAGGGCGCCGGACCTGTGGCGCTTGCCTTGACGCTCCGGCCTGTGATAACGGCGGACTCCAGCGACGCGGTTTCGAAGGGCTGGCTGGAAGTCGGCGCTGGCTTGGCCGCGTTCCTGGGACATCTGTTCCCGGTTTATCTCGGTTTTCGCGGCGGCAAGGGCGTGGCGACCGGAGCAGGCGTCGTCCTCGTACTCACGCCGCTCGCGACCTTGGCCGCCCTGAGCGCCTGGATCGTGGCCCTGGCCGCCTGGCGCTACGTATCGCTGGCTTCACTGACAGCGGCGCTGACTCTGTGCGGCGTTCAACTGGGTTTGGCGGGCGAAGTCGCATTCGTCAATCCGCGAACTCTGTTTTGTTTTCTAGCGTGTGCGCTGGTGTTCGCGCGGCATCGCGCCAATATCCGCAGGCTGCTTTACGGTCAGGAAACTCAAATCAAGAACGAGGGCGCCATGGAACAATTCGCCAAAACCCTGCACGTTCTCGCCATGGGCTTGTGGTTCGGCAGCAACGTCTTCTTCACTTTCGTGGTCGGCTTGTCGCTCTTTGGCGCCTCTGAGCGTATCGGCGAGCGCGACGGTAGGCCCGACTGGTTTCCGCTGCCGGAGGGCTTTCGCAAGATGGACGCCCATATCGACGGTCCGCGCGAACAGGGCGTGCGCGTCGCCGGCCATGCGGTCGAGCCAATGTTTCCCGTGTATTTCACGCTGCAAGGCCTATGCGGCTTGGCGGCACTAGCGACGGCGCTCGGCTGGGCTCGCGCGTACCGCGCCGAAAAAGTGCATCACTGGCGAAATGTAATCTTAATGCTGGCGCTCGTCACGGTTCTGGCGGGTTGGCCACTCGAGCGCCGGGTGAGCGAGCTGCGCGGGCCGCGCGACGCCATGACCGACGCGTATTTGCAGAGCACCACGGCCAATGCCGCGGCTCTGGAAGCGATGAAAGCTGCCCGCGCCGACTTCGGCCGCTGGCACTTCTACAGCTTGATGTTGAACTTCACGACCACTCTATTTGTGACAGCCGGCATGGCCCTGACCGCGCAGCTGCCCCGTAGGCAAGGCTCTGCTTGAATAACTCAGGGCAGCGTGCAGAGCATCCCCGCTAGCGCCATCAACGGCCTGCATTGACGTTCCCGCATCGCTGCCGGAAAAAGCCAGACTTGCCCCGCCGCTAATTGCTCGCCGCTATCCAGAACTGCCCGCCCCGAAAAGACCATGATCGCCTGCAGTCTTCCCTTCCCGCCCACAGGAAATGGTTCGCTCGCCTGTAGAAAATCAAGGTGAAAGTATGGCGACCGAACCAGCTCGCGGCTCGTCGTGGCCGGACCTCCTCCGCCGTTCGTAAGGCTGAAACCTTCGACATGTACCGGTGTCTTTTGTCCCTGGTCCCAATGGATCGCCGCCATGCCCTTGTCGATATGCAGCTGACGCGGCTTGCCGAGGCTAGCGCGCCGGTTCCAATCGAATAGCCGAAACGTGGCGTCACTGGTTTGCTGGATTTCCGCGAACAACACGCCGCCGCCGATCGCGTGAACGGTCCCCGCCGGAAGATAAAGACAGTCGCCCGGACGCGGTTGCAGATCGTGCAAGCATTGTGTCGCCGTTCCTGAGAGGAGCGCCGCCCGAAACTCTTCTGGGCCAATTCCCGGCCGCAGGCCGGCGTAGACACGGCTTCCTGGGCGGGCGTCGAGAATAAACCATGCCTCGGACTTAGGTCCCTCTCCCGGCCACAAGGATGCGACGGTCCCTTCATCGGGATGAACCTGCACCGAAAGCCAATCGCATGCGTCGAGGAACTTGAACAGCCATGGAAAAGTCTGATGCTTGCCGGCGGCGTTTCCGAGCAACTCCCGCGGACACTCCTCCATCAGCGCGCGAATCGACTGGCCTTTTCGCGTTCCTTCCGCGGTAACGCTCCGGTGCTGCGGGTGATCGCTGATCTCCCACGATTCGCCGTACGGGTCGGAAGTAGGCAAATCCTTTGCAAGTCGTGCATGCAGGTCGCGCCCGCCCCACGGCATCGGACGAAAAAACGGCTCAAACCGCAGCGGCGTGTCCAGTGAAGTTGGCAGCATCAGTTCCCACCATTGTCATGCGGCTTGTGAAGGATTCGTTTGCAAAAGCGCCAGGTCCGACTGCACCATCATCCGCACCATTTCTTCGAAGCCGACCTCCGGCTGCCAGCCCAGCGTCCGCCGCGCCTTGCTTTCGTCAGCAACGAGGAGTTCCGGCTCCAAAGGCCGATAGAATTCCGGATCGACCACTACGTAGCTTCGCCAGTCAAGGTCGAGGCACTCAAAAGCAATGCGAACGAACTCCTCCACGGTGTGGGTTTCACCGGTGCCGATGACGAAGTCGTCCGCCCGCTCTTGTTGAAGCATGAGCCACATCGACCGCACGAAATCCCCCGCGTAGCCCCAGTCGCGCCGAGACTCCAAGTTGCCCAAGCGCAGCTCGCTCGCCATGCCCAGACGGATGCGAGCCGCCGTGTGCGTGATCTTCCGCGTCACGAACTCCAGTCGGCGCCTGGGCCCTTCATGATTGAACAGGATTCCCGAGCACACGAAAAGGCCATAAGTTTCACGGTAGTTGACGGCCAGCTGATGGCCATAGACCTTGGCAATGCCGTAAGGGTTGCGCGGGTGGAATGGAGTCGCTTCCGATTGGGGCGCTTGCTTGGCCTTGCCGAACATCTCGCTGCTGGACGCCTGGAATACGCGGGTTTTCGGGCATGTCGTACGCACCGCCTCTAACAAACGAGTCAGTCCAACAGTCATGAATTCGGCCGTCATGGCGGGGTCGCGCCAGCTGGCGGGAACGAAGCTGATCGACGCGAGATTGTAGATTTCGTCTGGACGGATTTCCTCCAGAACTTTGAGAAAGCACGAGTCGTCCCTGTAATCCACGGCCAAACAAGTGACCGAATCCGCGAGCGCCCCGTTCAGTCTTGAGCCCGTCGCTCGAACCGAGCCGAAAACCCGGTAGCCCTTGCTCAGAAGCAATTCCGCGAGATGGCAGCCATCTTGTCCGGTGATGCCGGTAACGAGAGCCCTCCGCATTGTTGAATGGCTTCCTTTCCTTATCGGAACAAGCGTATAGACCTACACAACAGGGCAAATTCCTCGCCGTTCGCGCAAGTTTTTCTTCACGGATCGTTTTCCATTACCACCGCGGGATGGGAGGCAACGTCTCCACCCGAACACACGCTGAATCGATCGCGCATAAATGCCGGGGCTTTCAAAGCTACCCGATTGTTTTTCAATCGGTCAAGGGAGCTTGTCAGTAGGTCCGGCGAGCCGAGCCGGACCGGTCCTGCGCGGCTCGCGGGACCTAATAGAAAATCGTGTTGTGCTTGGAATTCCAAGCGAGCGTAATAATCAACGTCTGCGGGCCAAGATTCGATTCAAAGCGGACTTAAGGCGAGGAAAACCTGAAAATCCACTGGCAAACTAAGGATGGCATCCTTTAGAATTGACGGATGGAAACTAGACTGAGAGGCGCCGGGGCAGGGCCGCTCAGTGCATCAACCATAGGGGAGTCTGGAAAATGACCATTTCGCGCCGGCTCTTGGGGGTCTTGGGCGTCCTCGGCCTCTTGGCTCTCGTGAGTTCCTCTCGTATCTGGGGTGGCGATCCGCCCGCGTCCAAGCAACTCCCAGCGGCTCGTTCCCAACTTCAACTCCAACCCGCCGAAAGCGCGCTGGCCGAATCGAAGTTCGCTCACGGCGCCATGGTCACTTATCGCACCTTGAAGGGCGACAATCTCTTCGCTCTCCAAGTGCAACCCAAACTCGAGGCGCCGGCTACGCGCCGCAGCCGTGATTATCTCGTAATGATCTCGGCTTCCGCGGGACAGGCCGGCGAGCCTTGGATTGCCTCACAGCAAATCGCAAAGCAGCTCTTTGAGGATGCCAAGAAGTCCAAACACGACGACCAGATTTCCATCTGGGTGGCCAGCACGCCGGCTGCCACCAGGTGCTTGACCAATGGCTTCGTATCCCCGCAAGACGCCGCCGGCGCTAGCAAGCTGGTCCGAGCGCTCGACGAACTGGCCAACAAGGAGTGGGCCGGCGGCACCGCCGACCTCAAGCACGGCATTGCGCAAGCGATCAAGTCCTTTGACGGCGCCCCCAAGCGGCAGCGTATCTTGCTGTTCCTTGGCGACGGTCAAAGCACCCACGATCCTGTCACCACCCTGGACCGCAACAACCTCAACAAGGACATGGTCGACGCGAGAATCAGCCTGTTTTCGGTCCCGCTGGGCATCAATCTGAATCCCGAAAACTTGCACGGCTTCGCCACCGGCACTGGCGGCTCGGTCCTCCGCGTCAAAGTCGGCGAAGAGCCTTTCGAAACTGCGGTAGAGCGCTTTCATAAAGCGTTCGACGTTCCTGTGATGTACGGCGCCAAGCTTACGCTGCCACCCGAGATCATCGAGGCCTACCCGCACCAGCTGCCGCCGTTGCGCAGCGACGCCGCGACCTTGGTCGTCGGTCGCATGAAACAAGCCGCCACGATCAAGTACAGCGTCTCCGGTGAAGTTCCGGGCGGCGCCGGCCAATTCATTGCAGTTGCCGAGCACAAGGTGCCGGACCCGGAGCTGGACAATTACTTCCTCAACAGCATGTTCACGCAGTGGGCTCGGGCCAAGGCCCAGCCTGCGATGATCCGCGCCGACCGCGCACTCGCCTTCGCTTTCGAACAGACCCGGCTCTACCGTCAAGAACAGCTCCTTGCCGCCCAGATCGCTATCGAAAAAAACGAGCTGCAAGCGGCCCTGGCGCTCTATGCAGACGCTCTGCGGATCGATCCGAACGATGCCGAAGCGGCCGCGGGCACCAAGGTTGTTTCCAATCTCAAGAGCGGCAAGCTTACCCGCGAGATGATCCAAGAGGCCGAGAAGGTCAGCCGCAAAGGCCAGAAGATCCAGAAGATCAACGGCGTAGTCCGCTGGACCGCGACCGAATTGACCCAGATCGCGAAGCTCGAGCAGGATCCAAAAGCAGGGGCCGGCGCGGGCCAGCCCAATCGCGGCGACGATCTCCTGCAGGCCCACCGCGACCGCATGATCATTGAAGAGCAAAAACTGTCACAAATCGTGGACGCCAATCTTCGCCAAGCCCGCAAGGAATTGAGCAACGACCCTGACGGCGCCCTCGAGCTGCTGCGTGTCACTCTCTCCCGCGTCACCGATCACCCCGATCTCAGCGAGCGCGTTCGCGGCGCCCTTTTGTCGCGCCTCGAAACCGGCCTGCGCGAAGCCTCGATCCAGGGCCGGAATATCAAGCAGCGCAAAGCCGAACAAACGAGCATAATCGTCGCAATTCAGGAAGAGACCAATAAGGAAGCGCAAAGACGAACCTTCGAGCAACGCGTCGAGGCGCAGTTCCGGGTTTACAAGAGCCTGATGTGGTTGGCCCGCGTCGAGGAGAAAACCAAGCACGATCTTATCTACGCATTGGAAGGCATGGCTGCCGACGCCCGGCTCAAGAACCAGCCTATTCCCGTGGTAGCCAAGGCCGCCTACGACCAGACCTTGGCGGGTTACAACCTCCGCAAGCAGCAAGACCTGAAACGGCTGCGTGAAGAACGATTTTTGGCCGTCTACCTCGAAGTCGAAAAATCGCACGTCCCCTACCCGGACGAGCCCGGCATCTACTTCCCGCCCTTGGCCACGTGGAAGGCCATCCGCGATATACGCAAGGGCCAGTATGAGGTCAGCTCCCTGCCCGACGATCCGGTAGGGCTCAAGGAGGCGAAGCAAATTGAGAAATATCTCTCTGAAAAGGTCGAAATGAAAGACTTCCTAAATCCGATGACGCTCAAGGAAGCTCTCGGCCTGCTTTACGAGAAATTCCAGGCCAAAAACATGGAGCTGCCCATCCTCATCGACAGCGCGGCTTTCAAGGAAGAAAACCCAGACGCTCCGGATATCTACGAAGCCTCGGTGAAGTTTCAGCCGTTTCCGAAGTGGATGCCGGCGGCGACGTTCCTGCGTCTCGCCTTGTCTCAGGTGCCGACGAACAACGCCACCTACCTGATCCGCCGCAACTTCATTGAAATCACCACCAACGAACGGCAGGCCCGCCAGAAGGTCCTCCGCGTCTACCCAGTGGGCGATCTCGTGATCCCCATCAGCCAGACCGGCGGCCAGAGCAATTTCTTCCAGGGCGGCGGCGGCTTCCAAGGTCAGATCGGCTTTGGCGGCGGCGGCTTCGGTGGCCAAATCGGCGGCCAAATCGGTGGCTTCGGCGGTGGCTTCGGCGGCCAGATCGGCGGCCAGATCGGCGGCTTCGGCGGCCAATTCGGCGCCGGCGGCTTCGGCGGCCAATTCGGCGCCGGCGGCTTCGGCGGTCAGTTCGGCGCCGGCGGCTTCGGCGGCCAACTCGGCCAATTCGGCGCCGGCGGCTTCGGCGGTGGCAATTTCGGTCAGTTCGGCGCTGCCGGCGCCGGGGCTTTCGGCTTCGGCTCCATCGGCGGCTTCCAGGGCGTCCCCGGCAGCTTCCAGGGCGGCTCATTCCAGGGCGGCTTCAACGGCTCTCTCGGCGCGCTTGGCGCTAGCCAGGCCGTCAGCCTCATCTCCACCATCACCAAGGTGGTCGCGCCTGGCGAATGGTTCGTCACCCAACAGCCCAACCCGTTCCAGCAAAACGTCTTCTTCCCGTTCGGCGGAGGGGTCGGCGCGGGCGGGCAGTTCGGCAACATGGGCGGCATGTTCGGCATGATGGGCGGCGGCCCTCCTCCCGTTCCGGTCAGTGAAGGCGGACCGGCTGACATCCGCGAAGCCAACACCATCGAGTTCTTCCCGCCCGCGCTCGCCCTGATTGTGCGCGGCACCTCGAGAATCCATACCTCGCTCACCGGCGGCATCATCGGCGGTAAGCAAAAACGCGTCGAGGGCGCATGGTTGGATGGGGGTCGTGGCCTGGATGTGATCGGTGGCAAGGGCGAAATCAAAGTCGCGGGCAATGGCGGCGGCAATAATCCCAAGGTCCTCAAAAACGCGAACCAGGTCGTCAAGATCGATCCCAAGGCCAAACCCAAGGAAGTACTCGATCCAACCAAGATTTGGAACGAAGCCCTCGCCAAGGAAGGTGTCGATCCCGGCGTCATCGTCGCCACCGCGGACTTCCTTTTCGAGGCCGGCAAGTTCGATCACGCGGCCGAGTTCCTTAAGGCGAATTTGCGCAAGGGCATCGTCGTCCGCCCCTGGGTCTATGAAGCCCTGGCCGTCGCTCTGGAAGCCTCGAACGGCGACAAGGAGGAAATTCGCCGGGCCCGGCTATCGGCGGTCGCCCTCGATCCCAAGGACGCACAGGGCTTCCTCGAAGCCGCCCGCACGATGGCGGAACACAAGCAATTCGATCGCGCCCTGGCCTTCTGCCGCCAGGCCGCCCAGCTGGAGCCGAACCTCGCCCAGCCGTATACGGAAGCCCTCGTCTACGCCGGAGCTGATTTCGGCAAAGACGCCAAGGCGATGGAATGGGCCGTCGGCCGATTGGTGAGTCAGGATTGGCCTACCGACAATCTGACCCTCCATACGAAGGCGCACGATCTCTTGAAGGATCTGACGCGCACGCTCGCCAAGGAAAATCGTCAGACCGAAGCGGATCGTCTGAATCAGGCCTTGACCCAGCTCAAACAGCGAGACCTCATGGTCAACCTGACCTGGGAGACTCCGGCCGGCGAGACAGCCGATCTGGAACTGGAAGTCAAAGAGCCCGCGGGCAGCACTTGCTCTTCGCGGCAGCATCAGACTCCGGGCGGCGGGACTTTCCTCGGCACCGATCTCTTGCACATGACCAAGGCTTCCTATATAGCCGCCCAGGCATTTGTGGGCGACTACGAGATCACGGTTCGCCGGAACTGGGGCCAGCCTCTGGGCAACCGCGCCCGGTTGGAGATCATCCAGAATTACGGCACCGCGAAGGAAGTCAAGAGGTTGGAAATCGTCCGCCTCGACCAGAAGCAATCCATCAAGGTCCACCTGGCCAGTGGCCGCCGCACCGAATTGGCGACCGTGCCTCCACCGGCGCAGCCCAAGCAGGCTGCCAAGGAGCAAACGACCACCAATCCGCTGGTCAGGCTGCGCGAGTTGGCCCATCCGGACTTCTCCGGCGGCGCCGGACCGCGCGGCGGAGCGGGCACGCCGAACGCGGTTATTCCGAATTCCGTCATCCCAACCGGTCCCAGCACGGGCGCCAAGGCAAAAGAGGCGCCGACCTATCAGTCGCAGATGACCTCGCTCAACAGCTCGGCGATGAACATGACCGCCCAAGTCCGCCTGTCGGGCGGCAACGCCAACCTGGTCCTGCAGCCGGTCTTCCAGACGGTCGGCAACGGCTCACGTCCCGCCGTCAACCTGCCGCTCATCCCGGGCGCAAACCCGTAGTGAAGCTTAAGTAAGAAAAAACCCACGGAGCCACCTCCGTGGGTTTTTTCGTGCGCCTTATTCCCAAGCCCGCACGCGAGTCTTCGAGCGTGCGGGCTTAAGTCGCGTCGGTAGCCGTTTCATCATCCTCTCACGTCACACCACACGCTTAAATCCCACAAGATGCCCACCAAATGAGATTCAAGAGATTTATGAGATTTATAGATTTATGAGATTCAAGAGATCTAGCCGTCCTTTAGCTCGAATACTTCCACCGGCGTCTCGCTACTCAAATCGCCAAGCCGCAGCGCCATTCGTCCTTCCAACATCGCAATTAGCTGCGGCAGAAAGTGCGTGCGGCGCCAACCTTCACTGAGAAGCGAGCCGGGAGCGTTAGCGACCGGAGTTCGCGCGGTGGGAATTTCGCCTTTCTGCATGTGCGACCGCACCAGGGCTTTCAGGTCGCCCGTCGTGGCGATGAGGTTGCCGGCAATCTGGTGTTTGGCCGACAGGTACGCCAAGTTCGCCGCCAACAGATTGACCGCGAGGCTCACTTGTGGCGGATCTTCGTCGCGCCGGAATGGCTCGGGGCATTCCTCCGGCGGTATGGCCCGGCCGGCTTCGACAGCGCGGAAGATGTCTTCGAGGTGTCTTTTCGCCAGGCCGCGCACAGGGATTAAGTCTTTCACGCTCTTGGGATTGCGGCGCGTAATCTCGACCAGAAGATCGTCGCGAACCACGGTGCGCGGCGGCCGATTCACCTCCAGGGCCGTGCGCTCGCGCCAGAAGAACAACTCACGCAGGACGGCGAGGCGGCGCCGCTCAAATGAGCTTGATCCTTTCAGCTTCCGCCATTTCTCGGCATTGACCGCGAGGCCGTCCTCGTCCGGCGTAGATTGGCTTCTCAGGCGGGCGAACTCCTCCTCCGCCCAGGCGCCGCGGCCCATAAGCTCCAAACGCGACCCCAATTCCTGACAAAGCGGCAGCAAATATCGAACATCGTCGTATGCGTATTGAACCTGCGCGGCGGTTAGAGGGCGTGTGTTCCAAGCGGTCAGCGTTTCACCTTTTCCTAACTTGACGCCTAAGACCTGCGCAACCAAAGACCCGTGCCCGAGCGGATAAGGCAGACCGACAAGGCCGGCCGCGATTTGCAGATCGAACAAATTGCCCGGCGTCTGCCCGCTCCAATAATGGCAGAGCCGCACTTCTTCGCGGCCGGCGTGGACTACTACCTGAATGGCCGGGTCGACGACGACATTCCAGAACGGTTCCAGAGAGTCGAAGGCGAATGGATCGATCAAGTAGAGCGTGTCGGCGGCGGCGACCTGGATCAAGCACAATTCCGGATGGTAGCTCTTTTCGCCGATGAACTCGGTATCGAACCCGAAGCGCCGGCACTGGCGCAGATGATCGCAACATTGAGCGAGGGACTTTGGATCTGAGATCAGAATCTGTTTCGGCTCTTCCATCTGTTGTAAAGTTAGCACGTTGTAGCCGAATTGTAGCCGCATTCGCCAGAATGCGGGGAGTCGCCCGCGGAATGCCCGCATTCCGGCGAATGCGGCTACGGGCTAATGCTGGACCACTTTATTTCAAGCTTGTCCTTCGCTCACGCACCAACCGCCGTCAACGGGCAAGACCGCGCCTGTGATGAAGCGCGCCTCATCGCTGCAAAGGAAAACGGCGGCGTCGGCGCAGTCTTCCGGTTGTCCCGGACCGGGCTTGAGCGGCTGTTTGCTCTTCAAGAATGCCGCGATCGCCGGTTCGTGGACCGCGCGCTGGGCCATCGGCGTATCGATCAGCCCGGGCGCGATCACGTTGACGCGAATGCCGTCCGGAGCATAGCGCGCCGCCGCCAGCCTGCTCAGAGAAAGAATGCCGCCCTTGCTGGCCGTATAAGCGGCGGTGTCGAAGTAGTAGGGCGACGGCGCAAGTCCTAGGACGCTGGCGACGTTGAGAATGACGCCCCCTTGACGCTGTTCGAGGAAATGCCGGAGCGCCGCCCGGTTGGTCAAGAAGACGCTCTTGAGGTTGGCGTCGATCGTTGCCTGCCAGCCGTCCTCGGTGCATTCGTGCAAGGGCCCGTCGCCCTGGCGGCGTCCGCTGATGCCGGCGACGTGGTAAAGCACGTCCAACCCGCCCAAGTGCGCGATGCTGTCCTGAAACAAGAGTTCCACGAGCTTGGGATCGCTCACATCGCATGGAAAGAACTGCACGGGCCCCACAGTGTGCAAGGATTCAAACGCGGCCGCCCCTTTCTCCACGGAGCGGCCGACGATCACGACCCGCGCGCCCTCCTGAAGAAATCGCCGGGCCGCCGCCAAGCCGAGACCCGTGGAACCGCCCGCGATCAGACAGCGCTTATTTGCCAGTCGGCCGGTGGCCATAGTCATTTACCAGGTGTGCGCGCGTGCGCGCGTGCGCGTCCGCGCAATGCAATCCATTCATCTTCCCGATCGTAACATTTCGAGCGTGCGCGTTCAAAGGCGGTAGTGGCATGCGCGTGGGGAGGGGGTGCAAAACTCGTCCGCGCAATGCAATCCATTTTCTTGCCGCGAATTCAACCATGCTGATATAGACTATTGCAAGGAATCAATCGGCCCAGGTTGAGCTTACCGGACATGCACCTGCTTTATCAATTCATCTTCGACTATCCGGCGCTGGCCGCGGTTCAGGCTCTATTTACCCTTTGGATGCTGGTCGATTTGTTCCGCACCGGGGGCGAGCAGAAGTGGTACTGGATCATCCTGATCGTGCCGATGATTGGACCTGTGGCTTACTTTGTTGTCGAAGTGCTCCCGCGTTGGCGCGGACGCGGCTTGGATATCGGCAGCTGGTTTCATAGGCCGGCGTCGCTGGAGGAGCTGCGTTTCCGCGCGGAACAATCGCCGACGTTGGCCAATCACCTCGCCCTGGCCCAGCGCTTGATCCAACAGGAGGCTTTTACGGATGCCGTGCCGCACCTGGAGGCGGCTGCCAAGCGCGAGCCGGACCACGGCCAAGTTCTCTACGCGATGGCCCTGTGCCGTCTCCGCCTGGGTCAGCCCGACGACGCCTATCCACTCCTGTCGCGACTAATCCAGCGCGATCCGCGCTGGTCCGATTTCGCAGCCATGCGTCTCATGTGTGAAGTACACGACTGCCGGAGCGAACATGAGGAATCGTTGCTGGTTTGCCGCGAAATTGTCAAGATGTCGCCGACTTTGCAAAACCAATGCACGCTCGCCGAAGAGCTTCAGGACATGGGGCGCCCCGACGAAGCCCGCCGTCTTCTTGAAAAGGCCCTCGCCGAGCACGCCTACCATCCCGCCGCGATCCGCCGCCGCAATCGCCGCTGGGCCAAGGAGGCGAAGCGGCTGCTGCGCCGCGGCCCAACCACCTGACCCCGCCACCGCAGTTAATCGATGATCTTGTTGAGCGGATACTCGACGATGCCCCGCGCGCCCGCCTGTTTGAGTTGCGGAATGATGTGCCGCACCGTGTTCTCGTCGATAATCGTGTTGACGGCCACCCAGTGCTCATCGGACAGTGACGAAATCGTCGGATTCTGCAATGCCTGAAGAATCTTGAGGACGGCGGTGAGGTCGTTGCGGTTGACGTTCATCATCAGGCCGACTTTTCCCTCGGCGGCCATGGCGCCTTGCAGCATCAACACCAGGTCGTCCATCTTTTCCTTTTTCCAAGGATCAGCGTAGGATTTCTCATTGGCGATAAAGCGCGTCGTGCTTTGCAGCAATTCCGCGACGATGCGCAGATTGTTTGCCTTGAGCGAGCTGCCCGTCTCGGTGACGTCGACGATGGCGTCGGCCAAGCGCGGCGGCTTGACTTCCGTGGCGCCCCAACTGAACTCGACCTGCGCCGTGACCCCGTGCTTCGCCAGCCAGCGCCGCGTCAGGCCGACGACCTCCGTGGCGATGCGCTTCCCCTCCAGGTCCTTGGCCGCATGGATCGGCGAATCGTTGGGCACCGCCAACACCCAGCGCACCGGCCGACGGCTCACCTTGCTGAAAACCAGCTCGGCCAACTCGACGACCTTGGCGTCGTTCTCCAAGATCCAGTCGTAGCCTGTCAAGCCGCAATCGAGCGAGCCGTCCTGCACGTAGCGCGGCATTTCCTGGGCCCGAATCAACGTGCAATGGATCTCCGGATCGTCGATGGCCGGGTAGTAACTGCGGCTGGCGTAAGTGATTTTGTAGCCGGCATTGCGAAACAACTCGCCGGTTGCTTCCTGCAAGCTGCCTGCCGGTATACCGAGTCGAAGGATCGCTGACATGAGCTTCCTATTTCTTGTAAACCTGCTTGGGATCAAAAATCCGTTTGCCTATCACCGTTAGTTGCCCATCATCGAGCCGACGAAAGAAGCAGCTCGCATAGCCTTCGTGACATGCCGCCCCGCCGATTTGATGAACCTTCAGCAGAATCGTGTCGGCGTCGCAATCGACGAAGATTTCCTTCACCTCCTGCACGTTGCCCGACTCCTCCCCTTTGCGCCAAAGCTTGTTGCGGCTACGGCTGAAGTAGACGGCACGCTTGGTGCGCACGGTCTCGTCGAACGCTTCCTTGTTCATCCACGCCATCATCAGCACCTGGCCGGTGGCCGCGTCCTGGGCGATCGCCGGCACCATGCCGCCGGACTTTTCAAAATCAATATGCATAAACCGCCTCCCCGTTGAACATTCTCACCGGTCCACGAACAGGCCGCCATCGCCGCTCTTATGCGTCTTGCCGTTCGCGGGACGCTGTTTCGCGGACGGATAGGCTTTTTCGTAATCGTCGTTGCCGCCGCGGTCGAAGAAAACCGCCAAACTGCGGTCGAACGCTTCACCGAAGCTGGACGGCGCCACGTAGCGATCGTTGCCGCCCATGTCGCAGAAGACACCCCACGAGCCATGATCCGCCCGGCCCAGGCCCCCGGAGCGCTCGAGCAGATACTCATCATCGTCATTGCCGGCATCGATGAACAAGAACACGCTCCGGTCCCACGACGCCCCGCAATTGTAAGTCGGCCCGTTCGACGTGTAGGTGTCTTTGCCATGGTAATCGACGAACAGGCCCATGCCATAGTGGGCGCCGGCTGAGAGACCATAGCGGGCCGCCGTGTAGTGATCGTTGCCGTCCAGATCGAGGATCACGCCGATGCCAAAGAAATAGCCGCATGCCATACCGAAGTTGGATGCTTCATAACGGTCGTTGCCGGCTTGGTCGATCACCATACCGATGCCGCCGGCGAGATTGTATTTGAGGTGTTCGTCCTTGGGCGGCCAGACGCGCCGGCCCAGCCCCATGCCCAGGCCAAAGCAATCCCACTGAAAGCCCGGGTCGCCCGGCTTGGCGTTCGGCGCATCCGACGCGTTATAGCCGGAAGGATATTGCTTGCCGCACTGGTACGAATCGTTGCCGGCGGAATCGAGAACGAGGCCGACGCCGCCGGGTCCGCCGAAGCCGATGGCCAGGCCGTGGCTCGTGTAAGTGTCGTTGCCCTCCTTGTCCCAGAGGAGGCCGATGCCCATGACGGCGGCGCCCTGGGTGAAGCGCGTTCCCGTGTAGGTGTCGTCGCCTTTGCAATCGACCAAGGCGCCTATTCCGCCGATACCGACGCCGCCGCAACCCGGCGCCAGCTTGTAGGTGTCGTTGCCGTCCATGTCGACCAGAATGCCAACGCCCAGCCGGCCCGTCGCCAAGCCGAAATCGCTCGGCTGATAAAGGTCGTTGCCGCCCATGTCGATGACGACGCTGTTGGGATGCTCATCGTCGAAGCTGGAGGCGATGACGCCTTTGTAAACATCGTCGCCGCCGATGTCGATGAGCAACGCGACGGGGACCTTGAGGTCGTAGGTGTTCGGTCCCTTGCCGCCGACCAGAATCAGGCCGTGCGGCGTTTCTTTCTTGTAGAGGATATCGCCGGTGACTCCAGGAACCTGTTCGGCAATGGGAGCGAGCTTGTCGAGAAAGCCTTTTTTGATCATTTTCAAGAACGCCGGATGGGCAAGCTGACAAAGGTCATTGGACGCATTAAACAAGCTTTTCCACTTCGTTTTGCTGAGCAATTCGCAAAAGCGCAAATCTCCCTGGAGAATTGGCTCCGTTTCCTTGTTAACCTCAAGTTGCGGGCCAAAGTTCTTTACGAATTTCGGAGCGTGATCGAATAAGAATCGGCGTTCTTCAGCCGTCAGGTGCTTGAACGCGCTGTCACGAGACTTTTTCGCGGCTTCCAGCATCGGCAGAATTCGGATCATGACGACATCGTCGAACGATTTGTAGAATCGCAGTCTGTCGACGAATTGGATTCGTTCGGCGTTGTCATGATGCCATCGTCCCAAGTCGTGGATGACGTCGGGTAATGGGTGCTCTGGCCGACCGGGTTCCAAGAGACTGAGCGCCCAATTCTCCACCTCGCCAAGCGCCCCCCAGGGATCGGTAAACGCCTTCTCGCGGAGTTTGAACTTGCCGAGCGCCGGCATCGTCTCGCCCTTTTTGAGCGCCTCCAGCGTCGCCTTCTCCGCCTCGGCGAGGTGCTCGGTGATGAGCGGTTGCACGTCCTTGGCCACGATCGGGACGACCGGCGAAGGTCGAGCCGGCTTGTCGCTCGTCTGTGAAGTCGAGGAGCGGACTCCGATGGCGGCGAAACCGGCAACGCAGACAATGAGCAAGTATCGCATGGCCAACATCTTATCGAGAAGCGCCGTCGCACCCAAGCGCCTCCAGGCTTAGCCGCCACTACAATTCCATCATGGACAGCTTGCAATTCCTTGCCAAATCAGCCGACAAGCTCGGTCCGCTCTACGTCGTTTTCGGCGACGAGGCGTTTCTCAAACGCCGCGTCCTCAACGCCATCCGACGGCGCGCCCTCGGCCCCGACAGCGACAATCAGGGCGTTTCGACTTATGCGGGCGACAAAGCTCAGTACGCCGACATCTTCGACGAGCTGAACACGCTGCCGTTTTTTCAGCCGCGCCGCATCGTGATCGTCGAGGGGGCCGATCCTTTTGTCACCCGCTACCGTAGTCAACTGGAGAAGGCCGTGACAGCGCTGCCTGCCAGCGGCGTGCTCGTGCTGGAGGTCAAAACGTGGCCGTCGAACACCCGGCTGGCGAAGATGGTCGCCGACGCCGCCGCCATCGTTTGCAAGGCGCCTCCGACCTACAAGCTGGCCGCCTGGTGCGGCGAGTGGGCGCAGACGCAGCATCAAAAACAGCTGCCGCCCCAGGCCGCAGACTTGTTGCTGGACCTGGTCGGCGCCGACATGGGCCTCTTGGATCAGGAAATCCTCAAGCTGGCAATCTTCGTCGGCGAGCGCAATCGGATCGAGGCTGCCGACGTCGATCGTTTGGTGGGCAACAATCGGGCCCAGAGCACGTGGAAGATCTTCGACGCCCTCGCTGCCGGACAGTCGGCACAGGCCCTCGGCATTCTCGATAGGCTCTTGGACCAGGGCGAGGAGTCGCTGAAGATCATGGGCGCCTTCAGCATGCAATTGCGCCGGCTTGCTCAAGCCGCCAGAATGTCCGCCGGGGGAGGGTCGTTGACGGCCTCCTTGGAAAAAGCAGGCGTTCCCCCCTTCGCCCTCAAAAGCGCGGAGAGCCAACTGCGCCACTTGGGCCGCCGCCGCGCCAATCGCTTATACGACTGGCTCCTCGAAGTGAACATGGGCTTGCGCGGCGACAGCCCGTTGCCGGAGCGAACCTTGTTGGAGCGCTTCCTATTGCGGCTGACGGGCTCGGCAGACGCGAAGAATTGACAATCACCCAAGGACTTTGACGCATGCTCGTCCCATCCACCGCGACTTCCACCAAAAGCTCGGTAAGCTCGGCTCCCTCGGCGCCCAAGCCCATCGCCTCGGCTCCCAAGCGGTGGACGCGGCCGCTTTTGGCCGGTGCGTGCCTTGCGTTAATGGTCATCCTTGCCTGCGCGCCGGCGCGCAATCACGAATTCTGGCTTCATCTTGGACTTGGCAAAGCGTTCAGCGAGGGACGCTATACCCTGGGCGAAGATCCGCTGCTGCAGCGCACCACCGGCTACTTCGCCAATCCTTCTTGGTTCGCGGAATTCCTGGCCGCCCAGGCCTTCGACTGGTTTGGCCCCGTCGGCCTCGATGTGATAAGGCTTATCCTTTTGGGCGCGGTTGCGTGGCTGATGGCCCTCCTCGCCGGCTTTCGCACTTTCCCGTGGCTTGCCTGTGGCACGACCCTGCTTGCCCTTGTAGCACTGGGGCCCTGGCTGACACCGCGGCCCATGCTTCTGTCCTACCTGTTCTTGGCGCTATTCCTCTTCTTCCTCGACGGGGCGGCCGAATCGTGGTCAGCGGAAGTTTCCGATGCGCCCGGCTCCGCGTTCCGAGCAGCCAGATCGTATTGGCCGTTGTGGGCACTCCAAGTCCTGTGGGTGAACTGCGATCAATGGTTCCTGCTCGGTCCCGTGGTGATTTTCCTCCACGCTCTCGGCGGGTTTCTGGCCGGTCAGGAAGCTCGCCGCACACGGGTGCTGTTGGTGGTCTTCGGCGGCAGCCTCCTCGTCTGCCTGCTCAATCCACACCACTTCCGCATCTGGCAACTGCCGATATCGTTCGGCTTCTTTGAATCCTACCGCACGCTCGCGTCGTCAAACGACCTCGTGTTCCGCGACATCGCTCTGTCGCCGCTCGCCTTGTCGTTTCGGGCTTCACCTTTGGCGCAAAGTCCGGGCGGAATCGCTCTGGTGATCCTGGCCGTTCTGGAACTATTTGCATTTGCGGTGAATCTTCGCCGTATCCAAATGACCGACCTATTAGTCTTCCTCTTCTTCCTGGCGATCGGTCTGGTCAATGCGCGGGCGATTCCATTCTTCGTGATCGTGTCCGCGCCAATCGCGGCTCGCAATCTGCAAAACGCCTGGCAAGCCGTCGTGGCCAAGGAAGCGGCCCGACAGGCGCGCGCGCTTGCGGGCTTGGAAGCCTATGGCCGATTCGTCGTCGGTGCGGCATGCGTGCTGCTCTTGGCGGCCGGCTGGCCGGGTTGGCTTCAGGGGACCGCCTCGGAGCCGCGCCGATTTGGCGTCGTGGCCGACCCATCCCTCAAAAAGGCAGCCGAGACGGTCGCGCAATGGCGTCGTGAGGACAAGCTGAACCCCGAGGCGCGCGGCTTCAACCTCACGCCCGACGTCGCCAGCTACTTCGCCGCCTTCTCCGGTGGAGAAAAGATGTTATACGATGGCCGCCTGTCGCTCTTGAGCGAGAGCAATGCCCGGGAAGTGCTGGTTTTGCGCGGCGCACTGCAAGAGCCCAAACCGCTCGATGTCACCGAGTTGCGCGTCTTTCGCGAGTTCTTGCGCCGGTTGAAGATCGGCTACGTGGTCATCCATGCCAAGGATCCCGGACGTTTCGCCGGCGCCATTGCCCGCTGTTTTCAAAACTCCGAGGAATGGCCGCTTCTGTTCGTCGATGGTCCGACGTTGATATTCGGCTGGCGCGATCCGGCCGCTCCCGATCCGCGCTTCGCCGCTCTGCAAATCGATTTCTTGCGGTGGGTCGTTCACCCACGGCCGGAGCAGGTAGCGCCGCCGTGGTCCGGTCGCGACGCCGAGGCGCCGTCATGGTGGAACGTGCTCCGCAAGGCGCGTGCCGACGACGATCCTTTCGCCCAAGAAGCGAATCTTCACCTTTTCCACTACGACTCGCTGCGCGGCGTGACGGCGCGCCGGAATTTTCAGGTTTGGAGCGCGCTGGCGGCGACCAACTTCGTCCTCGCGCCAGTAGCCGCCGCGGACAGCCTGGCATGGTCGGCCGGCTTGCCGACCACCGGCTTTTTCTCGCTCGTGAGAGTCGATCGTCAAAAGGAAAAGGGCGATGACGCTCAGCGCATCAGCGTCAACGTTGCGACCTTCTTTCTTACGAGCCGCGAGGAGTCGCAGCCCGAGCACCTTTTCCTTGGGGTGCGCGCCGCCCGCCGCGGCATCGCCGCCAATCCGCAGTCGCCGGCGAGCTATCTCGCCCTGGGCGAAGCTTACGTTCGTATGGCCAAGGTTGCCTTGGAGCGCAACCTGCAGTTCCGGACGTTCCCCAAATTCCGCCACCTACAAGCTGTTGTCGCCTTTCAACAGGCATTGACCGTTGATCCCAATCTATACACCGCCCATGTTCACTTGGTCGGTCTGTACCAGGAGATGGGTCTTTTGGATTTGGCCCTGGAGCATGCTCGAATCGTCTATGACCGCATCGAAAAAGCAGGCCGCAATCCCGGAGAAAGCGCGGGCCAATTCGATTCGCGTCTCAAACAATACCGAGACAATCCGATCAAGCCTTTGACGGGCGATGTCGACAAGCGACGTCAAGCATGGGAGGCCGCCGGCGCCGGCATGCCCCTGGCGAAGAGAGCCGTAGCCGCGTTCGATATGGGGCTCGCTAAAGAAGCACTCGACCTCCTGCTAAAAGCTGACCGTGCGGCCTTCGATAGAAGAGCGCTCATCCTTGAGCTTCGTCTCCTTCAAGTGACCGGCCGTGTGAAAGAAGCCCGCACTTGGATCGATCTCAAAGACGCGCACCTTGCGTCCGATTCCTCGCGCCTCACGACCGAGCAGGCCATGGTCGTAGGCGATTATGAAAAAGTTCTTGCGAATCTCGATTCGCTGCTGGAGACGTACGGCGAGAATCCATCCGGCGCGGGCCTCGAAAGCCGCAAGAGTTCTCTCGGCGATTACCTCGGCTTCGCATTCGGTCGCAGTCTCTTGGACTTCGCGCCGGGATCGGGCGCCCTGATGACATATCCCCGGCTCAGCGCCCTCCAAAGCATGCAGATTCTCGTGGAACGAATGATCGACGAAGCGGAATTGCACACCGTAGCCGGTTTGTTAAGTTTGGAAGCCGGCGACCCGCGCGCCCGCGAAGATTTCATTCGGGCACGCAGCCTTTGGTTGAACGTGCGACCTGCCCTCGGCGGCGCCAACCTGCCGGCGCTGCCAATCGTAGAGGAATGGCTCAGCAAGATGCGGCACGAATGAAATTCCGTACCTTACGTATCAGATACGCATGTCCCGTCATTCGTGAAGCGTTCCATGGGCTACCCCACTCTCGCCGCCTGCCTGCGCGATCTCGAACGCACCCGCCAGTTGGTGCGCCTCAAAGAGGAGATCGACCCCTATCTCGAAGCCGCGGAAATCCAACGCCGCGTCTGTCAAGCCGGCGGGCCGGCGATCCTTTTGACCCGCGTCAAGGGCTGCCGCTTCCCGATGGTCTGCAATCTATTCGGCACCCTCGAGCGAACGCGTTTCCTGTTCCGCGACATGCTCGACGCCGTCCGCCATCTTGTTGAGCTGAAAGTCGATCCAGCCCATTTCTGGACAAGACCGTGGCGCTACCGAGACGTGCCGCGCGCCCTTTGGTTCATGCGGCCCAAGTTCGTCTCGGGCGGCCCCATTCTCGCCCACGAAGCGACGATCGCGCAATTGCCGCAGCAAGTCTCTTGGCCCAAAGACGGCGGCGCTTTCATCACCTTGCCGCAAGTCTACACCGAGGACGCCGACCGACCCAGCTGGCGGCACTCCAACCTCGGCATGTACCGCGTGCAGCTTTCGGGCAACGAGTATGTCCGAGATCGCCAGGTCGGACTGCACTACCAGATTCATCGCGGCATCGGCGTTCATCATGCCAAAGCGCTGGCGAAAGGGGTGCCATTCCGCGTCAGCATCTTCGTCGGCGGGCCGCCGTCCATGACGCTGGCTGCCGTCATGCCGTTGCCCGAAGGTATGCCGGAATTGGCCTTCGCTGGTGCGCTCGGAGGACGGCGCATCCGTCTTATCGACTGCGGCCCCAGTGCTTCACCGATTGCCGCCGACGCGGATTTCTGCATCACCGGGACCGTCGATCCTGGAACGTTGTTGGCCGAAGGCCCCTTTGGCGATCACCTGGGCTATTACAGCCTGCAGCATCCCTTCCCGGTGCTGAACGTCGACAAGGTCTATCACCGGCCCGACGCCGTTTGGCCCTTCACGGTGGTCGGCCGGCCGCCCCAGGAAGACACGAGCTTCGGCCGAATCATCCACGAGATCACCGGCCCAATCATTCCCACCGTGGTCCACGGCGTGCATGCGGTCCATGCCGTTGACGCCGCGGGCGTCCATCCGCTGCTTTTGGCCATCGGCAGCGAGCGCTACGCGCCCTACAACGAGCGGCGCCGGCCGCAGGAACTGTTGACGTCCGCGAACGCCTTGCTCGGCCAGGGACAGCTATCCCTGGCGAAGTTTCTGTTGATCGTCGCTCGCGAAGATGACCCGAGCCTTGATATTCACGACATCCCGGCGTTTTTTCGTCACCTGCTTGAGCGCGCCGACTGGACGCGCGACCTGCATTTTCAGACGTGTACCACGATCGACACGCTCGATTACTCCGGCGGCCAGCTTAACGAAGGCTCGAAGCTCGTGATTGCCGCCTGTGGCCCCAAGCGCCGCGAGTTGCCGACCCTCCTGTCCGACGGCTTTTCCTTGCCCGATGGTTTCTCACGTCCCAGGATTTGCTTGCCCGGCGTGCTCGCAATCCAATCGCCGGCATTTTCGGACACCATCGCACATCAAGACGATGGCCGTCTTGGTCGCGATGAAGCAGCCATCAGACATTTTTGCGCGGCGTTTGGCGGGGGCCATGTCATCAACCGCTTCCCGCTAGTTGTCCTGGTCGACGACAGTGACTTCACCGCCCGATCGCTCAATGACTTCTTGTGGGTGACTTTCACCCGATCCAACCCCGCTGCCGATGTGCACGGCCTTGGCGCGTTCACCCGGCAGAAACATTGGGGTTGCGGCGGTTCGCTGGTCTTCGACGCTCGCATCAAGCCCTGGCACGCGCCGCCCTTGGTCGAAGACCCTGACGTAACTCGCCGGATCAACGCCTTGGCCTCTCCGGGAAGACCGCTTCACGGAATTATCGGATGAGGGCAATCCGCGGCGAGCGCGGATTACTTCGCTCGCACTTATAATAGCTTTGAAGAAGGATCCCCTTGGTCGAATTGCGGTGTACGTCTTATGGCGAGTGACAGCAAGATCAAGCCTGAGCCCAAAGCCGGCGAAGGCTTGAAGCTCCTGATTATCGACGACGAGCCCAATCATGCCGAGGCGGTCGCCGAAAGCCTGGAACGTGTCGGTTACGAATGCGTCGTCGCCACCAGCGGCCAAGCCGGCGCCCGGGTCATGGAGCGCGACGAGCCGGACGTTATCCTCACCGATCTCAAGATGGCCGGCGTCGATGGCCTGGCCATCCTCCGCAAGGCCAAAGAGGAGCTGCCGGATTCCGAGGTCGTGGTCATCACCGGCCACGGCGACGTGCAGACCGCCGTCGAGGCCATGAAGGCCGGCGCCGCCAATTTCCTTCAAAAGCCCGTCAATCTCGCCGAGCTGCGCGAAATGGTCGACCGGGCGGCGGAGCGCTGTCGGCTCACCCGAAGCAATCAGGAGTTGCAGAAGCAGCTCGACGAAAAGTTCGGTTTCGAAGGCTTGGTCGGCAACAGCCCGAAAATGCACGAGATCATCGGCAAGCTCAAGAGCATCGCCCCGACCGCGGCCACGGTGCTTATCCAAGGCGAAACCGGCACCGGCAAGGAACTGGTCGCCAAGGCGATCCACAATAACAGCCCGCGCAAAGCCCGCAACTTTGTGGCAATGAACTGCACGGCGCTGAACGAGAACCTGCTCGAAGACGAGCTGTTCGGGCATGAAGCGGGCGCGTTCACCGGCGCCGATCGTCTGCGCAAGGGGCGGTTCGAGCACGCCAACGGCGGCACGTTATTCCTGGACGAGGTCGGCGACATGCCGCTCAGCCTGCAGGCGAAGCTTCTGCGCGTGCTGGAGAATCAGGAGGTTTTTCGCATCGGCAGCAATGAAGCCATCAAGGTCAACGTCCGTCTTTTGTCGGCCACCAACCGCGACCTAGAGGCCGCCGTCGAAAAAGGCAGTTTTCGCCAAGACCTGTATTTCCGCCTTAAAGTGGTGACCGTCAAACTGCCGCCTCTTCGTGAGCGGCGCGAGGATATCACCCTTTTGTCCGCCCGGTTCATCAAGGAATTCAATCAGCGCCACGGCAAGAAGGTGACAGGCGTGGCGGAACCGCTGCGCAAGGCAATGCACGGCTACGATTGGCCCGGCAACATCCGCGAGCTGCGCAACTTGATGGAGAGTATGATCGTCCAGGACCAGGACGGCATGCTCAGCCTTGACGATTTACAAGACGGTGATACGCTCAAACGTCTGCACCTGCCGGACTCCGTGCAAGCCGGCCCCGGAAACCTGGTGGGCAGGTCGCTCAGTGAGATCGAGCGCTACTACATCGAGCAGACCCTGACGCTCTTGGGCGGCAATCGCGAGGAGGCGGCCAAGCGGCTCGGCATCGGCGAACGCACCTTGTACCGCGTCATTCAGGACTGGAAGGTGCAAGACCGGATTCGCGAAGCGCTCGGACAGGCCGGCGGCGACCTCGACAAGGCAGCCCAAATCATGAGCCTCAAGCCACAAATGCTGCAGCGTAAAATGAAAAAGCTCGGCCTGGTCACGGATTGACGCTATGAGGCATCCCATTACATTCGGCCAGAATCGATTAGACCTGGACCTTCCGGACGATCAGACGATCCCGGTGCAGCGTCAGAACGCACCGCCGGCCGTATCGGATCCGGCGTCCGCTGTTCGTGACGCGTTGGAACATCCACACGGGTTCCCTCCGCTGCGCCAAGCGCTCACGCCGGACGACCACGTTGCGATTTTTGTGGACGAGCGCTTGCCGCACCTACCCGACTTACTCGTTCCTTTGCTCGAACATCTGCGCTCGGCCGGGATCGCACCTTCAGCCATCACGCTTCTGTGCAGTCCTCCTTCGACAGGTCAACCGTGGGCGGAGCTTCTTCCTGAAGAATTTCAAGACGTGCATATTGAGATTCATGACCCCAGCCAACGCCGCAAGCTCAGCTACCTCGCAACCACGCGCCAGGGACGCCGCATTTACCTGAACCGGACCGCCGTGGACGCCGATCAGCTTATCCTTCTCACGGGCCGCTGGTATGATCCTCTCCTCGGCATCGGCGGCGCGGAAGGCTCACTCTTTCCGACTTTGAGCGATGACACAACCACGAATGAGTTAGCCGGGCGGCTTTCTCAAGAGGCCCCGGGCGATGACGTGTGGCCGGTGCGCCAGGAGGCAGCGGAGGTTGCCTGGCTGCTCGGCGCCCCGTTCCTGGTGCAGGTCATTCCGGGCGACGGGGACGAGGTGGCGCAAGTGGTGGCCGGTCCGGTCGAGAGCAGTCGCGCGGGCCAACAGGCGCTCGATGCCCGCTGGCGCGTAGAAGTGGACGTACCCGCCGATATGGTCGTTACCGCCATCGGCGGCGATCCCGTGCGGCACACCTTCAGCGACCTGGCTCGGGCTTTCTTGTGCGCGTCGCGGGTCGTCCGGCCGGGCGGCAGCATCGTTCTTCTCACCGATGCTTCTCCCACGCTAGGAGCAAGCGCCGACGTGCTGCGTCGCAGTGAAGACCCTGCTCCGGCGCTCAAGTTCCTCCACCAAGAAAACCCGGCCGACCTCGAGGCCGGCTTCGCCTGGGCCAGCGCCGCACAGCGGGCCAAGCTGTATCTCTTAAGCCGGTTGGCGCCCGACGCCGTTGAGGAGATGTTCGCCACGCCGCTCGAGCACGCTGTCCAGGTTCAGCGCCTGCTAAGCGGCGCGGGCAAATGCGTTGTGATCCCGGACGCCCACAGAACCCTTGCGGTGTTGAGGGAATCCCCATGAGCGGCGCGGTGCTCTTCGATCGCAACACCTGGGGCAAGGTGGAGCTTGCCGGCCCCGAAGCCCGTTCGTTCCTGCACAACCTCTGCACGAATGACGTCAAAAACCTGCCCGTCGGCGCCGGTTGCGAGGCATTTCTCACCACGGCAAAAGCACGCGTCGTCTCCCATTTCTTCGTGGGCCACTTCGACGCGGGCGCAGAATCGGTTCTCTGGCTCGACACGGTTCCCGGCCAGTCGGAGAAACTGGTGCAGACGCTCAACCACTATCTCATTAGCGAACAGGTGGAGCTGGCCGACCGGACAAAAGACCTAGGCCTGTTCACGCTCGCCGGTCCGACATCGCTTGACATTATCAAAACGGTTTTCCGCGAATCCTTGAGCGACTTGAAGGCGCTGCACCATCGCAAGGTTCGACTCGATGGCGCCGACGTCTTTCTGCGCTGCCAAGCGATCCTCAACGTGCCCGGTGTCGACCTCATCTTCTCCGCAGCAAGCGCCGATTCGATCCTACACAAACTGCAGGGGGCGGGAGTGGGGCCAGGCGATCAGGGCACATTCGAGAGCTTGCGCATAGAAGCCGGTTTTCCGCTCTACGGCCCCGACATCGACGACAATCGCCTGGTCATGGAGATAGGCCGAGCCGCGCAGGCGATCAGCTATGCCAAGGGCTGCTTTCTCGGCCAAGAGCCGATCGTCATGGCCCGCGACCGCGGCCAGGTGAACCGAACGCTGCTTGGCGTGAAAGTGGATGAAGGCGAGCCGTTGCCGACGGGCACGAAGCTCTTCAAGGATGACGTGGAAGCTGGGCAAACGACGTCTTCGGTGCGCTCGCCGCGCTTAGATCAGGTGATCGCCCTCGCTTACTTGCGGCGTGGCTATCAAGATCCAGGAATGGAGCTTTCCACCGAACCGGCGCGACCCGGTCGAAAAGCCTTCGTGTCTCCATTGCCGTTCGTTTGATTCCTCGTCCAGCTGGAGGAGCAAGGCCAGCACATCGTTCACGGGGCGGCCTCCGAGGCCCGGTTCGAAAATGCTTCTAAGGATGACTAAACGGATTCTTCGGCTGTATCTCGTTGTGGCGGATGGCTTTAGCGAGATGCGTCTAATGTGACGCCCACACCCACATACCGCTGAACGCATTCTTCAATTCGCTAAACGCATCCGCCGTGTCATTAGACGCATCCTCGGTTTCTCGCGACGTAAGTCGTTATTTTATTGGAAATGCGTTTACTATTGACCACGAAGTGCTTAGCGAGGGCAGCCGCCCTCGCTGGCGCTCCGAACTCAATTCGTAGGCCCGCTCACGTATTGGAACACCAAGGCCAGGAACGCTACGCAGTTGAAGAGACTATGCCAGACGATGGGGCCCACAAGGCTCTGCGTGCGCCATGACAACCAGCTAAGTCCCAGCCCCATGAAGAATAGCGCAATCGGCGACGGCCACACCATCGCGTGAAACATCGCCCACAGCATGGAGGAACCGTACATCGCAACGAATATCTCCATTCGATTTCGTCTCGCTGATGTATCCCCGGCTTCCGGTCGTGTCCGCAACCAACTGAGCAAAGCGGCATACCCGATGAGCAGCACGAGCGCGAAAACCATGGGCTCTAGTTTGCTTGCGCGCACCATTCCAAATCCCTTGGGATACACGCATTGAAGGCCCAATATAAGTACGCCGCCCGACAGAACCAGGTGTCCCGGCACGGTTGCGCGCGGCAACCAGCCCAACAACAAGCCACGGAACAAGAATTCCTCGATCAAAGGCGCAGTAATCGCGACATGAAAAAACATTAACCCCCACTCAAACGATGGCAGATTCCGCCGCGCCAGGTGCTCGAAGGAATGTTCGTCGGGAACGAGTCCCACCGCACGCATCAGAAGTAAGAGCGCAATGTACAGCCCCAATACCAGTGGCGTGCCCACGGCATAACCGAGAACGCCAAGAGCAAGATTGGAGCGCCACCGCCAACACGTCAAACCAACATCTGCCGGCGTCAATCCCGCACGGTAATAGAGGATCAATAGCGCCAAGCCGAGCATGAAAGGCATATCGAGGAGGGCGCCATACAGGTTCTCCCTGGCAACCAAGTCATTCGCGGCCTCCGGCGGCTGCTCGGAATGCCAAGCAGAGAAAAAGCCGGCGGCTTCAAGCAGGCGCCGTCCTCTTCCGCTAATTACAATCAACAGCACGAATACCGCCAAAACCTCTACGCCCGTCCACGCGGCTCGATCGATCCGTGGCGATGGCCAAATCTCCTTAAGGAGACTTGGGCGGATGGCGTAGAGCAGCCCAACGACGCACGCGCCGCCGGTCAAGGCGATCAAGTACGCCAAGCCGTTCGAAGCAATTTCGCTTTGCCAGTCCACGATCCGATCCCTTTCTTGAGTATCATAGAGGAAAACTCTCCACGGGATGAACCGGGATCATGAGCGATATTCTTGCGAAGATCGTCGCCGCTAAGAGGCAAGAAATCGCGCGGCGGCAGATCGAGGACCCGGTTAAGACTCTCGAAGCCCGACTAAGCGATGCGCCGCCCGTGCGCGACTTTCGGGCTGCGCTCAAAGTCGGCAATCCTCCAGCTATCATCGCGGAGGTGAAGAAGGCGTCGCCGTCGGCAGGCGTGCTATGCGCCGACTTCGATCCAGTCGCAATCGCTCGAAGCTACGAACAGAACGGCGCCAGCGCGATCAGTGTGTTGACCGACGAGCAATTCTTTCAGGGACGACTCGAACATCTGAGTGCGATACGCCGGGCCGTAAGCCTGCCGGTCTTGCGCAAGGATTTTGTCCTTGATCCCTATCAGGTCCTGGAGGCGCGCGTGGCCGGTGCGGACGCCGTTCTTTTGATCGCCGAGATTTTGCCCGGCGACCTATTGCCTCGACTCTTGGGCGAGGTCCATGCGCTCGGCATGCGGGCCCTGGTCGAGCTTTACGCTGAGGAGAACTTGCCGCGCGTCCTTGCCGCCGGTGCCAAAATCGTCGGCGTCAATAATCGCGACCTGCGCACGTTCGAGTCCCGACTGGACCACACGCTGCAGTTGGCCCCGCGGATGCCCGAAGGCGTTTGCCTGGTCAGTGAGAGCGGTATTCAGACCCGCGGCGATATGGAGCTTCTGCGGGCGGCCAACGTCACAGCGGTGCTCATTGGCGAAACCCTCATGCGTGCCGCCGATATCGGCGCCAAGCTACGCGAACTACGGGCTACGGGTGTACCGTGAACTCTTCGTGTCCGCTTTCGCATCAAATCGCCGCGTTTTTCCAGAGGCATGGTCTGGAAGGATCGGCCGGCGTCGTGGCGCTCTCCGGCGGCCCCGACAGCGTCGCACTCGCCTGGCTCTTGCGATCGCTGGTCAATGAAGGACACCTCACGCGCTTGGTTTTGGCCCACGTCAATCACCAACTCCGCGGCGCCGAAAGCGACGGCGACGAAGGTTTTGTTCTCGAATTAGCGAAGACTTGGAACATTCCTTGCCGGAGCACGCGAATCGACACTCCTTCGCGGGCGAAGGGCGACAATCTGGAGAGCCTTGCCCGCGGCGTCCGCTATTCTTTCCTCACTCAGATCGCGCAGGAAGACAGCGCGACCTGGATCGCCACCGGCCACACCGCCGACGATCAAGCCGAGACGGTCCTGTTTCGCATCGTTCGCGGCAGCGGCCTGCACGGGCTTGCCGGCATTCCGGAGCGTCGCCGTGCTGCGGAAGGCATCGACGTGATCCGCCCGCTTCTCCATACGACGCGCTCGGAAATCGCGCTCGTTCTGAAACAAAACGGACTCAGCTTCCGGGTTGATCGATCCAACGAAGATTTGAGCTTCACCCGCAATCGGCTTCGCCATGAGCTGTTGCCGCTTCTCAAGACGCATTTCAATCCGGCCGTCGTCGAAGTGCTGGGACGTTTGGCGGAACAGGCGCGCGAGGTGCAAAATGAAATTCGCGCGCGTACCGAAACGATCCTGCAAACTGTGGAGCTCCCCCGCGCCGGCGGCATGCTTGTTTTTTCGGCTGCCGGACTGGCGGCAGCTTTGTCGTTCTGGCGGCGCGAAGTGTTCCGCCTAGCCTGGCAGCGAGAAAATTGGCCAATGGGCGAGATGAACTTCGAGGACTGGCAGCGCCTCGCCGATTTGGTCGATGGAGGGCCGTCGGCCATCGATCTGGCGGGCGGGATGCGCGTCCGGCGCGTTGGCAAGGTGATTCAGATTGGACGAATCGTTTAGCCGCGAGCCAACGGCGAGCGCGGGGCGCCCCAGTCTGGGGGACACCGCCCGCGCTCGCCGCTGGCTCGCGGCTAAACGATTTTGTAAACGGTGTCGGTTATTCCCCGGCGTTGCGCTGTTTGAGCTGGCTGAAGAACTGAACCACCGCGAGCCGCCCTTGCAGCCGCAGGTTGAGGCGTTCACCGCCGTCGATCCAGATGCCGACTCTGCCGTCGCGGCCGTCGCCGAAGAGGTTCTTGGCTAGGCCCGGGTCTTCGAGCAACGGCGCCATCCGCGCCAGATCGAATTCGAGGACGAACACAGGAATCGAAGCCGCCTTGTCCATGGCGACGGCAGCCTTGATCGCTTTGAGGGCGTCCTTGCCGCCGGCGACAAAAACAGCGTCGTCACGGAATGCCAGGTAGACATAGGGATCGTCGACCAGTTTCTTCCACTCCTTCTTGCCCTGGGCGGCAGCATCCAACTCCAGACGATGGATCTTCACGGAACCCGCCGAATCGAAGTTCAGCTTGATCTTGTCGCGCTCGCGATCGGGCAGAGCGCCGAGAACGTCGTTGGCCAGGTCGCGCAGCGTCTGCGCCAGCTTGTCGCCGTCGCGCAGCTTGGCGGCGGCTACGAAGGTATAGGTCTTGTTGTCGTTGGGCCCGTTGAGCGCCACAGCGCCGTCGATTTCACCGGCTCTGAAAGTCGGCGCGAGAGCCTTGAAAACCGATTCCGCCTGGCTTTTCTTCTTTTCCTCGCGAATGCCGGCCAGCGCGGAGGTCATGCCCTCGTCGATCACTTTGCCGAGCGCCTTCTTCAGGTCTTCGGGAAGGGCCGCGTGCGCCGCGCCGAAAAACGCGTTGTCTTTGCCGCGCAGCCCAGCGAACAGGCTCTTCCTCTGACCGACGGCGGCCAGAGCTTTCGCCAAATCCGATTTTGGGACGGCGCCGAGAGTCATACCGATCGAGAAATCGCCGCGGTTCTTGTCCAGGTCGAAATCGACAGACAATTCCGAGCCGTCCTTGATCACGCCGACAAACGTCTTCGCAAACTCGCGCAGCGTGGCAATGCGAAAGGCCTTCTGGGCGGGCGACTCATTCGGCGGTCCCTTGTCCTCCGCTTCCTTGAGTTTCTCTTCGACCTGTAGCTGGGCCAGGTTTCGGGCGGCTTCGGGCAATTGGTCGAGACGCACGGTTAGAGAGATGGCCGCTTTGCTGCCGCCCAAAATCTTGGCCGGATCAGGCAGATTGTCTCCCTCGATGGGATGACGGTTGAGGGCGGTAACGTAGAGGTACTTGTTGGCGAAGCGGAAATAGGCGTCGATGCCCGGGCCCTGCACCGTGTAGATGCCGTCCTTGCCCTTGTTGAAGGGAACATTCAAGTTCTCCAGCAAGCTGAGAAACGCCTTCTCGTCGGCGATCGGGATAAGCACGGCGCCGAAGACGTCGGTAATCTCATTTCCGAGCCGCGCGTAGCCGCCGAAAGGCCGCGTGGGATCGACGCCTTCCAAACCCTTGGCGCCGATCTTGGTCTTGATCAGTCCCTCGACTTGCTTGGCGACTTCCTCGCGGCCGGCCAGCGAAACCAAAAGCTTCACATTCTCCACCACCGTGTCGAGCGAGCGAACCCGAAAGACCAGCGTCGGCGGCCCTTGTTGGGCGGCGACGCGCGGCGCGGCCGCCCCGAATATCAGCAAAGTCACGAGAGGCAGCGTCCATCGCGGAAGCGCGAACTTTCTCGAAAACATGAAAGCACTCCTTTACGGAAGGGTTTGTTTGTGTTCTGGCTTGGTGTCGAGGCACGGCGGTCACGAGTTCACCAACACATACCCAGGCCGACGCATCCGGGTGTCAGCGGAAACAGCATGGATGTGCGAAAAAGTATACCCGGAAGGCAACTTAGAGACGATGGGAGTTTTCGTGAGTTGGCGCGTTGGTGGGCAGGAAGTTGTTAAATGGATCGGCGGCGGGCGGTGCGTCGTGGGCTTGTTCGGCGGCGGCGATCTCTTCGGGGGTTTCTTCCTCCTGCGGCTGATTCGCATTCTTCCACTTCAAGTAGAATATCGTGCCCCAGATGATGCCGATGCCTGCCGCGAAACCGCCTAGGTGGTCCCAATATGCCGTTCCGCCCATGTTGTACCCGCGCATCTCCAGCGCCGCAAAGGCGGCGATGTATTGGAACAAGAACCAAACTCCCAGAACCACGATGGCCGGCACATGGATGACGCCAATCCACCAGCCCAACCAGACCTTGATCCAATTGAGCGGATAGATCGCCACATAAGCCCCGAGGATTCCCGAGATGGCGCCGCTGGCTCCCAGAGCCGGAAGCATCGAATTGGGGTCCATTGCCGTATAAACCAGGCCGCCGATGACGCCGCACGCAAGGTAAAAGAGCAGATAGCGCCCATGATTGAGCGCGCACTCCACATTGCGGCCAAAAAGGGCGAGAAACCACATGTTGCCGATCAGGTGAATCCAGTCGCCGTGCAGGAACATGGAGGTGAGCAGCGTCAGGACGATCGGATAGGGTCCCGGAGCATGCGGTATGTCGACGTGCACTTCGGCATAGTCGATCTTACGTTTCCCCTGGGCATAGTAAGCCCGGACCGGCGCCTTGACCTTTACCCGCTCGGGCTTGGTCAAGTCCTTGAGATGGGTAATCTCGTAGGGGACGAGGCTGAATCCGAGTGTGAACTTTTCACCGAGGAAGGACTGGGCGCAGAAAACAAGCACATTGATGACGACCAAGGCTCCCGTCACCCAGGGAATCCGACCGTGGCTTTGCGTTTCGTCGCCGACCAGCAACATGGCGGAGCCTCGGGGAAGTTGCGATAGTCAGGGTTGCAGGGTCTTGTAAAGCATAGTTCAAAAACCGAGGACGTGCGCAAACCGACGAGGACGGGCGAATGAATTCTTGCGCCACAAAGGCTTATGGAATAACGGGATGCGAAAATGGATTTCCCGAAGTGCAGGAACCGTACCTTAAGGCAGGTCTACGACCTCGCCGTCGCGCTGTCGATCATGCCGGCGCGTAGCGGTTGATGCTGGGCACGCGGTCGAAGTCGGTGTGACTGCTAGCGAGGTTGGTAATCGAGTTGGCGTTCATGACGGCAACAAGTAACGCGTCGTTTGTCAGCAGCCCGTGCTGGTGGCTTACAGCGCCCCCGGCCAACTCTTGCGATTTGATACGGACCAAGAGTTCGGTACACGCGGCGCCCCAGATGGGATCGGGAGCAAAGTGATAGACCAAGCTGTTTGCATCGACAAAAACCGAATCGCCCTTCGCAAGGTCGGCGAAGTTCATGGGCTCTCCTGTGGATCAAATTCGGCATCCTCCGCGAGGCGCCGAAGGGTTTCTGCGTCGCCGGTCAGCCGAGCAGGCCATACGAACGCCGGACAATTCTCTCAGCTTCCGTAGCTGCCTCCAAACGTGCTTCGACAGTGGAGTGCACCGTGACCCGAACGTGTTCGTGCTCCATGAGCGGCAACGCCTGGGTCGGCTTCAATACGCCGTTTTCGTAAATAGCTTCGACACTGATGGACATGGCTTGGACTCCTTTAGGGAACACGATTGATTGTACCACGCGGCGTTCGAGGCGGCTTGTTAGCCATTCCCGCTCGGCGGCAATAGAAACGGATCGAGATGGCCCTCCAGCACGCTGTCGAGCCGTGCCGTGCCGCGGCCGGTGCGGTGGTCGCGGACCATGGCGCTGGGGCCGAGCCGGTAACGGCGGACCACGGGAGGCTTGCCCACAGCAGGAGTCTTCTGAGCGTCGAGGCGTGCGCGTAGCAGCGTCTTGAGCCGATCGATGGCTTCGGTCTTGCTGCCATCGCACCAGCCGTGGACCGAGGTCATGGTCGGCGCGTGAAAGAGGCGGATTTCATGGTTGATTTGCGTCAGGAGCCGGCCTTGGCGAAGCTTGGCCGGCTTCACTTCGGCTTGCAGCTCGTCCGGCGAAAAAGCGACCGTTCCACTGGGGGCGGGCAAGACCTCGACGCGGATCATCTCGCGCTCGGCGCTGGTTTTGCGCTCGACGCTATTCTTGCGCTCGCTGCGATGGGCTTTGCCTCGACTCACCTGGTGAATGCCGGCTTCACCTCCTAAGAGTGCGAAGGCGCCGGGCCCAAAAACGTGCAGCGTGATCGTGTCTTCTTTCGGCTCGCCGCCGTGGCGATCGTCCACGACCTGCACCTCCAAGCCACGCCGGGCGGCAAAGTTCACGTACATTCGGGCCAAAAGAGGCACGCCGTCCAAGCCCCTGCCCTGACGAGTCCCCACCTGCCGTGTCGCCAATCGCAGGGTGACGAGGGCATCGCCGAGGGCGCGCGCGTCGCGGCAACTCACCAAGAACGCCAGTTGCTCGGCCTGGCTTTCGAGACCTTCGAGATGTTCCTCGATGCGCGTCAGCTCTCGACCGGAACCGCGTTGCTTTTGGGCGCGTTCGACCTCGGCCTGGGCTTGTTTTTCCAGCGTTACCAGGTTGGCGAGAATGCCGTCGAGCCGATAAATGTCGTCGTAGATGCGGCGCGTTTGGGCGGCGTCGTTCCAGAAGTCAGGCTGCGACGACTGACTCAGCAGTTCCGACTTTCGCTCCGCCAGCGGCTCGGCCTGAATAGACAACTCGCGGAGGCGCTCCAGAAGCTTCGCAGCACGTTCGACGACCGGCAGCGCACGTGCGGCGGTCGGGGCCGGACCTTCGGGGGCTTCGGGCGGTTCGACTTCGATATCGACGCGATTCTGCCTGGCCACCAGCCGCAGGAGCGAGCCCGGAGGCAGATTCCCCTCCGCGATCGCCCGCGCGACCGGCAAGAGCACCATGCGCTCGACGGTGCGCTTGAGCGGTCTGGCCCCGAACGCTGGCGAGTAGCCCTCCCGGAGCAACACCGGCAGCACTGCGGGATCGACTTCGATGGCCAAGTTCCGACGCGTGATGCCGCCTCGCTCCAAGACCCTGGCCACCTCGCGCTGAGCGATCTTTTCCGCGGTCTCGACGGCCAGAGGGCGAAAGTTGACGATCCGGTCGAGGCGATTGAGAAACTCCGGGCGGAACCAGCGCCCCAGCTCGCGCATGGTCATGTCGCGGTCGGGGGTGGGAGTCGGCTTGCGTCCGAATCCCACGGGGGATTCGCCGGCAATGCTGGACCCCACGTTCGAGGTCATAATGACGATGGTGCGGCGGAAGTCAGCGGTGCGGCCTTGCGTGTCGGTCAAGCGGCCGGCGTCGAAAATCTGCAAGCACAGATTGTAGATGTTCGGATGGGCTTTCTCGATCTCGTCGAACAAGAGGACGGCAAAGGGCCGTTCGCGCACCGTGGAAGTCAGAAGCCCCGGCTCGGTGGAGTGAATACCGCCGCCGATCAGCCGTTCGAAGGCCTCATAGGTTGCGAATTCGCTCATGTCGAGTCGGACGAGTCGGGCCGGATCGCCGAATAAATTCTCGGCCATGGCGCGGGCCAACTCCGTCTTGCCGACGCCGGTGGGTCCGACGAAAAGAAACACGCCGAACGGCTTGTTGGGGTCGGACAAGCCCGCCTTGACCAGCGTCACGAGATCGACCATGGCATCGACCGCTTCGGGCTGACCCATGACGCGGCTCTCGAAGAAATGCCGGACTGCATGGCGATCGAGCGCTTTCGTGTCGGCTGCACAATTCCGGAGACGAAGTAGTCGGCGAGTTCGCTCAGGCGGTCGAGAACGGAGTCGGAGATTTCGGCATCGGCCTCGTCCACTACGGAACGAATGATTGCGCGGACCTCGTCGGCGTCGGGAGGCTGAAGTTCCACGGTGTGGAAGAGACGCCGCAAGGAGCGATTGGCGCCCAGACCTTTGCGAAAGCCTTCGACGGTGCTTTCGCCGAGAATCGTCAGGTCGCCGCGCTCAATATAGGGGGCGAGCGCGGTGGCGACGCTGGCCTCGCTCTTTTCCCACGTTCCCATCCAGGCGAGTTCCTCGATCGCGGGAATGTAGAGGATGACGCGGCGCGGCGGCTTGACGGCGTTGATGACGTTTCGGACTTTGGTTTCCCATTCACCGATGTACTTGGTGCCCGCAAGAAAGTCCTGAGGCGCCATGCGTAAAACGTAGCCGGGTCGCCTTGGATCGCGGAGCAGGCGATGCGTAATTTCATGCACCAGCGCCGTCTTGCCGGCGCCGGACTCGCCCACCAGGACAACCGCGCGGGGCGGGCCGCCGTCCAGCATCGTCAGCACGGATTCGACGGCTTCGTCGAGACAGTAACCGCGCGGCAATTGGCCCTTCTCGGCCTCGGCTGTCAAGACTGTGCCGAAGCCGGCGAGCTGCTCCACATCGACATGGGCGGCGAGCTGTTCGCTCAAGAAGGCCTGCAAGATCGGGTAGCTCCCGTATGTATAGGCACTGACGCGGCGGCGGATTTCATTGAGAGTTTTCGTTGGCGGACGGTCGAGATCGGCGGGATAGGCGCGGAGATTGCCGAGCTGTCTCTCAATGGCGCCGGCAGAAGCCTGCTGGACTCCCGGATCGGCGTCCTTGCCGAGTCGGTTGAAGAGGGCGGGCAAAGCGAGACGATGGTCGCAATCGGCCAGCGCGTTGGCGATGTCGGTGCGAATCCAATTGCTTTCTTCGACCTCAAGCCGCTTGACCAGGCTTGCGGTCACGGCCGCGCGCGGCTTCGCAGCCCAAATCGCCGCTTGGCGGACATTGGCGTCGCTGTCGCTTAGGAGCGCTTCGACCGCCTCATTCATCGGCCAAGTGGAATAATCGGTGAGGGCAAAAGCGAGACTCTGTCGGACGAAGGGAAGCGGATCGTTGGCGAGCGCGGCCATGGCGGCGATCACCTCAGGCTCGGTGCGTCCGGCCGCCGCGGAAATCGCCGCCCGCCGCTGCAAGTCATCGGCCGACTGAGCGAACTCCACGAGGATGCCCGTATCATCTTTGCTCTGGAGCCGCAGCATGTCCGCGAGCCGGTGGAATGAGTCCGGCTGGTTCTGCACGATGCGGGCTTGTTCCAGCAGTTTCTGAAGTTCCTCGTTCACAAGGGCAATGATAACTTGGGAGGGAGGCGGATGCCAGCATGAGGCGCGGCGAGTATTGACAGCGCTCGCGGCATGTGGCCTACTGGTGTGCATGCCGAGTCGATGAGCAAGAAACTTCGCGTCGAGCCTGGTGGAAGTTCTCGGCCAAACCTTCGACTGGAGACTTTATGGGAGCAGTGCACATCTGGCCTACCCTGGCCGGTGTTGTGGCTTTGACGCCCGCTGTCAGCTATTGGGCCAATGACGGCGAAATCGGAAAATTGCGGGCGGACCTGGAGTCCGGCGTTGCGATGGCGCAGGCAGTCGGGTTCTCAGGATCGTCGTGCAACTTCAATAGCTTGGTCCGCGTCGAATCGAAGAAAGGGTCGCCGACTATCTTTGTGGTCGCGCGCGACTTTCTCGGCAAAGCCAAGGAGGATTTCACTTTCAAGAGCCAAGCCGATCGCGACGCATTCTATCAGACGTTCGTGCGTTTGCTCGGCCCGAATTGGCATTGTCAGCAGACGCCGCGAAGCAATCGCATGATACTGCTGTTAACGCTCGCCGGCGCCGTATTCGGGCTATTGACTTTGCTGTGCACCGGCATCCTGCTGGCAGCGCCGCCCGACCAAGCTCGCAATCCGGGAGTCCAGCCGATGCCCGCCGGGGCGGCGTGGGCGCTTATGGGTTTTGGGTTATTGGTGACTGCAGCTTGTGTCGCCTGGTTCTTCTGGGCACGCAAGGCCGGCGGCACGATCTGGGAAACAATTTGCACGCGATAAGCTGTGGCGCGCCTTTACCCATCGTGCAGTTCGTATCATCACCAGAGTTTCATGTCACGACGTCCCGCCCCCGGCCCCTCGTAATACGAAACGAATTTTCCCCAATGACGACAAGGGCTTGCGGCAGAACTCGCGGATTCGTTTCTTACGTTTCACCGACGGAAACACGTTTCACCACGTTGTGCGTGTGCGCGAAATGGAATGAATTCTTTCGAGGCGCCGTGTCCAAGAAACATCGCGCGAATGCGATAACACATGCCGCGGTCTAAGAATGAGCCTCACAGCTTTAGCGAAAGGGAGCCCCGATGAAGCGCCTTCTTGCATTCGCGTTCGCCGGTTTCATTGCGACAAATCTCGCGTTAGCGCAAAGCACGAATACAAAGCCCGGTGGCGGCGCCGAAGCGCCTCCCAAGTTCACCCCGGAGCAGCTTCGCGAAGATCTCAAGATCGCGCGCGATGCTCTCGAAGAGGGCCATAGCGGCATCTATCGCTACACCAAGAAAGCCGATCTCGACCGCATCTTCGACGAGGCCGCCAAAACGCTCGATCGGCCAATGGACGCTTTCGAGTTTTATCGCGTGTTGGCGCCGGTCGTCGCGGCGATCAAATGCGGCCATACGAGCGCCAATTTGCCCGGCGCCTTGTTGCAGGAGATCAACGTCCGCACGCCGCTTTTGCCGTTGCAAGTGCGGGTGATCGACAAGAAGCCTTTCGTTTTCCGCGATTTCTCGTGCAAGAACCACGACCTTGCCGGCATGGAGATTCGAGCGATCAACGGCGTGCCGGCGGCTAAGATCGTGGCGACGATGCTCGCGGCTGTCACCGGCGACGGCGACGTGGAAAGCGCGCGGCAGGTTCGCATCGGCGATCTGCGCTTCAACAGCTTGCTCGTCGCCCTTCTCGGCCTCAAGAGCCCCTACGAAGGCGAATTCTGGAGTCCGAAGACCAAGAGCGAAACCAAGGCGCGGCTCGAAGGGATTGAATTGCCGAAGCTCAAAGAGATGTCGAAATCCGAGTACCCGCTGGATCAGCGACCCGGCGGCGGCGGCGACTTCCAGTCATTCGACGATGGTCGCATCGGCCTCATGACGATCTACGGCTTCGGCGGCGCCAATCCGAAGACGAAGAAGACCGTGCGCGATCTGTACAAGGAAGCTTTCGAGGAGTTGCAAGCCAAAGGCGCCAAAGCACTCATCATCGACCTGCGTGGCAACGGCGGCGGCGAGGATGCGCTGGGCAAGCTTCTGTTGTCGCATCTGATCGATCAGCCATTCAAGTATTACGACGATCTCGTCATCAACAACGATACGTTCGCCTTCTCCAAATACACGGCTCAGACCAAGTTCAAGGTGCCTGAGAAATTTGCGCAGCGCGGCGACGACGGCAAGTGGCACGGCGTCGGCCATCCCAACTGGGGCATCAACCAGCCAAGTAAGCCGACTTTTGCGGGCAAAGTCTTCATCCTTATCGACGGCGGCAGCTTCTCGACCACGTCGGAATTCCTGTCGCAGGCGCACTTCCACAAACGCGCCGTCTTCATCGGCGAGGAATCGGCGGGCGGCTACTACGGCAATAGCTCAGGGATGCAGCCCACAGTGAACTTACCCAACACGAAACTGCGCGTGCCGGTGCCGCTGGTGACCTATTACATGGCCGTCAAGGGCTATAAAGACGCGGCGCGTGGCGTGATCCCCGATCATCCCATTCCGCGCACGATTGAAGATATGTTATCGGGAACCGACAGGGAGATGGAGTTGGCGCTGAAACTCGCGCGCCAGTGAAGCGTCGGTGGTCAGTTGTCCGTGGTCAGTTGTAAAGGATCGGAGCCACTGACGACGGACTATGGACTACTGACCATTCACAATTTGCCGCTCAGCACGGCAAGCACGTCATTCGCGGGAATCGATGCCTCTTCACGCTTCGCGAGATCCTTGATCTTCCACACCCCCTGAGCGAATTCGTCAGGGCCGGCGATGAGGGCGATCTTGAAGCCACGCTTTTCTGCGAACTGAAGTTGCTGGCCGACTTTCTTGGCATCGGGATATACTTCCACGCCGATGCCGGCCGCCCGGAGCGTGCGGGCCATCTTCTGATATTTGCCGAGGTACTGCGCGTCGAACTGGACGACGAAGACTGGGGCCGGAGTGGCGACGGATTGCAAGAGATTCAATTCCTCCATGGCGGCGAGCAGACGGTCTAGCCCGAGCGAGGCGCCGACGCCCGGCAGCTCTTGCTTCGTGAAGAGCTTGGCGAGGTTGTCGTAGCGGCCTCCGGAGCAGACGCTGCCGATCTTGGGCAGGTCGGTGAGGAATGTTTCATAAACCGCGCCGGTGTAGTAATCGAGACCGCGCGCGATCGACAGGTCGAGCTTGACTTTGTCCTCGGGAACGCCGGCGGCCTTCACCGTTGACACCAACTCTTCAAGGCGGTGAATGCCTTCGGCGGCCTTGGCGTTGCCGCCGAATTCCTGGCCGAGCCGAGCCAGGATTTCCACATTGGTTCCCTGCATTTCGGCCAAGTTCAGGAGACGCTCGGCTTGTTGGAGCGTCACGTTTGCTTTTTCGGACATCACCGCGCTCACGCCGTCGCGGCCGATTTTCGGCAGCTTGTCGAGCGCGATTAGCATTTCTTTGGTCTTCCCTGCCAAATCAAGCTCTTCGAGTAGGCCGTTCAGGATCAGGCGATTATTGACGTGAATCGTGAAGCGGTCGATGCCCAGAGCTTGGAAGAGATCGTGAATGACCAGGACCACTTCGATATCCGCCGCGTTCGCCGTCGTGCCAATGGTGTCGAAATCGCACTGCCAGAATTCGCGGAAGCGGCCTCTTTGCGTGTTCTCGCCGCGCCAGACCGGGCCCATGTGGTAGCGTTTGAACGGTGTACCGAGCTGTCCCATGTGCTCGGCGGCAAAGCGCGCGAAGGGGACGGTCAAGTCGAAGCGCAGGGCGACGTCGCGGCCGCCATGATCGGTGAAGCGGTAGAGCTGTTTGTCAGATTCCTCGCCGCCTTTGCCCAAGAGGATTTCGGTGTATTCGAGCGCCGGCGTGTCGATGGGAGCGAAGCCGTATGAACGGTAAACGCGGCGAGCTTGCTCCAAGAGGTGCTCGCGCGGAATCATTAATTGGGGGAGGTAATCACGAAACCCCTTAAGCGTGCGCGGCTGGATCAAATCGGCCATCTCTCAACCCTCAATGTCTAACGGGGAGCCGTAGGCGACCGGCCCGCGGTCGCCTACGGCTCCCCGCTAAACGAATCGCCGCATTTATTTGTTCTTCAAGCGCTCGGCATAGCGTTTGAGGAAGCGATTTTCCTCGTCAGTGAGGGATTCCTTGCCGTGCTGCTGGATTTTCTCGAGAAGCTCGTCCATGCGGCGGGCATCGGCTTCCTCGCGTTCCTGCTCGAGTTGCATCTTGCGCGCTGCCCGGCGCTGCAGCCAGCGCTGAATGAAATTGGGCTTCTTGCGGCGCGTTTGCGTGGGCTGCTGTTGTTGATCGCGTTCGAGGCTGGTGTAGCCCTGCGAGAAATCATAGCCGAACAGGGACTCCTCGCCTCCGGTTTCCAGCAAGATCCATTCCTGCCTGCACGCCAGGTAAATGTACAGACCGAGGAACAAGGGCAGCACGTCATTGACGGCCAAGGACCCCAACAGAACCAGGAACATGACGACGAACCCGGTGTAGATGGCGTATTGCGTGGCCTGGCGATAGCCGAGGAAATGCCAGAGGATGGACTGGAACATGCGGCCGCCGTCGAGCGGGAAACCGATCAGAAGTACATTGAAGAGGAAAGTAATCCAGCTGACCCAAAAGAGACGCGCGAGGGCGATGGCGGCCAGATTGGTAGTGGAAGCGGCGCTGCCGCCCCAAGACATAACTTCCACGGCGCCCGAAGCATCGCGGAATGGATACCAGAATGGATTAAGCGGCGGCAAGTAACCAGGGTTCAGGAGGAACGCCATCGCGACGCCGCAGGCAAGGCAGATGGCGACATTTACCAAGGGCCCTCCCGCGGCCGTTACAAAATGCGCCTTGGGATTGTGCGGCACATCCACTGCGGCCAAGCCACCTAGCGGCCAGAGCAGAACCTCGGTCGCTTCGCCGTTCATGCGGCGGGCGGCGAAGCAATGGCCTAGTTCATGAAGAAAGACGGTGAAGAACAACAAGCCTGTGATCATCGCCATGTCGATCCAGGCGCCTGGAGCGAATTTGGGATCGGTGGCTACGCGCAGAATTAGTCCCAAGCACACGAGCGGAAACAGCAAATGCACCCGCACCGTGATGCCACAGACACGGCCTATCGGGAACGACCACAAGAACGGCTCGCGCATAGCGGCAGACCCACTGGCCACCAAGTTGATGGGGACAACCAACTGCAAGAATCATACCACTCCGAGTTGGCGCTTGCAATCTTGCGCTAACCCGCGGCGGGTCAAAAGGGGTGCTGGACGCCGAACCAGAACTGCACGGGGGAGTTGACGTTGATGGTCTTGGCGACATCGAAGCGAAGGATGGTGCGCTCGATTAATCCGAGCCAGGCGAAGTCAATGCGCAGACCGGCGCCGAAGGCATGCGCGACCGGTCCGTAGGATTGATGATTCACGTAGGCGTCGCCGATGTCATAAAACGGAGCGATGTAAACGTTGCGTACGCCGCCGACGTGGTCGCAAAAATCCCAGCACACGTCTTTGAAGATCGGCACCCGCCATTCGACGCTGCCAACCCACACGAGACTTCCCTGGCGCTGCTGTTGGTCGAAACCGCGAAACTGATCGCCGCCTCCCAGAGCGAAGAATTCACCGTTGTTCGGCAGGGCCGCCGCGCCCCCCAGGCGAAACGCCCAGCGTGTTTCACGCAGCCAGTCGCCAATGGGATGATGGAAGGGAACCAGCCAATCCGGCGTGTTTTTTACCATCGCCACTTGCCCATACACTTGATGAAATTGCTCGTTGTTGCCGAAGATCGGAATGCCGTATTGGTAGGAGACGTCCAGAGACAATCCTGCCTCGGCGTCCCAGTAAGGCGTCATCAGATTCTTATGGTAGTGAATGCCTAGGCTCGTTCGCTGGTTGAACGGATTGGCGCCGGGAAGCGTGACGATGGGGTCGGGCAGACAGCGATTCTGAATGTCGCCAAACACTTCGACGTATTCGAACGGCGGCAGATAGAGCGAGCTGCTGTTGAGCAGGATGTAGCGGCCATAGACGACGCCGCGGCTGCACGAGGGATCGCCATTGGAAAGCGCGGCCAAGCTGCGCTCCAGAACGAAGCCGACCTGAGTGTTTGGCAAGGGCACGTGGTCCCAGACGCCGTCGACGCCGGCGACGATGTTGCGATCGTTGGCGCGGTAGCCGATGAACGCTCCCCCCGCGAATTCCTGCGTGCGGTAGACGCCGATCTTTGCCCCGGCGATCGGCGTGCGCTGGAACCACGGGTCGCTGTACGCCGATGCGAAAAGCCACGGCCCGGCGATGACGTTCCAACGATCGTAGGAGTTTGTGACGTCGGTTTCCTCCAGTTGCGTGTACAGAGGCGTCAGCCGGTAGCGGATCACCGGTTTCCAGTGGTTGTTCGTGGGCTTTTGATCGAGCAAAACGTGATCCGGGTCAACGGTGATCTGCACGGGCTCGCAGGGCAGGTCAATCTCCACGCGCACCGTGGCTTCCTTGCAGTCGTCCGATGCGTGGGAGTGAACGCGGGCGCCAAGTTCGTCCAGCTCCAAGAGCGGTGCGTTCGGAATGATCGGCACGCGCAATGGGTAGCCGTCGCCGTCCTTGAAAGAAAAGCCAAGGACGGTCGGCTCATTGAAGCCGCCTTGTTGTTTCAATAGCACGACGGTCTTGACCGTATTCTTGCCGCGATGGCGCGGCAGGCAAACGCGCGGCCGAAGTTTGCCGTCCATCTCGACGCGCTCGACCGACCAGTCGCACATGCCGCTGCCGTAGACCCAATGCTGAAAGAAATCCTCCCAGGAGCGGCCCGTATAAAGCTCCAGTTCCTTCTGGTAGTCGGCGACACGCATAATCTGAAACTGATACTTGGCATAGGTGTGTCGGGTAAATTCGAGGAAGGCTTTCTCGCCGAGGCGCTCCTCGATCATGCCGATGATCCTGCTGCCGCGGTCGTAAGCGTAGGCTGACAGGTTGACGAGATGCTTGAACTTCGGCATCTCTTGCACGGTGGGAAAGATCTCGCCGCGGGCCCGGACGCCGATCAGGCCGTAATTGCGGAAGTCATCGCGGCGGATGTTAGGCAGCCATTCCAATCCCGCGGGCAGCGCGAGCAGCATGTTCTCCTTGCCGAGCTTTTCGTTGATGATTCGGTGGCTGAAATAAGTGGCCAGGCCCTCGTCCATGAAGGACTCGGCGTAGCCGTTGGTGCCGACGGCGTTGTACCACCACTGATGACAGAACTCGTGGGAGATGAGATAGTCGAGATAAGCGCGGGCCATGTGAGGCATGTTGAACATGCGTTCGTCGATCATGACCAGTCCGCCGCATTCGTTGCCGTTCCAGCCGAAGTACGACTCGACCAAGGTGAACTGCGGGTATGGGTACGCGCCGAACCAGCGGTTGTAGACGGGCAAGCACTCGCTGATGATTTTGACGGCTTCCTTGGCGTAGAACTCATGTTGCGGGAGTGCCAGGACGCGGATGTCGACGCCCTGCGCCTTGCCGGTGTGTTCCTCAAAGCGATCGCTGGCGATCATGGCAAAGTCGCGCAGGCAGGTCGGCGCCAGAATCAATTCCTTCTTGCCGTCTTCCAGATCGCGCTCTTTAGCAACAGCCGCGGAGCAAGCGAGTTTCTGCTCCTTGGGAAGGACGACGCGCACTTTGTAGATGCCCGCTTCGTTGTGGAACGGTTGATGCCAGGGGATGAACGGCGCCGGATCCCAGCCTTTCTCGCTATAGACCGCGACGACCGGCACCCACTGCGCAAGCGTCGTAACGCCGGCCCATTGCCCCCAGCGCCCCTTCTTGGCCGGAATGTGAACGTCATAGCTAAGTTCAAGCGTGACCGATTCCCCGGGACCCACCGGCTCGGGAAGCGCCACGACCAGGGCAGTCGGATTGTCCTCGGCATACTGAAACCTCGTTCCCACGCTCCGCGTGGGAACGCGTGCCGCGACGCTCTGCGTCGAGTCCTTCGGCACAGCGCCAAGGAGCGTAACCTGGCGAATGTCAAGCGCCGGCCCGTCAAAGCTCATTGCTTCGCTTGGCGCCATGCGCAGGATTTCGACCATCTTGGCTAAGAGACCAACGTCCTTGTCAGGAATGGAATAATGCAAGTGAGCGTTGAAGACAATTTCGCGCGCCGGCCGTTGATGCCGATTGGTCCAAGTCACTCGCTGCTTAACCTTCGCCAGACGCTGGGCCGGGTCCAGAACAATGTCGAGGTCATAGCGCGGCAGCCAGGCTGGAGGCTCGCCGGCCGTAAGAGTCCCGGACACCGCCAAGAGCGCAAGCGCGGGCACGAACCACAAATTCCACGGCTTGACCATGTACTCTCCGCGGGCGGCGAACTTTCCTACAGCCATCGTGCAGCAAGGTCAACGGCATTCACCGCGCCCGGCAATAAGGAGAGCCCTCGAAAAGTAAAGGAAGCGGGCAAGGCAGCTTGACAGACGAGTCTGCGCGAATATAATTTGGCCGCCGGAAGAAGGGAGGCTGGAGAGACATGGATGCGATGATAGGCAGCGGATGCCTGCGCAATCCTCTCTGATTACGTAGACCGCTCCCATCCATTCCATCCTGTTCTGCCGTTCCCCATGCACCTCCACGTTCTGGCAAGCGTAATCCTTGTGTCGGGAATTCCGATCGCAAAGGGCGGCGGACGCGATCACGTGAACCAATACCTCGACATGGCGACGAACGCCAATGCCACAGAGGCTTGGGAGTTGTTGAGCAAGGCTGTGCGTTCCTTGGAGAAAAGCAAAGAACTGACCGAAGCGGAGCGCCATGAATGTGTCAGAAGGTTGGCGGATATCTTGCGTGAACGAGGCGCCAAGCCGGAAGAAATCCTTCGGTTGATGGGCCCGGATGCTAGAAAGCAGGTGGCACGGCAAGTCCTGTATCGACGCTACCTTGAATCCTGGATGTTCGAGACTCCTGTGCGGTTGTGGGTCACCTTAGATTGTCGAAAAGGCCAAGATCCCATGGTACGGATGGTTCGGCCTCTCTTGAACGAAAACTAGACCGCATTTCCGTCGCGGCCGAAGTTTATCGGTTATACTTGGGTCACGGCAAACCAGGAGTGTTCAATTTTGACACACTTGAGAGTTTGTTTTCGCAATCTGGCAGCCGTGAAGTTGGTGGTGTTGGTAAATCGAAGATTGAATCGCTATATGTAAGTCATTGATTTGAAAGTTGTTGTGTAAAAATCGACACGACGATGGTAATTTCTGACGAACGGCATTCTACTTGCGATTGCGGTGACCGCCCATTTGATATCCCTGCCCTGTTTCGAGAAGGAAGGTGATGAGCCATGGCAAGACGAGATGCCTTGCTCCGCCTACACAAGTCTTTGGTTGGCCGGCGCGATGAGTTGCGCAAACGCTTAGGCGGAGAATTGAAGGACCTACGCAACTTCAAATCCGGCGACACCGGCGATAGCGCCGATCTGGCATTCGACGCCGGCAGCGACGAAGTTGCTTCGACTTTAGCGGAGTTGGAATCGCGCGAGTTGGCCAAGATTGAAATCGCCTTGAACAAACTGAAACAGGGTACATACGGCGTTTGTGAGGGTTGCCAGAGGAAGATTCCTGTGGCCCGGCTCAACGCCTTGCCCTTCAGCGCGACTTGCATTGAATGTCAGCGCGAGATGGAGCTATATGGCACCTGGGGCGGCCCGGGCGGCAACGCTAATTGGGAAAAGGTTTCCGACCACCCGACTCCCCTTGAAGACCAACGCGAGGTCAACATCTCCGAAATCGAAATTGACATGTCCAGCCGTTGACAGAGAATTCTATCCCTCACCACAAAAGCTCGCGCGCGACTCGCGGGCTTTTCGCGTTTTTAAGGGCCGGACGCCCTCCTTTCCCTTCGACTACCGCAGGTTTTTCTCAACTTCCGTGTCACCCGCCGTCTAGAATGGAATGCCCGTCATGGCAGTTCTTCGACATGGCCGTCTTTCCGTCAATTCCCTCAGGATTGCCCGACATGAAGAAAACGATTCCCCTGACCGCACTGGGTTTCATCCTGCTCTACTTAGGGGCGGGTTTGGTCCATGTTCCTTTGCAAATTGGCTCGCCCCTGGCGGCCCAGTCCAAGACCCATGCGGGAGAGTTGGCCGATCCGCTGGCCCAACTGTCCGAGCGCTTTGAAAGCGTGGCAGCCCGCGTGAGTCCCGCAGTGGTGTCCGTGGAAGCCGTCAAGCCGCCCAAGGCCAACACGGGCGGGAACGGCAACGGCAAGAGCAAGCCTGTTGAAGAATCGGGGTCGGGCGTGATTGTCAAGCTCGATGCCAAACCGGGCTACTTCGTGGTGACGAACAATCACGTCGTCAGCCAGGCGCGCACCGACCAGATCACGATTCATCTCGCTGACGGCCGGCTCTTTCGTCCCGGTCAGGTTTGGTCCGATCCCGAAACCGACATTGCGCTGTTGAGCCTGGATGGAGCGGTCAACTTACCGACCGCGGCTTTGGGCAACAGCGATCACACCCGGGCCGGTCGCTGGGTGCTGGCAATCGGCAGCCCATTCGGCCTGAATCAATCGGTCACGCACGGAATCATCAGCGCCCGCGACCGCGGACAAGTCAGCCTGGGCAGCACGATTCGCATCAAGGAATTCTTGCAGACCGATGCGGCCATCAATCCCGGCTCGAGCGGTGGACCGTTGCTCGATCTGAACGGGGACGTAATCGGCATCAACACCGCGATCGCGTCCCACAACGGCAGCAACAGCGGCGTCAGCTTCAGCATTCCCATTAACTTGGTCAAGCGCGTATTGAGCCAGATGCTGCAAGGAAGCGTGCAGCGCGGCTATCTGGGAATGCAGCTGGCGACTTCGTTGGAGCCCAAAGACGCCCTTCGCGTCGGCCTGGATCGGGTGCAAGGGGCGCTGGTAGAGAAAGTGTTCCCGCAGACTCCTGCAGCCGAAGCGGGCCTGCAGGCGGATGACGTTATCCTTCAAATCGACACCGTCGCCGTCCGCACGGAGAACCATCTCATCAATTTGATTGCCGGCCTGCCGTCGGGTCAGCGCGTGCGCTTACAGGTGTGGCGCAACCGTAGCCTTGTCACGCTGGATGCCGTCGTCGGTGATTGGGCTAAAGCACAAACTCGGTTCCAGTGAGGGGCTCTTGGCGTGAAGCCAACTCGCAGGTTTGCCCGGCAGGCCTGCGGCGGCCAGCTGCCGCCGGCTCAGCAACTCTAATCTCCCTCGGGACGTTGATTGCGCAGGTAGATGAAAGCGCCGACCAAACCGAGCAGCACCGGAATCAAGACCCAAAAGTACCAGGGCATCGAAACCTCCCTTTCTGACCAAGTGTTGCGGATCAAAGGAGCATTTTCCCCGGTCGCTCGCGAAATGGCGCTGAATCGACTGGACCGGGATTGCTGTGGTTTTACCGGAGCGAAAGCCGCATTGCAAGAGGCTAAATCTTGAAAAAATGAGATTTTTGGCGGCTCCTCGGCAGTGCCATTTTTTCCTTTTCAAACTCGTTCCATTCCGCTAACGTAGTCTCGTTGATGCTCGAATTCCCTGCCTACGCTTTCCCGTCCGGACCTCGTTGTCCAGGCACGGACGCGGCTTCCGTGCTATTCGCCGAAAAAGGAGCATTCATGAAATTAGGCTTTGCCCTGGTGCTTTCGTTAGGACTGTGCTGCCTCGCCATCAGTCGGACAAGCGCGGCCGGGGACGACTTCAAGCTCGAAGAAGGCTTCACCAGCCTTTTTAACGGCAAGAACTTCACGGGCTGGCGCTACTATAAGGAACTGCTGGACACCAAGACGGAAACAGCCGACAAGCGCTTCACGGTGGAATCCGGCGTCATCGTCGCCCACGTGGGCACGGGAATCAAGGACTTGTTCACGGTCAAGGACTTTCCCGGCAACTTCCACCTGAAGCTGGAATTCCGCGCCTCGTTGAAATCGGACAGCGGCGTCTACGTGCGCTCCTCAGGCCATCAGCTTCAGGTCCGCGACTACATTCGCCGCGGCGAACGCAAGCAGCTCAAGAAATTCAAGAACGACGATTGGAACGAGCTGGACGTGATCCTTACCATGGCGGTCGCCAAGTGCTATTGCAATGGCGAATACCTCGAAGACCTGCCGGTCGCGACGAAGAGCGGCGGCATCGGCCTGCAAGCGGAAGACGGCAAGTTCGAGTTTCGCCGCATCCGCATCAAGGAATTGCCCTGAAAACGAGTGCAACCACAAATACAACCATACAACACCACATCACGAGGGAAAAATGAACACGCTTCGCTGTCTGCTAGGAATGGCGTTGCTTCTTTGGGGATCGCTCCTCGGCGCGACGCAGGCCGCCTGGGCCGTTGACAAATCGAGCGGCAAAGCCGACAAGAAATCCGGCGATGCGCCGGCCAACAAGAAAATCCTGCTTATTACGGAATCACGCGGCTATCGCCACTCCTGCGTGACGCGCAACACCGAGCTGCTGGTCTCGATCGACCCGCAGAATCCGCCCAAGGTGAAAGACGTCGAAATACAGGTCAGCAAAGGGAAAGACGGCAAGGTCAGCGTACAGGCCGTGTACATTGGCCGCGTCAGCGGCACGAAGCCATTCGAAATCAAGCACGAGGGCAAGCCGTTCGCGCGCGTGCAGCCGTGCGTGGTGGAGGTGACGTTTCTGGAACTGGGCAAGAAGCATGGCTTTGAAGCAACCTGCACGCAGAATTCGCGCGAGGAGATCAACGTCGACAATCTCAAGAACTACGACGCGGTGTTCTTCTACACGACCGGCGAGTTGCCACTATCGGAAGTGCAAAAGTCCGATCTGCTCGCTTTCGTGCGCTCCGGCAAGGGATTCGGCGGCAGCCACTGCGCCACCGACACGTTTTACAAATGGAAGGAATACGGCGAACTGATCGGCGCCTACTTCGACGGCCACCCGTGGCACCAGAAGATCAAGGTGTTAGTCGAGGATCCTGCGAACCCGGCCACCAAGCACCTGGGCAAGTCGTTTGAAATCACCGACGAAATCTACCAGTTCAAAGGGCCTTATTCGCGCGAAAAGCTACGCGTCCTGATGCGGCTCGATATGGATTCGGTCAAGGATCCCGCCAAACGGCAGGACCGCGACAACGCCCTGGCTTGGGTGCACGAATTCGGCAAGGGCCGGGTTTTTTACACCGCCCTGGGCCATCGCGACGAGGTTTGGCGCGATGAACGGTTTCAGCAGCATATTCTCGGCGGACTGCGCTTTCTGTTCGGCCAAGAAAAGGCGGACACCGCGCCGCGGGCCGCAAGCAAGTGACGTACTGCCGCCGCTTGCAGGTTTGCACAAACAATAAAAGCTCCCGGAGATTCCGGGAGCTTTTCGTTTGGATGAAAACGTTCTAGCGTGGGATTCGCTTGGCCAGCATCGCCCGCCGAGTTTCTTCGGGCTGATTGCGCCAATGCGTGCTGAATAACACGGCGGCGAACATTCCAGCCATCGGCGTCACGGCGGAGCCGTGCGTCTCCACCCAGGCAAGTTTTGCAACTGCGGGCTCGACGGCATCGACCCGGTCTAGCGGCTCACCCAAGAGCGCGGCTGGCTCCGACAAAACTTCAATCACCGGGTTGTCGCGAACGGCAGGTTGGGGGTCGATGCCTGACGGCGGCGCACCATCCTCGAGTTGTTGCCGGCACACGCCTTCTTCAAGCACCGGACCGACATCCACGGAGGTGATGCCGAGGCTCAAATATCCGGTGGGTAGAAGCCGCAAGGATGAGGTATTGGCGCCGTTGGAAGAAACCTGCTGATCGACGAACCGGGCCGTCTGCGGCGCGATGCCGGCGTTGATTTGCGCCACCGGGCCTTGCGCCGCGATGCCCGACATCACGAACGAGAAGTCCTGGCGCGTGCCGCCCAAATCGAGGCGCCCGGCACTGAGGTCAGTCGGCTTCGTGCGGCCCGTCGGCGTGCGGCCGGTCGGAGTCGTGGTCGTGCCCGAAGTGACGGCCGCGGAGCTGAAACTGCCGCTCGAGTTTACGGCGGTCAGGTCGGCGATAACGAGGTTGGCCTTGGGGCTGCCGCGGCCCGTGACGAGATCATAGCCGGGTCCGGCAGCATAACCGTTGTTGCCGGAGGTGACGTCGTGGAAATCAGCGCTGGACAGATTATAGACGGCAGTGAGAGTGGCCGAGGTGCTCAGCGTGCCCTTGCCGGCGGTAACGCGAGCTTCATTGGCGCGGGCGAGGAGGGCGGCCCACTGCGGTGCGCCGGCGCTGGTGCCGCCGACTTGGAACCAACCGCCGTTGTAGGAGTCAAGCACGTAGACCCCCGTGTTTGGATCGGCGTTGTAGGCGATGTCCGGATTGGTGCGTTTGGTGCTGCTTTGGGTGACGCTGGCCTGATAGGAAGGCTTAGGCTCGTAAGCGCTGATGCCGCCGCCCGAACCGCCATAGAGGAAGCTAAGTCGTCCGTTGCCCCAGCCGGTTTCGCTGGACCAGTTGTTGTTGGCGTCCAACGTGAGCTTGGTGCCGCCCACGGAGAGCACATTTGGCGAAATGGCGGGCCACGACGGTGGCCTACCGGAATCCCCGGAAGAGGCCACGAAGGTCACTCCGGGATGATTCAGGAATACGCCGTCGTAGGCCGCTGAAGTTTCCTGCGAGAATTCGCCGCCGCCCCAACTCATGGACACCACCGAGACGTTCGGCTGAGTGGCGGCATAGGTGACGGCGCCCAGCAGATTCGCGTAACTGCTGCTGGCGGCTTCCACCAAGAGGATGTTGGCGCTTGGAGCGATCGCGTGCGCCCACTCGACGTCGAGAGCGATTTCCGTGGCCCAGCCGGAGTTCGCTGCAGGTTGGCCTTGCGGTGTCGCCTTGGTGAAGCTGGCAGCGGGTAAGCCAAACGTCGAGCTAAACGCGGCCAAGTCGGAAGCGATATTTGGATCATCGTAGGCGTCGACGATCGCGATGGTCTGTCCGGCCCCGGTATTCGAGTTCAAGTCGAAGCCATAGGCATGTTGAATCTGCGCCGGCGTGTAGACGGTGGGTACCGTGCGTTCTTCCAGCTGTTCTACCCTCAAGGTAAAACGCCGTCTGATGCTTCGCCGCGTCCGCTCCGCGTATTCCGCGCGCCGGGAATTGGAGAACATGACTTCCTCTGTGTTTGGATGGGCAGGTGACGGAGAAGAGATTTAGATAGGATTATAAAGGTCAGGCAAAACATGATGCAAATAAAAAAATCGTAATAATCGAATAATAGTGAAAACGTACTCACCACCGGGTCCAAAAGGACACTGGTTGATCGGCCACCTCCCCCTCTATCGCCGAGGGGCCCTGGATTTCATGACCCGTTGCGCCCGTGAGCACGGCGATGTCGTGGCTCTGCGCTTCGCCCATCGCCGCATCCTGCTCGTCAGCCATCCCGACCTTATTGAACAAGTCTTAGTTACGCAGAATAGCTGCTTTCAAAAGCACTTCGCCCTGCGCCTCAACCCCCTGCTTTTGGGCAAGGGTCTGTTGACCAGCGAGGGCGATTTCTGGCTGCGGCAACGACGCCTGGTCCAACCCGCCTTCAACCGCAGCCGGCTTGCGACCTATGCCCCCGCCGTGGTAGCTGCCACCCACCGCCTCTTGAACGAATGGCGGCCGGGAGAACAGCGCGACATTCATATCGACATGCGCCGCCTGGCCCTCGACATTGCCGCGAAAACGCTTTTCGACGCGGACGCCGGCGCCGAAGACGCCCAAGACATCTCCCGCGCGCTGGAAGTCAGCGGCGAGAACTTCATGGCCCGTTTCCAAGGGACGATACCCTGGCCCAGCTGGCTTCCCACTCCCGCCAACTTGCGCCTGCGCCGGGCCGTGCGGCGGCTCGATGCCATCCTCTTCGGCTTTATTCGCCAGCGCCGCGCACAAGGGCAATCTTCCACGGTAAATGGCGGGGGCAGAGGCGACCTCTTGTCTTTACTTCTGCGGGCGCGCGATGAAGAAGATGGCCGCGGCATGTCCGATCGGCAAGTTCGTGACGAGGCCATGACGCTTTTTCTCGCCGGCCACGAGACCACAGCCCTCGCCCTGTCTTGGACTTGGTTCCTGCTCGCGCAAAACCCGAAGGCGGAGCAAAAGCTCTTCGACGAGTGCAACGCGGCAGTCGCCCACGCAAGCGCGTCCACGAACGCTTCACCCAGCTTTGACGACCTTGCACGTCTGCCGTACACCGAGGCCGTGCTGCTCGAAGCCATGCGACTCTATCCACCCGCGTACGTCATTGGCCGCGAGGCCACGCGCGATTTGACCCTTGGCGGCTTTCCGCTTCGCAAGGGGCAAACGGTGCTGATGAGCCAGTGGGTGGTGCAGCGCGATCCGCGCTTCTTCGACGAGCCCGACGAGTTTCACCCTGAACGCTGGCTCGACGAGCGCACTGAGAAGCTGCCGAAATTCGCCTATTTCCCATTCGGCGGCGGACCGCGGCTGTGCGTTGGGAACACGTTTGCGATGATGGAGATGACGCTGATTCTGGCAACGCTCGCGCCGCGCTTCCGTTTTACGCTGGCGCCGGGTTGCATCGTGAGGCCGGCCGCCTCGTTCACGCTGCATCCCGCACCCGGAATTCCGGCTCGCATTGCGCGGCGGTGACAGTCGCGCGGCGCTGACATTCTAGTCGGCCTCAGGCGGAGGCAACACCGCCATTTCGGCACTGGTGACGGAGGGATCGATGCTGAGCGGGCTGCGAATTGGCAGCCGGAGGATGAACTTGCTTCCGACTCCGACCTGGCTTTGGACCAAGATGTCGCCGCCGTGCTCGCGGAGGATTTTCCGGCTCACGGCCAAGCCGAGCCCGGTGCCCTTGGCGCCCTTGGTGCTGACGAACGGCTTGAAGATCTCGCCGAGCTTGACGGGAGGGATGCCGATGCCGTTGTCGACAACGACGATGCGCGCCCATCCTTGATCACTCACGCGGGTGCCGACAGTGACATGCGGGTTGGGCCGCTCCTCCACGGCGTCCAGAGCATTGCCCACGATGTTCAAAAGGGCGCGATGGATGCCTTCACGGTCGACCTGCACGATGGGCATGTTGTCCACCAGACTGAGTTCGAGATGGACACCCAGTTCCTTGGTGCGGCCAGCCAACAACTCGACCACTTCGCGCACGCTTTCGTTGAGCTTCGTGGGCTCGACGGCCGGCACGCGCTCCTTCGAGTAGCTGAGCATGTCCATCACCAGGTCGTAAATCTTGGCCTGGTTCTTCTCGGCCACGCGCCAGCCCTGCTGGATCAGCGTGTCGTTCTTCTCCTTGAAACCCATTTGCAGGATTTCGCTGCCGCTCCGCAGCCCTTGCAGAATGTTCTTGATGTGGTGCGAGAGGGCGGCGATGGTTTGGCCGATAGCCGCCAACCGCTCGGCCTGCACCATGGCGTGGTGATAGCGCGTCTCCTCGACGGCCAATGCGGCCTGGTGGGCGACGGCGATAGCGAGGGTGAGATGGTCCTCGGTGAATTTTCCGGTCGCGGTCTTGCGCGCCACCATCTCGCGCCCCGTGCTGTGGGTGTCGAGGTAGAGAACGCCGAGCGTTTCGTGCCGCCCCTTGATGGGCACGCAGATGACCTCACGGATGCCGAACTTGACGATGCTCTCGCCGGTGTTGAAGCGCTCGTCGCGCGAAGCGTCGGAGAGCAGCACGCCTTGCCGTTCTTTGAGGACGTAATCAGGGATGGATCGGCTGATGGTGAGCTTTTCGCCCTGGCTGCCTGCCTTGCGATAGCGCAGCGCCTTGGGTTCGAGTTCGCCGGTGTCGGGATTGCAAAGCAGGGCGCAGCCGCGGTCGGCGATGATACTGCGGAAAATGATCTCGAGGATGCGGTCGAGAAGTTGGGTGATGTCGAGGATGTGGCTGACCGCCTGACTCGCTTCGTACATGACCGTCAGGCTGGCGAGGGCGTTTTTCAGCCAAGGCGAGGCGGCCTTGTCCGGTTGGGCGAGGATGCGGCTTCCTTCGGTCTCGCCGATCGTCTTGACGATCGCCGACGACAATTCGAGGTCTCCGCGCGTAATCATGTTGATCTTTTCCGCCAGGTCGCTCGGCGCGGTAATGCTCTCCGCTTCACTCCGGCTGGCGCTGAACACGAGTGTGGTTTGGCCAATGAGTATGTGGTCGCCGGCCTGCAGTGTCGCTTCTTGGACCTTGCGGTTGTTGAGGTAGGTGCCGTTGGCGCTGCCGACGTCCACGAGGCGCGTCTCGTCGCCTTGCCGGCGAAACTCGGCATGGCGGCGCGAGACTTCCGTATCGTGCAAGCGGATTCGGCTGGAGGCGTCGCGGCCGAGCGTGATCACGGGGTCGGCCAGCTCGAACTGCTTGCCCTCGTCGGCGCCCTTAATGACTAATAGACGAGACACGCTGCTACTCCGACGCCGCGCGCGGCTTAATGCTTGGAAGATCCCGCTCGCGGCTGTCCGCGCGACCCTGAAAGCCATGAAGAGATAGTTAAACTACATTGGCAACGGGCGCAGTGTCAAGGAAATCCATCTTCAGCCGCGCCATGTTCAGCCGCGCCGCGCCATGTTCGCCAGCGCACTAGCGCACGCCAGTTCCAGCAACACTCGGGCACGGCATTCCGCCGCGTTCACGCGGCTTTCGCGCAGCGTCTAGGCCCGCCTTTTTTTCGTTTGACTTATTTCCTCGCGTCGCTTATCCTCATCCTTTGTCCTTAGGTGAGTTTTCCGCATTTCGTTTTTCACTCGAAAGGACAAACGCCAATGACTCTCTCTCTCTCTCGTGCACTGCGCATAGCGCCTGGCAGCCCGGTCATAGGACGGATTTGCAATCCGTCGGGGACTTTCAAAATTGGCGAGCCGGGAGCGTCAGCGACCGAAGCGTCAGCGACCGGAGCATTTGTAGCCGAGGCTTCTTGGGACTAAGGCGCTGTTCGGCCGCTTTTGATTTTGTTACCGTTGAAGGAAGTAAGGAGCCCAACAATGTCGCCTGATCGAATCATCGCGGACATCCAACATGACAGCGCGAAACAACTTAGTCCCGGCGCCTTCGTCCGGCTTGTTTCGCACGAAAACTGGCAGCGCATGAGAGATCACTACCGCCTGACGCTACAAGAGCTCAAGTGCTTGCAGGCGACATGCGCGGGCCACGAATTGGATGGCATCGCCCGCCAGCTGGAATGCACGACAAAGACCGCAAACCTGCACCGCGACAGTCTGCACAAGAAGCTGAAGTTAAACGATCGGCTCGCAATCGTCCTTAGGGTTTTCGGATTTCTTCTCGATGACGCGCAGGAAAAACCCGCCACACGGCCTGAAAAGAGCGATGGGTGAGGATAGAGCTAAGACTCTATATGCATCGCAGTTTCGCTCGCGTAAATTCTTTGTGTTGGTGGTGACTCCATTGCAGCGGTCTGCTACGGTTCAATTATTTGGAGGGATGAGTCATGGCGGCGAGAAAAAAGCAAATCGCGTGGCTAGGGGCCGCAGCTGTTCTTACCCTGCTGTTGCCGCTTGTCATCTCAAGGGTATTTGCCACCCCATCGCCTCAACAAGGTACGGTCTCGTTCGAGTACAGCAGCTGGAGCGTGAACGAGTACGATGGCACGGTAACGATCACGGTCCTGATGACCGGCTCGCCAACTAGCGCAGTTTCCGTCACGTGCTCGACCAGTGACGGTACAGCCACGGCAGGCGAGGATTACACAGCGAACTCTCAGGTCTTGACCTGGCAACCCAGCGAGGCCGGGACGACGAAGACTTTCACTATCTTCATTTTAAACGACGTTGACGTGGAAAGCACGGAAACTGTGAATTTGGTTCTTTCAAACCTGGTGAACGCGAAGCTGGGGTCGCCATCGACAGCGGTTGTGAACATCATCGATGACGACGTGCCTTGCCCATAGCTTGGTCCCCGGTCCGGACCCATGTACGGGAACTCGAAAAAACCTCTGGTGCCCTGGTGGGTCGCGGCCCGCTTTGCCTTGGCGGCTGTGCTGTGCTTCTCACCGCTGCTTGGAGCAAGGGACACAAATTGGCCACGGACTCAACTTGGGAAAAAAACCTGTGGGATTCGCGATCCTTCTTGGCAAGCCTGGTTGTCTTTGAGATAGGCTTCGGACTTTGGCTGGTCTTCGGGCTCTATCCGAAGTGGACTTGGAGCGGCGCCATCAGCTTGTTGGTTGCATTCGCCTCGTTTAATGTTTTCTTGAGCCTGAAAGGAGAGAAAACCTGCCCTTGCTTCGGCAAGGGTAATATCGATCCGGGTCTGGTGGCCTTAGTGGAGGCCCTTAGCGCGCTGGGGCTCGTCTTTTGCCAGCCAAGGGCCAACGGACCAACTTTGTTGTCCGCCCCGTGGCGACTTTACGGCTTTGGCTCGATTTACCTCCTTGTGTCCGTGCCGGCTCTTCTCAACATGGTTTACTATAGCCGTCAGGGACTTTCGCTTGATTTGCGCTCTGATAAGCACTTAGACAAGGTACTGGGTCACAAACTGCGCCAACCGTCATCTGAGGAAATCCTTGAGCTTTTGAGAGAATCTACCGATTTGGAGTTCACGATTGACGATCTCTTGCGTCAGAGGTCACCTGACTACGGGTACTGGAGCACTGGGAAGGCGTGGAGCGTGATGATCGCGATGGGCGAAAAACAGTGGACTCCAACCCGCTGGGAGAAGACCGACTACGGCTATCATCTGGCGGTTGCGACCCCTTGGGGGAGCTCGGCGCTTCCCTGGATTCTAAGCTCCCTAGTTGCGGGGATAATTGGCCTTTATCTGGTCCAAGTTGGGCGTCTGCAGGGACACGAAGTATTGCTACGACGCTTCGGTTTTTGAGGGATCTTCTCAAGATTCTCGTGTCAATCCTCATTTTTTTTGGAGGCGAACCATGAGGGCAATTCATTCGTTTGGCGTGTTGCTGGGTCTCTGTCTTTTCGGGCTTTATTTGACTCCCCACGCCGTGCTGGAGGAAAGCGTTTTCGGTGGGGCGTGCCAAGGACTTGTAGAGTGCACTGGCGACGGTCTGGTGCTCTGTTCGCCAAACAAGACGGGCGCGTGTGGTGCGAAAAGCACCCAGACATGTAAGCAATGTAATCTCGGAGCAAAAGCGGGAACATTGTGTAAACAGCACAAGGGTAATGGTGGCTGTGTAAGCTTCGCAGGTGGGGTCTGTTATTGCACCGCCGTACCGAACCCAGCCAAGAATATTGATGATAATAGCTGTTATTGCCAGAGGGCATGTCCGTGAAGCGCGTGGTCCAGAAGCACTCATTTTCTTTCCGGTCGACAGCACGCATAAGCAAGATCCAGAGAAACTATTATGGCGAAGAATACGGTAATCACATTGCTTCTTCTTTTTTCGATCACCAATCATGCTGACGCCCAAGTCATTACGGCGCAGAAGGTGCTGGACTTGAATATCGACGCACACAAGTATTGCAGCGATATTACCATGGATGTCGAGGGAGTTCTTGACCAAAAGGCTGGGCCTTCTTCGGAGCAGCGAATCAGGTTCTCTTTCTGGCGCAAAGGAAATTCCCTAAGCGCGAAAGGGACATTGATTTTTGTGGGGAGTCCCGAAAAAGATGTGCAGAATTTCCACGACGTGACCAATGAGAAAGGCTCCTTAGGGGCCGCTTACAATGAAAAGACCAAGGCTCCGGAGTTCGCGTACATTTCATCGAAATCCAATGGGAGGAAGGACTTACTTTTCGACCAGGCGGAATTCGGCTGCGCTTTGGACGGTTATTTCCCCGGGACCCAGGGTCGGACCATAGCAGAGCTTATGAGAAAAGCGCCTGACTTGCGCCTGGAAGAAACCACCGTTGACGGAGAGGCTTGTTTTTTGGTCACGGGCAGCATCAAATGGGGAAAAGTGTCACTTTGGGTGAGCAAGAAGAGTGGCTTCTTGTTGAAAAAAGCAACGCTGGAACAGGGACTGCACGACGTTTATGGATTCGATGATCAGACTATGGAGGACAACAACAAGCAGTTTCACCAACAAATGAAAACTTGCACAATAGGCGTCAGGAACCTTGCTTTCGAAAACCACAACGGGGTCCCTCTTCCGATCCAAGGTGAGTACACAATTGAGTGGGAAAACGCCAGTGCGACGCCGCCGTCTGGCAAAGCGATCTACCGTTTCAAGCGAACAAACGTCGTGTTAAGACCCGATCTTCAGGCGAAAGACCCTTTCACCTTAGACTTGCCGGACGGTTTCCGAGTCTTTAACGAAGACGAGCGCGACTCCGGCGTCTCTTACCAATGGAAAGGAGGCCAGGTAGTGCCGGCTTTTGCCGATTTTGATCAAACGGCGGAAGGGTTCTGGACGGGGAGCAGGGCCCTCGCTTTGGTAAGCTTGGCAATTGTCGGTGCGGTCCTTCTCGTGATCTCTCTCCGGTTTTGGTGCAAGCGAAAGCCAGCGTAAAGGCGCGCCCCCAGGAGCCGATCGATATGGCACACCTTCCCTTGGCAATTTGTTTCTCTGTGTTCGTATCGGTTTCTGCTTCAACTCGGCAGGCAACGAATCCTGCGACCTACTGCGGCGTGCAAGCGTTGGCGCGAGCCATGACGATGCAAGGTCGTTCCGTTCCTTTTGTCGATCTTGTCAAGCCCGAATTCATCACTAGCAAACGAGGGAGCTCCGCGGCCGACTTGTCGCGAGCTGCCCGGCATTTCGGTTTTGAGCCCTACGTTCGGGGCAAGTTAAGTTGTTTTGTCTTGCGAAACTTGGATCGTCCGGCCATTCTTCACGTGAAAAACCATCCCACTTCGGGGGATTACAATCATTGGGTTCTTTTTGCAGGGTGTTCTGAAGGGAAGGCTAGAATCTATGACGGCTCTGAACCGCTGGCAACAATGAACTTCGAGGAGCTCGCCTCGATTTGGGACGGAACGGCGGTGATCATTGACACGGACAATTCGGCCGGTTTATGGGTGCTATTCTCGTCTGCTTGCTGGTATCTTTTTCTCGCGGGCTTGGTAACCGCTCTTGTTAACTTGCTCGTGTTCGTTGCGCCACGCGTTCCGACCGTTGGGTATCGATGGATCAATGAGGTCCTGCTGATCATTGCGGTTACAATTCTCTGTCCTTTCTTGTTTGCCTCGCTAAACCCAGGCGGCTTCCTTTCGAGCGAAAAGACATTGGCTAGTCTGCGCGAATACAACCGGCCTCACTTTCTGCCCCACTTTAGACTCGCCGAAGCGGAAGCCTGGACTAACGAAGCAGGAAATCTGACCATCGACGCCCGCCTCCCGGACTCATACGAAAGCGGACATCTGCCAAACTCGATCAATGTTCCCTATTACTTATCCGTCGGCGAAATGGGAGACATCATGAATAAGAGGCCCAAGGAACAACCGATTCTGGTGTATTGCGAGAGCTACGGTTGCTACTTTAGCGATGTTGTTGCCCGCAAGCTTTTGGACTTGGGTTATCATAATCTCTTCCTCTTTCGGGAAGGTTGGCAGGGCTGGGAGAGGCGAAGATGAACAAGAGGGAGCCGGGCAGGTTACGCACTGCGCTTTCGAAGATCTCCAAGCCATTGCGCGTAGTTCTAGGTATTTTCTTGGTCTTCTCTGCAATTTGGAAGATCGAGAAGCCTTACGAATTCTTGAACACGGTTTATCGTTATGAAATACTTGGTGCGAATTTGGCGTTTTGCGTCGCTTATTTTCTACCCTGGGTTGAATCTGTTGTTGGGCTAACATTAGTTCTTGGCGTTTTCACAAAAGGAGCACTGATCCTCTGTTTTTCCTTGTTTTGTGGCTTCTTGGTGGCCCAAGGAACTGCACTTGCGCGAGGGCAAGCACTCCCATGTGGATGCGCTGGGCCAGAAACCGATCCTATCGATTGGCTCACTTTTTTCCGGACCCTATTCTTCTTGATGACTACTGTTTTCGTGTCTTGGTTTGTGTTTTTTCCTCCGGGACGCGATGGGAAAAGCGCTTCGACGAGTTTGTCCGTGTAAGACATTTGGCTGAAACCCGTCACTGTAGGCAGCCATGACTCCAGCACCGCGTCGCGCGTTCACCCTCGTCGAATTGATCGTGGTCATCGGCATCATTGGCACCCTCTTGGCGCTGGCGGTTGCGGGTGTCCAGCACGTACGCACGCTGGCCGCACGAACGGAGTGCGCCAACAAGCTCAAGCAAATCGGCATTGCGCTCCATCATTATCACAGTGTCCATCGCGTCTTCCCGCCTGGGTGCAGTTACAAAGACGGCGCTGACCCCTACCCGCACATGAGTTGGTTGACACGCATCCTGCCCTACATCGACCAAGACGACATTTGGACCGAAGCGAAACGAGCGTTCGCGCAAGACCCGTTCTTTCTCAATGATCCGCCGCACACGGCGCTGTCCCGGATGATTCCGCTCTACCTCTGCCCGTCGGACTACCGAATGCGTTCGCCCGCGCTCATCGCAGATGTGAAAGTGGGACTGACCTCGTACCTCGGCGTCGAAGGAACCGACCTCACAACTTTCGACGGCGTCTTATACCTCGACTCGCGCGTCAAAATCGCGCACATCATCGACGGCACCAGCACGACGCTCATGGTCGGCGAGCGCCCGCCCAGCGCCGACTTGGTGCTGGGCTGGTGGTACGCCGGCTGGGGACAGTCGAAAACTGGCTCGGGCGATTACGACCTGGGCGTTCGCGAGCTAAACGTCGACATCTACGGCCCCGGCTGCCCGAGCGGACCATACGCATTCACCGCCGGCGACTTCGCCAATCAATGCGATGCGTTTCACTTTTGGAGCCCGCATTCCGGCGGCGCCAATTTCCTTTTTGCCGATGGCTCCGTGCGCTTTCTGTCCTATGGCGCCGACCCAATCATGTCCGCTCTCGCAACCCGCGCCGGCCGGGAAATCGTACCCGACCAGTATTGAGATCCTTTGACGGTTTTTCGAATGCGCCCCAAACATACATGACACTTTGGCCCCTTATTGAAGAACATTCTGAAAGAATTAAGTCCTTAGCGCCTAATCACTTACTGCGAGGACGCTAGGATGGTTTCAGCGAGGCAGGAATGCAGTCGTAAGCCGCTGATGCGATTGCAGTTATAGATGAAAGAATTAAGTCATTGGCTTGCTCATACTTATAGTACGCCGCTCAGATTTGCTTCAAATATGTGTGTGTCCCAGCGTCCTGCCGAAACCATTTCTCTAACTCTATAGCTATGCGCGAGTTAGCTCACAAAAATTGCTTCAGCGACCCCTGAAGCCATCCGCGACAGCAAGGTCTTAACTCCGTTTCCTAGCTTACGTATCCGGTCCTTCAGCCTCGATAAGCTGTCCGAGTCCCGAGAGAATCCGGTCCGGCCTGACCGCTGCCAAGGCCGCGGCGTCATCCGATCCCGTGGCGACGGCCCAGACTGAGACCCCCGCGGCTCGGGCGCAAGCGATGTCGACCGTCATGTCGCCCACGTAAAGCGCTTCCGACGGCGACACCCCCAAACGCGCAAGCGCGCAAAGCAGCATGTCAGGCGCCGGCTTAATGCGCTCGACATCCTCCGGTCCGAGCACCACCGTGAAATATCGCTCAATTTTCAAGTGCTGCAAGATCGCTCGCGAGAACTGCCGTGGCTTGTTGCTGCAAAGGGCGAGGAGCTTGTCGAGGCCGTGGAGAGCCTGTAGCCCTTCGGCCGCGCCGGGCAACAACACCGTCTTCTCCAGCATCACGGACGGATGGTGTCCGCGATAGGACACCAGATCCGGTTCGCCGCGGAAGTCCGGCAGCGTGTGTTCGAGAAGGTAATTCGGGCCTCGTCCAACGAAGTTCTTGATCTCCATGATGCTCAGAGGGCCAAGCCGGTGCTGGGTACGCACGTGATTGACACTGGCGGCGATCGCTTCATAACTGTCGATGAGCGTGCCGTCGAGATCGAAGCAGACCGCGCGACAGCCGGGCAAAACGGTCATGGAAATCCCACGAGTTCAACGAGCGCAACAAAAAAACGCCACACTTCATTGCCTGGCGCTCGCACTTAGTTTACGCTAAAGCCGGCTCGTCAGCGCACGAATCGGCACGACTTTCCATACGACTTTCCATGAACACGGACCCGTCTTCGGTCACGACGTTGTTGCATCACGCCCGGGACAACGTTCCCGGCGGAGTGGAGCGTCTCTTCGGCGCGTGCCGCAACTATCTCAGCATCGTCGCCCGGGCGCAAGTGGAAAGTTGGCTGGCAGCCAAGTTCGACGCCTCCGATCTCGTGCAGCAGACGCTTCTGGAAGCCTACCGCGACTTCGGCAGCTTTCGCGGGGCGACGGAGGCGGAATGGCTCGCCTGGCTTAGGCAGATTCTGTCGCGCAATACCGCCAATTTCCACCGCCACTACCGCGCCACCGGCAAGCGCGAGCTAAGGCGCGAAACGACCACCCTGCTGGGCGACAACTCGAACGGCGGCGCGGCACTCCTTGCGGACCGCCGCGAGTCGCCCAGCCAGCTGCTCATCCGCGAAGAGCGCGACCTTCAGATTGCCGACGCGCTGGCCCAGTTGCCCGAAGATTATCAGGAAGTGATCTCCCTACGCAACCTGCAGCGCATGTCGTTCACGGAGGTGGCAGAGCGCATGGGCCGGTCGCGGGCCGCCGTGCAGATGCTTTGGGGCCGTGCGTTGGGCCGGTTGCAGCAGGCGTTTGCGGCGCTTCAACAAGCGGCCCCGCCGCAGGTGAGGCCATGAGCAATCCCAATGACGACACGCTGAGCGAGGTCGCCTTCGGTCAGCTTGACGACTACCTGATCCAGCTTCAGAGCGGTCAGCATCCGGACCGGGAGGCGGTTCTCGCTCGATATCCCCACCTCGCCAATACGCTCGCGTGTCTGGAAGCGCTGGAACTATTGGCCCCGCCGCTCGATCTCGCCAGGCTCAACGGCAAAGGGCGTTCGTGGACGGATGGAAACGCCGCCGGCCAAATCTGCACCGGCTCAGCCGCGGAAGGCAGCTTTGATTTCGGCGCCTACGAGGTGGAAGGTGAGATTGGCCGCGGCGGCATGGGGGTTGTTTTCAAAGCGCGGCACAAGGAACTGAAGCGACCGGTGGCGCTCAAGATGATCCTTTCGGGGCAGCTTGCTTCGCCGGAGCTGCTCAAGCGCTTTCAGGACGAAGCCCGTGCTGCCGCGGCCTTGCACCACCCGAACATCGTGTCTGTCTACGAAGCCGGGCAGGAGCAAGGGCAGCCATTTTTCGCGATGCAATTCATCGGCGGCCCCAGCTTATCGAAGCGGCTCGAAGAGGGGCCGCTTGAGCCGGAAGCCGCAGCCCGCCTTATCCGACAAATCGCTCAAGCAGTCGCGCACTTACACCAGAACAACATCGTCCACCGCGACCTGAAGCCTTCGAACATTCTTCTCGACGAGCAGGGATGTCCCTACGTCACCGACTTTGGCCTGGTCAAAGTCGTGACCGGTGAGAGCCACCGCACCAGCACGGGCGTCATCGTCGGCACGCCCAGCTACATGGCCCCGGAGCAGGCTTCCGGCCACGCTCAGAAAGTCGGCCCGCTCAGTGACGTCTACAGCTTGGGCGTCATCCTTTACGAGCTATTGACCGGCCGGCCGCCGTTCCGCGAGGCCACGCCGCTGGACACGCTCGTGCAGGTTTTGGAAGGCGAGCCGAAACCACCCAGGGAGATCCGGCCGGAGCTGCCCGCGGAGTTGGAACTCATTTGCCTGCGCTGCTTGGAAAAGGAGCCATGTCAGCGCTACCCGTCCGCTGCCGCCCTCGCTTCGGACCTGGAAAAGTTCTTGAAGAACGAAGTGCTCGATCTGCGCCAGCCCGGCTGGCGGCAGCGCATTCTCCGCTGGTCGCGGCGCGAGCCCGCGCTGGTCTCACGTTTGGTGACCTTGACGCTTTGCTGCATCCTTGCACAGGTGAGCTTTCAGTTCTTCCAGACCGTTACGCTGTCGCTTCATTCGCAAGTGATGGGCATATTGGCCGGCTGGGCCGTGGCATCGCTCGTATGCCAAAAACTTTTGCACCGTCCCGCCTGGCAGCGCACGATTCCGTTCTTGTGGTCCGCGCTGGACATGCTGTTTTTCTCCGGCCTTCTCTACCTCGACGATCCGCTCAAGCGGCATGACACGTTGAACAACCCAATCATCATTGGCTATCCGCTCCTCGTCGCTGCTTCCGGTCTCTGGTTTCGAATCAGCCTGATTTGGTTCAATACGGTCATTGCCGAAATCGCCTACATCCTCTTGTGGGTGGAGCAGTACATCCAAACTCAGCAGCTCTACGGCCTGCACAAGCACATTGTTTTCTTGATCGGACTTGCAGTCCTGGGAGACATCGTCGCCTATCAAGTCAACCGCGTGCGCGCTTTGAGCCGCTATTACGAACATCGGCCGCTGCCGTGAAAGACGAACGAATGCATCCGTTTCTCAGCAACTCCTTGTCCCTGACGCGTCGCCAATTGCTGGGGCGCTCCGGCGCCGGTCTCGGCTTGGCGGCGCTCGCGACGCTCTGGGGCGAAAGCAGAGCGCGGGCAAACGATCCTCCCCCGGGCGCGGGCGCCTTGCCGGGATTGCCGCACTTTCCACCCAAAGTCCGCCGCGTCATCTACCTCATGCAGACCGGGGCGCCGTCGCACGTCGACCTGTTCGACTATAAACCTAGCCTGGCCCGGCGGCGCGGCGAACTGCTGCCGCCTTCGGTGCAGATGGGCCAGCGCCTCACCACCATGACGGAGACCCAGAGGCAATTAATCCTGCCTGGCATCGCACCATTTCGACGTCACGGCCGCTCAGGCGCTTGGATGTGCGATTTCTTGCCGCACATCGCCACCCTTGCGGACGACGTCTGCATCATCAAGTCGATGCACACCGAAGCAATTAATCACGCGCCGGCGGTGACGCTGTTCCTGTGCGGGGCGGAAATGCCGGGCCGGCCCAGCATGGGCGCTTGGCTTTCCTACGGCCTGGGGAGCCTGAATCAGGAGCTGCCGACTTTCGTGGTCATGACCAGCCAGGACCGCGAACTATCTTGCGGCCAAATCTTCTACGACTACTATTGGGGAGCGGGCTTCCTGCCGTCGCGCTTCCAGGGAGTCAAGCTCCGCTCCAACGGCGACCCGGTGCTGTTCCTCTCCAATCCGGACGGCATGAACCGCGAAGTCCGCCGCGGACTTCTCGACGATCTCGGCGAATTGAACCGCATGCACCATCAGGAAGTCGGCGACCCGGAAATCCTGACGCGGATCGCTCAATACGAGATGGCGTACCGGATGCAGGCGTCCGTGCCCGAGCTGACCGACATTAGCAACGAGCCGCGCCACATCCTGGAAATGTACGGACCCGACGTACAGCGCCGCGGCTCGTTCGCCTGGAACTGTCTTTTGGCGCGGCGGATGGCGGAGCGCGGCGTCCGCTTCATTCACCTGATGCATGCCGGCTGGGACCAACACAACAACCTGCCGACCCAACTGGCCGTTCAATGTCGCGACACCGACCAACCTTCCGCGGCTCTGGTGAAAGACCTTCGCCAGCGCGGGCTGATGGACGATACTCTTGTGATATGGGGCGGCGAATTTGGCCGAACCGTGTTCGTGCAGGGCGATTTCAACCAGCCGCGTTTTGGCCGCGATCACCATGGTCGCTGCTTCACGATCTGGATGACCGGCGCCGGCGTCAAGCCTGGCATCACGTATGGCGAAACGGATGAATTCTGCTACAACGTCGTCCGCGATCCCGTACACGTCCACGATTTCCAAGCGACGGTGTTGCATCTCTTGGGAATCGATCACACGCGGCTCACGTTCCGGTTTCAAGGGCGCGATTATCGTTTGACGGACGTGGCGGGCGAGGTGGTAACCGAAATCCTCGTTTAGCCCCGGTTCGAAGAACCGGGTGGGACGTCGCCCCGCCGTGGCTGCATTCATTCCGAGGGATCCAGTCCAGAGCACCGGCCATGGGTTTGCGCGCATGGTGGAAAAGGGCAGTTATCGAATTCTCGCATGCTCGATACTACCCGAACACGTTCCTCTCGTAATCGGACGATTCCGCTACCGCGTGGAAACGATGATCCGCTTGCTCAAAGCCGAGGCAACGATGAAACTTAAAGAGGATGGCCGACATCCCATGGCGGCATGGCCACAAAAGGACGGGTCATTGCACACACCGTGGGCCGAGCGCTGTTGGAAGGTGTATCTCGATACGGCCGAAGACGTACACCGTTCGATAAAATACGTGGAGGACAATGCCCTCAAGGAAGGCAAACCGAAACAGCGCTGGTCATTCGTGGTTCCTTTCGAACCCTGAACTCGTTTAGCCCCGTTTAGCCCCGGTTCGCAGAACCGGGCTGGATTTGATCCCTCGAGGCCAATGTATCGAATTGGGCGCGACGGCCCGCCCGGTTCTTCGAACCGGGGCTAAACTTGGAGGTGTTTTGCGTGGCGGAAAACAAACCCCTAGTCGGCATCCTCATGGGCAGCCAGTCGGACTGGGAGACCATGAAGAACGCCGCGGACACGTTGGCACAACTTCAGGTCGCGCACGAAGTACGGGTGCTGTCCGCTCATCGGACGCCGGACGCATTTCGGGAATATGTGACGACTGCCGAGAGCCGCGGGTTGAAGGTCTTAATCGGCGGCGCGGGCGGGGCGGCTCATCTTCCCGGCGTGGCCGCCTCGTTGACGATGTTGCCTGTTCTTGGCGTGCCGATTGAATCGAAAGCGCTGCACGGCATGGATTCGCTTCTCTCCATCGTGCAGATGCCGGCAGGCATTCCCGTGGGAACGCTGGCGATCGGGGCCGCAGGCGCAACCAATGCTGCGTTGCTTGCAGTCGCCTTTCTGGCAACAACGGATTCCAGCCTGCGACAGCGCCTTCTTGAATACCGTGAGCAACAGACGAAGAAGGTGTTGGAAAGCGGACTGCTTAAAACTTGAGAGTTTTCAAGGGAATTTCGGAACAAAGCTGAAAGGAAATGATGGCGCCACGGAATAAGCCGGTTTTGCCGTGGTCATAGAATTCGCACAATCGTCATAAAGCACCCCATTTTACCTAGAATTCGCTCTTTGTATCACTGGTGCATTTGTTATTTCCATTCCACAGGGTATACTCGCCAAAGGGCCATCGTTTCAGTCATTTTTTCCATCCGATCCCTGAGGTCTCCCCAATGAGTAACCGCGAAAGCCAATATCCCGAAGTCGTTGTCACCGATCGTCGCGGAGGGGATCGCCGCAAACGAAACATCCCCGTCGCCCTCGAGCGCCGCAGCGGCAAGGACCGCCGGGAGCAGGGAGAACGCCGTCGCCAGATCGATCCCACCACCTGCGAGCGCGATTACAGCAACGAAGAAATCGAGTTCATGAAGGCGATGGACCAATACAAGCGCGACAACCGCAGGCCGTTCCCGACCTGGAGCGAGGTTTTGGAGGTGTTGCGGGCCCTCGGTTATCGCAAGGTCGCCCAGCCAAGTATGATGCCCGGCCTGTCCACAACCATGCCGCCCGTCGTCAGCGAGCACGCGTAACACGCGAAAGCGCTCTTGCATTGATGTTTCGGTTTCGTCAAAACTAACCGCTTGCGGAAATCCGCAAGCGTTTTTTTTGAGCCATGGACGCCAATGCGAATCTTTCTGAGCGCCGGCGAGCCGTCAGGCGACATCCACGGCGCCAACTTGATCCGCGCGCTGCGGGCGCTTGATCCGGCCATCGAATGCGTCGGCTTCGGCGGCGATCAGATGCGCGCGGCGGGCTGCCGACTGCTGTTCCCGCTGGTGCAACTTGCCGTCATGTGGTTCGCGCGCGTGCTTGCCAGCGTTCACAAGTTTCTCGGGTTTCTCTCCCTGGCGGACCGATACTTCCGCCATCATCGTCCCGACGCCGTCGTGCTCATCGACTTTCCCGGATTCAACTGGTGGCTGGCGCGGCGGGCGCGCTTCCACGGAATCCCGGTCTTCTACTTCGTGCCGCCGCAGCTTTGGGCTTGGGCCCCTTGGCGCGTCGAGAAGATGCGCCGCTTCGTGGATCATGTGCTCTGCACTCTGCCGTTCGAGAAGCCCTGGTATGCCAAGCGCGGCGTTCACGCCCACTTCGTCGGCCATCCCTTCTTCGACGAAGTGCCGCAGCAACGCCTCGACGCCGCCTTCCTCGAAGCACAGCGTACCCGACCCGGTATCGTCATTGGCATCCTTCCGGGCTCGCGCACCCAGGAAATCCAAAAGAACTTCTCCACGCAGTATCGGGCCGCCCGCCGCATCCACAAACTTCGGCCTGACACGCGCTTCCTTGTCGCGTGCTTCCGCACGGAACACCAGCAAACGATCGACGATTACCTCAGGCGTCATCCGGGAGTGCCGATCGAAACGCATGCGGGTCGAACGCCGGAGATTATCGAACTGTCGAAAGCGTGCATGGCTGTATCGGGTTCGGTTACGCTGGAGCTCCTTTACCGGGCCAAGCCGACCACGATTATCTACCGTGTCGGCAAGTTCGACCTGAGGCTCGGCCTACTGTTCAAGACGGCGAAGTTCATTTCTCTGGTCAACCTGCTAGCCGACAAGGAACTCTTCCCGGAGTTTCTCACCGATCGCTGTGAGGCTGAGACGATGTCCGCGGAGATCTTGCGCTGGCTGAATGACGCGGCGTATTACGATGTGCGTGTGCGTGAATTGACTGAGCTAAAGAAACGTGTGGTCCTTCCCGGCGCCTGCGCCAGGGCGGCGGCGTTGATCTTACAAGCGTTATCGAGCGGAAAGCGCGCAGCGGCGTAATGAGTGTAACGATTAGTAGCGCACGCCGAAGCTGAACAGCAAGTTCAAATCCTGCAGGTCCGTGGAATGGCCGAGAATATCGCTCCAAGTATAGCCATACTCGACGCGGAATCCCGCTTGGAAGATGCACGGGTTGTGGCAGCAGCAAAACGGAAATTCGAGATCGGTGTGCCAGGACGCGTACCAGCCGCCGACGACGTCGGTTAGGTGCTGCGTGTTATACAGCCCGAGGCTGGCGGAGCCGTAGCGGACTCCAAGGTCAAGGCCCGTGCGCCAGTTGCGCCCGGTATCCGTGGCAGGAAACAAATACCATTCCCGACCCGCGCCGAGATTCACGAACGTGCGATTGTAGGATTGGACCACCACGGGGTTCGTGGCCAGCCTGGGAGTGAAAATCTGCACCTCCGGTCCGGAGTGGTTGTTCGTGTTGGAAATGCTGAATTCGACGAACCAGGCGGCCTCCATGGATGGGTTGAAGAACATGCTTCGGCCGCCGCCCTCGATCATCCAGCCGGTGTTGAGGATATGTCTGAGAAAGTTGCTTCCGATAGGCACGGACGGGCCGATGCGCAGGAACAGCTCGGTGCCGATGGGCGTGTCGCCGCCGACATTGCCGAAACAGCAGTTTTCGCGATGGTAGGTGATCCAATTGGAAAGACCCGTCTGCGGAATTTCGACATAGGCGCGCGGCGCGGCTTCCTGAACCGTGGGCGGCGGGATTTTCTCGTCGCCGGGGGCCTGTGCTTGGAGGCTGCCGAAGCTGCAAATCGTCCCCACAACGGCCCAGAACATCACCTGCTTGTTCATGACCTGCAATTTCATGGCGTTCCTCGGTCGGGAGAGCGCGGTCCGGATGCAGGACGCACCAAGACCTGGCAATGGTCTCAGTATTCTTCGGTCAAAAGATGGAGAGAAATGAACAAAAAGAGGGGTTGTGACGATTGTGACGGAAGTGCGGACGCACCTTACTTGCGCCGTTTACCCCGCTTGCGGGTCAGTTCAGCATCCCCATAAGCAATTCCATTTCCGCTCTGCCGCCGACGAGGAAGGGCGTGCGCTGATGCAATCCGGTCGGCGTGATGTCGAGGATGCGCTGCGTGCCGTCGGTGGCCATGCCGCCCGCTTGCTCGGCGAGAAACGCAATCGGGTTCGCCTCGTACATGAGCCGTAGCTTGCCCTTGGGGTTCGCCTTGGTCGGCGGGTATAGGAAAATGCCGCCTTTGAGAAGCGTGCGATGAAAGTCGGCAACCAAGGAGCCTATGTAGCGCGAGGAATAGACTCGGCCGTCCAACCCGGCGCGGAGACGCGCGAGGTAGGTGCGGTATTCGTCCGGGAAACTGTCGGCGTTGGCTTCATTCACGGAATAGAGGCTGCCCTTCTCCGGCATGGAAATTCTCTCGAAGCTCAGCACAAAGGCGCCGACGGAAGGATCAAGCGTAAAGCCGGCCACGCCGTTGCCGGAGGTGTAGACAAACATCGTTGACGACCCGTAAACAACGTAACCGGCGGCGAGTTGCCGATAGCCCGGCTGCAGCACGTCGTCCAGCGGCGGCCGCGTCTGCTGTGGGTCGGGTTCGCGGCGGAGGATGGAGAAGATGGTGCCGACGGAAACGTTGACGTCGATGTTGCTCGAGCCGTCCAGGGGATCGAAAACGACGACATAGCGGCCTTGTTGGCGATCGCGCGAGACCACAATGGGCTCGGCGTCTTCCTCGGACGCCATGATGGCGACGTTGCCCCTGCCCGCCAGGCTCGTCAAAAGCGCCTGGTTTGCCAGCACATCGAGTTTTTGCTGCGTTTCTCCCTGGACATTCTCGACGCCCGCGCTGCCGAGCACGTCCACCAAGCCGGCGCGCCGCACTTTGTCGGCAATGATCTTGGTGGCGTAGGTGATTCCCGAAAGGAGCCAGGAGAATTCTCCGCTGGAGTGCGGGAAGTGTCGCCGTTGCTCTTCGAGGATATGCTGCTCGACGGTCATCATGGAACTGGGCATGGTGAGGCCCTCGTCTTGACAGGGTTTCGTGTCCTTGTTAGCTTCCTCGGTCTGCCCCCCTTGAGTGCATCCTTGATTACATATTAGAGGCCAACGAAGGCGGCTCATGCAACTGGTTGCCCCAGATATTTTGGCGGATACCTGTGGCTTGTCGCCGCCGTTGCTCATTGCCGGCCTGGTCATTGGTTTGGCACTTTGGCTCTTCGGCTGGTCATGTCATCGCTTCTGGATCGTGTTGATCACCACGGTGCTGGCAGGGATTTACGGCCTGTATGAAGCCCCGGCGTTCAAAGCGCAACCGCTTGTGGCCGCCGTGCTCCTCGCGCTGACCGCGGGCATGTTGGCGCTCGCCCTGGTCCGGCTGGTGGCGTTCCTCGCGGGCGGCACCGCTGGCCTTCTCGCGGCCCAGGCTGTCATCCCCAGCTTCGACCAGCCGCTTATCTGCTTTCTCATCAGCGGCTTGATCGGCTTATTCCTGTTTCGGTTTTCGATGATGGCCCTCAGCAGCGTCGCCGGCACCATTTTCATCACCTATGCCGGCCTGGGGCTTCTCACCCACTACGGCGCCATGGACGCCGTCGCCTGGACCGATCAGGGCGGCACGCTGCTCAACTGGATCTGCGCGTTGATGGCTCTCGTCGGTTTGGTTTTTCAATTCCTCGTCAATCGCCGGCGGCTGGATAGATATGATCGCGATCATGATTCGCGAGGCCAGGACGCCTGGGAGTTTCTCCTTGGCCGGCGCTCCAAATCCGGTTGGGGCCGATCGTACCGCAAAGCGGGTTAATCCGACTATTAAACTACGGTAACGTGAATGGTCTGCGTGCCCGTTTGCTGACCGTCGCTCACGGTGACTTCCACATCAAACGCGCCCTTGTAGTTTGCCGGCGGCGTGAGGGCTAGGGTGTTGCCCGTGATTTTCATGGTGAGCGAGGTTGCGATCGGAGCTGCCGCGTTCCACAACAGACTCGGGTCGGCAAAGTAGCTGGCGCCCATGGATGCAACCAGACCGGAAGCCGCGAACGTGGTCGCAGCGCTGCCCATCCAATGGTGCACCTCGCCGTCAGGCAAAATGCAATACCACTGATTATTCGTTCCTCTCAGCCATTTCTCGCCGTGGCCATAGAAATTGGTGAAGTACGAACCGGGATACGTTAGCCCGAGCTGTTGCTTGAGTTGATACGCCTGCGACGGCGTCGTGCCGCCCAGAACGCGAGCGCTGTAGGCCAGTGAATCTCCGTTGACGTCGTCGCCGTTCAAGGTCAGAGACAGCGATTTTCCCGAAGCCACCGTCTGATTCGCGATCGGACTCAAAGTCGGCGCCACGTTCGCTTGCCTGACGGCTACCGTGAATCTCTGCTGGGCCGACAGCGCACCGTCGCTGGCAGTCACTTCAACCGTAAACGCGCCTTTGTAGGTGGCGGGCGTAAATATCGTCAGCTTGTTGCCGCTAAAGCTTAGAGTCGCCGGGGCATTTCCAGGCGGTTGGGCATTCCACAACAAGCTTGGGTCAGCGTAGAAGGACTGGTCAAGCGTCGCCAAAAGCGCCGCCGATTGCAGCGTCGCGCTCATGCTGCCGGCCCAGCGGCGGAATTCACCGTTAGGCAGAATGCAATACCAGTTGCTCGCGCCGACCATCCATTTTTCATTGGCGCCGTATTGGTTCGTGAAGTACGAGCCGGCATAGCGTAGGCCGAGACTTTGATCGAGATTGTAAGCCACCGCCGAGCCGCCGCCGCCGATGACCCGTCCGCTGAAAGTGATGTTGTCGCCGTTGGGATCGGTAGCGTTCAGGGTGATGACCAGCGCCTTAGCCGCGGTCGCAGTTTGATTCGCAATCGGGCTCAAAACCGGCGAGGCGTTCGTGACCGTGACCTTATTGAGGGCGGCCAAGAGATCGAGCCGTTTGAAGTTGAGGCTCGAATTGACGACGTTGTCGTTCTCATCGTCGCCGTCGTTGACGGTCTTTCCGGTTGTCTGCATCAGGTTCAGGATGTAATCCTGGCTTGCCTGAATGTGATGACCCGTGGCGTCGAGGGCTTGGTGCAGAATCGCGGCCGCGCCGGCGATGGCTGGGCTGGCCATCGAGGTGCCGGCCATCGTCGTGTAACCGCCGTGCAAGTATGTGCTGGTGATCATCGCGCCCGGCGCCAAAATGTCGAGCGCGGGGCCGCGTTCCGTGAAGCTGACAATCCGATCCGCTGCGGTCGAATAGTCGCGAGCGCCGGAAACCCAGCTCACGGCGCCGAAGTTGCCCGCCCAGACGGCGCCCACCGAGACCACCTGACTGCTGATGGCTGGGTAGGCTAGGCCTGGCGTGCCGTTGTTCGCGTAATAGTCGTTGCCGGAAGCGACGGCGATAAAGACGCCTTCGGACTTCAGGGTGGCGAAATCGCCGTCGAGAAACGTGTAAGGGTTGACCGTGAAATCCCCGGTGCCGAGTGACAAATTGACGGCTGCGATGTGATACTGAGCCTGATGGACGGCGACCCATTGAAGCGCGTCTTCGACGTTGCCGAAGTTGCCGCTACCCGAAGCGTCGAGCACCTTGAGTGCGATCAGGTTCACGTGCGGCGCCACGCCGGGATAGGTGGCGCTGCTGCTGCCGATGATGCCGGCGACGTGCGTGCCGTGGCCGTTGTCGTCCATCGGATTGCTGTCGTGATTGACGAAATCGTAGCCGGCGACGACGCGCTTGCCCCAACCGCCGCCAAGGTCGGGATGCGTGTAGTCAATGCCGGTGTCGATGACGGCGACGCTATAGCCGTCGCCGCGATAAGCGTAGTCGGCGAAGACCTGGTCGAGATGAATGAGCGAAGCGGCGCTGTCGGCCTGAGCCTGAATTCCCAAAGCGCCGCGGCGGCCGATGCCTGTCACAGGCAAGTTGGCGACCGAAACGTCATCGACGTGGAAAGTCGCCTGACGCCATTGGTCGTGGGTCAGCGTCGTCGACGGCACTAGTCGATCTTCCAGTGATTCGAGGTCGAGTGAAATCGTGGCAGGACGCCGGCGCGCGCGGACCTTTGTGCCATGGATGGCCCATGGCCAAATGGGGAGACTCATGCGGTGTAATTCCTTCGGTAACCTGGCGACCAGAACGCCGCGTTGGGGTGAGCGGCCCGGCCCATGGCTTTGCGTCCCCACGTTGCCGTGGGTTTGCCGTTGTCGGGAATCGGCAGGACACGGTCTGCACAACTATAGGTCAAGCCCGGTGGCGATGCAAACCGCGTCGCCTCCAGCCGGGGCCGCTTGACTCATCGCCCCATTGTACGGGTTCAGGCAAGGGCAGAGTTGCTAATTCACGAACAAGAACTCGTTCGTGTTAAACAAGACCCGACAAGCATTCGCCAGGCCATGCCGGCGGGCGTACTCGGCCAGGCTTGCCGTTTCGCGCTCGCTGGGTTGCCGGCCCAAAGTCAGCAGGAATGCCCGCCGCACCTGATCTTCGGGGGTCTTCTCGGCTTCCAAGCGCTTGGCGAAGTGCTCGCTCATCCGCACCAAAAATGGATCGTTCAGAAGCGCCAATGCTTGCAGCGCCGTGATCGACTGGGCGCGAACCGGTGTGAATTGCGAGGCGTCGGGACAGTCGAGCGCGTCCATGAAGGGATCCGGCACGGTCCGGAAGATGAAGCGGTAAATGCTGCGGCGGTAGGCGCCGGGGCTGTCGGGGTCGAAACTCAGGTAATCGACTTTCGGGGTGCGATGTATGCCCGGGCTTTGCACAAACAGCTTGACCGAAAGGCCGCTCATGGTCAGGTCGAGCTTGCCGCCGATTTGCAATACCGCGTCGCGGATCGATTCGACATCGAGCCGCTGGCGATTGGCTCGCCACAAAAGCGCGTTGTCGGCATCGATCTTGGCGTATTCGGAATCGTGGCGGACGGCCTGGCGATACGTGGCGCTGGTGACGATCAGGCGATGGAGTTTCTTAAGCGAACCACGCGTGATTTCCCCCTCACCCCCAGCCCCTCTCCCCCCAGGGGCGAGGGGGGCAGCCGCACCGAGAAACTCGGCTGCGAGCCAGTCGAGCAACTCGGGATGGCTGGGCGTCGCTCCCATGCGGCCGAAATCGCTTGGAGTGCTGACGATGCCGCGTCCGAAATGATAGTGCCAGACACGATTGACGATCGAGCGCCATGTCAGCGGATTCTGCGGATCGCTCACCCACTTGGCGAATGCCGCCCGGCGGCGGCCATCTTCGTCCGGAGTGCGAATGGCGCCATTCGTCGTGAACCTCGGCCCCGTGACGCACGAAAGGACGCCTGGCTTGGCCTCTGCTCCCGGCCTGGTGATATCGCCGCGTTTGAGAATATGCACCGCCCGGCAGCCGCCCGCGGGCTTAAAGGATCCGTCGGGCTGGAAATCGCTGGCCGCCGCGTAGACGAGCTTGGGCGCCGGCATGGTCAGCAGGTCGTTCTCCACCTTCGCCCTTATCGCAAAGTAGGCAATGTCCAGCTTCTCCTGCTCGGTTCGCTCCGCTTGCGGCTTCGCCAGTGCCCTTTGTGCCCGTGGATGCAGAATTTCAATTGATGCCGGAGGCGTCTCGCTTGTTACCGATAACCTGGGCCGGCCGATCAAGTGCCCTCCGCCGTGCTGTTGATCCAGCGTGAACACGAGCCGTGCCGGGCCGGGTACGGGTTTCTCGAAGACAAAGATCGCGGCATGCGTTTGACCGACCATGGGATAAATGCCCCACGCGGTCTCCTTTTTTCCGTCCAGCGCTTTGGTAATGTCCCAGCCGTCCTGATTGAAGTCGGCTATGGCCCGCGCGATTGCCAGCGGCTTCTCGGCGCCGGCGACGGCCACCTGGAATTCCGACAGGTGCAGGTTGCCGTTGTCCTGCCGGCCTGGACCGCCGAAAGGCAGCGCTTCATCGCCGAGAACTTCCAAGCGCACGGCGACGATCGATTTCTCTTGGCAGTCGGCCTTGATGACGTAGGTGTCTTTGTCGGGCTTTTTTCCTTCGAAGCGAATCGACAGGTCAGGCTGCTTGACCGGTGTGGCGCCGCCCGCAGACTTGAATGTGGACGGATCGAGTGCTTTCCAGATGTCGCGTGGGTTGCGCTGATCTTTCTCCCAAAGGGCCACCGCGCCTGCGAGCGCGGGATCGTTTAAGAGCGGGCCGACCGACTTGGGACCGGCTTTCAACTGATTTTGAAGAATGCGCAGCCGCGCGCGGCGGGAGTGGAGTTGCGGATCTTCGTCGTAGGCACGATTGGCGCGATCAACGCCGGCGAACACCGCTTGGAGGGAATAGTACTCCTTTTGCGGAATCGGATCGAACTTGTGATCGTGGCAGCGGGCGCATTGAAGCGTCGTGCTCAGAAACGCGCTGAAAACCGTGCCGAGCATATCGTCGCGGTCAAGATACTGTCCGGCCTTGCGGTCAATGCTGTCCTCGCGGATGTCCCGCAGCGAACTCTCGTCCCAGGGCCCCGCCGCCAGGAAGCCCAGCGCGACAACGAGTTGCGGTTGGTCTGGAAATAGCACATCAGCCGCGAGCTGCTCCTCAACGAAGCGTGAATAGGGTTTGTCGCTGTTGAAACTCTGGATCAAATAGTCCCGATAAGGCCAGGCATTGGGCCGCGGCACATCTTGATCGTGGCCATGCGTTTCCGCGAAGTGGATCACGTCCATCCAGTGTCGCGCCCAGCGTTCGCCGTGCCGCGGACTGGCCAACAAGCGATCCACGACCTTTTCGTAAGCGCCCGCTGCCTGGTCCTTTTCAAAGGCATCGATTTCCTCGGGCGTCGGCGGCAAGCCGATGAGATCGAAATACACACGTCGGATCAGAGTGCGGCCGTCGGCTTCCCGCGCAGGCGCCATTCCTTTATCGAGCAGCTTCGCGAGAACGAAGTTGTCGATCGGATTTCGCGGCCAGCTCTTGTACTTGTCGTTGGCGATGGGCGGAACGGCGGGCTTGACGATGGGTTGAAGCGACCACCAAGGCTTACTGTCCGCGGGCCTCTTCTCTTGAGCGCTGGCGGAGAAAAACGCGAGCGGCAGCAGTAGGAGCAAAAGCGGTTTGAGTGAATTCGAAATCCACATGCGCTCATTTTATCCGACATCACTCGCGACCGGGAGACAAAAACCCCGCCACAATTGATGACAGGCTCCTTTCTGCTGCCCGTGCGCAAGTTTGTCGCCCCTTGGCGTTTCCTTTCCGCGGGTTCGCTTCAAGCCGGCTTGTCCCACTTTGCCCACTTGCTTATGATGCAGCCAGTTTTCATGTCGAAATCTCACAGGAAGAACCCGGCGGCGCCGGGCATCTCTCCTCATGGAGGTGGCACCATGCGGCGTCTCTCGATTCTCTCTCTTTGCTTGGCAATGACCTATGTGATTTTCGCCGGTTGCTCGCGGCAGGCCGAAAACAAGGGCGACGTCAAAAATCGACCCGAACTCGTCGTCGCTCCGACTCAAGACCTTGGTCAGACCCAAGACGCCAAAGGTGTGCCCAACAAGGTGACCGCCGAACTGGTGGCGCTGTCGGCCGCGCCGGACGAAAAACAAGATCGGTACGAAGCCGCCCTCGCCGACGCCCTAAACCTCTTAGCAGGTCAGAAGCTAGCCGACGCCTTGGTCGCGTTGGAAACGGCCCAATCATTTCAAGACAACGACTTCATCAAGAGTGAGATCGCCAAGGTCCAGGGCCGAATCGAGCAGCAAACAGCCGCCCGGAAGACGGTTGCTGAAATCGGCGCCGTTTTGGAAGACGGCAAAGGCGCCGAGGCGGCAAAACTCGCTCAGGCCGCTCTCAAGGAATTCGGCGGCGGCGACGCAGCCGACCAACTCGTCAAGCTTCGCGTGCAGGCCGACGCGCTGCAGAACGTCCAAGCCAAGGAAGACGACGACGCCCGCCTCCGCCGTCTACGCGACGAGGCAAAGACGGCTCTCGAGGAAAAAAACCTGCGCGCCGCCGTCCTCGCCTATGAACAGGCGCTTACCATCCGCGACGATAGCGCCCTGAAAGATCAAGTCGGCGAGCTTCGCACTAACCTCGAAAGGTACGACTCTCTGCGAAAGCGAGCCGCTGAGTTGCGCCGCGATCCCGCCCAGCTTGAAGAAGCGCTGGCCGCGCTCCAGGAAGCTGCCAAGGCCTGGGACACGCTGCAAATCCGCCAGGACATCGATGAGTACAACCTGGCGCTGCAAAAACGCCGCGATAACGTCAGCGTCGCGGACTTCGAAGTGCGCGGCGACGTCGGCTTTCCTGAAGCCGGCAAAGGGATCGCGGAGGAGCTTCTGTCCACGCTCAAGCCGCGTTTCGATCTCGTCGAGCGCGGTCAGATCGCCAAAGTTCTCGACGAGCTGAAATTCGAGCAAAACGCCCTCGACGACCCTAACCAGCAGCGCGAGTTCGGCAAGCTGGCCAAGATCCGCTTTCTAGTGCTGGGAAGCGTGCAGCGTCTGGCGGGCGTTTCGGTCAATGCCCGGCTGGTCGATGTCCGCACGGGGCTGGTCGTGCAAACGGCCAAGATCATCGCTGCAACAGCGGAAGATGCGATGAAGCAGCTTCCCGATCTTGGCAAACAACTCCTCATGAGCGACCAGGAAAAGATGGCTTATGAGGAGAAAAAAGCACAAGAGGCGAAGCTCCCGGAGCCGCCGGCGGATAACGCGCCGCTGCCCCCGCCTCCGCAGCTGCCGGCCAAGGAAGTGCCCGCTCCACCGCCTCCGATGTTCCAAGCGCCGCCACCGCCTGTGGGTGGGCTTCGAGTGGATGCGTTCCAGAACCTGCCGCCGCCTCCGCCGCCCGGCCAGGTCATCGTGATCCCGCCGCCCGCCCCCGAGGTCGTCTTCCGCGTCAAGCATCGCCTACTTCATGCGGCCCTGCACCTGGGCGATAACCTTTTCCGCAGGGGCCTGTTCCGCGACGCGCACCGACAATTCGAATTCGCTCTCACCTTGGCGCCGGGCAACTTCGATATCCAGCTCCGCCTCGACAACGTGCGGCCATTCCTGCCGCCTCCGCCCGTCTTTGTCGTCGTCGAGCAGCCAGTGCTTGTCCTTCGTCCGCGCGTCGCTGTGTTGAACTTCGTCGTCGCCGGCGACCCATTCGTCGTGCCGCCCAGTCTCGGCCCGTGGACTGCCTACAACCTCGCTCCTTATTTCAGCCCGAGTTTTGACGTCGTCGATTCAAGCGAGGTTTACTGGTACATGGGCCAGATGGGGCTAACCCTGCGCGATTTGATGGAAAACCCAGCCGCGCGGCAATGGCTGGGCCGGGCCCTTGGCGTGCGCTACTTCGTCCTTGGGACCATCCAGCAGACGGCCAGCTTCGACGTGACCACTTATCTCCTCGACGCGGAATTCGGCTACTTGCAAGGCTCGGGCCGGGTCCACGTTCAAAATCCGTTCGAGCTGAAGCTTCGACTCGGCGAACTCGCCCAGGTCACGGTGATGAATCCGAGCCAGCGCCAGCTGTTCCTCGAAGTGGGCGATCGCTTCGGCGGAATCGTGCTGCGTGGCCGTCAAGCGCTCGATCGCGGCGATTTCGACGTCGCCGTTGCCGCTTTCAACGACGCCCTCGTGCTGCGGCCCGGCCATATCGAAGTGCTCGCGTATCTGGAACGGGCGCGTTTTCTAGGCCGCGTTGCATTCCTGGAACGGCAACGGCGCGGTCTGTTCGTCGGCGTAGTCATATTCGACGAAGGCGCCGCGCGCCGGCGCGCGCGCGAGTTGGCCGAGGCCGCTGAGTTGGCCCGCATGCGCGCTGCCCAGGAAGCCGCCGCCCGCGCCGAAGTCGATCGCATTCTACTTGAAGATCAACGCCGGCGGGCGCAGGGCGTCTTGCTCAGCCAGGCCCGCATTGCCGTGAATACGAAGAACTTCAGCTTCGCCGTCAACATTTTCAGCGGGGCCACGGCGATTGCGCCGCCGCAGGAAAACGTACTCCGCGAGTTTGCCGTGGCTCGTGTGGAGGCCGATCGCTTGGCCCAAGTGCGCGCAACCGAGCAAGTCGCGGCTCGCGAAACGGTCCTGCGTCAACAGCGCGAGTTGGAGTTGGCGAACGTGCAGGCTCAGCTCCAGATGGAGCGCCAGCGCACCGCGGCGGCGCTTGGCGAGCAGAAGCGCCTTCAGGAAGAGCGCGACAAGGCCGCCTACAAGGCTGCGTTCAGTGAAGCGCAGACTCAGCTGGCCAAGAGCAACTATGACGCCGCCATCGCCTCGTTGCAGCTTGCCCGCCGCCTGCAAAAGAGCGACGCCGCGGAAGCCCTGCTCGCGCATGCAGTGACCGAACAGGCCAAGACGATTGCCAAGGGCGACGCCGAACGGCAAGCGCTGGAACAGAAGCTCGCCAAAGAGCGCGAACGCCGCAAGCTGGCCGAGCACGAGGCCAAACGCAACCAAGACCTCTACAAGGCCACGCTTGACCAGGCCAACAAGGCACTGGCCCAGAAGGAATTCGACGCCGCCAAGACCAAATTCCAGGAAGCCGGCAAGGTCTTCCAAACCGATGCGGTTCTCACGGGATTGAAGCAGGTCGAATCGGCCCGCACCAAAGCGCTCACCGACATCGACGCCGCCAGGCAAAAAGCTGTTTCGGACCAAGAGAAAAACGCTCGCCTGCTGAGATTGGTGAGCGACGGTCAAACGGCTTTATCGGCGCGAAAGTTCGCCGACGCAGTGGACAAGCTGCAACAAGCGAAGAAGATCGCCCCGGACAACGTCGAGGTGATCACCGCCCTAACCCGAGCCGAGCAAGCGCGCGACAAAGCGCTTGTTGAGGCGGTGCGAAAGGCGCCGCCGGGCGATAAGGTCGCCGCGGATCCTTTGAAGGACTCCCAAGCCGGGAAGAAAGCCGCGCAGGACGCCATCGCCGCGGAAGCGCTTAAGAAGGAAGCTCTAAAGAAAGAAGCGGAGAAACAGAAGCTCGCAAGCTTCCAGAAATCCCTTCAAACCGGACAAGCCGCGCTGCAGGGCAAAAAGTTCGAAGAAGCAGTCAAAGCTTTTCAGGAGGCAGCCAGCCTGTTTCCCACAGACCAGAAAGCCCTAGCCCTTTTAGGCGAGGCCCAGAAATCATGGGAACGCGCTAAATCGGACGAAGCCCGTTCACAGGAATACGGCCGGCTCATCAAGTCGGGGTCGGCCGCCCTCACCACCAAGAAGTTTGCCGACGCCCAGAAAGCCTACGGCGACGCCCTCAAGTTGGTTCCCGGCGATCCCGAGGCGACGCGCGGCTTGCAAGAGGCGCTGCGTGGCCTTGACGCACCCAAGACCAAAGACGTGCCGAAGACCAAAGATGTGCCAAAGACGGATCCCAAAGCGGAAGCGCGAGAGAACTTTCAGAAGGAAATGAACCGCGCCGCCGCCTTGGAAAAAGACAAGAAATACGAGGCGGCCTTTAAGGCGTATCAGGATGCGCTCAAATACAGTCCGGACGACGCCAAGGCGAAGGACAAGGCCAAGCAAATGGAGTACATCTTCCGCGTGCAGGAAGGCCAGAAACACCTCGACGCCAAGCGTTACACGGAAGCCGTCCGCGAATTCGAGGCCGCCCTGGCGCTCTACCCCAACACCCCCTCAGTGACGAAATTGCTGCAGAAGGCGAAACAAGGAAAGAACTGAGTTGTGTGAAGCACGCGAAACCGCCGAGCGAACCTCGACGCCGCAGCTGGAGAATGGTATCCAACCGGCTGCGCAAACGACGCTCGCTCGGCGGCTTCGCGCGCATCGTCCCACGCGCGCATACAATGAAAACAGATTTCAAAGGAGGAAATCAATCGCATGGTAGACGCCAACACCCTCCATCACGGAGATTGCATCGAGGGCATGTCTCTACTCGAAGCCGGTTCCGTCGATCTGGCCTTCGCCGACCCTCCCTTCAACATCGGTTACGATTACGACGTTTACCATGACCGCCGCCAGGCCGACGAGTACTTGGACTGGTCGAGGCGCTGGGGGGAGCAAATCCATCGAGCGCTCAAACCGAGCGGCGCCTTTTGGCTGGCGATCGGCGATGAGTTCGCGGCAGAACTGAAAGTGCTATTCCAACGGATCGGTTTTCATTGTCGGAGCTGGGTGATTTGGTACTACACGTTTGGAGTCCGCTGCACGAAGAAGTTTAGCCGCAGCCACGCGCATCTTTTTCATTTCGTGAAAGACAAAAAAAACTTCACCTTCAACGGCGACGCCGTCCGCGTTCCCTCGGCCCGGCAGCTGGTCTATGCCGATGCACGGGCGGTTCCGGAAGGGAAGCTGCCCGACGACACCTGGATCCTGCGGCCCCAAGATGTATCAGACGGTTTTCAGGCCGAAAGCGACACCTGGTACTTCCCGCGCGTGGCCGGCACGTTCAAAGAGCGCGCCGGCTTTCACGGCTGCCAGATGCCTGAGCAGCTCTTGGCCCGCATCGTCGCCGTTTCCTCCAACGCGGGCGACTTGGTCCTCGACCCATTTGCCGGCAGCGGCACGACTCTGGTCGTGGCGAAGAAACTGGGCCGCAGCTGGCTCGGCTTTGAGGTGTCAAAGGAATACGTTCGCAACGTTCGAGCCCGGATCGACAGGGTTCAGGAAGGCGACCCGCTGAACGGATCGAACGATCCGCTTCGCAGCGCCCCGAGCACTTCGGAAGGCAGACGCCTCATTCGGAAGTGATTTGTAGGACGGATTTACAATCCGTCCATTCAACCGGACGGTTTGCAAAACCGTCCTACTCTTTGAAGCAGCCAAAGCGCAAAAAAAACATCCGGAAGCGTGCAGGTCCCAGGGGGGCTAGGGACTACCGCGACGCTCCCGGAAGGTTCGGCGCCGGCGAATGGCGGCTCAATAGCGCAGCGAAACCAAAAAACGTCAACTCATTGGATTTGTTGGTAGCTTCCGTCGCTCGCATCAAAAGTGGGACTGGATAAGGAAATGTTTGCTCCAGCGCCCACCTCATCTTATGGCGATCCGCGAAGCGATGTCAAGCATGTTTCGAACTTTTTTCGATTCGCGCGGGCCTATAAACAGCAAAGGCGTCATCCGTCTCCCACAGTCGCACCTCAACGACTGGAAAGCCCTGGCCGGCGGCGTATTCGTAGATGACTTTGGCGATATTCTCAGCCGTCGGGTTGACGTCCATGAGGAAAACAGGCTCATTTTGTTCCTTGAGCGATGGAAGGGCGGGATCGTCCTTGTGGAGCAACATGCGATGGTCGAGATGGCTGTCGATCCAGCCGCCTACGACGCGCTTGATCTGCGAAAAATCCGTGACCATGCCGAGCGCATCGAGCGCCGGCGTCGCCAAAGTGATGACCGCCCGGCCGTTGTGCCCGTGCAGGTGCTTGCACTTGCCGTCGTAATTCAAAAGGCGATGACCGTAGCAGAAGCGAATTTCCTTGGTGACTTCGAACATGCGCACCCCCTAAGCAAGCTGGAACGCCGGCGCCGGCCGATTGCGCCGAGACGCGCGGTTCAGACAAATCCGCGCGCCTTCGCGAAATCCGCGTTCGTCCGCGTTCTATTGTAGCTGGCAGGCTGACGCCGCGAATAGAATACGAGCAAGGACGTGAATCCGCAGTCGTGTTTCCGGATACGTGTTTCCGCAAGGGAGCAGTTCATGCCCGATGCAATGAGTCACCTTCAGCCTTTCTCAGCCATCCTCCGTCCCAATGAATCTCTGGCCCCCTTTACGCTGCTCAAGATCGGAGGGCCCGCGGAGGTCTTGGCGGCGCCGTGCGGCTTGGGTGAATTGACCGCGTTGTTCCGTGAGTGCCTGATCAAGAACATTCCGGTGCGCGTGCTCGGCGCCGGCGCCAACTTGCTGATTCGCGAGGAGGGCGTGCGCGGCGTCGTGCTGCGCCTGACCGCGCCGGCGTTTTGCGAAGTTCACATCGAGGGGAAGCAGGTGCGGGCAGGTTGCGGCGGCGCCGTTTCCGCGTTGATCTCAGCGGCGGCCCGTCACGGCCTCGCTGGGCTGGAAACGCTTGTCGGCATTCCCGGCTCGATCGGCGGCGCCTTGCGGCACAACGCCGGCGACCGCACCGCCGAGATCGGCCAATTTTGCCGGGCCATCGACGTTCTCGACGCGGCGGGTCAAAAACAGACGCGCGCGGGAGCGGATCTGCGCTTCGCCTACGGCGCCTGCAACATCGACGATCCGATCCTCGTCGCCGCCGATTTCGAGCTGGAAAGCGACCATGCCGAGGCCATCGTCAAGCGCATGCGCAAGAGTTGGATCCAGCGCAAAGCGACCCAGCCGTACACCTTCCAGGCGGCGGCCCGCGCGTTCAAGAACCCCGCCGGCCTAAGCGCCAGCGCCTTGATCGAGCAATCGGGTCTCTTGGGGACCAAAGTCGGCGCCGCCCAGGTTAGCGACCGCGACGCCAACTACATCGTCGCAGGCACCGGGGCCACATCCCGTGACGTCCTCCGTCTCATCGAACTAATGAAAGACCGCGTTCAAGAGCGCTTCAACATCGAGCTGGAGCAAGACCTTTCGGTCTGGTGATTTCGTAGGCTGGTGATTTCGTAGGACGGATTTGCAATCCGTCCGCATGGAGTTCCCTCGGACGGATTGCAAGTCCTTCCTACTTGAAAGAACAAGAAGGTTCGGGAATCTTTTCACGAGCTTGCATTGCTTGCGTTTCATGACTCTCATGCTTTTCCCGAATTGCTTGCACTTCCTGTATCCGCCAAATCGCTTGAATCTCACATGGCGCGTATCTGATGGGATTTAGGCGTGTGGTGTGACGTGAGATGATGATGAAACGACCAGGCGGCGCGTTACTGCGTCTTCCCCTGCAAGCGAATGCTGCGCAGTAGGATCAGGTCGCGGGCATCGAGATTGCGCACCTGATTGGGCGCCATCGTGAATGTGACGATCATCTGATAACCTTGTGGGTCGCAGAGGAGATAGAAGGTTTGCACGGCCTTGACTCCTTCCAATTCACCCGACGCGGCCACGCGATAGGCCTTGACGCCGCCGCCAACTTCCACCTTGTCGGTCTTGTCGATCAAGTCTTCGTGCTTCCAGCCGGGCGCCTCGGTCATCAGCTCCACGAAATCCTCCAGCGCCATCATGTTGCCGGGCTCTTCCTTCTTGAATTGCGTGAGGGTCGCTTGGGCCACGAAATCGCCGCGCTCGACCAGGCGATAGACGAGGTGCTTCTCCTGCTGTCCGACCAGGTGCCACTCGCGGCCATGCTGGAATTCGAAGCGACCTTTGGGATCGATGTGGCTGACCGCGCTAACCGAATCTAGGGCGACGGCGAGCGCCGGAACCAGCGCGATGTCGCTGAGCTCGCTGGGCTCCGCGATCGGCGTGCGCGTGAGGATGTACGTCACGTCGGCCGAGTGGGCCGGGTTCACTGGTCCCTGGCTGCGCTGGTCGCTTTGCTTCCACTCCAGGCGAACCAGGCGTTTCTGCGTAAGGTCGAATTGCCCCTTGGCCTCGATCAGCGTCCGCACTTCCGCGCCCAAGTGGATTCCCTTCACCTGGCCGACGAATGCGATCTGAGCCAAGTTTTCCTTCGCGGCCTCCAACTTCCCGGTCACGTTGTGCTCGAGCAAGCCTTCAAGATCGCACAACGCCTTCACCACGGTGTTGGCGACCTTCCAAGAGCCGCCGACGGCAATTTCCTTGCCGGGCAGCAGGCCGGAGAGGTGTAACGTGTCAAGATGCTCGGTGAGTTCGACTTCTTCCTGAGTGAGACAGCCCTTCGGGGAATAGGCGAGGACGCCTTCACGACTTGGCTGCACGAGCATCAATGCGCGCGTGCGGCGCAGCTTGCGCGGCAAAGACTCACCGTCCACGGTGATGGCTGCCTCGGCGGATTGGTAAATGCGTGCGGCTTTGGCGCCGACATCGTTCTTCGCCTCGAGAATCCGCTCGATGTAATCGTGATGTGCTTTCGCGGTCTGCTTCAGCGTGCGCTGCTTGCCGTCCTGCTGCACGCGAATGTCGCCGCTCAAATCCATCTTGAGATCGACGCGAAAACACGCGCCGGCCAGGGGCGCTTCGCTGAGGACGGCATTCTGCGCCCTCGCGTATCCTCCCAGGGTCACCGTAAGCAGAAGCGATGTAGACAGGGATATCGACAAGCGGCCGGCAAGCATGAGTTCTCCTCCGCAGGGAAGAGGAGAATACCGCGGCGCCCATTCCGGGTCAATCCATCCATCCGGCGCTCGCCGTATCGCACCGCAATCGTTTAGCCGCACTCGTTTAGCCGCGAGCCTGCGGCGAGCGCGAGCGTGTTGCCGAACCAGCGGCATCCCGTCCGCGCTCGCCGTTGGCTCGCGGCTAAACTCTATGGTTTTTCGAAAAGGCTCCGATCGAGCTGTTTTTCGGGCCGTATTTCGGGGGTGACGGCGTCGATGAAGGGGCTGCCGTCGCGTTTGACCACCACTTTGGTGGGGAGCTTGGCGCCGGCAAACTCCTTGAAGTCGCTGAAGTAGCTCTCCTGGGTCATTTCCTTGCCGCCGGCCTTGACGTCCTTGACCATATGCTCGCACTTCACGACCAGGCCGCTCGCCTTGTCGAAATAGAGGTTGACGTCGCGATGGCCTTTTTTCGACACGCGGATGCCGACGGCCGCTTTTTCCTCAACCTTGGTCTCGCCCAACGCCGCCAGCGTGTACGCCTTGTCCTCGAGCGGAACCAGCGCAGTGACCCATTCGGCGTACAGGCCCTCTTTTTCCTCGGCAACCTCCTCGGCGGACATTTCCATGAGCATGGTATCGGCCTTGATCCAGCCCTTGTCGCCATTGACGATCACGATCACCTTGATGTCTTTGCCCATGACGTTGAGGTCCATCTGCACCCGCATCTTGTCATGGCCCTGATGTATAAACTCACCGGCATAAGGAACGCCCTCGCCGAAACCGTAGAATTTGCCGCTGCCCTTCGCGGTCGAAGACTCGAATTTGGCGATGTTGGCGGCCCCGCCCTGGGCTTTGATGCCCTTGTCGATGATCGCCCGAAGGTCCTTGTCACCACCCGACAAGCTGGGATTGACAAGAACCACGAAGGCGCCCAACGCGCCGATGCCGAACGCGAGCTTTTTCATTGCGAATCCTCCGGGAAGTGGGAAGAGAGAGCCAAGGTTGTTCGAAGATTGTTCGTCCCGAGCTGCCCGGTATTTATAGGGAGGCGCGTCAAAACAAGAAGCCCGCGGGCATCAAGCGATGGCCGCGGGCTTGAAAGTGTCTTGCGGAAAGTCATTTTTTCAATTCTTGCGTTCCCGGACGCACGCCAGATTGGAGTTCGCGACTAGTCGCTTGCTCGGTTTGGGCTACGACGAGATGGTTCCGCGGATGGGCCAAACGCCGCAATTCGGCGAAATGTTCCTGTATCTTTTGGCCAAGCTTGATTTCAAACATTTCGTTATAGAGATTCACACGCTCTCTATCGTATTGCTTGGTTTGATCGGCCGGTTCGCGCCTGTCGCATTTCAGGATGATCTGGTTGCCGTCCTTCATCGTCATGATGCTGCTGACTTCTCCTTCCCGCAATGCAAAGGCCTCCCTTTCAATATCAGGATCTTCAAAATTCTTATGAATGGGCGGGACTCTTCCGCCTTCCCTAGCAAGTTCTCTAAGGAACTGCGAAGCAACCATCTCTCGGAATCCTTCCTCGCTCATACGCGCTTTCTCAAGAATCTCATGTGCTCGTGCTTGAGGCGTTAGCTTTTGAATCACGATCATGCGGCAGATGACTTTTGGACCGTACTTCGCTTCAAACGCCTTTTTGAGATCGGCGTCGCTGACTTGCACGAGCGGACGGCAAAGCTTTTGAAGCGCTAGCTTCGGTCGGATCACGTCTTCTTTCCACTCGAAGAGCGTCTTGTTGAACTTCTTGAGGATATGATTGTTGAATTCCTTAGCTGACATCCCACGGAACGATTCGAGGTCCTTTGCGAACGCCGCTTCAACTTCCTGATCGGTGACGTAGATGCCCTTTTCTTTGCAGGCCATTTCAACGATGCGGCGATTGATGAGAAAATCGAGGCGCTCGGCGCCGAAGCGGTCGATCAGGTAGTCGCCCAATTCCGCCCGCGTGATGGGAATGTTGTCGTAAAGATAGCCGACGACGCGTTGGTTAAAGGGCGTGCCGTTCATACTCACCGCGTCCATTGGGCTTTGACGGCCGTTTGGTTCTTGAGCAGTCAGATACGACGCGCCGCCCATGCGGCCCCAGCAGAACGCCGCCACGCTGATCGCGGCAACCACCAGCAGCATGAGCGAGTTGCGCAAGAGCTTGGGGCTGAGCCTAACCCTTCCCAAGACGCGCCCGGGCGCCATTTTGACGGCCGGAATTGACTTTGCCGGTTTCGTGGCCGCTTTGAACCAGTTCCGCATGAATCACTCTCCTCCCGCCCGTCGAATCGATAAGAGTTCCGGTTTCGAGCGGGGTCATAGCGGATTCGTCAGCGGCGAGCAAGTCGATTATTTGGGCATGGTTCAGAAACAGAGATTTTTGGGTGGCACGCCCTGAGGTACTCCGAAGGGCGTGCCACCCACGTTTGAACCATGCCACTATTTGGCAGGGGAATCGGCGCCTGAAACCCATGGCGAGCCCGGAGCGTCCGTTTCAGGCTTGAAAGAGGGCCTGGTGTTCCAGAGAGATTGGTAAATGGGGCGAATCCAGGGAGGGATGCAGCGCTCGACGCGAGCTTGGCGAGTCTCACCGACGAAGATCTGGTCTTGGGGCAACACGCGCAGGTTGGTGCGCATATCCTTTTTGAGGACGATGGCGGCAAGGTCGACGTGAAAGACTTCCGGTTTCTTCCCCTCCGCCAAATAGGAACGCACCAGCAAAACTTCGGCCGGCGCCGCTCCCGGCGTAATGCCGCCGACGCGCTGCAGCACGTCGAGCACGGTTTCTTGTCCCTGGTACGGAATCGACCGCTGCCAGCCAATCACCTGCCCGAAGAGAAAGAGCTGCTCGCTGCGAAAGTGGGCGACGCGTACGCTAACCTTGGAAGGCTCAGCGCCCGTGGTTTGGGCGATGACGCCCGCGATTTCCGCGAGCGCCCTACCTTCCACGCGCGGTTGGCCATAATGGCCGAGATCGATTCGTCCATCGGGACCGATGATGCGCGCACGGCTGAGGTCCGTGCGCCCGGCGACGTCGATCTCCAGCTCGTCGGGGCAGGCCACTCGATACGCCTCGACCACGCCGTCATTGCGCGTGGCGGTGTATTTGTCGTTCATCAGGTTTTTTTCGACTTCGGGGCGGTAAGCGGCGCAGCCGGCAAGGAAAGCGCATGCTATCAGAGCGACCGAAAGTTGGGCACTCCGCTCCCCTCTCCCTCCGCCTGGAAAAAAGTGACCCTTGCAAGCCAGTAAACGGCGGAGGGAGAGGGGTCGGGGGTGAGGGTGGCAATCCGTGGCAGACATTCCGGCGGTCGAGGTTCCCCCCTCACCCCCGACCCCTCTCCCCCCGGAACTGGGCAGCTGCGAAGTCCTAGTCGCAAAGTCCGGGGGGAGAGGGGGGACGAGATGAAACGGCGGAAGTCGTGGCCGTCCTGCCCGATCGCGCGCGGCCGCCTCGCTCTGCCGGGATAACCGCTCTTTGCCAGGCTTCATAGATTTGCTAAAGTTCGGAACGCTCGGTCCAGGATCCCCGGTGCCGAGTAACCCTGCTCTTACATCGGCCTGAAAAGATGTCAGAACCGCTAAAATCGGTCATGGTTCTAAGCAATGAAATGCGTCGGGGGGGGTGTGTGGGGGGTGGCGACACAACGAATCACACACCTTTTCAGGCGGCGGCGAAGAGTCTTTGAGGAAACGGGCATGGCGGCAGAACTGATCGTCAGCGTTTCGGGAATTCGCGGCATCGTCGGCGAGGGCTTGACGCCAGAGCCGGCGCTGGCCTTCGCCGCCGCTCTCGGGACATACTACAGCGGCGGCCGGATCGTTCTCTGCCGCGACAGCAGGCCCAGCGGCCTAATGCTGCGACATGCGGTCTTGGCCGGCCTTATGGCCACGGGCTGCGAGGTCCACGATCTCGCCGTCGCCCCCACACCGACGTGCGGCTTGGCTGTCACACGTCTCCAAGCCGCGGGCGCCGTTCAGATCACCGCCAGCCACAACCCGGCGCCCTGGAACGGCATGAAGCTGTTCGGCGCCGATGGCGGCGTTCTGTCGGCATCTCGCGGCCTGGAAGTGAAAACGATTTACGATGCGGGCGTTTTCCGCTTCGCCTCCTGGGACAAGCTCGGCACATTCCAAGAGTGCGGCCAAGCGGAAACGTGGCACCGCGAGCGCGTCCTGCAACTGGTCGACGTGACGCGCATCCGCAGCCGCGGTCTGTGTGTCTTTCTTGACGCCAACGGCGGCGCCGGCGGACCGCTGGGGCGTGACCTGCTGGGAGCGCTCCAGTGCCAGCCCGTTGTCAGCGGCGGACACGCCGACGGCGTCTTCGAGCATCCACCGGAGCCGCTCGCCGAGAACCTCACCGCAGTTCTGCCGCGCGTTCCCCAGAACCATGCGGACGCCGGTTTCGTCCTGGACCCTGACGCCGACCGTCTGGCCATCATCGACGAACAAGGCCGGTACATCGGCGAAGAGTTGACTTTAGCACTGGCCGTCCAGTGCCGGCTGCGGCAGGAGCGCGGGCCGGTGGTCATCAACATGTCCAGTTCGCGCGTCGTGGAGGATGTCGCCCGGAGTTTCGGCGTTCCCTGCCACCGCGCGGCAGTCGGCGAAGCCAACGTCGTCGAGAGGATGCGCGCGGAAGGCGCCGTCATCGGTGGTGAGGGCAACGGCGGGGTCATCGATCCGCGCGTCGGCTGGGTCCGCGATCCCTTCATCGGCATGGGCCTGGTGCTCGACCTAATTGCTGAGTCAGGTAAGACGCTGAGCGGGCTTGTGTCCGAGCTGCCTGCCTATGCCATCGTCAAAGACAAGTACCCGGCGGCGCCGGAGCGGCTGCAAACACTCTACGCCGGTCTGGAGGGACGTTGGCCGGAGGCGACGGCCAACCGGCTCGACGGCATTCGCCTCGATTGGCCGGATCGCTGGCTGCACGTCCGCCCCAGCAACACCGAGCCGATCGTGCGCGTCATCGCCGAGGCGCCGACGCGGCCGGAAGCGGAATCGCTCTGTCGGGAGGCGGGAGCCCTTGTTGAAAAAAACTCGAAATAAACACGTTTTCTTTGTTGCATTTCGCATTTCGTCCGAGCAGAATACGCTAACAATTTCCACATCCCAACGCACGAACGCGCGCCGGCATTCGCCTGACGGAACGCCTGTATTGCCGCGGCCGACCCTGCAAAGGAGGGGACCCTTGGCAACTGTGGACGCAAGAACCATGCTTCAGGACCGCGACACGACGGTCAACATCAAGGCAAGCCGGTCCGAGCCGTGGGGCCACTCCCTGCGCATCGACGTTTCCGGTCAGGAGCCGGAGGAAGCGGTGCCGCGGCTCATCGACCACGCCGCGGGCCTGCACGTCAGCGACCTATTCTTCAATACCAATGAGGATCGGGTCGACGTCGGTGTCCGCCATCTCGGCATCCTGCGCTACATCAGCAGCTTGTCACCCGACCTGGGCCGCCGCTGCATTTCGTTCGTCAAAACCATCGCCAATATGAACATCTCGGAGCGGCGCCGGCCGATGGACGGCCGCTGGCTCTACCGCAACCGCACCGGCGGCCAGCTCGACCTGCGCATCAACACCATTCCCACCCTGCATGGGGAGGACTGCACGCTGCGCATTCTCGACCAGGGGAGCAATCTCCTGTCTCTCGATCAGCTCGGCATCGATGCCCACGTTTACCCGGAACTCGTCAAAATCCTGAAGAGCCCGAGCGGCCTGGTGCTCGTCACCGGCCCGACGGAAACCGGCAAGAGCACGACCCTGTACGCCTGCCTTTCGCACATTAACACCGGCGACCGCAAGATCAACACGATTGAGGACCCGATCGAATACTCGCTGCAGGGCATTCGCCAGTCGCAAGTCAACACGACCATCGACGTCACCTTCGATGAATTGTTGCGCAGCGTGCTGCGACAGGCGCCCGATGTCATCATGATCGGCGAAATCCGCGACCGAGAAACGGCCATGACCGCGGTTCGGGCGGCCGGCAGCGGCCATCTCGTGCTGTCCACGTTGCACGCACCGGTGGCGTCGGCGGCAATCCACAGCATGCTGCGCTTGGAAGTGCATCCGTATCTCTTGTCCACATCCCTTCTGGCCGTTGTTTCACAGCGGCTCTTGCGCAAGTTGTGCCCGCGCTGCAAGGAGCCGGGTGAGCTGCCGGCGCATGATCTTTTCGAGGACGTGAAGCAATGGCTCAAGCCGGGCGAGGCGGAGCGGTTGTATGAGCCGCGCGGCTGCCAGGAATGCCACATGACCGGCTACACGGGCCGCATCGGCGTGTTCGAGGTGCTGCCGGTGTCGCCCGCGATTCGAGCGTTGATCGATGACAAGGCGCCGGTCCCCTTCTTGCGCAAGAAGGCGGTCGAAGAAGGCATGGTCGAATTCCGGCACTCCGCCATGCTCAAAGTCGGACGCGGCGAAACCAGCATGCGAGAAGTCACCCGTGTGTTGCCGGCGGAATACCTTGTGCATAAGGACCAGTGAGCCATGGTGATTTTCCAACGTCTTTCCGGAGCCAACCTTATCGAGTTCTGCCGCTCCTTGCGCTTTTCGCTGAGCAGCGGCCTGACGCTGCGCGACGCGGTAAGGCTTATGGCGGGCAAGGGCCCACACTCGTTACGGCCTGTGGCCGAGAAGATCGGCGGCGACCTCGGCGCCGGCTGGAGCTTTCAGGACGCCCTGGCCAAGCAGGAAAAGGTCTTTCCGTCGCTGTTTCTCGCGTTGGCGAGCGTCGGTGAGGAATCCGGCAATCTGCCGGAAGTCTTGGCTGAGTTGGAGAAGTACTACCAGGTTCAGCAGAAATTGCGCCGTGAGTTTATCTCGGAAATCACCTGGCCGGTGACTCAGTTCGTGGCCGCCGTGTGTGTCATCGCCGTGCTGATTTACGTTCTTGGGATTCTAGCCGTTCCAGTGCCTGGGGGCGCCTCAAACGAGCACCTCGATCCCATCGGTCTGGGCCTGTTAGGACCATCCGGAGCAGTCAAATTTCTAGTGATCGTTTTCGGCACCATCATCGGCGTCTCCCTCGCCTTCTGGGGTCTGAAGCGCCTCTTGCGGCGCCGCGCCCTCGTCGAGCGCTTTCTGCTCGGCGTTCCTCTCATCGGCGCCGCCTTGCGTTATATCGCCATGACGCGCTTCTGCGTCGCCCTTAGGCTGATGCTCGAAACCAAGCTTTCGGTCCTCAAGTCGCTTCGCTTCGCGCTGAATGCGACCGACAACCCCGCCTTTTCCTCCTATGCCGACGAAGTCGAAAACAGCCTCCGCAAGGGAAACTCCATCACCGAGTCGTTGAAGGTGGTCAAGCCGCTCCCCGACTCGTTCCTAGGCGCTGTCGCTATCGCCGAGGAATGCGGTAGGCTTCCCGAATCGCTGCACTTTCAGGCCGATCAATACGACGACCTGGCTCGGCGGCGACTGGCCGTTCTCAACCGGTTCTCAAGCTGGCTCGTTTGGCTGGGAATTGCCGCGTTCATGATCCTCATGATTGCCCGCATCTTCATAAATGTCTATTTGAAGATGATCGAAGGTGCGTCAGGGGGCAAATTGTAATTTCTACTCCTGTCTTTTGTAACTTGTGCCGCTTTCGCAGCATGGGGACCTTGCCCTTTTTTTTGGCTGCCGGTTCTGTTAGGTTCCCGCCCGCTTGCTGAGGGCCGCGACCCAACGGGCCGAAGGACTCGCCTTCGGCCACGCCCGGCGCCGGCAAGCGAGGGGCATGGATTGTCCCTCATGCACCGTCCCCGGAACACAAGGAAGGGGCTTCCCGCATGCGCACGGACGTGCTCCGCTGTGTCGCGCCCATTCTTGGAACAATTCTCTGGCTTGGCGCCACGCCGGCGCGGCTCGGGGCGGGCTGAACACCGCTGGGGTGCACTCCCCCCAATGTCGGCCGTGGGCCGACGACGTTTACAAATCCATTCGGTGTGCCGCCTGGGGGCCAAGGATTTCCCACGGCGGGACAGCAAACGATTTGGCAAGGCAGCCTGCCATTCGCCCAGCCGAGTATGCCGGTCAACAACATGCCCGTTAACGGCGCTATGGCCGCCGGCAATCCCACTCGTGTTGCACCGCCGAAAATTCGCATGCAAGCGCCCGAGCCGACGTCCACGTCCGCGCGCCTCGTTCTTCCCAGCCCCGAGGAGTTGGGCGTGGCAGTGCAAGTTCCGGCGCAAATACCGCCACACGCGGCGCGACCGTCGCTTGACTGGAACCGCGCCCATACCCGGTTGCAGGAGCTGGGAGCGGTGGGCTTTCACCTCGACCGCTTGCCGCAAGGAAGCTGCCGCGTGACCTTTCTGCTGCCGACGAGCCAACCGCAGCGGACGCACCACGTCGAAGCCGAAGCCGCCAACGAAGCCGACGCCGTGCGCAACGCTCTGGAGCAAGCCGAGACATGGCGAGTCTCGCAGCGATAATGCGGCTCGCAATGCCTTCCGATATACTGCTCGCATGCACTCCGAAGAGCCCCCGCCGCCGGCCGTCCGGCAAACGCAGACCTACCTGCGCCATTTGTTCCGCGAGCGAGGGCTCAAGCCCAAGAACAAGATGGGCCAGAGTTTCCTGGTCGATCTCAACCTCGTCGATTTCCTCGTCAACAGCGCCGAGCTTAACCGCGACGACATGGTGCTCGAAGTCGGCACCGGCACGGGCAGCCTGACGACGGCGCTGGCGGCCGAAGCGGGCGCGGTTCTGACCGTGGAACTCGACCCGGCACTCCACGACATGGTCAAGGAGACCTTGGGCCATCACGCCCACGTCCGTTTCGTCCATGCCGATATCCTCAAGAACAAGAACCACCTCAGTCCGCAGGTGCTCGACCTCTTGCGCGAAGGCCTGAAGAGGTTTGGAGGCAAACATCTCAAGCTGGTGGCGAACCTCCCCTATGCTGTGGCCACGCCGGTGCTCGCCAACTTTCTGCTCTCGGAGTTCACGTTCGAGCGTATGGTCACCACGGTGCAGTGGGAGATCGCCGAACGCCTGCAAGCCGAGCCGGGCACCAAGGACTATGGCGCTTTGGCGATCCTGGTCCAAAGCTTGGCCGACGTCGAACTGTTGCGGCGGCTGCCGCCCTCGGTGTTTTGGCCGCGGCCCAAGGTCGCTTCGGCCATTATTCGGATTTGGCCCCGTGCCGCGAAACGGGCCCTGATCGCCGACCCGCAGCGCTTCCGCGTTTTTCTCCGCGATCTCTACGCCCATCGCCGCAAGAATTTGCGCGGCGCCTTGGTAGGAATGGCCGGCAAAACCTGGGACAAGGCGACCGTCGACCGCAAGCTGAGGGACCTAGAGATCGACGGCAACGCGCGTGCGGAAACGCTGGATCGGCACGTGCACCTGCGGCTTTGCGAAGCGTTTTAGCACGCGCGGCATCCCAGGCAGGCTGGCGGCCTGCCCAACGTCAACTATGCTGACCTCATGGATGCCGCTTTCCAGCGCTGTATCTTTCCCGCGTGCGGCGCTTCTGTGCCGCTGCGTGACACCGTTTTCATCTGCCCCAAGTGCGGCGGGTTGCTGGATGTCGCTTATGACTGGTCGCGGCTGGCGGTTCCCAAGTCGTTCGGCGACTTTGAAAGCAGAGCGAGTGGGAGAGGCGATCCGCTTGACTTCAGCGGGGTTTGGCGATTTCGTGCGTTGTTGCCGTTCGCGGCGGCGGACAAGATCGTGACCATCGGCGAGGGACGGACGATCCTGCTGCGGGCGGATGCGGTGGCGCGGTACGTCGGGCTGGCGGAAGGCTGCCTGTTTCTTCAGTACGAGGGGCTCAATCCTTCGGGGAGTTTCAAGGACAACGGCATGGCGGCGGCGCTGACGCATGCGCGCTTAGTCGGGGCGCGGCGGGCGGCTTGCGCTTCGACGGGGAACACCAGCGCATCGTTGGCGCTGTTCGCGGCGGCGACGGGGCTTTTGCGGGCGATCGTCTTTGTCGGCAGTGGAAAGATCGCTTATGGCAAGCTGGCCCAGGCGCTGGACCACGGCGCGCTCACGTTGCAGATCGCCGGCGACTTCGACGATGCGATGCGGCGGGTGCAGGAGGTCGCGGGCAAGCTGGGGCTGTATCTGGTCAACAGCGTCAATCCGTTTCGGCTCGAAGGCCAAAAGACGATCATCTATCGCGTGCTGGAGGCGCTCGATTGGCAGGCCCCGGATTGGATCGTCGTTCCGGGCGGCAATCTTGGCAACGTCAGCGCGTTCGGCAAGGCGCTGGGTGAGTTGGCGGAGTTGGGACTTTTGAAGCAGTTGCCGCGCTTGGCGGTCATCAACGCCGCGGGCGCGAACACGTTTTACGAGCTATTCGAGCGCCTTGGTCTGCGCTGGAAAAGCGGCAGGCTTGACAAGGATTTGATCGGCGGCTTCTACCAGGACATGGCCAACCAAGGGAAGCGGGCGGCGACCGTCGCCAGCGCCATTGAGATCAACCATCCGGTGAACTTACCTAAAGCGTTGCGGGCGCTCGATCGCACGAACGGCTTGGTTCGTGAAGTGACGGACCAGGAAATCTTGGGCGCCAAGGCGCACGTCGGCGCGGGGGGGCTGGGTTGTGAGCCGGCGTCGGCGGCAAGCGTCGCCGGGGTGAAGAAGCTTCGCGGGGAGGGAGTCATCCGTATAGGGGAACGCGTGGTTTGCATCTTGACTGGGCATGCACTAAAGGACCCGACGGCGACGATCGCGTATCACGCCGACAAGGCGGTGCAGACGGCCAACGACGCGGAGCAAATCATCCGGGCAATCGAAACGCATTCATAGTAAGATGCTCTGCAAAGACCCCCAGGATTCGCTGCGCTCATCCTGGGGCTTGGGGGATGGAGTTGGGGGATAGAGCATGAAGACTGTCATTGCGGTCAATGGGGCTTGCGGGCGGATGGGGCTGCGCATCGTTGAGATGGCGCATCACGACAAGGCGCTTGCGATCGGGGCGGCGCTGGAGGGGGCCGAGCATCCGGACCTGGGCAAGGACGTCGGGGTTTTGGCCGGCGTCGGCGAGCTTGACGTGGCGGTGACCGCCGACATCCCCATCGAAAAGCGCATCGACGTAGTCATCGATTTTTCGGTTCCGGAGGGAACGATGGCGGTGTTGCCGACCTGCGTCGGACGGCGGATCCCTCTCATCGTGGCCACCACGGGGCACAATTCCGTTCAGAAAGAGGAGATCGAAGGGGCGGCCCATCATACGGCGATTCTGGTAGCGCCGAGCATGAGCCTGGTCGTCAACTTGCTCTTCAAGCTCGTGCGCGAGGCGGCCACGGTGCTGCGCGACAAGGACTTCGATGTCGAAATCGTCGAACGTCATCACCGCTTCAAGAAAGATTCGCCGAGCGGCACCGCCCTGCACTTCGCGCGCATCATTCAAGACGCAATGGGGCATTCGCACGTTCGCCATGGCCGGGAGGGCTTGGTCGGCGAACGGCCCATCCATGAAATCGGCATGCACGCCATCCGCGCCGGCGACAACGTCGGCGAGCACACCATCATCTTCAGCGCCATCGGCGAGACCATGGAGCTGGTTCACAAGGGATATTCGCGCGACGCCTACGTTCGCGGAGCAATTCTGGCGGCCAAGTTTCTCGCCAACCGTCCGGCGGGGCGGTACACGATGAAGGATGTGCTGGGGTTGTGATTGGGCTAAACCGCTTTTGCCGGTCCGCGAAATTCTGAAAAATCGCTGAATGGCGGAATATCAGTTGTAAGAGGCGGGGGGAACCTGTTAGAAAAAAAGGTGATGAATAGTCCCGCCTTGGACAAGGTCTCTCTCTGCATAATGCACCGATGAGGAGTTCTGGCATGTCGGCGATGCGCCTGACCCGTCCACACCGTATTTTTCTGCTGTTGTTCGGGTTGGCGCTGATTTGGTTGGCTCTGGTTTGGCCGGCGAGCCAAGCGCCGGCCGGCGAGACGAACACCAACGCACTCGTGCCGCCGTCGATTTTTGAGAAGGCGACGCCGGAGACACCCAAGGAGCTTTTGGAAATTCAGCGGCACGTCCGCAGGGTCTTGGACAAAACCATCCCGGCCACGGTCGGCATTCGCTTGGGGCAATCGCAGGGCAGCGGCGTCATCATCAGCAAAGACGGCACGGTCCTCACCGCCGGCCACGTTTCCAATACACCCGGCAAGACCTGCGAGATCATTCTTTCCGACGGCAAAAAGCTCAAAGGCAAAACCTTGGGCTGGAACAAATTCATCGACAGCGGCATGGTGAAGATCACCGATTCCGGCGAGTTTCCATATTGCGAGATGGGTAAGTCGGCGGAGCTGAAGAAAGGGCAATGGTGTCTCGCCATCGGCCATCCCGGGGGCTGGCAGCCCGGTCGTACGCCCGTGGTGCGTTTGGGCCGGATGCAAGAAATCAGCAAGTCGTTCCTCCGCTCCGACTGCACGCTCGTGGGCGGCGACTCCGGCGGGCCCCTGTTCGACATGACCGGCAAAGTCATCGGCATCCATAGCCGCATCGGCCCCTTGATCACCGCCAACATTCACGTCCCTGTCGACACCTACCGCGAAACCTGGGATCGCCTGGTGGCGGCCGAGGAATGGGGCGGCGGCCTGCTCGGCTTCGGCGCCAAAGGGCCTGACGCCTGGCTCGGCCTGGAGTTCGACGGCGACAAGGATGGTTGCAAAATCTCAAAGGTCAAAGCCGAATCTCCCGCGGAAAAGGCCGGCTTGAAGGCCCAAGACATTATCACGTTGTTCGCCGGCCAAAAAGTGACGACGAGCGTGGAGCTGAGCAATCTCATGATGAAGATGAAGCCCGGCAGCGAAGTCGAAGTCATCGTCCGGCGCGGCGAACAGACCGTGAATCTGCACGTAACGCTTGGCAAACGGCCGGCCGAGAAAGGATAAACCATGATCCGCAAACGCCACTTGATCCTCGCGTGTCTCCTGTGCCTTTGCTCGCCGGGGCTGGTCCTCGCGCAGGGCAATTCCTTCTTGAAGACCAATCCCAAGTTCGTGGAGGCGTTTCGGGAAGTGATCGCCGCGCCGAGCCAGAGCACGGTTCGCGTGTTATGCGACGACAAGGACACCGCGCTGGGCATGGTGGTCGGCGAGGCGGGTTGGATCTTGACCAAGTCCAACGATCTGAAAGGCGCCGTGAGCGTCAAGCTCGCCGATGGCCGCGTCTTCGAGGCCCGTCTCATGGGAATTCACAAGGACCACGATTTGGCGATGCTGAAGATCGAAGCCAGCAACTTGAAGCCAGTCACGTTCAAGGACAGCAAGGAAGTGACCGTCGGTAATTGGGTGGCCTGCGCTGGGCTCGATGACACGCCGGTGGGGATTGGCGTCATCAGCGTCGGCACCCGCAAGCTCACCAACAAGGGCCCGATCCTCGCGCAAGACCTCTCCAAGGCCGGCTATCTCGGCGTTGGCATCGAGCCGGCTGAGGGCGGCGTCCGCATCAGAGAAGTCATGCCGAACACGGCCGCCGCTAAAGCAGGCATCCAGGCCAAGGATTTGGTGCTGACCCTTTCCGGCCAACAAATGCTTGACCCCGACGAATTCATGGCATCCATGAGCAAATTCAAGCCGGGCGACGTGGTCACGATGAGAGTCCGCCGCGGCGAGGAAGAGCTGGAACTAAAGGCCACCTTGGGCAAAAGGCCGGCGGACATGCTGCGCGGCGACTTCCAGAACAAGATGGGCAGCGAATTGTCCAGCCGACGCACCGGCTACTCGACGATTCTCCAGCACGACTCGATCGTCAAGCCCGTCGATTGCGGCGGACCGATCGTCGATCTCGACGGCAAAGTGATCGGCATCAACATTTGCCGGGCGGGCCGCACCGAAAGCTGGGCGATCCCCACGGAAGTGATCCAGTCGGTGCTATTCGATCTGATGTCCGGCAAGCTGGCGCCGGTGAGCACGAAGACGCAGCCGGTGTCCCTCGACAAGATCGCCGCCGCCAAGTTCGCCGTGAAGAAAGCCGAGGAAGAGAAGGTCAAGGCGGAGCGAAGGTTGACGGCCGCCCGCGCTCGCTTGGAGCAACTTCTCCGCGAACAAGCGACGCCGACGACGCCGGAACCAGGAAACCGGACAAACGATCCGGATCGGCCCGTCAATCCCCGCCAAGCGACAACGCCGCGCGGACAGTAAATGCAAAAATGTATAGCCGCGAGCCAGCGGCGAGCGCGGACTGAATCCCCCGGAGTTGGATACTTCCAATTTCGAGGGGTTCAGCCCGCGCTCGCCGCAGGCTCGCGGCTAAACGTCAACCGCTTGTTTATTTCTTCTCGATCGCCGCCACAAACAATCGGTCGATGTCGGCGTCGGGGACTTTTTCGCGGCCGGCGCCTTGATCGATAATCAAGGCGGTGCCGCTGGGGCTGACCCAGATCACGTGGTTGCCGAGCTGGAACACTTCGCGCATTTCCTTGTGCGTTTCCAGGATGCGGAAGTAGGCGCCGGACATCGCCTTCACGGTCAACGTCGGCATCTTGGGATCGTACTTGTCGTCGATCCAGACGCCGCCAATCTCGATGCAGTTGCGATTCTGCACCATGCGCGAGGCCGCCTTGCAGACGCGGTCCTGGCAGCGCAAAGCATTGTTCTGCAGCGCGAAATCGACGCCAAGCTGGCCGTTCTGCACGGACTCCAAGTCGCGTCTATTCCAGTACATGCGCGCTTGGTCGAGGGCGGACTTTCCGCCGAGGGCCTTTTCAGCTGCCTCGCCAGCGCTGCGCGACGCTGGATCGGCTTTCGCACCTGCTTTCGCATCTGCCTTCGCGAGTGCGGCCGCCTCCTTGAGCTGCCTGTCCGCGAAGCCATCACGGAACCCGCCGACGGCGCCCCCGAAACCACCTCCGCCGAAGCCATAGCCTGGATTGCCGGGCTCACCTTTGCCGCGAGGTTGAATCCCCTTGGCGAATTCTTCCACTCTCATTACCGGAGCGCCCGACGTCGCCGGCGTCAAAGCTGGCGGCAAATGGAAACGCACATCTGGCTTGCCGTCTTTTCCCGGAGTCTTCGCAAGCGGCGTGAAGCCGTCCGGCACCATGAGGTAACTGGTGTAAGGCGTGGTGATCCCGTAGCGCTTCGCCAGTCCGACCACCTCATCCACCAACTCTTTCTTCTCGCCGTTGACGCGAATCTGGTCGAGCAAGTAGCCGACCTTGCGCCGCGCCCACAGGTCCTCCACGAACGGCCGGTCGTCGCCGGTCTTGTCGGCGAAATTGAGTTCGTAGACGAACTCCTTGATGTCCATGCCGACCGTGCCCGAAAGCGTAACGACCGCATGGCCCTTGCCCGTGTAGCGTCCCAGAACGACAAGCTGGCTGCCGTGGAACAAGTCGGGCAGCTGCGGGGGATAGACTTCATTGATCGATACACCTTCGCCGACGGAGAGCTTGAGATTGGCCAGCACCGGATTGCTGATCTTGCTGTAAAGGCTGGCCACCTTGACGTCGATCTCCTCCGTTTCGCGGACGTAGGTCGATATGGCCCGCGTGTTGTCGGCCAGCTGGTCGAGCAAAGCGGCATTGACGTCGTCGCCGACGCCGAAGGTGAAGATGCGCGTGCTGGCCGTGTTCTTCCGGGAGACGTTCTTAAGAATTTTGTCGGCGTCGGTTTCTCCAATCGTGGGCCGGCCGTCGGTGAAGAAGACGATCGTGAATGTCCGGCCGTCTTCGCCGCCGCGCATGGCCAAGGCAGCGGCGAGAGCATCGTCGATCGCGGTGCCGCCGGTCGCCTCCAGCTCATCGACCCATTTCTGGGCCGCCACGATGTTGTCTTGGCTCGCATCTTGCAACTTGTCGGTGTACTTGTTGACCGTGGTGGCGAAGTTCATCATGCCGAAGCGGTCCTTGTCGGACAGGTTTTTGAGGCAGTATTTCAGAGCGTTCTGAGCCTGTTTCATCCGTTTGCCGCGCATCGAGCCGGAGGTGTCGAGAACGAAGATCATGTCGCGCGGCACCTGCTGCGACTTCGATAATTCCGCCCGCGGCGACACCAGCAGCATGAAGTAGCCGTTGGCCGACGGATTGGGCCGATGCGTCAGCGCCGTCAGTCCCACGTCCTTGGCGCCAGCCGTGTAGTAGAGCTGAAAATCGCGGTCCAGTAGAGCTTCGTTCTTCTCGAAGCCGATGACCGCTTCGCGATCGTTGGGCCGCGTCATGGTGATGCCGTGCGACGGCGAATAGATGTTCTGGATCGGATGCTGCGACTTGAGAGTGAGACTAATCGTGAACTTTTCCAGCGTGCTCGCCGCCTTGCCGTCGCCTTTGAGCGGGTAGACGTACTCGATCAGGCCGTTGTCGGCCGTGGCGATGGACGTGTAGCTGATGGCGATTTTCTGGTCGCCCTTGGCCGGCACTGGGTAGACGCGCAGCTTCAACAGGTTGTTCCCCATGTACTCGAGCAGGCCGGGATCGAGCGTCCGCTGCACGATTTCGGTGTAGATCGCGCGGGCCTTGTCGGCTTCCACCAATTCGCCGGGGACCTCCTTGCCGTTGACCCACATGGAGAACTTGCGGACCGAAGCGCCTTTGGGGATCGGAAAGATGTAAGTGGCTTCCAGCTCGCGATCGGTGTGATTGCGGAAGGTTTGCTCGATGCGAGTGACCGCGACCTGATCGTCGATGGCGATGTCCACCTTGTGGTTGAGCATCGCCAGGGGCGGCAGCTTTTTCTCCGTGGGAATCAGCAGGCCCGAAGCCTGCGACGAGCCGGCGCATGCCAGCAAGATCGTGCAAACAGCAAACGCGCGACGCATGGGAGGACCCCTTTCCGACTTGTGTGTCAATCGTTCGTTAGTGAGACGAAAGAAAACGATTTTAGATTTATGTGTTGATTTGTATACTAATGCTGTGTTGGACGGATTTGCAATCCGTCTGCTCGGACGGTTTGCAAAACCGTCCTACGAGGATGAAGCGTGACCGAACCCATTCATGGTCGCGGAGCAAGCGGCAATCCGGCCAATCGCTTCGAGAGCCTGCACTACGAGCCGGACGCGGACACAGCGCCCGAAGATCGGCCCGCGCCGGCAACTTTGTTTTTCCGCGATAACACGCAGTCCATCATCGCCACCAACGACAGCCCCGACGTCTTCTTCGACGCCAGCATCAACCCCTACCGCGGCTGCGAGCACGGCTGCGTTTATTGCTACGCGCGGCCTTATCACGAATATCTCGGCTTCTCGGCCGGGCTCGACTTCGAGACCCGCATCATGGTCAAGGAAAACGCTCCGGATTTGCTTCGGAAGGAATTGACGTCGCCGAAGTGGGAGCCCAAGATGTTGGCGCTTAGCGGCGTCACCGATCCCTATCAGCCAATCGAGAGGCGATTGCAGATCACGCGGCGATGCCTCCAGGTGCTGGCCGAGTTTCACAACCCAGGCGGCGTCATCACCAAGAATCACATGGTGACGCGCGACGCCGACGTGCTGGGGAAGATGGCTCGCTGGCAGGGCGCTACGGTGTTCCTGGCGGTGACGACGCTTGACCCGGACTTAGCGGCCCGCATGGAGCCGCGCGCGACGCGTCCCGCCGGCAGGCTTCAAGCGATCCGCGAGCTGACCGAAGCGGGAATTCCCACGGGAGTTCTGGTCGCGCCCGTTATCCCCGGCATCACCGATCACGAAATGCCTGCGATTCTCGAAGCGGCCCGTGACGCCGGCGCCCGTTTCGCAGGCATGGTGCTGTTGCGCTTGCCCCATGGCATCAAGGATCTTTTTCAAACTTGGCTGGACCAGCATTTCCTTGAGAAGAAGGAAAAAGTGCTCAGCCGGGTGCGGGAAATGCGCGGCGGCTCGCTTAATGACCCCCGCTTCAAGAGCCGCAAGAAAGGCGAAGGCCCGCTTGCCCAAACGATCCAACGCATGTTTGAGGTGACCAAGAAAAAGCTGGGTTTCAAAGGCAAGCCGAAGCTGTCGACCGATTCGTTTCGGCGACCGAATGACACGCCGCACAGTTTGTTTGAGTGAGGGAAGGCATTCGCGCGCGCGCCGCGCGTTCATTCACTTAGAATGAAAACAACATGCCCGCCAAACCGCGACTTCTGATTACTCTTGGCGACGTCGCCGGCATCGGTCCGGAGATTGTCGTCAGGGCATGGCCCGAACTGAACGGGCTTTGTCAGCCGGTCGTAGTTGGCGATGCGGGAATTCTGCGTCGCGTTATTGCTCAGTTGGATCAAGCGCACGAGGTCGCCGAGAGCGCCGATCCCAACGATGCAGTCCCGTCGGCACATCGAATTCCTTGCATTCAAGCTAGCCAACAGGACCTGAACGCGGTCGCTCCCGGCAAGCTTACCGCAGCCGCAGGTCGAGCCGCTTACGACTTTCTTGTCGCCGCCATTGACTGGACCTTGGCAGGCGCGGCCGACGGCATCGTCACTTGTCCCTTGCACAAAGAGGGCTTGCACGCCGCGGGCCGCAACTATCCCGGCCACACCGAAATCCTAGCCGAGCGCACTGGCAGCCGCGAGTTCGCCATGATGCTCTGGGCCCGCGGACCGCTGGTGCCGCGCGGCTTGGGTGTCGTTCACGTCACCTTGCATATGGCGCTGCGGGATGTCTTCCGAAGTCTTTCAACGGCCGCGATTGTGGAGAAGATTCGCTTGCTTGACGGCGTCCTGCACAAGCTGTGCGGTCACCGCCCGCGCTTGGCGGTAGCGGCGCTCAATCCCCATGCCAGCGACGGCGGTCTGTTCGGCGACGAAGAACGGCTAATCATTGGTCCCGCGGTAGATCAGGCTCGTAATGACGGCTTGGACGTGGTCGGCCCGCTCCCGTGCGATACGCTCTTCGTCCGCGCTGCCGGCGGCGCCTTTGACGGCGTGGTCGCGATGTATCACGATCAGGGGCACATAGCGCTCAAGCTCTTGAGCGGTTTGCAAGCAGTGAACATCAGCCTCGGTTTGCCGATCGTGCGTACCAGCGTCGCCCACGGGACGGCCTACGACATTGCCGGCAAGGGCGTCGCCGATCATCGCTCGCTAGTGGAGGCAGCGCGGGTGGCAGTGCTGTTGGCGCGCGAAACCGCCGAGCGCGCCACCGGACGCAGAAAGTTGGACGCGTGTTAGTCTGCTGCGTCTGGTCGATCGCTCGGCGGTTTCGCGCTCACTTCCCAGCTAGTTCAGCGAAGCGAACAGCAAGTCACGTCGCCGGCTCGCAAGTGCCGCGTCGCGCGCCGACTCGAATGCTCTCTGGTAAATCCAGCTCAAACCCTGATCCATCATGGAGTTGCCGTAAGGCTGGCTGCCGTAAGTCAGAGGAAAGAACGCGAAAGCCGAAGAGGTGTGGTTGCGTGCCGGGTCATCCTGAGGCTGCAAGTCACGGAAGCGATTTTCAAACATGGAAAGACCTCGGGAAATCTTTGGAGAGCGGGCCGTCGCCAAAACATCACTAATCTTATCGTCTTTATTATGAATGACTGGACCATCAAAGTCAAGGACGGCGGCGGTTCTTTCAATCTTCGATCCGGAAGAAAGTGTGCGGGGATTTTTTTTCGCCTTTTTTCCAAAAAAGGGCTTACTTTGGTTCCGAAATTAGTTATTTTATCGGGGTAGTTAACCTGCGTATATTTATCCGCTTTTGCCGATTCTGCGGACGTTTAGCCGCGAGCCAACGGCGAGCGCGGACGGAATGCAGTTTGAGCGACTGGGACTTTTGGCAGTTCAGTGCCTTTTTCCATAAAGGAGTGTGCACAATGGCGAGCATGATGATGGAACGAACAGGGATGAGCATGCCGGGTATGAACATGGCCGGCTTGGGAATGCCGGGCATGGCCAACCCCGCCACCATGCCGAGCGGGACCAACTGGCTCATGGTCCCCCGCTGCACGTTCAAGATGGAGAAGTGCCAGGGCGGCATGAAGATCATGTGCACCTGCGACGACAAGATGGCCTGCAGCATGATGCAGAACCTTTGCACCATGCTGGCGGGCGGCATGTGCAGCTGCTGCATGATGATGAACGGCATGTGCGTCTGCACCTGCAACCTCACCATGGGCATGTGCAAATGCGAGATGACCGACAAGGGCGTTTGCATCACGTGCACCTCCGGCGACAAGGCCTGCTGCGACATGATACAGTCCTGCTGCGACTGCATGACCAGCATGCTCAAGGCCGGCTGCACCTGCTGCATGTTCATGAACAACTCGCCGATCTGCTGCGGCTGCTGCTAATGCGCCGCATGATTGTTTAGCCGCGAGCCAACGGCGAGCGCGACCGTCGCGCCGTTGGCACACTCTCTGTCCGCGCTCGCCCCAGGCTCGCGGCTAAACGCTGTATTGTGTGTCCCCGCTGGGTGCGGGTAAAATGAGTCCCAGCGAGGGACTCCATGTCTGGCATGCGAATCTTGGTCCTGGGTGTCGGCAACGCTTTCTCCTCGCGCTACTATTCGTCCTGCTTCGCGCTCGAAGCCGAGGGGCAATGGCTGCTCATCGATTGCCCCCATCCCATCCGCAAGATTTTTCGGGAAGCCACCCAAGCCGCCGGTTTGTCGCTCAAGATCAATGACCTCCAGGCAACCGTTCTCACCCACCTCCACGCCGATCATGCTTCCGGAATGGAAGGTTTGCTCTTCTTCTATCGCTATGTCTTGAAGACTCGGCCAACGCTAATTGCCCATGCCGACGTGGCCGGCAAGCTCTGGCCGGGCCATTTGAGCGCGAGCATGGAGTGCACGATTGAGGACGTGGGCCAACCGCCGCTTCTGCACACGCCCGAAGAGTTCTACAACTGGATGCCGCTGGGCCTGGAGCAACCCGTGCAGGTCGGCCCCTTCTCGATCGCCGCCCGCATGACGCTGCACAACATCCCAACCACGGCCCTCAAGATCGCCGCCGCCGGCCGCACCCTTGGCTTCAGCGCCGACACCGCTTTCGACCCGACGCTGATCGACTGGTTGGCCGGCGCCGACTTCATCCTCCACGAAGCCAGCGGCGGCTTCCTGCATACGCCCTATGAGAAGCTCTTGGGGCTGCCGAAAGAAATCCGCTCCAAGATGAAGATTCACCATTATCCGGACCGCTTCGACGTGGAAGCGAGCAAGATCGAGCCGGTGCGGCAGGGGCGAGTTTATAAGATTTGAGCGGAGGGCCTCCATGACAAGGGTGAGCGCTTCATCCCGCTTTTTGAGTTGAAGCAATGCCTTCGCGTTACCGAGCAAACCGTCGACCAACAATCGTCGTGCCACGATTATGCCCTGCGCGAAAGCCATGGATGCAGCCTTAGGATCGTCTTCGACGTTGTCGAGGTAGTGACCGAGTTCAATCAATGGCGCCGGCGAACTGCGATCGAGTTCGGCCGCTTGCCGGAGCGCTTCCTTTGCCTCGTCCAATTCATGCGTAGGTTGATCTTGAAGCTGCACCAGGCTCGCCCAAAGTACCTGCAAATAGGCATTGCCTGGCCAGGCGTTGCGTAATTCCTCGACCTCACACAGAGCGGCATCGTCCCTTTCATTTTCCCAATTGCGGAATACCTTGGAGAGCTTGTGCTTGAAGGATCGCGCGCTGGTCATGATCGGCGCCCTTTTGTTTTTTTCTGGAGCCGCAGTTTTTGCTCGATCAGTTTTTTCATTTGTCGCGCTTTGAGATCGGGTGGATCGACGGCAGACAAGGCCTTGAGTTCACCGTAGGTCTTTTATCCATAATCGCTGTGATAGGATTTGGAGCGCTGGCATGTGAAGCGCCAAGCCTCTTGTCCTTCTGCACGCTTTCGCGGGTCCCTGGCAGCGACATCAAACCCTGGGCCAGCACCGCGCGGAATGGTTTGCAGGGCTAGCGCGCAAACCATTATCCCTCGTCGTGCAAAGGCCTTAAGTCAAAACTCCTCAAAAATGGTTTGCGCGGCTGTCCACCCCCGAGCGCAGCGCAAACCATTTTGCTGCGATTTGTATCTCATCACTTCGTCTCCCCCTCCACTACATCCGCCGCGTGGGCCCGTTCGATCATCTCTTCCGTGCTCGCCGGGTCGATCTCGCGGCAGCTGGCGGTAAGGCGCTCCGCGATCTCCCGCATCTCGGCTTGCCAGGCTTCCGGCATGATGTCCGCCGGCGTCACCTGGGCGAACTCGCCGCAAAGCAGGATTAGCCGCAACAGGTGGCGGAAGACGATGCCCTCTTGCTTCACCAGGTCGCGCGACTGCACGTAGCGGTTGAAGTTGCCGCCGAAACGCAGCAATTCGCCGGCGGCCCAAACCGATTGCGTGTTCAGATCACCCACCTCGGGATAGAGCGCGTCGAACAGCAGCCGCAATTTCTCGGCCAACGTCGGGGGACGCTCCGGCGGCTCGTCGTACCATGGCTCCTCCTCTTCCTCGTCGCCCGGTTGCGGCTCAGGCTTGGCGAGCATCAGGCCGCGGCGGATCAACTCCTCGTCGAGGCGCGTCTGCGCCAAAGGCCCCGGCGGCAACTCTTCGGGAAACGGCACCCGCACATATCGCAGGAGCGGCTTCGGCATCTCCAGCACGCTTTCCAGCGCCTGCAAACGCTCCTCGCGATTGGCGATCCCCAGATGCTGCAACAGAAACGCCGCATAAAGAGGATGAATGCTGCGAAACACCAGAAGCTTGTCGAGTTCCGCCGTCGGCGTAGCCATGGTCGCCCTGTACGGGGACGGTGATTGCTCCTCCGGCTTGGGCGGTTCCGGACTCAACGTGACGAAGCCGCCTTTGGCGAGGATCAACAGCATCTGTTCGAGCCACGCTTCCTGGGCCTTGATGCGCGGCTCGTCCATCAGACGCTTGCGAATAACGCCGCGCACGCGCGACACTTCCGGCGAGATTTTCAAAAGGTATGCCAGAAGCCGCCACGGGATCGCACCCTTGCTGTAGAGTTTGCCCGGTGGGGCGGCCTGAAGCTGCTTGAACTGGCCTTCGCTCCAATACATCCGCGTGTCGCTGCGGGTCGGTTTCTTGCGCTTGAGATCCTTCTTCGCCTTGAGCAGTCCCGGATCGCGCGTCGTCTCGGGGATCGCGTCGAATTTCTCTTTCCAGCGCAGAATTTTGACGTCGTCCTCATGCGCCAGCGCGACGACGTAGCCGCGATCATCGAATTGCGGCCGGCCTGCCCTGCCGAAAATCTGCTGAGCGCTGCTGGCGTCGATCAGCTTCTCCCTGCCGCCCGGTCCCTTGACGAGCGAGGCAATGACGACCGACCGCGCCGGCAAGTTGATCCCCGCGGCCAGGGTTTCCGTGCAGATGGTCACGGCAAGCAGCTTGCGCGCGAACAAATCCTCGACCACGCGCCGATATTTGGGCAACAGCCCCGCATGATGGACGCCGACGCCCCGGTGCAGCATCTGCTTCATCTTCGGGCCGATGCCCTGCGTCCAATCGAGTTTGTTGATCTCCGCGTGCAAGGGCGCCTTCTGGTTTTCCTGCAAAAGCGGCAGTCCTTTGAGCTGCTCGGCCAAGCTCCAGCATTCGTCGCGGTTGAAAACGAATACCAAAGCCGGCATACGCCGCGTGTGGCTATCGCCCTTCGCCATCAGCACCAACTGCTCCGTCAAGAACTGATCCGGCACCCACTGGTAGGTCAGCGGCACCTTGCGTTCCTTGCTTTCGACAAGCTGAAGCTTGCGGCCATGACAGTGCTGGAGCCAGTTGAGGAATTCCGCCGAATTGCCGACCGTCGCGGAGAGCAGCAAGAGGCGAATGTGCGCCGGCAACATGGCGAGCGACAATTCCCAAACGATGCCACGCTCCGCATCGCGGAAGCTGTGGAATTCGTCCATGACGACCGAAGAGACGCGCTCGAAATCGAAAGCCGCCGGATGCAGAAGGCGATTGAGCAGGATTTCCGCGACCACGACCAGAATGCGGGCCTCAGGATTGACGCGGCGGTTGCCGGTAACCAGACCGACGTCGTCTGCGCGAAATCCCCAACGGACGGCACTCGCCTGCATCTCCTGGAACTTTTGCTCCGTAAGCGCGATCAACGGCGTCGTGTAGTATGCGACTCGCCCCGTGTGCAGCGCTTCAAAGAGCGCCGCTTGGGCGATCAACGTCTTGCCCATACCCGTCGGCGCACAAACTAGGACGCCCTGCTCGACGGTGAACCAAGAGAGCAGTGCCTCCTCTTGAACCGGATAAGGCGAATACGGCAACTGCGCGAGATACTGTTCCGCAAGATCATCGCGAGAAACAACCATCGTGTTGATATAGCACCCGTTTAGCCGCGAGCCAGCGGCGAGCGCGGGCGCCGTCCCATCTGTTGCGTCCATGAAACTAGGGTGGTCGCCCGCGAGGTACTGCTTATGATTGACTTCGAACGCACTTTCGTTTCCCCTTGCGAGGCTCTGCCATGTTTGGTCTCGGCGCTCAGGAGTTGTTGTTGATCCTCATATTGAGCGCGGCCGGTCAGAGCGTGGACGCCGTTTCGCTCGCGCCGCCGTCGGACTACTTTCAAACGCGCGGGATCGCCAGTGATTTCAAGAGTCTCGCAGACGTGGCCGGTCGGGAGCCAAAGACCGGCAAGGACCAGATCGGTCAACTCATGGCCCTGCGTCTTTTCGGCGAGGAAGCTGCAAACTGGAAGAAAGACGCCGATTACGCGCGTGGCCGCAAGGTCGTCGAGGACGTCGCCGCCGGCAGGATCGCTCTAGATAAGCACGGCTTCGCTAAGAAATACGCCGAGCGCGCTTTGGCGCTGGCCGACGGCAAGAACCCCCCGGCCGATCCGGCGCCCGGCAAGCTGCGCGACGAGGCGTTTTCCTGGTTCCCGGCCTCGGCCACGCTCGTCGGCGCTCTCGACACCCGTCTTGTGGGCAGCCCCCAGTCGACGCGCATCGGCTACGACCCCGCCCTTTTCAAGCTGATTCCCAAGAACATAAAGGAAGAGATCTACAAACATTTGGAATTGCTGGGCAACGTGCAGATCGACCGCGTGGCCTTCGCCTTTGCCCAAAAAGAAAACCGCAACAGCGAAATCTACGTGCGCGTCAGCGGCAAGGTGAGTCGTTCCGGGCTCTTGGAACTGTTCAAGAGTCTGGGCGTTGAGACGAAGGAGGTCAAAGGCCCGGCCAACGAGAGCATCCTTGTACATGATCCGCAAAATAGACCGCCGGTGGTCGCCTTCGTGGGCGACACCGAGCTTTTGCTCGTCGGCTACGAGAACAACCAGGGCAAGCACGGCGAGCTGATCGACAAGGCGCTCGCCATCCGCGACAAGAAGCAAGACAGCGTCGCCAAAGGTAAACTGCAGGCCGATCTGGTGAAGGTCCCGGATAAGGCGTGCGGACTCCTCTTGGGCTCGTTCCCTGACGACCTCAAGCAAGTGCTGGGCTTCGTGCTGGGCGCTCAACCGGAGGGAGTCGCCGCCCACGTGACGCGCTCGCAAAACGCCCTCGACGTGGAATTGAAGCTCGCCGCAACGGACGCGCAACAGGCGATGAACATGGTCAAGTCCATCGCCAACCAGCGCGACAACGCCCTCAACGCGCTGAAAATGATTCCGCCCATGCCTGATTTCCCCATCGCTCAGATTCAGAATTTGCTCCAGAGCATTCAGATTCAAGCCGATGGTTCGACCACACGCATGCAAGTGTTGGTGCCCGATGAATTGATGCGCGCCTTGCCCAAGGCGGCTATTCAGGGACTGAGTGGCCGCGGCGGGCTGCCCCCGGCCGTAGAGAAAGAGAAGCAAGAAGAAGAGGCGCGCGCGACCCCAAGCTCGCGGATGAGCGCAGCGAGCCTGCGGGGTACCGCGGTACCCCGCAGGCTCGCTGCGCTCGCCTGCGGGCTTGGCAATCTGTAACTTGAGGGCATGAAAAAGCACGCCAAGAATCAGCACCAGAATCAGCTTAGGTATCTGCACAAGATCAGCCACAAGCGCATCGATCCGCCCGCCCTCACCGGCACAACGCCTCTTCCGCAAGTCGTGGAAGAGGCGTTCTTGTCTTACAACGCCGGCCGGCTCCGCGAAGCCTGCCGACTATTCACCACCAAGCTTCTCAATGAGAAGACGACGGTCGGACTCGCGCTCTCGGGCGCGCTCACCCCCGCCGGGCTGGGAATCTCATGCCTTGTCCCCTTGGTCGAGGCCGGATTCATCGACTGGATGATCAGCACCGGGGCCAACCTCTATCACGACACCCACTTCGCCCTGGGCATGGACATGCACCAATCGCGGCCCGGACTTGACGATCTGGAGCTGCGCAAAAATCAGGTCATTCGCATTTACGACATTGTCTTCGATTACGAGAATCTGCTCGGCACCGACCGCTTTTATCGCGTGCTTTGCCGCGGCGACGCCTTTCAGAAGACTTTCGGAACTGCGGAGTTTCACCACCTCGTCGGCAAATACCTGTCGGCGCGCGAGGACGACGCCGGCCCAAAACATCGCAGCTTGGTGGCGGCCGCCTATCGCTGTGGCGTGCCGATTTTCACGTCCTCGCCGGGGGACAGCTCCATCGGCATGAACCTGGCCGCACTGCAACTCGATGGCTCGAAGTTGCGCATCGATCCGTTGCGCGACGTCAACCAGTCGGCGGCCATCGTCTGGGACGCCAAGCGTTCGGGCAGGAGCGGCGTCTTCATCTTGGGCGGCGGCTCACCCAAGAACTTCCTTCTGCAAACGGAGCCGCAAATCCAAGAAGTCCTCGGCCTTGACGAAGCGGGGCACGATTACTTCCTCCAGGTGACCGACGCCCGCCCCGACACCGGCGGCCTCTCCGGGGCCACGCCGCAAGAAGCGATGACCTGGGGCAAGGTCGATCCCGATATGCTCCCGGACACGGTGACGTGCTATCTCGATTCCACCGTATTCCTGCCGCTCCTAACGTGCTACGCGCTCGCCGCCCATCCGCCGCGCAAGCCGAAGCGTCTGATGGATCGGCTCGGCGATCTTACGACGCGGCTGGAAAAGGCGTATGCGGCAAATCGCAAGAAACGCAAGGACTGATTAAGCCCGAAGCGCAAGCGAGGGGCCGCGTCAAATGCCCTCGCTAGTGCTAGCGCTTCGGGCTCAAGGACTACAATAGGAACGTTCTCACGATCCAACCGACGGGGGCGACATGACGACTAAGGGTGAACTGTTCGCGGGGCTTACCGTGGCGATCATCACGCCGTTCAAGAACGGCGCGGTTGATTTCGACGCACTGGGCCGGATGGTCGACTGGCACGTCGAGATGGGCACCGACTGTCTAGCGCCCGTTGGCACCACGGGCGAGTCGCCGACGCTCGATCATGAGGAGCACGAGCGCGTCATGGCCGCCGTGATCGAACGGGCGCGTGGCCGCATCAAGGTAATGGCCGGCACGGGGTCGAACAGCACCGACGAAGCTATCCGGCTCACCAAGTTCGCCAAGGAGGCCGGCGCCGACGGCAGCCTTCAGGTCGGACCCTACTACAACAAGCCGACGCAGGAAGGCTACTTTCGCCATTTCGCCGCCATCGCCGAGGCGGTGGATTTGCCCATCGTGCTTTACAACATTCCCGGGCGCACCGGCTCCAACATCTTGCCCGAAACCATCGCGCGTCTGGCGAAGCTGCCGACCATCGTCGCCATCAAAGAGTCGACCGGCTCCATGGACCAGGCGTCGCATATTGCAGCATTATGTGATCTCACGCTTCTATCCGGCGACGATAGTCTCACCTTGCCGCTCTTGTCCATCGGCGGCCGCGGCGTGGTGTCAGTCGTCGGCAATATCGTGCCGCGCGACATGAAGGCGCTTCTGCGCGCTTTCGAAGCCGGCAAGGTCGCCGAAGCGCTCACCTGGCATCGCAAACTCTTCCCGTTGTGCCGTGATTTGCTGGGCGCAGCCACCAACCCGATCCCCATCAAGACGGCAATGAAGCTCCTGGGCCGCGACACCGGCGAGTTGCGTCTGCCGATGTGCCCAATGGACGGCGCCGGCGAGACGAAAATGCGCGAGGCGCTCGTGAAGTATGGATTGCTTCGCTAGACGTTGCCGCTACCAGCGTTCCTTCAATTGTAGTTGCCGGCGAATCGCGACGTGGTGATTCGCTTTACGTGAGTCATCGCGGTCCTCCAGCCACGCCATGCTGCCGAGAAGGAACAGCAGAGAGTAACAAAACATCGTCGCCCGCCAGGAAGACGAAGTCAATTTTAGCGCCGTGCCGAAAGAACTCTTGAAACGGGGCAAGCCTCGCAAGTCCACGGCGAAGATTTCATCAAGAATCAGGTGCGATAGGAAGCCCAGCATCATGCCGCCGGCCATGTACAGGCGCAGGCGTCGATCGTCGTTGTGGTAGACGTTGTAAACCGCGAGCCCGGAAATGATGAGCGCCGGGATGCTGTGAAACATGCCGCGGTGGACGCTTACGCGCTTGAGGACATAGGAAAGGCCGTAGCGGATGAAAAGATAGGCCCCGATCATGATCGCCAGGCCCTCCTCAAGCGTAAGCCCCATGCGCCGTAATCTTGGAATGAGGAACAGCGGAAAGACCGCGCCGGCAAGGGCGAACAACTCGCGCACGGGCGTGCTGTTGTCGCTGTCGAGATCGGGAGTCAGCCCTCCGATGGTGGTCAACCCGGAAGCAAGCGCGACCACGCCCCAATCGAAGTGCCCATACCACGCGCCTGCGGCTCCGTAGCCTGCTGCCAGGACCGCAGACGTTGTGAAATGCCCATAGAAGTTGGCCATGCTGGGATCCGTCCCCTCTCACCGCTCGCGGCTTCGCACCTACGTTCGGGGGCGCGCTAAACCGCAAGCAGTTATTGATAGAATCCTTTTTTCTCGGCCGCGAAGCGGCGCATCTGCTCCGTGGGTCTAAAGCGCGGGCCGAGGCGCTCATATTTCGCCAAACTTGCCAACACCTTGTCCAGCCCAATCGCGTCCGCCCAGCGCAATAGGCCGCCGCGGAATGTCGGAAACCCAATGCCGAGAATCAAGCCCATGTCGACATCCGCCGGTTCACGGACGATGCCTTCCGCCAAGACGAGGCTGGCTTCGACGAGCATCGGCAGAAACAAGCGATCGGTGATTTCCTCCTGAGAATGCGTCCGCTGTCCCTTGCCGCATCTATCCAAAAACGCTTTCAACGCCGGATCGTCAACGCCGCGCGAGCCCTTGGCATAGCTGTAAAAGCCGGCCCCGGACTTCTGCCCCATTCGGCCTGCCTCGACCAGTTCATCGAGGATGCCGGTCGATGCCGCGCGTTCCGCAAATGCTGTGTTCACTACCTGACCGGCGTAGAGGCACGTGTCCAGGCCAACCACGTCGCTGAGCGTGATTGGACCCATGGGCATGCCGAACGTGGTTGCCGCCTTGTCGAGGGCGCGCGCGTCGGCGCCTTCTTCGAGCATCACCATGGCCTCGTTCAGGTACTGAAACAGGATGCGATTGACGAGAAACCCCGGACAATCGCGGACGACAATCGGACTTTTGCCGATGCGCTTGGCCAGGGCGACCAGCATGGCCACAGTGACGTCGTTAGTCTTGTCGCCGCGAATGACTTCCACGAGTTGCATGCGATCGACGGGATTGAAGAAGTGCATGCCGGCGAAATTGGCTGGATTTTTGACCGATTCCGCCATCCGCGAAATCGAGATCGTGGACGTGTTGGACGCCAGAATCGCGTCCGCGTGCAAATGCTTTTGCAACTCACCGTACAAATCCTTCTTGAGCTGCTCGTTTTCCACCACGGCCTCGATCACCACGTCGCGGTCGGCCATCAAAGCGAGGTTCGTGGTCGTGGTCAGCAGGCTCATGGCCTTGAGCAGATCGGCTTGGCCAAGCTTGCCTGCCTCGACTCGGCCTGCGTGCACCTTGGTGATTGCAGCCAATCCCTTGTCGAGTGCTTCGCGGGAGACATCCAGTAACAATGTCGGCACGCCGCGCCGGATGTGAGCCCCCGCGATGCTAGCGCCCATGATGCCGGCGCCTATGACGCCCACCTGCTGGACGCTGCGCGGCTGAATCTTCGTGTCGGCGACACCCGTATCCTTTTGGAGTTGTTGCGTCATGAAGAAGAGCGCGATCAGGTTGCGCGAAATCGGGCTGCCGACCAGCGGAACGAAGCGCTCCGTTTCGATGCGCAGCCCGTCCTTCAGCGGCAGGTTGCATCCTTTCGCGATAGCGTCGAGCGCGGCCAGCGGTGCGGGAAACTGGCCCTTTGTCTTGGCCTCGACCGCTCCCCTCGCCACGCGGAAAGCAAATGACAACTGATCATCGCTTAGGCCGACGGGTTGTCGTTTTCTCAGGCGCTGCAGCTTCCAGTCGCCACTCTCGCGTGACCACGAGATTAGACGCACCGCCTCGGTCTCCAGCTGGTCGCTCGGGACCGCGTCCCAACATAGGCCAAGTTCGCGGGACTTTTGAGCGTTTACGCTGTCGCCGGCGCAAATCAGCTCGATCGCGGGCGCGGGGCCGATGACGCGGCTGAGCCGCTGCGTGCCGCCCCAGCCGGGGATTAGACCGATCTTCACTTCTGGAAGTCCGATTTCAACCTTGGGGTGCGAGCCAGCCAGTCGATAGTCAAACGTGAGTGCCAGCTCGAGGCCGCCGCCCATACAGGCGCCGTCGATGAGAACGACCGTGGGATAGGGAAGGTTTTCGAAGCGACCGAAGATGTCGAGACCGCGCTGCACCAGCTGTCGGGTCTGCTCCGCAGTGATGTTTGGACTGGCCAGCTCTTTCAGGTCGGCGCCTGCAATGAACATGCCGGGCTTGGCGCTGCCGAAGATCAAGCCACGAAGGTCTTTGCGGCTCTCAAGGTTCTTGAGCGCGTTCTCCAGTTCAGCGAAGACAACCTGGCCGAGCGTGTTGGCCTTGCTGCCAGGTTGGTCGAAAGTGAGGCGGGCGACGCCGTCAGGGAGAAAGTCGAGTTGCAAGGCTCCGATTGCAGGCTTAGACATTATGCCGGCCTCGTCGCTGAAGAGTGGACATTCTAGTCCGCCTTGGTTCACCAGGGTGGATTTCGCAAGCGCCGCCGAACCAGGTAGAAAAAAGGTAGTATTTAAGGAAATTGTCTTGTCTTTTTTCCGCGCGCGTGGTAACAATAGCGAGGTCCGTAATCCGCGAAGAGACCGCGACCTCGCCCAGCGACACGCCTCGATTGTGTTCCTCAGCCGAAAGCGGATCTTTCTATGGGAACAGGCTGGCGCCCAGGCCCGGCCCCCGCGCAGCTCCCCTAGCCGCGCGGGCGGCCGATTTTTTCGCTCCCTCACTTCCAATACGATCAATTCGAATACGATTTTTCCTCAATCAGCTTGGACCCCAGAAGCTCGTTGATTTGCCGCTTGATATCGGCCCGGTGGTCGTTGTGGCGATAGACCGAGCGCGCCAGGTCGATGAAGCCCGGTCCAAAGTTCTTGGAACGCTCGCAGACGCGAATGGCGTCTTCCACTTCCCAAAGGGCCTCGTTCACTTTTCTGATCGCCGCGGTCAGCTCGGTTAGCTGGGGCGACGACGCGACGGTCCGGTCGCGTGCGGCCGCCAAGATTCCCAATTCCGCGATCACGTTGGCGAGCTTGGCCGAATCGGTAATGCGCGCACGCTTGATTTCCAGAATCGTGATTTTGTCGATCAGCTCCCCCGGGGAAATCTCAATTGGCACCGACAGCGGCCGGTGAACGTTCTTGACGAGCAAGGCCAGCTCGGCCGCCATGCGCGCGAAAACGTCTTCCCAGTTTCCAGGCGCATTTTGGCGGAACAGCCGCATGGTCGGATACCAAGGGCTGTCGTCACGGTCGAGCAGCCAGCGCCAGTCGGCGACGAAAGCAAGGGCCACCCACACCGGCACGCCGAGGCTTCCGGCCAGATGCGCGATCGACGTGTCGGCGGTGATGATCAGGTCGAGGCCCTTCATCACCGCCGCCGTGTCCATGAACGCGCCCGATGCTTCGTCGAGCCAGCGGCCCAGATTGGCCACGGTGAACCGGCCATTGATCGCCTCCAACTGCTCGGTGCCGGGCCCCTTCTGCAAGCTCAGCAAATGAACGCCGTCTTGTGCCAGGGGAGCGAAATGGTCCAGCGAAATCGAACGGGTCTTGTCGAGGGGATGTTGGATTCCTCCCTTCCATGCGATGCCGACCTTGAAGCCGGGAAAGGCGGTCAGCTCGCCCCGCCAGCGCGCCACGAGCGTCTCATCCGCGAAGAGGTACGGAACCCGCTTTGGAATCGTGTCCAGCGTGGTCTTGAAATGATAGGGCAGATTCAGGAGCGGCACGTGCGTGTCGACCTTCGGGATGTCGCCGTCCTGGGCCACAACCTGATCGATGCCCGGAGCGCGGCTCAGAAGCGGGATAAGCGCCTTGGAGCAGGCGAGGATGACCCGGGCCGCTTGTTGCTTCACCCGCGGCGCGTAGCGGATGAACTGCATGGTGTCGCCCAGCCCCTGCTCCACGCACAAGAGGATGGTCTTGCCTGCAAGAGGGCTGCCGTCCCAGTAGGGTCGCTGCGACGCGCGTACCACAAAGTCCTTGCACTTCCAACGCCAGCGGTACTCGCGCCATCCTTCTTGGAAGTCGCCGCGCTGTAGCCAAAGTTGGGCCCGATTGAAATGCGCTTCGGCAAGGTCGGGTTGCACGCGGATCGCCTGGTCGAAGCGGGCCCTGGCTTCGTCGAAGCGGCCCAGCTTGAAAAGCACGGCGCCGTAGATGGTGTGGCCCACGCCGAGGCTCGGCTTCAGGCGGAGGATTTCATCGCAATGGGCGATGGCTTCGTCGAACAGGTCGTTGCGCCAACATAAATTGGCGAGGCTGATGTGCGCCTCGACGAGATCGGGCCGCAGTCGCAGCGCTTCGCGAAAACTGGTCGCCGCCTCGTCCCAGCGTTCCAGGCGTTGCAAGATGAGTCCGGTGTTGTTATGGGCCTCAGCGAATTCGGGTTGCAGCTGAAGGGCCTGCCGGCATAGGAGGAGCGCCTCATCCAGCTCGCCTTTGGCCAAAAGAGCGATGCTGAGATTGCTGTACGCTTGGGCGTAACTGGGTTGCAGAGCGATGGCCTGCCGCCCACAGGAGATCGCCTCGTCGAGCTGGTCCAGCTGGCGCAGCGTGTTGCCGAGGTTGTTGAGCGTGTGCGGATCGTCCGGCAGGAGTTGCAGGGACCTTCGGTAACACGTGACCGCCTCGGCAAGCTTACCCTGGAAGAAATAGACGTTGCCCAAGTTGTTGTGGGCGGCCGGCGCTTCGGGCATGAACTCGATGGCCTTGCGAAACCACTCCGCGGCGCCGTCCCAGCGTCCCTCCCTGGCCTCGGCAATTCCTCGCTGATTGCAAGCCAGCACCTCGTCTGGGGTGGACATGTTCCGCTCACCGAGAAGAAAGATATGCAATAGAAACCGCGCGGGCGTTCGCGATTAGTCTAGCATTTTACAGGGCCGCCAGGACCGCCTCCGCCATTTCCGTCGTGGTGGCCTTGCCGCCCAAATCCGGCGTGCGCACCTTGCGGGCTCTTAATACTGCCGCTACCGCTCGTTGAATAGCAGCTGCTGCCATAATCTGCCCGAGGTGTTCCAGCAACATCTTGACCGATAAAATCGCTGCCAGCGGATTGGCGATTCCCTTGCCGGCGATGTCGGGCGCGGAGCCATGCACCGGCTCGAACATGCTTGGATAAATGCGTTCGGGGTTGATGTTGGCGCTGGCGGCCAGACCCAGGCTGCCGGTGATGATGGCGCTCAGGTCGGTGAGGATGTCGCCGAAGAGGTTGCTGGCCACCACCACGTCGAAGCTTTCGGGCTTGCGGATGAAATCCATGGCGGCGGCGTCGACCAAGAGCGAATGCGTCTCGATGTCGGGATATTCCGAAGCCGTCTCACGAAACACATCGTCCCACAGGCCCATGCCGAACGCCTGGGCGTTTGACTTCGTGATCGACGTAAGCTTCTTTTTTCGTCGCCGGGCGCCTTCGAAGGCGGCGCGCATGATGCGGCGGCAGCCCCGGCGCGTGAAGATTGCGCTTTGAATCGCGGTGTCTTCCGGCATGCCAACGTAGATCCGGCCGCCGACGGGCGCGTATTCTCCCTCGGTGTTCTCGCGGTAGACGAGCATGTCGATGCTGCCGGGCGTCTTGTCGCGCAGGGGAGATTCGACGCCGTCGAATAAATATGCCGGCCGCAGATTGAGGTAAAGATCGAACTTGCGCCGCAAAGGCAAGAGCAGGCCCTGGAGCGTGACCGTATCGGGAAGATCGGGCGCGCCGACGGCGCCCATGAAGATGGCGTCGTGGCTCTGAAGCAAATCCCAGCCATCGTCGGGAATGATACGGCCCGTCTCCCTGTAGAAGGCCGAGCCCCAAGGCAGAGGGTTCCAGACATAGCGCACGTCTTCCGTTCGAAGCGCCCTGTCGGCGACGCGGATGGCCTGCTCGATCACTTCGGGACCGATGCCGTCGCCGCCGATTACCGCGATCTTGGGTGAGGCCGAAGCTACAGATGGCATTGCGGAAAATCTCGAAATGGACTAAAGATCGCCGCGCGGGACGACGATGATTTTCTATTGGAGTTTGCTCAATCTAGGAAGCAACGCGCTCAGGTCAATATGCGTAAAGAGCATAATCCGGGAAAAACGAGCCAATGGAATAGCCGCAGGCGCGGGTGCGTCTGGGCCTTTGTTGGCTTGACGATCGTGGCCTCGGGTTGCCGCAATCCGCAGCACACGGCCGGCGACCCTTTGATGGGCCCGGTGAATCCGCCTGGAATCAACGGTCAACCCTTGCCACCGCAGCCTACGAAAGCCCAAAGCGCTGTTGCTCCGACGCCGCTTACGCAATCCAACAACACGCCCGCGGGTCTCGTCAATAACACGCAAATGCCGACCACGAAGCCCCTGACCATCGGCGACCCGCAGACCGGCCCGAACTGGCAGCTCACCAACACCACGAAGGATAATGCAGGTAAGGCGCCGACCGTCGTGCCCGTGCCGCGCGACGTGGCGCCCGCGCCGACCGGCGTGGTGCCCAGCTCGTGGAATTCGAACGAGCGCACACCAGCTTTTGGACTACCGACTTCCGGCGACCCGTTGGCGCTCTTAAAAGCGCGTGGGGCCGTCGGCGAGCAGCAAGAGAAAGTGTCTGAAGGAATTCACTTGACCTGTTTCCTTCCCAGCCGCGCTAATCCCGCCAATCTCCGACAGTATGAAGTGACAGCCGCCGACATTCCTACGGCCGTGCAGGCGATATTACGGCAAATCGACAACGGCAAATGACTTACCCATTTGCGGACTGTCACAAAGCGCCCAATTCTAGGGTGCCGCAAGGTGACACCTCCTGCGCTTCTAGACGTCCCGGCAGAAAATCGTGCACGTCGAGGGCACATTCACAAGTACTTGGTAGCAAATGGGTTCAGGATTTCGTTTCTCTCGAGCGGCACGTTTTGCACCGGTACACCCCTGGAATTGTCCGTATGCCCAAGCCTAGAAGAGAAAGCCCCCGCTTTTCCCGATTTTGATCTCCCTAACTTATTGATGCGAAAGCGTTTTTTGGTTTGTACCACGACCGCGTGCGGCGGCGGGTCAGTGAAGGCTTGCGGATCAGCAGTTTGTTTCGCCGTTTCGGCGTGATGATTCGCGAAAACGCTTTTGTCCGAACCGAAGAGCGGCCGGCCTTATTGCAGCGGCTGCCTGACGAAACTTGCTTGCGTGCCGACGTGAAGTTGTTGTGGCGAGGTTATGATCTGGCGGTGGAGCAAGAGGAACAGATGCGGCGACGACTGCAAGCTGACGCCAAGAAGATCGAAGTCGTGCGCCGCTTTGAGGAAGTGCCGGGAGTGGGCTGGGTGCGTGCGGCGACGTTCTACACCTACCTGGACACGCCCTGGCGGTTCGCGGGCAAGGCGAAGTTGTGGAAGTATTTGGGGATTGGTCTGCAACGGCGCCGCAGCGGCAAGGGTCCCGAGCGGCTGCATGTGCCGTTGCAGTGCCAGCGACGGTTGAAGTGCATGATCCTTGGTGCGGCGAAGTCGGCGATCGCTCAAGGAAACAACCCGTTTGCCGACCAGCATAGGAGGTGGCTTGAACAAGGCCTGAGCGTGCGGCTGGCGCGGCGCAATGTTGCCCGCAGCCTGGCCGCGACGCTGTGGGGCCTATGGAAAAACGGCAGTGCGTATCGTCCGGAATGGGTAGGCGTGGCCGATGCCGCCAGTGCCGCGGCTGTGCCGTCCCGCTAAGCGACTTGTGCATACGCGTGGGGGCGGAGTTCCTAGCGCAATGCTGGACCCGCCTGGTGCGGAGTCCCCGTGGATTGAATGAACCCGCCCTCGCCCGCTACGCTCGATGATCTTCATGGACCCCTCCGGGGAGTCCCCGATAGGTGCTTGGGCGACTCGATCGCCCGCCGTAGAAGATGCCGCACGAGAAGCGAATCGGGACACCGACCTCGTTGCCCAACGATGGGTTTGCTCAACGACACGTTGCCAACGACACGTTGCCAACGACACGTTGCCAACGACACGTACGCCGGCGCCACTCTGGTAGGCGACGCCACCAAAGCCCCCGGCAGGACGCACCGGTTGCCTCAGGGTAAGGATGCCCCTCAAGAAATCAAAAAAGATTCTGGGCGTTCCCGTAGAAGGTGTCTTGACTTCTTTCTTCTTATAGATTGCATTGCGCGGCGGCGCGCGCGCACCTTATTCGGCGCGCGCGGCGTATTAGCCGAGATTGGCGCCGCGCCATTCGGGCCTACGGCATTCCGAGTTGATATTGTTCACCCTTCTGCGGCTTTATTACCATTAGCATCATGAAGCTAATGCGGAAGCGACTCCTGCTTGCGCTTGTCTCCTTTGCCTGCCTTGGGCTGGGATATGCAGGATTTCTTGCCGCCACCGCGCCATGCCATCACATCGGCCGCGAAAGATTCGACAGAATCAAACACGGCATGACCCCGATTGAAGTGGAAGAGATTCTTGGACCACCCGGCAACTATGGCCCGCCTGGACATGAACCAGTCAGTTGGATGTACGAAGGCGGCGTGGGAGGGAATTATGGAATTCCAAAGTACAAGGACGTAGAAACTTGGACGTCGTGGAGGGCCGGCAAGGTGAGTATCCACATCGGCTTCGACAGCGACGATAGAGTTGTCGTAACCAGGTATGATCCTGACCGCGCGCTTAGGGAAGAATCGTTGCCGGATAAGCTTCGCCGGTGGCTGCGTCTGCCTTTCTGATGAGAATCCCCATCAGGATGCCGGATGGGCATTGTGTCGTTGCGCTTATCAAGGACGGAAGTAGTCATGCTTCGCTCACTCCGATTCAAGACCGTTCTCCGCCTTTTCGCCTGGACGCTCTTCGCCGCCTTTCTCGGGTTCATCGCCTGGAGCCTTTACGTCATCCTGCCGCCGCAGCCGCGGTGGGTGATCGAAAACAGCAGCCTCCAGATTCCGTTTTGCTTCTTGAAGGATGGCTCCGGAGCCGTTTTCATCGTTCTCGACGAGAAGTTTCAGCAACAACAGCTCGGCCTTATTGTCCGGGATTTGACCGATGGATCCGAATTGTCTGGCTATTCAGCGGGCGAACTGATCGAAACTACGAGAGATGGCAGGCGGCAGCTGCGAAACACGCTCTTCCTCCAGTGTGATCGCCGGCTGCGAGGTGTCCGGCCATCCACCGGAGAAGCTTGGGATATTCCGCTGCCCGATTTCGTATTGAAGGTCGCCGACGTTCAGGCCTCGCCGGAAGGCGATCTGCTCGTGGTGATTCCGCAAGTCTCGGACAAAGATTCGCATTGTGTGATATTGAATACCCAGGATGGCCGGTTGCTCGGAGAGCTTCCCGTAGAGAGTAGAACAGGCCCAATTGATTTCACGCCCCTGTTTTTAAGCGCCGTTTTGCCGGAAAGAAAAGCAGTCGCGCTTTGGGACCGCAAACAGCTGCGATCCGATCGCGAGGTCGCGTTCCCGGAAGCGGCCAACGGCAAGACCTTGAAACCTTTGAAAGTCAATAACGGCGATCTAGTTCTTCAAGAATCGGACAGCGAAATAATCGATTTGGTGATGTGGGACCTTCCTGAGATCAGTCGCCGCGCGGAACTAGGCCACTATCCGATGAGGTGGACTGAATTTCGTTTCTCACCCAACGGAGAGTTTCTTGTCGCCGGCGAGCAGCGGACCCATAACGTCAAGATTTGGAAAGTCGCGTCCAGGCAGCTAATCGCGGAACTTACGCAGTTTCCCAAGGTTGGCATCGCGAACGTGCAACTCTGGTTCTCACCAGACGGCCGGCATCTGGCCGCGTTCGATGCAGACAATTACGCAGACGCTGACGACCACCGTCGTCTTCTTATCTATGACCTGGCTACAGGAGTGCGGATTTGGGAGAGAAAGCACGTTTCCGTGCCACAGTGCTTCAGCGCATCGGCGTTTCTTCGAGATTCCAAGCCTTTTTTGTTTGCTCCAAATGGAAACACGGTGGCGGTAGAGACTTCGACGGAATTGCAATTCCTGGAAACGACAACGGGCGCCCTTCGTTTTTCCGCGCCGAAATCTGATGAAAATTCTATTCGCGCGTGCAGCAACAATGGCCGCTACGTGCTTAGCACCACTCTTCATCCTTGCGAGGCATCGCGCCTCGAGAGATTTCTCAAGGAGTGGTTGCCAGCTTCTTGGTTGACGTGGCTTGGATCGGAAATGGAAGTAAGCGGCCAATTCATCGATTGGGAGAAGGGTTTGGTGCAAGATGACGTGATCTGGGGGCGAGTGGTTGCCCCGAATCAACTTACGATGGTCGCCGACGACGGCCGAACATTCTTCACGATCACACTGGAAAGACGGGATAAATCCGCCATCTCCTGCTGGGACATCCCCGCCAAACGCCGCTGGGAATGGATCCTCGGCGTGCCGGCGGCATTGGCGCTGGCAGTGATCGGCTGGCGTCCCTGGCGCCCTTGGCGTCGCAATCAATATGACCGACCATGACACGAAAAAAACTGTATGAGCTTGTGTACGCTAAAGGCATCACCAAGCACTTGGAGTCCATCGACTCCAAGTACGATAGTCTGATTCGTGATAGGATTAAGGAGCAGTTGGAATTCGAACCAAGTGAAGAAACCCGGAATCGCAAACCGTTGCGACAACCTGCACCTTTTGCCGCCCATTGGGAGATTCGATTCGGTCCGCAGAATCGCTTTCGGGTCCTGTACGACATCGACGAAGAAAAACACGCCGTGCAGATTTTGGCAGTTGGCGAGAAAAGCGGCAACCGCTTGATTGTGGCCGGCGAGGAGATCGAGATATGAAAACAGCTTCGGAAGCCGAGCTCAAGTCCGGATTACGTGCCGTGTTAGAGGCCAGCGCTAGAGAACCGGTCGTCGTCAAGCGCAACGGTAAACCGGTAGCCGTGCTCGTCGGAGTCCACGATGAAGAGGAAGTCGAGCGGCTGCTCATGACATTGTCGCCGCGCCTTCAAGCCATTTTGGAACGGTCGCGTAAGCAGATTCGCGATGGCGAAGTGTTAAGCCACGAGGAATTCTGGGCAGCCGTTGCGGAGACCAGGGCTTCCAAGCAGCGCGGACGCAAGCGAAAGAAGCCGGCGTAGAAACTCTGTAGAAGCGTCGCTAAACGGACTTCCATCTCGCAAAACGCCAGGCGTCGCATGCTTCGCTCTATCCGCATCGCCGTCGTATTCCGCCTCCTCGCCTGGACGTGCTTCGCCGCCTCCCTCGCGTTCATCGCGTGGAGCCTCTACGTCATCCTGCCGCCGAACCCGCGCTGGGTGGTTCCGGAGCGCGAGGTTGATCTGGGCTGCGACGATATTCCGATTTACGTTTCCGAAAACGGCTCCGGGTCACAGTTTTCACCTTGGCGGCTGTTTGCTGCGGGCTTTGGTAGTCGAAGGGTGCGTTATTGTGTTCGTGATTTACGCGATGGGTCGGTGCGAGCTGAAGGCCACGACGCCCTCTACGGGGATCGCAAAGAAGTGTTTTTTTGTTGCCAAGGCCGGTTGCGCGGATTCGGCCTTCCCGGCGGCAAATTCCTGGATCTGCCGCTGTCCGATTTCGTTGCTCCTTTCGCCGAGCCTATAGATTCCGCAAAAGTCTCGCCGGAAGGCGACTTACTCGTTTTGACCGCCTATGATCGGGAAAAAAAGCCGCGCTGCATCATCCTCGATGTCAACGACGGCCGTGTGTTGGAATCGGTGAATCGGTCGGATGGGCAATCAGGGGTCGATGCGTGCGTCTACTTCACACCACATTTCGTGATCTGCATGATGCCCTCGGAAAAGAAAATGGTCCTTTGGGATCGCCATAAGCGAGCGGTTCACCGTGACTACGCCTTCTCGGAGTCTGAGGCAGTTCATTTGAAGGATCTGGAAGTCTGCGGAAACGCATTGGTCCTTTTGGAGGCAACTGCCGAGGGCAGCGCGTTTGTCCTTCGGGACTTGCCCGAAATGCGCGAACGGACTGAGTTGTTCCGGGCTAAGGAGGGCGACTGTTGGTTTCGTTGTTCGCCGGACGGAGAACTCATCGTCACCGGTAGCAGCAAAGGAACTGTCGCGCGCATTTGGCATATTCGTTCCAAAAAGCTATTTGCTGAGCTCTCCGATTTTCCACGTGTCGGCGATCCAGAGAGATGCTGGAGTGTGTTTTTCTCGCGCGATAGTCGATTTATCGCCGCTCTTGACAGTTCTGAGGAAGCCGTTTTTGATGCCCAAAACGGGGCGCGGCTCTGGGCCGAAAAGCGAAATCTCCCCGAACCGCTCGATTGGCTGTCTGTGGGCTTAACGGAGTCTAACGACACGTTATCAAGACTGTATTTTGACAGCCGAACGGGAAGAAATCGCTATCCGTCGCTGGAGGACGCGCGTGACTACTCAATCAGTCGCAATGGCCGCTTTATGGTTAGTGTCGCCTATGACGATTCCAAGTCTGACATGCTCGAAGCACTCAAAAATTGGTTGCCGGGCTGGTTGTTCGATCGGCTTCAAGGCGGCAGCGAATTGCGCTTTCAAGTGGCCGATCTCGAGAACGATTCGGTTCGGAAATGCTCGATTCGGGTACCCTACAAAGTGCAGATACGCGGTTTCACCCTTCGCGGGCAACCTACTGTCACGGTTTCCGACGAAGGCGAAGCGGCCGTCATAGCTAACACCCACGACGAGACCGACACCATCACCTGCTGGGACGTGCCCGCGAAACGCCGCTGGGAATGGATCATCGGCGTGCCGGCGGCGCTGGCGATTCCGGTGGTCGCGTGGCGCTTGTGCCGTTGGCGCACAGCCGCGCGGCCGCCAACTAAGCAAGCGGCTTGCGTTCCGTAACTGAATACGTGAGAATTCAGAATCGCAGCCGCAACGCGAGCCAGCAACGAGCGGGTGGAAGCCTCCGCAAGAGGGAGCAAAGTATGCTCCATCCGCATGGCGTCGGACCGGTGCGATGGTGTAGAATTCAATCATGACTCCTTCTCTCACCACGACTTGGAAATATCTGGCGCCGAATCCCAAATCTGCGTACAGGCAACTATTCCTTCGCGGCAGACGCATTCGCGCTCGCACCTTGTACGGAATGTACATGAACGCGGACTCGCCGCTCACCGCCGAGGAAATTGCGAACGAATACGATCTCCCTGTGGAAGCAGTCAAAGAGGCTATCGCCTATTGCCAAACGAACCCGCCGGAGATTAAGGAGGATTTCGAGCGCGAGGAACGAAAAATGGCTGCCACCGGCATGAATGATCCCGATTACAAGTACGGAGGCAAGTACCGGGTTCTGTCCCCACAAGAGCGCGCCCGGCTCGGGATATGAGAATCTACATCGACGAAGACTTGGCTGCGGCAGTCTTGATTCGCTTGCTCCAGAAGGCCGGTCACGACGTGGAATCTCCGCTAACGGCCGGCATGTTAGGCCGGTCGGACCCGGCGCAACTCACTTTTGCAATACACGAGAATCGCGTCTGCTTGACAGCCAACTACGATGACTACGAGGAATTGCATTTCCTCCTGCGGGAATCGAAAGGTCATCATCCCGGCATTCTGGTGGTTCGCCAAGACAACGATCCGGCGCGCGATCTTTCCCCTAAAGGGATCACGGCCGCCATTCGCAAGTTGGAGGCGGCGTCGGTTCCTGTGGCGGATGAATACATCGTCCTGAACCATTGGCGCTAGATCCGCGTGCGGAGAACTGAGGAAATACTCAACACCAAGAGGTTCTTCATGCCCACCGTGCTAACTATCGGAATGGTCTTCCGCCTTTTCGCCTGGACGCTCTTCGCCTCTTTTCTCGCGTTCATCGCCTGGAGCCTTTACGTCATCCTGCCGCCGAAGCCGCGCTGGGTGGTTCCAGAGCTCGAGGCTGACCAGGGCTGCGACGATATTCCGATTTACATTTCCGAAGGCGGCTCCGGCGTACAGTATTCAGCTACGCGGCTGTGGGCTGCGAGCTTTAGTAGTCGAAGCGTGTGTTATTGTGTTCGTGAATTGAGAGATGGCTCTGTGCGAGCCGAAAGCCATGACGCCCTCTTCGGGGACCGTGGAGAAGTGTTTTTTCATTGCGAAGGCCGCCTGCGCGGATTCGGCCTTCCAGGTGGGAAACTTCTGGATTTGCCGCTACCGGATTTCGTTGGGCCTTTCGTCAAGCCTATAGAGTCCGCAAGAGTCTCGCCGGAAGGCGACTTGCTTGTTCTGACCGTCTTGAATCGGGAAGCAAAGTGGCGCTGCATCATCCTCAATGTCAACGACGGCCGCGTGTTGGAATCGTTGAATATTTTGGATGGGCGACCACGGCTCGATGCGCACGTCCATTTCACATCCCAATTCGTGATTTTCGTGATGCCCTCGGAAAAGAAAATGGTCGTTTGGGATCGCCAGAAGCGAGCGGTTCACCGTGAACACGCTTTTACGAAGCCTGAAGCACTTCACTTGAAGAATCTGAGAGTCTGCACAGACGCCTTGGTCCTTTTGGAGGCGACTGCCGGCGGCAGCGCAGTTACCCTTCGGGACTTGCCCGACATGCGCGAACGGACGGAGTTGTTCCGGGCTGAGGGGGGCGACTGTTGGTTTCGTTGTTCGCCGGACGGAGAACTCATCGTGACCGGTAGGGACAAGGGAACAATCGCGCGCATTTGGCATGTACGTTCCAAAAAGCTACTCGCTGAGATCCCCGATTTTCCACGTGCCGGCGATCGAGAGAGTTGGCGCTGGAATGTATTTTTCTCGCCCGATAGTCGATTTCTCGCCGCTTTTGACGGCCTTGAGGAAACCGTTTTCGATGCGCAAAACGGCGCGCGGCTTTGGACGGAGAAGCGAAATATCGGTCCCGATCCGTTCCTTTGGCCACATTTGCGTCTCCGCATGGACTCGAGCGACATACTGTTCTTTAAAAGCCGAACGGGAAGAAATCGCGACCTGGTGCTGGAGGGCGCGTGTGAATTCTCAATAAGTCACAATGGCCGCTTCTTTGTCAATGTCGCGATTGACGAATCCAAGTCCGCCATGTTTGAGACACTTAAAGATTGGCTGCCGGGCTGGTTGTTCGATCGCCTTCAAGGCGGCAGCGAATTGCGGATTCAAGTGGCCGATCTTGCGGAGGATTCGGTTCAGAAATACTCGAATTCGCTGCCCTGCAACGAGCAGAAACTCTTGCGCGCCTTTGGCCCCCAACCCACTGTTACGGTTTCCGACGAAGGCGAAGCAAGCGTCATAATTAGCAACCAGGACGAGACCGCCACGCTCACCTGCTGGGACGTGCCCGCCAAACGCCGCTGGGAATGGATCATCGGCGCGCCGGCGGTGATCGGGCTGCTGGTATTCGCGTGGCGCTGGTGGCGCGGCTCCCGTCGCAAGCGGTGCGCGGCGTCCTCTCCGGTTGCGAGCTGAGCTTGCCCGAGTTGCTTTGGGGTCGTTACCATTGACGCCATCACAATGAATGGGACCAGAACGGGGCCGCGCCGCTTGTCGCCATCGCTCCACTCCGATTCCGGCTTCCGCACGGCAGGGATTGCTATGAAAAAACTCGTGCTGATTTCGATTGGACTGCTCGCAGTCGCCGCACTGACTCTGGTCGGCTTCCCCTGGGCAGCCGCGCCGCAACACCGGATAACCTATGAGACGTACGAAAAGCTGCGCCCGCGGATGTCGCGCGAAGAAGTCTTCGACTTAATCGGCCCGCCGGGCGACTATAGGTCCGGTAAGGTTTCGGAATCGCAAGTCGAACTACGGTTAAGCGCGACCAGTTTCAACAATCCGCTTGGAGGTTACGAAGCTCAATGGCTGACAGACGATGTCCAAATCGGTGTGAACTTCGACGAAAAGGGCAGGGTTAGCACCTTTGGATACACAGGACCAGCACCGGAGACGTTCTTAGAGAAACTCTGCCGCTGGCTGCAACTTCCGTGGTAGTAAGCCGAGTGGCATCGAAGCGAGCACGTGTCAGATTGTAACACGGAGGTCTCCATGCTTCGCTTGTTCCCAAAGAAGAAGGTGCTCCGTCTCTTCGCCTGGACGCTCTTCGCCGCATGTCTCGGCTTCATTGCCTGGATCCTCTACGTCATCCTGCCGCCGAAGCCGCGCTGCCTGATTCAAGATTGCGCTGATGTTCCGTATTGCTTCTTAGATAAAGCTTGTGTGGTGTTTGTAGACTCGGTAGTAGACTCGAAGAAGGGCTTCACCGTGCGTGACTTGAACGATGGGTCCATTCGAAAAGGACCGTGGACTCGCCAAGTGAATTCCGGCAAAGTTATTAGAAATCTTAATCAAACGGTAGATGACGCGCTGATGCCGTGGGCGACCACACATTTCGTTTACGGCGACGGCCGCTTGCGCGGCTTTCGGACCTTTGACGGCCGAGCTTGGGATCTGCCGCTGCCAGATTTCGTAGCAAAGGTTGAGCATGCGCAAGCGTCACCCGATGGGAAGCTCCTGGTCCTGTTCGTGCGAGATTCGGAGGAGAAGACCCATTGTCTAATTCTGGATGCGCGAGAGGGCTGCCTGCTGGGCCGGTTTGCTTATAACGCCTTCGACGTGTCAGTCCAATTCACCCCTGAATTTGTAGTCGCGCTGCTACTGAAGGGACCAAAAAGAAAGATGGTGTTATGGCAACGCGACAAGAAAGTAGTTCACAGTGAGTTCGTCTTCGGGCCCAATTTGGAATCCGATGCGTTGAACGGGTTAAGGGTCAATAGGCGTGCATTGGTTCTCCAAGAGGCACGCTTTGACGAAGGGGCCGTGGTCCTTTGGGACCTGCCGGAAATGCGGTTGCGCACGGAGTTGGGGCGGTTCAGGGGCGAGGCTGAATTCCGTTTCTCGCCCGATGGAGAACTTTTGGTCGTTAGTCCGAATGATGGAAACATCGCGCGGGTCTGGAATGTGCGTTCAAGAAAAGTGATCGCGGAACTCGCGGATTTTCCAAAGATCAATGGACCAGCAGAGTGGCTGATTTGGTTTTCGCCCGACAATCGGTTTCTGGCGGCCTTTACAAATACTGGGCGGGACTCTCAGGTAACAGTCTATGACCCGCTCAAAGGGTCCCGTCTTTGGACCAAGAACGGGGTTGACGTCCTATTCCCCAGTGACCGAATGAGGCTAACCGCACCCGTGGCTTTCACGCCCTCCGGAGACACGTTGGCGGTCGAGGGGACTTCCGGCTTGGAGTTTCTCGACAGCAGAACAGGAACAAAGCTAGACGTGACGCCGGAACGCTCGCGGCTCTGCGCGCTTAGCACGAGCGGCCGCTTCTTGCTGAGCGTCGCCTTCGTCCCTACCAAGCTCACACTACTTGAAACACTCAAAGAGTGGCTTCCCGGCTGGTTGTTCGAACGGCTGCACTCCGAGGGCGAGATGCAATGTCAGCTCGTGGATTTTGAAAGCGGATTTGTTCGGACCGACTCCATACCAGTCACCGGAAGCGAGGATCCCGCCGTCATGGTTTCGGATGACGGGCAACCGCTCATTTTGAGGAAGGCGGGCGACGGTGCGCATACTTCCTTTCTTTGCTGCTGGGACGTGCCCGTCAAACGGCGTTGGGAATGGATCATCGGCGTTCCGGCGGCGCTGGCGCTTCCGGTGCTTGCCTGGCGGTGGCGACGCTGGCGGAAAGCCGCCCGGCTGTCGAGTACGCCGGCGGCTTGATCAGCGCGACGGGGCTTTCTCAACCAAGAGCGAATCGAGTAGACAATTCACATGGGGATAACTTCCTGGCAACTGTCCACTTCTAAACTGCATCGCGCAGCGCCTGGTTCGCGGCGTTGAAGCCACAGGCGCCATGGACCCCTGCGCCGGGATGGCACGATGCGGATGCGAGGTACAAGCCTTTGACGGGGGTGCGATGCCGGAAATATGGGAACGCGGGCCGCCAGAAGAGTTGATGCGAGAATTGGGCGCTGCCGCCGCCCAAATCGCCGCCGACCAGGTTTTCGTTCATCGCTTCCAGATCGGCGGGCGAGAAAATGGCCCGGCCCTGAATCAGCTTGCGAAACCCGGGGGCCAGACCTTCGATGCGCTCTTCGATAACGTCGGCGAACCTTTCGCGATGTTGCTGCCAGCCGCCCTCGGGATACGAGGGCACGCGCGAGTAGGCCCAAAGCGTGTGCTTGCCTTCCGGAGCGCGAGTGGGATCGAGGAGCGATTGTTGGCCGATGACGAGATAAGGGTGGCTCGGGATTTCGCCGGCGCGGGCCTCTTTCGTGAATCGAATCAGGTCGTCGACGCTGTCGCCGGCATGAACGACCGCGGCCTGGCGAGGCTCCTCATGCATCCACGGCACGGGACCGCCAAGCGCCCAATCCATCTTGAACGTGCCCCAGCCATAACGGAATTGGTGCATCGCTTCGCGCAGATAGCCGGGAACATCATCCTGGGCGAGCATGCGCCAGAACAGTGCCGGCGCCCCGACGTCGGCAAGGATGGCTGATCGCGCCGGAATCTCATCGCCCTGGTCGGTGCGAACCGCGACGGCTCGGCGCTGGCGCACCACAATTTCACGGACGTGCGTATTGAGCTGCAGCGTTCCGCCGTCATTTTCAAGCCGGCGCAAGAGCGCGTGCGTGATCGAGCGGGCGCCGCCCACGGGCACTTGGAAGCCGCCCCCCGCCGCCAGGAGCGCCAGAACCAGGCCAAGGGCGGCGCCGGAAAAATCCTCCGGCCCAAGATCGACGTGGAGTGCCAGTCCGGGAATGACGCGGCGGGCGGCCTCAGTCTGAAAGCGGCGCCGCGCATAGCCGGCCGACGTGGACAGTCCCGCCATCGCTAAGCCCAGCAGATTCGTCAGCCCCAAGCGCAGCGGCGGCCTCACCGAAGGAAGCGGCGCCAAGAGCGTCTCCGCCAACCGCGGTCCCATGCGGGCCTGCCAGTCGTGAAGCGCGCGCCAAGCGTCGCCGTCAATGCCGAACGAGCGCGCGGCGCGCTCGACGTCGCGCGCGATGCTGGCACAGGTGCCGTCGGGCGCGGGATGGGCGCTTTCGTAGATTCCGCCGCGCCACTGGAGGCCGACCTCGCCAAGATCGAGCGATAACAGAGCCGGACTTACGTGCGCGAACGGAAAGAACGCGGCCCCGACGTCGTGAATGAAGCCGGGCAGCGTCGTTTCCAGGGAATAGACCGCGCCGCCGGGCCGATCTTGCGCCTCCAGCACGCGTACGCGCCAGCCGGCTCGCGCCAAAGTCGCCGCCGCGACCAAGCCGTTAGGCCCCGAGCCGATGACGATGGCGTCGTCCATTCGGGCATTGTACGGAAGTTCCCTATCGGCCTGGCAATTGGCGCAAGGTTTGCGGGTCTTTTTCACTTTGGAGAGGGAGGCTGCGCGGAAATATCCGAAAAATCGCTGCCTCCGAAGTTGACATGCCTACACCTTCGTCCAACAATAGCACGGTCCACGAGGCAGTTGCTGGACTTCCGTGGCTGGACTTCAACTTGGTCTTTCTTCAAGGAGTGACGACATGTTTCGCTTCCTGAAACTCGCTGGCATCGGCATGGTGGCTCTGGCGGCGGTCACCTTGGCGCCCCTCACGGCACGGGCCCAATACGTGGTTCAGCCCGCTCCCGTGGTGACCTATTACCCGGCCCCGACAAGGGTCTATTACGCCCCGGCGCCTGTGACCTATTCGTATTACCTGCAGCCGGGCGCCGTGGTCCCGACAACCGTCTACGCACCACCTGTGACCTATGCCTATTATCCGCAGGCCACCACCGTGTATTCCGCGCCGGCCGTCGTGACGCCCGGCTACGTCACCACCCGCAGCTATTACGGCCTCGGCGTCTTTCGGCCGCGCGGCTGGACCACGGAGCAGTACTTCACGCCCGGGGTCGCTCCGGTGACTTCCTATTACACACCCGTTTTTGTCCGCTAAAGTTCGCGTGATTATTGAAGCATGACGCCAGGCACGTCGCCTGGCGTTTTTTTTCGCTCCTCCAGGTAGCTGAACTCGCAAGAGTTCAGACGGAATCGAATTCTTGCGAATTGGGCTACAGACAAATCAGTTTTGTTGAGAAGCGGCCGTTTGCGATTCGCGTTCTCCCAGGGCCATTTCGCGCCCGAAGCGCCCGGGGAAGATTCGCTGCACCAAGATCAGGAACGCGGGCACCAGAATAGGCCTAACCACGAGCGTGTCGATCATGACACCGACGGCGAGCGCGAAACCGAGTTCCTTCATGGCGCGAAGAGATCCGGACAGCAGCGAGGCGAACGTCCCCGCCATGATCAAGCCGCAACTGGAGATGACGCTGCCGGTGCGGGCCAAGGCGATGGGGATGGCGTTCAACGGTCCGTGCCGCGCCTGCTCCTCTTGCACGCGCGTCAGCAGGAAGATGTTGTAATCTTCGCCGACGGCGACCAGGATCGTGAACAGGAAGATCGGCACCTTCCAGTCGAGCCCGTCGAAGTCCGGGCCGCCGAGCGCGCTGAACACGAGATAGGTGAGCCCCAAGGTGGCGAAGTAGCTGAACAATACGCTCACGATCAAGTACGCTGAAACGATCACGCGCCGCAGCAAGATCACGAGCAGCACGAACACGATGACGGGCGCCAAGATTTGTATGAGCCGCTCGTCGTCGCGTTTCACGTCGCTGAGGTCGCGCAAGCTCGCCGTGGGCCCGATGATTTCAATGCGCGAGCCGCGTAAGCCTGCGGGGAGTAGTTCGGGCAGGGCTTTCTCGATCCGTTCCAAGCTGGCGATGCCGCGACGGTTGAGCGGGTTGGTGTCGAGCGTCAGATCGATGCGGGTCACGTGGCCCGCCATATTCCCTTCCCGGCTGAGGTAATAGCGTTCGGCTTCCTCCCGGACGGCGGACTCCACATTTTCTTTTTTCCCCTTGATCTCGGTCAACTGTTCCCGAGCGGCGACGGACGTTCCCAGCGGCAATGCGATGCTGCGAACATCGGCGAGTTCCAATTCGTCTCGGCGAGAAATCAAAGCCTGGGTTAGGCTGTCGATCTTTTTCACGCCGGCGTCGCCAGAGAAATCGAGATGGTCGTTCTGGACAAGGATGACCACGGACCCCAAGGCGCCAACCGGAAAGTGCTTCTCCAAGGCACGTGTTCCGACCGCGCTGGGCGCATCGGGCGGCAGGTCGCTGAGCGGATTGAAATTCGTGTCGTCGCGGTGCAAGAGGGCGATGATCACCAACGGCATCATCACGGCGACTGTTCCCAGCCAAACCCCGCCGGGCCGCCGCAAAAGCAGATCCGCCAGCTTCGGCCAAAGGTCGGGAATGACTCTCCCATGCAGGAGGCGTTGCAGGAGGCGCGGGCGGGCGTGTTTCGCCGTACGATCAACGCGTTCCGGCCAAAACGCCCATGGTCCGGCGAGGGCGAGCAGCGGTCCCGCGAATGTCAACGTCCCTAACAGCGCCACCGTCAGAGCAAGTGGTATCACCAGGCCCGCTTGATGAATCTTCGCGAAATGGGCAAAGGCGAGAGCGCCGATCCCGAAGATGACCGTGGCCGCGCTGGCGGTGATGGCGCCGCCGACTTTGGCGATGGCCCGGGACACCGCATGACGCGGCTGGGCGCCGGCGTCGAGTTCTTCGCGATAGCGGGCGATCAGAAACATGCAATAATCGACGCCGGCGCCATAAGAGAGCACGGTGATGAAGACACGCAAATCGGCGGAAAGGGAAAACACACCCGCTTTGGCTAAACTCGTCAACATCGGGAGCGCGACGCCGACGGCGACAAACACGGTCGCGAGCGGAATGAGTGCCGCCACCGGTGCGCGGTAGAGCAGCATCAACAGCGCGATCACAATGACGATGGTCCAGACTTCGATGGCGCGAACGCTGTCCGCCTCCGCCCGGTCCAGGTCGCGGCCGGCGACGGCGCTGCCGGCGACGGCTGCTTCCAGCCCCGCGGGCAGTTTCTTCTCCGCGCGCAGCTGTTCGAGAACCTTCTCGATACTGTCGATGATGGCGACATTGCGCGGATCCTGAAACGGCGTCTTAAGCTCCACGAGCACGAGGGCCGACTTCTTATCAGGACTCACGAGCAGGGCGCCCGATCCATTCTCGTCGGGAGTCCGCCGCGCCGCGATCAGGTCCTTTTGTTCGGTGGAAATGCTGCGACTCAAACGCTCGGTCAGCTCGCGCTTGGTGAATTCGAAGTCTTTTTCGCCGACTTCGCCGTCCGCCCGTGTGAAGACCAAGACAATGCTGCTTGGGGCATAGTCATTCGGAAACGCTTCTTGACAAAGGCGATCGCCGCGGACGCTGGGCGACCTGGGCGGCAAGGAGCCAACCTCGCCGAAGTCCACGACCGTTTGCCACGAGGGCGCAAACCTCCACGCCAGCGCCAGAGCCAACACCCACAAAGCAAGCCAAATCGGCCAAAAGCGAGCGACGACGTTGCCCAGCACTTGAAACATGGTACGGCGTATCTCAGTGGAAGGGGTTTCAAAAGGGGGTCAGGACCTGTGATTCTAGAGGTCCTGACCCCTTTTTGAAACCGCTTCTAGGAAATCGCTTTGAGCTTCTTCAGGATCGCCTCCGTCCCCAAAGCTCTAAGGGTTGCGATATTGCGCCGCGGGATTTCGAGAAGCGCGTTCGCGTCGGTGGGGACTTCGGAAATGCTCTGCTCGCGGAGCAGGTGCAGCATCGGAAACGGTGAGCGATTCGTGTAATTCTCCACGGCATCGGCATCCGTGCCGGCAAACTGATAGTCGGGATGAAAGCTCGCGATCTGAATGACGCCGCGCAAGTCAAGCTCCGCCACGAATCGGTCCGCGACAGCGAGAAAATCGTTGAAATCGAGGAAGTTCTCGAATGCGTGCGGGTGAATGAGCAGCGTCGTCTCGACGAGCGAAATCTCGGATGAGGCAAGCATCTTGAGTTCACCGGCCAGCTCTTCGAGAAGTGTCGTCTCATCCCGAGCATCCGTGACGACGTAGCGGATCTTTTCCGCTTTGAAAACACGCTCGGCGAAGGGGCAAAGGTTTAGCCCGATCACCATGCAGGAGATCCAGCGGCGCGTGGCATCGATGACGGCTTGATGGTCCAGTGGGTTTCTCCGGCGAAATTACCTGCGTCGGCGTCGTCGCCCACCTGACCGTGCCGAGTGAAGTGACGGCCCTTTGCCGCCTGGCCGTGCCGACCCCGAAGTATGGGCCGAGACCCTGCCTCCCAGCGGCGCGGGCGCTGACTTGGCCGATGTCGAGCCGCTACGCCCACGATGCGGCCGTCCCGGCTTTTCAGACCGCGCCGGCATGCGTTGGCTGTAATCGAAATCCGGCAGCTCAACCCGCGGCAGCCGCTGCCCAATCTGCCGCTCGATTTGCACCAGTGATTTCTGCTCGGCCGGAGATACCAGCACGAAGGCGTCGCCCTCCGCCTTGGCCCGGCCGGTACGGCCAACGCGATGAACATAATCGTCGGGCACATCCGGCACATCGAAACTAATCACGTGCGTGATGTGGTCCACGTCGAGGCCGCGGGCCGCGATGTTGGTCGCCACCAGCACCTGATAGTCTCCCCGCCGAAAACCCTCCATGGCCCGGTTCCTTTGCGGCTGGGTGAGGTTGCTGTGCAATTCAGACACGCGGAAGCCGTCCGCGGCAATGGTGTGCGCCAAGCGCTTCGCCCCCCGCTTGGTGCGCGTGAACACGAGCACGGAGGGCATTTCCGTGTGCCGCAGCAGGTGTTGCAAGAGGGCGGTCTTCAGGTGCTCGGCCACGGGGTAAGCCGCCTGGGTAATGCCCACGGCGGGCGCGCTGCGCCGGCCGATCTGTATCGGCAGCGGGTTGTGGAGGATCTCCTTGGCGAGGCGTTCGATCACCGGCGGGATGGTTGCCGAAAAGAGCAGCGTCTGCTTGCGGGCGGGCAAGCGGGCGATGATCCGCTTGAGGTCGGGCAAGAAGCCCATGTCGAGCATGCGGTCGGCTTCGTCGAGGACCAGCGTATGAAGATCGGCGAAAGGCGCTTGATTGAGCCGCATGTGGTCGAGAAGCCGGCCCGGGGTGGCGATGAGCACGTCCACGCCCGCCCGCAGCGCTTTCTCCTGAGGGTGCATGGGCGCGCCGCCGATTAGCAGGCCGACTCGCAACGGCGTGTGGTATGCCAGACCCAGGCAGACATCGTCGATCTGCTGAGCCAGCTCTCGGGTAGGCGTGACGACCAACGCATGGGTGGTGCCGCGCGGAAGGCTCAAAAGCCGATGCAGGATGGGGAGCAGGAAGGCGGCAGTTTTGCCGGTCCCCGTTTGCGCGGCGGCGATTAGGTCCCGTCCGGCGAGAATGGGGGGGATTGCCGCACTTTGAATCGGGGTCGGCTCCACGTAACGCATCTCGCGCGTGGCCTGAAGGAGCACAGAGTGCAGACCCAAAGCTTTGAACGGCATGGCGGACTCCTTTACTTGCGGATTACTTAGCCGACTTTTGGCGCAGGCGTAAGTCTTCGCCTCCGTGATAGGTCATCAGCACCGCTCCTGCACTGGCGTGGCAATCGAACAAGGCGGCGGTAAGCTGCTCCTCGTCCGGCCACGGGTAGGCGAAAACGACGTCGAAATCCGCCGGACCGAATTCCTCCACCGAGCTGCCCTCGTGCGTGTGGAGCCACGTAAACGCATCGTCGGCATCGATGCAAGCCTCACTGCCCGAGGGAATGAAACTGCCGCAAATGAACTCGACCGGGACGTCGAAGTCGGCGGCAAGCTCCTGGGCCGCGTCCACCAACTCCCGTTCGATCTCGAAGCCGCATGCGTCAAAGTCGAGCATGGCGGCCAAACAGGTCACCACGCCGAAGCCGCTGCCCCATTCGCAGAATTGGTTGCCGGACGCGACGTTCCCCGCCGTGAAAGTCCGCAACACGCCGTAGACTCTCTCAAAGTCGCTGGGCATGAAACCGCCGATGCGACGACCTCGACAGTACCGCGCGATGCGCCGGTCGGCTTCACGGAGAAAACTGCGAACGTCATGAGGAAGCGAGTCCCCGTCCGGCGGCAGGGTTAGATCGACTAGCGGAATTGGTTTATCCTTTTCGTCGAGACTCTTCTTGGCGCTCATTCGATTGCCGCACTGTTAGAATAGGTGCCGCGCGTCCTGCCGTCCGGCGCCAGACGCGTGCGCGCCCTCGCTGGCGCTTCGGGCTCAATGGGCTCTTCCCCTTTCGGTTCTGTTATTAAACCGGACTTGTCCACGTCTTCCCGTCCGTTCAGAATGCAGGAGGAGTCTCGCCCTACCAAGGAGATGCGCATGTCCTTCGCGCAACGGCCTGTCTATCGGCCTCTCGGCGTTATTCTTTTTCTCCTTGTGAGTTTGAGCCCGGTGCATGCCGATGATTGGCCGGTGCCGCGCGGGCCTTCGCGCGAGCCGAATCCCTTTCGCTACGATGCCGCCGCCTGGAAGAAGGTGCCCAAGGAGTTTCTCGAAGATTCATCCGCGGTTGTCCTCCACACGTCGACCACGCACTTTATTGAGAAGGACGGGACCGTGGAGACCACTTGCCACGAGATCACCCGCCTTAATGGCCGCAAGGGGATCGAGGCTTTAGGCGAGTATCACAACATTTACTTCGACCCGGCTTATCAGAAATTGGTCCTTAATGAGGCCCGCGTCATTAAGGTCAATGGCGCCGCCGTCGCCATCGAGCCGCGCCACGTGCAGCTTCGCGACGTGGCTACCGACTACCAGGTCTACAACGAAGACAAGCAACTCGTCATTTCGTTTCCCAACCTCGAAGTCGGCGACCTCTACGAGGTCAAGTGGACGGTGCGCGGCAAGAACCCTGAGTTTGCCGGCCATTTTTTCACGCGCTATGCTTTCGGCGACGACAGCCACCCCGTGCACCAGGACGAGCTGCACGTCATCGTCCATCCTTCGAAGACCCTCAAATACGCGACCATCAACGGCAAGACAGATTTCAATGTCGCGGATCGCAAGGAGGGCAAGCATTACTCGTGGAAGGTGCTGAATCGCCCCGAGCTGCCGCGCGACGACGACAAGCCGTCGAAGGAGGAGTTGCGGCTGGAATTGATGTGTTCCACGTTCGCAACCTGGGAGGAAGTCGCCAAATGGAAAAGCAAGCTGCGTGAGGAATGCTGGAAGTGTGAGCCGGCGGTCCGCAAAGTGGCCCTCGACTTAACCCGGGACCTCAAGACGCCTACCGAGAAAGCGCGGGCCTTGACTTACTGGGTGCGGCAACGCATCCGCTATCTGTCGCGCGGACCGGCCGGAGCGGGCTACACGCCGCACCTGCCCCATCAGGTGCTGGCCAACCTCTTCGGCGATTGCAAGGACCAGGCCCAGCTTTTGGCCGTCATGCTCAAGGAAGTCGGGTTGTCGCCGTACCTGGTGACGCTCGGCACGCAAGACGAAGGCCAGGTGATCGAGGACGTGCCGTCGCCCTGGGGTACCCACGCCATCCTCATGACGCCGATCGACGGCAAGGAACACTGGATTGACACCACGCTGTCGCAGGCCGCCTGGGATTATCTGCCCCGGTCGGACCGGAACCGCCTCGCCTACTTGACGCGCGGCGACGAGTTGAAGCTGGTGCGGACCCCGGCGCTATCCGCCGCCGACAACAAGATCGAGCAAACCACGCTCGTGACGATCGGGGCCGACGGCGGCTCGACTTGCCTGCGCTCGGTCCATTACCACGGCGGAATGGCCGTCTCCAAGCGCGACGCCTGGATCGAGGCGCCGCCCGGCGAACGCCGCCGCCTTATGACCGCCGAGCTGCAGGACGCCAACAATCGCAGCAAGCTCGTGTCGCTCCAAATCGACGACAAGGCTCTTTTTGACTTCGACCGGCCGGTGCGGGCCCAGCTCACTTTCCAAATTCCGCGCCATTTCGCAGGCGACCTGTCCCGCGACGGCAGCGTCACCGACAGCCCGGTATGGAACCGCCTGCTTGCTTACACGCTCGATCCCGACCGCAAAGTGCCGCTCCATATCGGGGCGCCCTTCGAATCGATCCACACCTACATCTTTCAACTTCATCCCGCGTTCCGCTTCGACGGGCCGCCCGCAAGCCAGGTGGTCCAATCGCGCTGGGGGTTCTTCAAAATCGAAGTGCAGAAACCGGACGAGCGCGACCCGCGCCGGCTCGAGTTGGCCATGCACACCCGGCTCGACAAGGTCCGCGTCGATCCAGCCGATTTCACCGAGTTCCTGAAGTTTCACGAGGAGGTGAACAAGGCGTATCGTGTTTGGATCGGTTTCGCGCCGACGCGCGATCCGCGCGACATTCCGCTTCTGGAATCGTTGTTCACGCTTGCGCCGGCGGCCGACCCCATCACGCCACGCATCCTGGCGCAGCTTTATGTCAATCAGGGCAAGTGGGACGATGCCCGCCGCGTGCTTGCCGGCGCCTGTTTTTGGCATTGGAAGGACACCGGACTCCAGGGCGCCGCGCATTACCAACTCGCGCGCGGCGAGTTTCAGCAAGGCAAGCCGGCAGACGCCCTCAAGCATATGCTTGCGGCTCTCCATGCCGATTCCGGCCTCTTGGACGACAACGCCGTGCTCGTCTTCCAGGCGCGGCTTTTCGAAGCCCTCAATCGCAAGGCGGACGCCATAGCCGCCTACAAGAACGCCCTGGAGCGCTCCGGCGAGCCCCGTGATATTCTCGTTCCACTCATTCGGCTGGAACTCGATGTCGGCAAGACTGCGGACGGACTCGATCACCTGCGCCGCTACACGCTGGCAGTCGGCGACAGCGTGACCGGCCTGGTGCGGGCGGCGGATTTTCATCTGCAAATGGGCCGGCTCGAAGATGCGCTCGAATTGGCCGGCCGCGCGGGCGCGCAGGAACTAACCCCGGCGACGCATCGAATCCTGGGTCTGGTTCACTGGCGGAAAAAGCAGTGCGACAAAGCCGTCTTCCACCTGGAGAGCGCGGAAAAGGATGCGGCAGTCCTCGAAGGCTTGATCCGCTGCCGGCTCGCGCTAGGAGATTTGCCGGCAGCCGAGCGCGATGCCGAGGCCGCGGAACGCTTGGCGCCGGCGACCGACAGCCTACGTCAGGCCCGGGAGTCCGTGCAGGCATTGGGAAAGCGCCGCACCGCCATCGTCGGCAGTGCGATCATTGCCGACGAGAAGAAAGACGCGCTCATCAAAGCAGTCAACGCTTATCTGTGTGCGGAACGGGCGTTCCATGCGAAGGTTTCGGCCGACCAGGTAGCAGGCCAACTGAAAGCTGTTTTCGCGACGGGAGTCGAAATCGGCCCGGCGTACGCCTTGCGGGGCTTATTAGCGTTGGAAAAAGGTCAACTGACCAAAGCGCTGGCCGATGCCGAAAAGGCCCTGCAACTCAAGCCGGTGGAGGCCATGGCGTTCTTGGTGCGCGGCCGGATCCGATTGGAGCGCGGCGAGCCGGGAGCGCTCGACGACCTGACTCAAGCCGCCGCTCTCAGCGAGAGGCGCGACGGCGACGTGCTGCATTGGCTCGCCGCCGCCCTGTTCCGCGCCGGCGATCTCGACAAGGCCCTGCGGCTGCAAAAAGAGGCCGTGCGCCTATGCCCGCGCAATCCCGATATGGTCGAACAATTGCAAGAATTCACGAAACAAGCGGAAGGGAAGAAGGCCCTCGTGCCCCCAGGCGAGCGTTAAGCTTGCCTTGCTTGCCGGCATCAGCGGAATTGACGCTCCGCACCTCGTTTGCGGAAGAATCCGCAAAATTCCGCCAGCTTTCCTCAAGCTCACGACCGCTACTGCCGATAGGACCGTTAGATTCGGCTTCTTCCCGGGCCGCGGGGGAGTTTATGGGCTCGGTCCGGATCGTTTGGGGAACCTTTGGGGAACTTTGGGGGAACGGCGCGCTACCCATCTTCACGCGCCTTGGCTTGTAGGAGTTCTGTCATGCGGCGATTGCTCCTCCTGGCGACCATCGGCGTTTTGGCGCTCGCCAATACCGGGTGCTTCGTCAATCTCTGGTCCAGCGATCCCAACACGCGCATGGAACAGCTCATGTACGCGTCCGAAGATCTTCGGCAGATCGAGGGCGAATGGCGCCGCTTCTGGTTCACCGACCAGCCCAGCCACATGACCCCCGTTCGTGTACACGGCGGCGTTGGACCGTAATAGCAATTAGTGGGTAGTGGCTAGTGTTACGTCACAGCTTATTTTTCGGGTAGCCGCGTTTGCCAAATCGCGGGTTTCCCGCACTCTGGCGAGAGCGGCTACCCGACTTTTTAGGTGTGACGCGGCTCTAGTTGATACCCTATTTAATCACTTTAGTCAGCCTTCGCGCCCGTCACCGCTGAAAGAATTAAGTGCTTACCAGCCAAGATCTTAAGAAAATGCTTTCAGCGCTAGGCCGGATGGTTTCAGCGAAGCGCCGGATGGCATCTGTCCCAGCGCCGCGCTGAAACCATTTTCGCATCTC
>JACPZP010000006.1 GCA_016195405.1 Planctomycetota bacterium | reverse complement strand
TCGAGCTTGCGCGGCGTTTCGGCAGGCATGCCATCCATGCCGACATCATGCCAAATCGAAGTGCCTGGCGCAATACTGTACAAAAGCTTTATTCAGTGCGCAAATTCCGTGCCGAACACTATTGGTGTCAGGACCCTTTTTTAGAAAAGGGTCCTGACACCTTTTCCCCCCGTTGGCTGCAACCTCATATCTCAACTAAGCAAGCATCATACGGACGAGGCGCCTTGTTGCCCCGGGCCCGCTCTGGGCCGAATGAACATCGAACACAAACCAATCAGACCCAAGGGAACGGACAACCAGCCTAACAGAATCACCGCGTTCTGCGCACAGACATACGATTTTGTCTCGCGGCCATCCTTGAGCAGGCCTTCCAGGCGAGTTCCCAACTTGGCGTTAGGGTCGCGGCCATTCAGCTCCGCGATCACGAGCGGTGTGAGCCGGCGGACTTGCTCCGCCGACAAGGCAAATGAACTCTCCTTGTCGTCTTTCCAGTCCACGTCAAACCGGTGCGTGGCAAGCTCGTAAGTCCAGCGCGATTCTCTTCGAAAGAGTCCCGTGATCCCGTAGTAACTGTCCCAGCTGACGCTGTTCTTCTCATGGACCGCCACCGTGACGGCCCAAAGCGGCTTGACGCCCTTGTGCTCGCTGAATGGCATGAAGCGAAACGATTCGCCTTCCGGCACCACGAGAATGCTCTCGCGGAATACATCGGATCTGTCGGTCGGCTCATCGAGCTTTGACGGCGGCCAAATCTTCCAGAGCATGTTGCCGAGCAGGATCAAAAGGACCGGCACGATGACCCAGACCCATGCCGGCATGCCCAAAACTCGACGCGAAGGAACGAAACGTGGCATGTAGGATTTTCCAAAATGGCGGTGCATGTTCTTGCTGCACCAACCGGTTGCGTAAGCGAGGGATTCGGGTATCCCTCGCTTACGCGTCGGGCTTCTAATCGGATGCGCTAGCGCCCTGCGAGTTCTTCCCAAGACGGCAGCGCATGGACTAACACCCACGGATTATCCGCTTGCAACTCCGGTACACGAGCAAGCGCCGAACCGAGATCTTTTGAGCCGGCCGAGCTGAAGAGCGCATCAAGTATAAGCGTGCGTGGAGGCGATGCCGCTTCAGCTCCCCGGCTCGCGGAAGCCGGTGCGGTCGAAGGCTGCTGCGCGAGGTTGCCATCTGCCATGCCGCGACGAGCGCTCAGGAAGCTCACGAGCGCCGCTCCGTCGTCGTTTAAGATCGTGCCCACGCCTTGGTTGTCGGCGATCGGGGCGCCCGACGAGCTGGTCAAATTCACGAAGAACGTCTCGTCAGGCTCGATGGCCGTGTCGCCTTTGACATGGATGGTGATGGTCTTCGACGTCTCGCCGGGGGCGAATGTGAGCGAGCTGGAAACGGCGGTGTAGTCGCTGCCGGAGACGGCCGTGCCGTTGGCGGTGGCGTACTTGACGCGCACGGTTTGTGAGCTGGGAATCGAGAGGCTGACCGTGAAGACGAAGGGCGTGTTGCCGGCATTGCCCTCGTTGCCGGAAACGTCGTTGATCGAAATAGTGGCCGTGTCGTTGTCGACAATCGTGCCCTTGCCGACGGCGTCGTTGATCGTGGCGCCGCCCGTTGGATTGGTCAGGTTGACGAAGAAGGTCTCGTTGACCTCGTCGATCAGGTCGCCGATGACCGGGACCGAGATGGGCACGCTGGTGACGCCGGGTGCGAACGTCGCGGTGCCAGACGTGGCCTGATAATCGATGCCCGAGATGGCCGTGCCGGTCGTGCCGGTGGCGTAGTCGACGGTGATCGTGTGGTCGGCAGGCAAGCTCAGGGTCAGATTGAAGGTCGCCGGCGTCGTCCCGCTATCCCCTTCGGTGACGGACGTGTCGCCGATCTTGATGGCGGCGGTGTCGTTGTCGAGGATGGTGCCGGCCCCTTGTCCGTCGCCGAAGCCTGTGCCGCCGGTGGCATTCGACAGATTCACGAAGAAGGATTCGTTGAATTCATCAAGCGTGTCGCCGACGACCTTGACCGTGAAGGTTCGGCTAATCACGCCCGTCGTAAACGTCAGCGTGCCGGACGCGGCCAGGTAGTCGCCCGGCGCGACGGCAGATCCGTCAGTGGTCGAGTAGTTGACCGTGACGGAATGGTCCAGCGCCGCGGACAGCGTCACCGTGAACGTCATGTTCTTGGTGCCGGTGTTGCCTTCGGTTACTGATATGTCGTTGATCGAGAAGGTCGCAAGGGGATTGACCACTTGCGTTGTCGAAGCGGAATCGCCGCTGATATCGACCCAGCCGTTAGTCCCGTTGACGACGGCAAGAATGGAGTGGCTGCCGACGCCCAGCGCCGCGGTGCTGAAGGAGGCGTTGCCGCTCAAATCGATGGGCACGTCGGCGGCGAGAACATCGTTTCCTTCCATGAAAGTGACGGTTCCCGTGGGAGTGCCGATGGGAAAGCCGAAGCCGACGTCGATTCCCAAGACGCTAGCGGTGAAAGTGACCAAGTCGCCGGCGATCGACGGGTTGGGCGCGGAGGCCACTGTCGTTACCGTAAAGCCGCTCTCAAGAAAATCACTCGTGCCGCTGCTCGAGGCGAAGGCGGGGTTGGAATCATAGCGCGCCGTGAAGACATGGTCGCCCACGCTCAAATCGCCGGTCGTGAAAATGGCCTCACCGATGTTGTTGATGGGCGTCTGCCCGATTACTTGATTGCCTTCCAGGAAGCTCACGAGCCCCGTGGGCTGCTGTCCGGACGGCGGCGTCAAGCCGACGACGGTGGCATCAAGCGTGGCTGTGAGACCTGGGCTGAGAAGGAAGGAAAGCGTGGTCGTGGTCGCGGAAACGTGAATCCTCTGCACCAACGTCGATTCGCCGCCTGGGTGCGTGCCGTCGCCGCTGTAAATCGCGCTGATGAAATGGCTGCCCGCGCCAAGGTCGGCGCTGGTGAAGCTCGCTTGGCCATTGCCATCGAGCGGCACGTCGGCGGCGAGGATGGTGGTGATTTCCGAGCCGTCGGGTTGCGGCACTTCATCCTCGAAAGTGACCGTGCCCGTTGGCGTCCCAAAGCCGCCGGCATCGGCGATGGTGGCGGTGAAGGTGAGGGATTGGCCGACCGATACGGGGGCGTCGTCCGGATCGGACGAATCCACGTGGACGCTGACGCCGCTGAGCGCGCCCAGGGCGTACATCGTGTCGCCGTTGATGGTGTAGATGGTGCCGTCGGGGCCGATGACCGTGGGCACATAAGCTTCGATGACGCCGCCAGGGATGGAGATGGCTTGCGTGAACGAGTTGGTGCGCAGGTCCCAGCGGTAGACATAGCCGTCTTCGTTGGGGCCGTAAGTGCTGAAGGTGGCGGGATTGACGGCGACGGCATTGACGCACCATTCCTCGACGGCGTTGGGGGTTGTGCTGTTGACGTGGTCCGGGTCGGGTGTCGGGCCGGCGATGGCAAGGACTTCACGCATCATGGGCACGCCGAAGTTGGAGGCGTGAACGTCGATCTCCGTGGCATTGGGATCGAGGATGACCATTTGGTTGAGGCCTTTGCCGTCGGTGTAGAAAAGCGCGTAATCGTTGTACTTGGTGAAGATCAAGTACGGCGAAGTGCCGGTGTAGGAAGGCACCATGCTCGCCGGCACGATGGCGGCGGTGGTGTCCCAGCCGAACGCTCCGGGCGCATATTCGACGGAGAGATCGGCGCTGAAGTGCAGAAGGAAGCCGCGATAACCGTAGGACGGATTGTCGAAAACGCCCATGAAGACATCGCCGTTGGGCGCGACCATGGGCGAGGCGGTGCCTTCATCAAAGAGGAATGCCTCAAAGGAAGGATCGCGCGGATCGGTCAAGTGAACATCGTACCTGGTGGCCAAGGTCGTGGCATCGAGCCCAATCAGGTGGACGCCAAACCAGTTGGCGTTTTTTGCGATGACGTAAAGCGTGCTGTCGTCGTTGCTCAATGCGGGCGCCGAATCGTGCGAGTCAAGAACGACGCTCGGATCGCCGGTAGCATCACCGACCAAGACGTAAGTCGCCGTGCCGTCCGGCGCGATGCGAGCATAGCCGCTCTGGTCTGTGTTCAAGGGCGCCGGCGCCGTGCCTTGAACGCGGAAGCCGAAGAAGATGTCGCCCGCCGAGTCGGCCGTGATCGGCGTGTTGACGAACACAGTGCTGTTGAAGCTTGCCGGATCCGCCTGGTAGTTGTCGAGGCCATAGAACGCGAGCTGAACCGGATCGCCGTGGCTATCCGAATCGGGATTGTCGATGTAATAGATGGTGCCGCCCGCGCCGGCGTAATAGAGGCGGGTGCCGAAAGCGCCCGTGACGATGGACGGCGAGTACGAAGGAATCCAGTCGTAGGAAGGCAGCGTGTAGTCGGTGGCGAGCGTGTACTTGAAAGAGCCGTCGGCGCCGTTGAATGCGCTCACCTGGAAGCCATCGGAGGGCCCGGTTTTGACGGGAACGATTACGGTATTGGCGGCCGTCACGAGCGGCGTGCCGTAATGGATATCGACGTGCACCTCGTTGAGATCGATTTTCGTCTGCCAATGGATGGCGTTGAGATCTTGGGCGGGCGTGGTGTAGAGCCCCGTATGCTGGGCATTGCCGGCGAACATGGGCACGCTGGTGGGAACGGTGCGATCCTCCAAGGTTTCCAGTCGAGGCCGGAATGGTCCCCGACGGCGAACCTTGCCAGTTCGGTTGCGAAATCTGTAGATGATCTCCGCCATTGCAGCACCCTCTCGTTATTGGGAAATCACTGGAGAAGGAAACTACGATACCCGGCAGCGCGGCGGTTGGCAAAAAGAAAATCGAGAAGGTTTCGTAAAGGTCGGTCGCGAATGTGTCCGACGCGAATTGTAAGGGCAATCAGACGTGTACGAATAAGGCAGTGCGCGTTAGTTCCGCATAATCATGTGATTGAAAAGTCGTAGCGAGCATGGAGATGAGGGGCGTGACGAGGGTTTCCAAGTCATTGTTCGAGATATTGCCGGTCGAAACAAGCAGCAACTTGTATGGCTCATTTGACAGCAAGAACGAATCAACGAAATCAGCGTCCTTGGTGATTACGATGCGCTTTTGCTGAAGGGAAATGCTGTTGATTTCCGCATCGGTTGTCCGGTTGGCATTCGGCAGATCTAAGGTATGAATGGCATCGTGCCCCGCCGCCGCCAAGACGCGAGCCAGGCGGCGCGGCAACTGGGCGTCGATCAGAAAGTTCATGATGGGATCGTTTCCACCTTTTTAATCGTTACGAGACGCTTGGCATATGCGAGGGCCCCGAGAATATCGTCACGCTCCAAATCTTCGTAGTCCGCAAGGATATCATCGACGCTCATGCCGGAGCTCAGGAGTTCCAGAATGAACTCCACAGGGTATCGCAGGCCGCGAAGGGTCGGCTTACCGTGACAGATATTGGGATCAAGCGTGATTCGGGATGATAAGTCCATTCTTGCCTCCACATCGGATTGGCTGCACGTTGAATTGTACAGCGACTTCAAGATTCCGCAAACGCGAAGCAGAATAAGCTGCAAATGCTAACGCGGCGCGAACGAATGACAGTCCACCGCAACCGATAATTCCAGTTTCGGGGACTTTGTCATGATTCGCGTCGACCCGGCACGAACGGCAATCGTGGTCGCCGGCGCGGCGACCGCCGGCATGGGCGCCTTTCATTTTTTCCTGCCGCAGCTCTTCGGCTGGTCCCGCTTCACGGACGCACTTCCGGCCGAAATTCGATGGGCGCTTTTCGCCATCAATGCATTCCTTAGCCTCCTGCTTCTTGCGGGCGGCGTTGCCAGCATCATGACAAGCCGCCGAACCACTGCGGCAACACGTTGGCCGATATGGACCATGGCGGCGTTCTGGCTCTTCAACACCATCTACCAGGTAATATGGCCGTTTCCGACGTCCGGAGTGCGGTGGGCGCTGTTGGGCTTCGGGCTCGTCATGGCATTGCTATACCTTGCGGGCCTGTTCCTCGCACGCCGGGCAGAAGACTGAAAAGGCAGCTCAAAGCGAGTTCCCTTTGCTCCTTCCTTCGTCTATGCTAGACGACACCAATCTCGTCAAAACTGCGTGCGCCGTCGTGCGAGTCCGAGCAGGCTTACTCGGCGAAGGTGTCCGATGAACGAAGTCACCCGCATCCTCTCTGCGATAGAATCGGGCGAGCCCAATGCCGCCGAGCGCTTATTGCCCTTGGTCTACGAAGAATTGCGACGGCTGGCGGCCCAGAAGCTGGCTCAGGAAAAGCCGGGACAGACGCTACAAGCCACCGCCCTGGTCCACGAGGCGTATTTGCGTCTCGTGGCGAGCCCCGAGCGTGAGCGAGGGGAGGCTCCAGAGTGGAACAGCCGCGGCCACTTTTTCGCCGCGGCTGCAGAGGCCATGCGCCGCATCCTCGTGGATCAGGCTCGCAAGAAGCAAGCCGACAAGCACGGCGGCGGCCGGCTGCGCGTTGACCTTCCCGCCGATCTCGCCGCCGAGGGCCGTGGTGATGACCTCGTCGCGCTCGACGAGGCGCTAGGCCTGCTCGAAAGCAATGACCCCGACGCGGCCCGGCTCGTGAAGCTGCGTTACTTCGCCGGCCTGTCGCACCAAGATGCGGCAGAAGCCCTAGGCATCAGCCGCGGCGCCGCCGACCGACTCTGGGCGCTGGCTCGGGCCTGGCTCTTTCGCCAATTGTCGAAATAGACCCCCATCCCCTCTCCGCCACTCGGGGGAAAGGGGCAGAGGTGAGGGGGTGCCGCCATTTTTTTTGCGCGCAGACTGCCCTGATTTCTCGCACTGAGAGATGAGGACCGTTGCGATCCGATCGGACATCACCATGCCAACCTGGGACCCACGAGCGAACGACTTGTTTCTGAAAGCACTTGAGCTGCGCTCTTCGGGCGAGCGCCAACAGTACCTGGACGAAGCCTGCGCCGCTGACAAAGCGCTGCGGGCCGAGGTGGAAGCGTTGCTCGAAGCCAGCGCCCGAGCCGGCAATTTCCTGGAATTCCCCGCCGCCGGGCTCCCCTTGCCCCTCGGAGGAGCGGGACCGGTGTTGAGAGGCGCCACCATGGATGAGCAAATCCGCGAGCGCCTCGGCACGGTCATCGGTCCCTACAAGCTTTTGCAGAAGATCGGCGAGGGTGGCTTCGGCACCGTCTTCATGGCCGAGCAGACGCAGCCCGTGAAGCGCAAAGTCGCCCTCAAGGTCATCAAGCCCGGCATGGACAGTCGCCAGGTCATCGCCCGCTTCGAGGCCGAGCGGCAGGCGCTGGCGCTGATGGACCATGTCAATATTGCCCGCGTTTTCGATGGCGGGGCCACGGAATCGGGCCGCCCCTATTTCGTCATGGAACTGGTCCACGGCGTGCCGATCACCAAGTACTGCGACGACAACCAACTGACGCCGCGCGAGCGGCTGGAGTTGTTCGTGCCGGTCTGCCAGGCGATCCAGCACGCCCACCAGAAGGGCATCATCCACCGCGACATCAAGCCGTCCAACGTCATGATTACGCTCTACGACGGCAAGCCGGTCCCCAAGGTGATCGACTTCGGCGTCGCCAAGGCGACCGAGCAAAAGCTGACCGAGCGGACTCTGTTCACGCAATACGGCACCATGGTCGGCACGCTGGAATACATGAGCCCGGAGCAGGCGGAGATGAGCGCCCTGGGCGTCGATACCCGCAGCGACATCTACTCGCTGGGCGTGCTGCTGTACGAGCTGCTGACAGGCAGCACGCCGCTGACCCACAAGCGGATGAAGGAAGCAGCGTATGCCGAGATTCTGCGCATCATCAAGGAGGAGGAGCCGCCCAAGCCGAGCACGCGGCTGAGCGACTCGGGCGAGGCGCTGGCGTCGATCTCGGCCAATCGCCAGACGGAACCAGCAAAGCTGACGAAACTGGTGCGCGGCGAGCTGGACTGGATCGTGATGAAGGCGCTGGAGAAGGACCGCAGCCGCCGCTACGAGACCGCCAACGGCTTCGCCATGGATGTGCAGCGTTATCTTGCGGACGAGGCGGTGCAGGCGTGCCCGCCGTCGGTGGGGTATCGGCTGCGGAAGTTCGCCCGGCGGAACAAGGGTGGACTGGCGGTGGCCGCGCTGGTGCTGTTCTTCCTGGTGCTGCTCGGCAGCGGCGTCGGCTGGGCGGTGCGCGATCGGTCGGCGCGAGAAGCGGAGGCGGCCCAACAACAGGCGGCGCGGCAGGGGAAGGTGGCCGGGCAGGTCGAGTCGATCTTCGCCGAGCTGGACCGCTTCATGAAAGCGCAGAAGTGGGACGAGGCATTGGCTGTGGCCCGGCGAGCCGAGGCGGCCGTGGCCGGCGGCGAGGCTGACGCAGAAATCGCGGAGCGGGTCCACCAGCGGTTGCGGGAGCTCGAGTTCATTGACCGACTGGAACGAATCCGCATGAAACGAGCCGTCATAGTTAATGGGCAATGGGACAATGCCGGAGCTGACCGGGAATATGGGACGGCCTTCCGCGACTATGGCGTGGACGTCGAGACGTTGGCGGTCGAGGCGTCAATTGACCGACTCAAAGCCCAGCCGGGACTCGCCATCCCCCTGGCTGCGGCGCTCGACGACTGGGTTTTCGTCCGGCGCAGTGTTCCAGAAAGTGAAGCCGCAGCGTGGAAGCATCTGGTGGCCATCGCGCGCGCGGTCGACCGGGACGGTCTGCGTGACCAAGTGCGGGCCGCCTGGCTGCGGCCGGATTTCGAAGTGCTGGACGACCTGCGCCGGTCGGCCGAGTCGATCGACGTCCGGATGCTACACCCCGCCACAGTCGTCAGCCTGGCCCGCACTCTGCACAAAGTGAACCAGCCGGACGCCGCCGCCCGGCTGTTGCGCGTCGCCCAGCATGCCCACCCAGGAGATTTTTGGCTCAATTGGGAGTTGGGCTATGAACTGTTTCGGCAAAGCGATGACCAAGGCGCCACTCGGTTCTTCACAGCGGCTGTGTCCATTCGTCCGAATTCGGTCGCCGCCCACAACAGTCTCGGGACCAGTCTTCCTCGCCAGTCCAGACTCGACGAGGCCATCACATGCTTCCGCAAGGCCATCGAACTTGACCCGTACTACGCCCCGGCCCACTACAACCTCGGCAACGCCCTGGCGAAACAGCGCAAGTTGGACGAGGCAGTCGCCGCCTACAAGAAATCCGTCGAACTCGAGCCAAAAAGGGCCTTTCTCTACTACCCACTCGGCAACACCCTCCGGGACCAGGGGAGACTAAAAGAGGCCATCGACGCCTACAAGATGGCCATCCAAGTCGATCCCAATTACGAGGCGGGACACAACGGCCTCGGCGCCCTCCTGTGCGACGAACTGAAAGATTACGACAAGGCCATCGAGTGCTTCCGCGACGTAATCAAACTCAACCCGAAAAATGTCCTAGCCCACAAGAACCTCGGCAACGCCCTGCTCGGCCAGAAGAGGTTGGACGAGGCCATCGAGTGCTACCGTAAGGCGGGCGATATCCTGAATGGCCAAAAGAAGTGGGACGCCGCCATCGCCGCGTACCGCCGTGCTCTGGACATCAAGACGGCAGACGCCGCCGCAGTTCACGACCGCCTCAACTCCGCCGAGCTCGACAGGCGAAATGCCCACCTCCACTACGGCCTCGCTTTTGCCCTCGACCGGGAAACGAAGGTGGACGAGGCCATCACCCACTATCGCAGGGCCGTCGAACTGAATCCGAAACACGCCCGCGCCCACTACGGACTCGGCTCGACCCTGCACCTGCGTGGGAAGGTAGATGAGGCCATCACCCACTTCCGCAAGGCAGTCGAACTCGACCCCAATTACGCCATCGCTTACGACGGCCTCGGCAATAGCCTCCGGGACCAGGGGAAACTCGAAGAGGCCATCGCCGCCCACAAGCAAGCCATCCGACTCCAGCAGACGAACCCCGGCAACTACGGCAATTTCGGGGTCACCCTCTACGCTCAAAAGAACCTGGACGAGGCCATCCGCGCCTTCCGTAAGGCCATCGAGCTCAAACCGAATTACCTCGACGCCCCCAATTGGCTGGCTCGTTGCTTGAACGAGCGGGCCTGGGATCTGGCCACACACCCGGAGGCTGCACGGCGCAATCCAGGCCGTGCGGTGAGCTTGGCCAAGGAGGCCGTCGAATTGAAACCTCAGGAAGGCAACTACCACAATACACTCGGCGTTGCGCTCTACAGAACGGGCGACTGGAAAGCCGCGGTCGCCGCCCTGGAGAAGTCGATGGGGCTCCGCAAGGGCGGCGACAGCTTCGACTGGTTCTTCCTGGCGATAGCCCACTGGCAGCTCGGCGAGAAAGACAAAGCCCGCGAGTGGTACGGCCAAGCGGTGCAGTGGATGGACAAGAACCAGTCGAGCTATGAGGAGCTGCGCCCCTTCCGTGCTGAAGCTGCAGTCGTGTTGGAGCTGAAAGAGAAGAAGTAGGACGGAAAGCGAGTCAGTCCGTCAAAGATCAAAAGCGGTCGGTGGGGTCCTTACCGCCAAGCAAGCCCCCCACCGGCCCGGCACCGCCCCGGCGCTCGGTCTGCGCGCCTGGGAGATGTCCCGCCATTCTATCGCAGACCAACATCGAATGGGAGAATGAATCATGTCATTCCACAGTTGGCTGCAGAACCTCCGATCTGCACTGACGCCGGGCCGGAATCGAGGCCGGCAGCGGCAACGCCGCTCGCCCCGACCCACGTCGCATCGGCCAAGCCTCGAAATCCTGGAAGACCGCTGCGTGCCGGCCCAGTATGCCGTCACGGACCTGGGCACCCTCGGCGGCTCTTACAGTCACGTCGCCGATATTAACGAAGCCGGCCAGGTGGTCGGCGACGCCTTCACTGCGAGCGGCGTCGACCATGGCTTCCTCTGGAACAACGGCACGATAATCGACCTTGGGACCCTCGGTGGAACCACGAGTTGGGCCACGGGCATCAACGACCTGGGCCAGGTGGTCGGCGTCTCCGGTGGCCACGCGTTCCTCATCACCCCACAAGGGGGCGTTTGGTTTCAGGACAGCAACCACGACGGGCGCAACGATCTGATGATTGATCTGATGCTCGGTGTGGGGAGCAGCGGCTCCTGGGTCCACGACATCAACAACGCCGGGCAGGTCGTCGGCTGGTACACGGTGTCGAGCGAGTGGAGTGACGGCTCCTCCGACCAGGCGTTCCTCTGGGACACGGCACACGGCATGACCAACCTGGGAATGCTCCTAGGGGGCTTCAAAGATAGTCATGCCACGGGCATCAATGGGGCCGGCCAGGTCACGGGGTATGCGTCGTATTATGATCCCCTCGTGTTCGGAACTAGTTCCTTTCTTTGGGACGCCGCTCACGGCATGACCCTCCTGGGCGCCGGCCCCAATGATACCGACAGCATGGCCGCGGGCATCAATGACCTCGGCCAGTTGGTCGGCTCCCAATGGAATGCCTCGGGGGGACCCAGTCTCGCCTTCCTGTGGAGGCCCGGTTCGCCGAACGACCTGACCGGCAGTTTCGCCGACCTGGGCGCGCTCTCCGGCGCTGCTTACAGCTCTGGCGCCGCCATCAACAACGCCGGCCAGGTCGTCGGCTCCAGCACGGTCGTCGACGCGTCGGGCCAGTCCTACCAGCATGCACTCCTCTGGGACGCCGCGGGCGGCATAGTGGATCTCCAGAATCAACTCCTGCCCGGCTCCGACGCGACCCTGGCATACGCCACAGCCATCAACGACGGCGGGGCAATCGCGGTCAACGGCTCCAACGGCTATCGTGCCTACTTATTGACGCCCGATTCTCCAGGCACGCCCACGATCAGGATCACCGACGCTCCCGCGGTCACCGAAGGCAATGCCGGCGCCCGAGCGGCGACCTTCACCGTCACCCTGTCCGCTGCCAGCAATCAGACGATCACCGTCGCCTACGCCACCGGCAACGACACCGCCACCGCCGGCAGCGACTACCAGGCGGCATCGGGCACGCTGACCTTCGCGCCGGGTGAGACGAGCCAGGCGGTCACCGTGCTGATCACCGGCGACCGCCTCGCCGAGCCGAACGAGACGTTCTTCGTCAACCTGGGCAGCCCGGTCAACGCGAACATCGCCGACGGCCAGGGGCTGGGCACGATCTTGGATGACGATCCACCCCCCTCGATCAGCATCAGCGACGCCTCGGTCGTCGAGGGTAACAGCGGCACGAAGCTGATGACTTTCACCGTGACCTTGTCGCAAGCCAGCGGCATGGACGTGTGGGTGAATTTCGCGACGGCCAACGGCACTGCCGCGGTCTCCGACAGCGACTACGTGGCCAAGTCGGGAACGCTCTACTTCGCTCCCGGCGAAACAACCAAGACCATCACGGTTGAAATCAAGGGAGACAAGAAGAAGGAAAAGGACGAGCGATTCTTCGTGAATCTGTCCGGTGCGATCAATGGCGTCATCACTGACAGTCAGGGCGTGGGAACGATTCTGAACGACGACGGCGGCAGCACCGGGAGCAATCGGCTGTCCTCCGCCCCGGCCGCCATCGACGCCGCGATTGTCGATTTCTTGACCGGTCGACAGAAGAAGAGCGATCGGTAGGGATTTCTTTTCACGAAGTGCATTCCAATTGCGAGCCGCCGTACTTTGACCGGCGGCTCGCAGCGTTTTTCTGGGGTTTCAGAGCACATCGCGGTCATTTCTCATCACCTCAGGGATTGCCGAACGCCGTTCACCTGCCAAACTAAAAGAAGACAGCTAGTTCCGCTTCCCGCCTTGCCCTCTCCCCAGGCATTCTTCCGGGCAATCCCGCATTCGGACTTTACCGCGTGTGGGCTGTTCCGGTTCGTGGAGGATTCATGACCAAAGAACCTATCGCCAAGGTGGCCCTTCTTGTCGGCGGCGGTCCGGCGCCCGGCATCAACGGCGTCATCAGCGCCGTCACCCTTGAGGCGGTCAACAACGGCATTCAAGTGTTCGGCATCCGCGACGGCTTCAAGCACCTCGTCACCGGCTCCAAGGAGGCCGTCCGCACTCTTACGCGGGAAGACGTTCACCTGCTGCACTTGCGCGGCGGCTCGTTTCTCGGCACCTCGCGCTCCAACCCCACCAAATCTCCCGAAGACATGAAGAACGTCCTCGGCGTTTTCCGCTCCCTGGAAATCGACGCCCTGGTCACGATCGGCGGCGACGACACGGCCTATTCCGCCAGCCGCGTTTATAAGGAAGCCGCCGGCGCCATCCGGGTCGCCCACGTGCCCAAGACCATCGACAACGACCTGCCGCTGCCGGGTTCGACGCCCACCTTCGGCTTCGAAACGGCCCGCCAACTCGGCACGGAGATCGTCCGCAACCTGTTCGAGGATGCACGCACCACTTCGCGCTGGTATCTGATCGTCAGCATGGGCCGGGCGGCGGGGCACCTGGCTCTAGGCATCGGCAAGGCGGCGGCGGCCACGCTCACCGTCATCCCCGAGGAGTTCCCGGGCCGCGAAGTCACCCTCGACGAATTGTGCGACATTATCATCGGCTCGATCATCAAACGCGAGTCGCTGGGCCTTCATTACGGCGTTGTCGTGTTGGCTGAAGGCCTCATCGCCGCCATCGGTGAAAAGGGATTGGCCGCCGCCATAGAGAGCGGACAACTTGGGCGGTACGGCCGGGTGGCGCGCGATCCGCACGGTCACCTGCGATTGGGCGAGATCGAGTTTGGCCGTATGATTCGCGACCATTTGAGCGACCGGTTGCAGCCGTTGGGCCTCAAGACGGCGTTCATCGATAAGGACCTGGGCTACGAGCTGCGCAGCGCCGATCCGATACCGTTCGATGCGGAATACACGCGTGATCTGGGATATGGGGCGGTCAAGTTTCTGCGTTCCGAGAGAGCGGGCAAAGAGGGCGCGATCATCAGCTACGTCGAGGGACGGATGGTGCTGTTGCCTTTCGATGAGATGATCAACCCGGCGACGCAGCGAATGAAGACGCGCAGGGTGGATGTGAGCGGCGAAAGCTACGAATGCGCCCGGCGTTACATGTTCCGCCTGGAGAAAGGGGACTTCACGTCGCCGGAACGCCTCGCCAAACTGGCCGCGAAAGTGAAGATGACGCCGGAGGAATTTCGGACGCGGTTTGAGTACTTGACGGCGCGCGATGCCAGTTAGGGTTGTTTTTGCAGGAAGAGAAAGAGTAAGAGGAAGATTAAGATTAGGAACAGGAATAGGAGCAAGATGAAGAGTAGGAGTAGATTGATTCGCCTCGTGATTCGACGAATCATACTGACTGCCTCGTTCACGAGGCTTTCGCGCAGCGTGTAGGCCCGCCGTTGACGGCAGGTTGGTATGGATGGCACAAAAGCGCTGAGGCCCGTTCACGGGCCTTCTCTTTGCGGGGCTTTAGCCGGCGGCAGTCGGGGGGAAATGGCTGAAGCCGAACAACGAGAAGGCCCGTGAACGGGCCTCGGTGTCGCGGGCGCTGCGTTTGCACCCGCCGTCAACGGCGGGCCTAGACGCTGCGCGGAAGCCTCGTGAACGAGGCTGGGGACCGCAGAATCCCGCTTGTGAGACACGAGAGGCACCTGGTTGATTAGCACGCGTCACAGCGTTGCGGCATGACGCAGCGAAGTTCCCATGGAGCGTATGATGAAGCAATGGTTCTTCGCCGCTTTCCTGCTCTGTGCAAGTTCTTTGTCGTTGACAGATCAGATATGCCTTGCCGCTCGACTGCCGCAAGACGGACCTAAAGGGGCGGCCTCCGGAAAGCGCAAAGAGCTTCCGATCGTGGTTCTCGAAGGCTCGCCGTTCGAGCGCGGCAAGACGCACGGCCGCACCCTCAAGGAGCAAATCCGCAAGCTCATCGACCGTTGGAAAGCCGACGTTCGGGAAGCCTACGACACCGATCCCGATCCGCTCATCAAACGATTTGTGCAGAAGACCAGCTATTCAGCGGCCATCAAAAAGTGGACGCCGGATCTGTTGGATGAGATCAAAGGGCTGGCGGAAGGCGCCGGCATCGACTTCGATACGATGTTCGCCTTTCAGCTTGTCGATGAGTTTTGGGTGCATGCCGACGCGCTCGTGGGGCAGGCTTTCCAGCCTGCCAGCGGCGCCGAACGTCAGACTGGAAAACCTGACCTACACCGTGCCCTACATTGCAGCAGCCTGGGTTTCAGCAAGCGCGGCAAGGAGCCGGCTTGCGTCGCGCAGAATCTCGACCTCGACACTTATTACGACGGCTTCCAGATCGTCTTGCACATCAAACATCAAGGTTCGAACATAGAGGAGTTTGTGGTCACTTGTGCCGGATGCATCGGCAGCAACGGCATGAATAACCGTTCCATCGGCGTTTGCAGCAACACCCTAGCGGGGCTCGCGAGCTGCCAGGACGGACTTCCGGTGGCCTGCGTCATCCGCGGCGTGCTCCAACAGCGCACGGAAGCCGACGCCGTCGCCTTCGTCGAGCGCGTCAAGCACGCCACTGGTCAAAACTACATGATCGGCGGCCCCGAGCATGCGTACTCCTTCGAATGTTCGGCCAACAAGGTCGTGCGTTACAAACCGGCCGGACAGGACGCCGTCGTCTGGCATAGCAACCATCCGCTCGTCAACACCGACAATGCGAACGGCCACAAGAATCGCCAGGAACGCAATGAAGACAAGGAAGGCCTGGAGAACAGCAAAGCGCGCCTGCAATGCTTGGAACGCCGCCTTGGCAAAGGGCTCGGCGGCAATTGGCTCGCGCGCATCAAGGAAACCCTCGCCTCTCACGATTCCGATGAGCATCCCGTGTGCGGCTCCGGCGGCAACCATGAGTACTTCACCAAGATCGGCCTGTTCACCTTCGCGGCCACGATCATGGTTTTGTCCGACGAGCCGCACCTCTACATCGCGCCGGGGCCGCCGGATCGGACGGCGTATCAGAAGCTCACGTTCGTGAAGGCAACACGATAGAAATGCGCAAACTTCAGAGCCGTTGGCGCGCGGCTAAACATTACATTGCGTTTTGACGGCTGGCTGAAAATATTCTAAGTTTGTAGGCCACGTTCTCCGGTGGCGACGGAAACCTACCAGAGATGAGACGTCTCAACCGGATCGCTTCCCGCCTTATTTTTTGCCTGTTTTTCTTCGCCGGCACACCCATTTGGGCATCCTGACGGACCGACGGCAGCGGATGCGGGGACGCAGTTGCGTTCCAAAGAAAACAGGAGCGCGCCCGTACCAACGCCATGGTCACTTGGGGCCTAGCGGGCGGCCTGGGCGCTGCGCTGGTCGCGGGGCTGGGAAAGCTTGTCAAGGACTTCAATTCGCATCGCCGCCGGGAAGATCGGCCGCTGGCGCCTTGGGAACGTGAACCCGGACCCGTGTGATTCCGAAAACCCGATCGTGAGCCGCCCTGATTGCGAATCGCGACGTATACTTCTTGCGTCGGAAACAACGGAACAGCCCGCCTCCCCGAGATTTCTATGAGCGCCCCGCCAACTACCCCCAACTCTTGGGGGACCGATCACTCCCTGCTCCGCAACGTGCGCAGCGGCGACCAAGACGCGGCGGCCGAGCTGTATGTGCGTTACGCCCGCCGGCTGCGCGCGTTGGTCAGGGCCCGCAGCACGCCGGAGTTGGCCCGGCAGCTCGAGCCCGACGACATCGTGCAATCGGTGTTCCGCAAGTTCTTTCACCGCCTCCGCGAGGGCCACTACGACGTTCCGCCCGGCGAGGAGCTGTGGGGATTGTTCCTGGTCATCGCACTCAACAAGATACGCGCCGCCGAGTCTTATCATCGCGCCGGCAAGCGCAATTGTCACCGGGCGCGGAGGCTTCCTGAAGACACGCCGGCTAGGTCGACGGATGCGGACGATCTCTCGTGCGCTCTTCTGCAAATGACGCTCGAAGAGGCCCTGAACGAACTGCCGCCCGTCCGGCGCGCGATTGTCCGCCTCCGCATTGAGGGTTACGAAATCGACGAAATCGCCCTGCGCGCGAACCGTTCCAAGCGGACAGTGGAGAGGACGCTGCACGACGTCCGGCGGCGTCTGCGCGAAGTGTTGCAGTTGGAGGACAGGTAGGTCCCGCAAGTAGGTCCCGCGAGCCGAGCGGGACCATGGTCTCAAGGTCCGGCTCGGCTCGCCGGACCTACTGGGCGGGTGCGGCTCGGCTCGCCGGACCTTCTGGGAATCAACATGCCGGGTACGCTCCAATCGGTGGCATCGTTTGAGGGCCTCATCGAGGCCTTCGAGCAAGCGCGGAGCGCGGACCATCCCGTGGAACTCGCTCAGTACCTGCCGGCGCGCACCAGCGTCAATTACTTGGCGACCCTGCAGGAGTTGGTGCGCGTCGATCTCGAATGGAGCTGGCGGCAAGGCCGGCCCGTCGCGCTCGCGGACTACGTGCGCCGCTTTCCCGAACTCGAATCCGACAAGGCCGGCTTGACGCTGATCACGTTCGAGGAATTTCGCTTGCGGCTTGAAGCGGGCGAGGACGCCACGCCCGACCAATACGCCGCGCGCTTCGGCGTGGACGTTTCCGATTGGCCTTTGAAAGCGCATGACGCCGCGCTCAGCTCAAGATCACGCTCCCGGTTCGAAGACACGCCAAGCCGAGTGGGGTTTTTGCCTGCCCAGGCGCTGCTTGGCGAAGGCGGCTGCCGCTTTCCAGTGGTCGGCGAGCGCTTTGCGGGCTTTCGGCTCTTGCGCGAGCTGGGGCGTGGAGCGTTCGCCCGCGTGTTTCTGGCTGAACAAGACGCCTTGGCGGGCCGGCCTGTCGCCCTGAAAATAGCGCCAAATCTCGTTGGCGAAACCAGGACGCTCGCCCAATTTCAGCACACACACATCGTGCCAATCTATTCGGCCCATGAGGAAGGGCCGTTGCAAGCTTTGTGTATGCCGTACCTGGGCGGGATGACGCTGGCGGATTTACTAAGCGACTTGGCCCGACGCCCCACGTTGCCTCAGAGCGGCTCCGACCTGTGGGCGACGCGCGTGGTCCTTCCACCGGCGGATTCCGATCTTCCCGCGACCATGGTGGTGCCCGCTCCCGCATGCGAGCCTGCCGCGCCGGCCTCCGCAATGCCGACGGCGTCCAAGGCGGCCAAGGCCCGAGCCGAGATGTTGCCGCAGGTCCTCGATCCGCCGTCCGCGCCGGCGATTCAGGAGCGGCTCGAGCGGCTTACATTTGTCGAGGCGGCCTTGTGGCTGGGACAGTGTTTGGCGGACGGCTTGGCGCACGCGCACGAGCGTGGCATTCTGCACCGCGATTTGAAGCCGGCCAACGTTTTGATCACTGACGACGGCCGACCCATGCTCCTCGATTTCAACCTTGCCCAGGACACGAAGCTGCGCGACGGCGCCTCGGGGGCATTGGTCGGCGGCACCCTGCCCTACATGTCCCCCGAGCATCTAGCGGCATTTCAAGGCGGCCCGCGCGACCTCGACGCGCGCGGGGACTTGTACTCGCTCGGCGTCATCCTGTTTCAGCTCATGACCGGCAAGTATCCGTTCGCTACCGGTCTAGCGTCCCAGAACAAAGCCGAGGATGCAAAGCCACTCCGTTTGCCGGAGATGCTTCAATCCATGCTCGAAGAACGGCGTCGGCCGACGCCCCGGTTGCGGGCGCTCAACCGCGGCGTGTCGCCGGCGACCGAGGCGATTGTCCGCAAATGCTTGGCGGCGGACCCGGCCCAGCGCTATCAGACCGCCCGTGAGTTGCAAGAGGACATGCGCCGTCAACTGGAATCGTTGCCGCTGCGCTTTGCCGGGGAGCCGTCGCTGCGCGAGCGGGCGCGCAAATGGTGGCGGCGTCATCCACGCCTGCCGGGGCAGTTGGCGGGCGTCGGCGTCGTACTGCTGGCGGCGGTCGCGCTGTTCCTGATGTGGCGCTCCAGCGACCATGCCAAGGGCGAAATGGCCTGGAGCTGCGTCAACGGCTTTCGTGAAGACCTGCGCGCCACCCAAGTGTTCTTGACCGCCCAGGGCGATGATCCCGAGGAGCGTAAGAAGGGCATCGCGCTCGGACGAAAAGCTTTGGGCCGTTATGACATCCTGAGCGCTCCGCGCTGGCGTCAGGACGCGCGGTTTGCCGGTCTTCCCGCGCCGGAGCAGGCGCGCCTCCAACAGGAGTTAGGCGAGCTGCTTTTGCTTTTGGCCCGCGCCGAGACCTGGACCGATTTGGAAGACGGCGAACTCAACGGCGACAAGCGCGACCGCCTCAAAGACGCGCTCGTCCTCAATCAACTGGCGGAGGCGTGCTTCGACGGCCTGGCCCCACGGGCGCTTCTATGGCAGCGGGCCGACTTGTTGCGCCAGCTCGGCGAATTCGAACAGGGCGAAGAACTCCGCGCGGTCGCCGAACGCATGAGTCCCGAGTCGGCCGACGATCATTATCTCAGCGCCCGCGAGCTTGTGGCCGAGGGGAAGACGCACCAGGCGGTGCCGCTCTTGCGCCAAGCGACGCGACTCGATCCGCGCCACTTTTGGGCCTGGTTCCTCCTGGGCAAATGTTACCTGGACATGGGCGAGGACGTTCGCGCGGCGACGTGCTACAGCGTCTGCATCACGTTGCAGCCGCAGTCGGCGGCGGCGTACTTCAACCGCGGATTGGCGTATTTGCAGCAAAAGGAATATGCCCAAGCCCGCGCGGACTTCGATCAGACCGTCGCGCTCCAGCCGGCGAACGTGGAAGCATACCTCAATCGGGCATTGACGTTGTTGGCGCTTAAGGAACCAGCCGCCGCCGCCGCCGATTTATCGGAGGCCTTCAAGCACGGCGAGCCACCGACGCGGGTTTACTTCCTGCGTGCGCGGGCGCGTGAGGCGGCCGGCGACAAGGTGGGCGCCCAAGCGGATCGCGCCGAAGGCATGCGCCGCCGGCCGACCGACGAAAAAAGCTGGATCGCTCGAGGCCTGGCGCGCCTTAACAAGGAGCCGGGCCAAGCGCTCGAGGATTTCGAGCAAGCGCTGGCGGTCAATCCGCGCTCCCGGGCCGCTCTGCGCAACAAAGCTCACGTGTTGGCTGAGATCCTCGACCGTCCGCAGGAAGCGGTCTTGGCCCTGGACTGGGTCGTCAAGCTGTACCCGGAATTCCCGCCGGCCTGGGCGGAGCGCGGCGTGGTCCAAGCCCGCCTTGGGCGTCGCGCCGAAGCGATTGCGGACGGCAAGCATGCGCTCGCCCTCGAAGACAGTCCGGCGCTACGCTATCAAGTGGCCTGCATTTATGCTCTGACCTCAAAATCCCACCCCGAAGATCGGAAGCAGGCGCTTGCCCTCCTAGCCGATGCGCTGCGCAACGGCTACGGCTTCCGCATTTTAGCCGACGATACGGATTTCGATCCCCTCCGCGACCTGCCCGAGTTCCGCCGCATCGCCCAAGCGGCAGCGGTCTTGAAATAATCTTGGAAAAACCCTGCCACGCATGGCGGATTTTCGACGGAACCAAGTTCTTCATAGTAGAGGCTGAAAAGAGCCTTCCACCCCCGCGCCTGCCCCCCCCCAGCGGACCTTCAACGGAACAGAGGTGCTTCTTGCGCTCCACCCGTTCACTTCAACTCGAACAGCTGGAAGATCGGTGCGTACCGGCGACCTGGGGCAACCCCTGGCCCGACGGCGCTCACCTTACCTTAAGCTTTGCGCCGGACGGCACGGCCATCGGCGACAGGATGAACCTGCTTTCGCGAGCGCTCAACGGCACGGCCCCGACGGCCGCCTGGCAGCGCGAGATTCTGGGTGCCTTCCAGACCTGGGCCGTACAGGCCAACCTCAACATCGGCTTGGTCGCAGACAGCGGCGATCCGCTCGGTGCCGCCGGCCGGCCGCAAGGCGATCCGCGCTTCGGCGACATCCGCGTCGCGGGCTACGCCATGTCGCCCGAAGTGATGGCGCTGACCTCGCCTTTTGAAGTTGCCGGCGGAACCTGGTCGGGCGACGTCAAGCTCAACACCGCTTACGATTTTGCACTTGCGAGCCAAGGCAATTTGGGCGCGGGCGACGTCGACCTGTTCACCGTTTTCCTCCATGAGGCGGGCCACGCTTTTGGCCTGGATCACAGTCTCGATCCGGCCTCCGTGATGGAGGAAGGCTATTCCGGCCTTATGACTGGTTTGAGCGCCAGTGACATCGCGCACATCCAAGCCCTGTACGGCGCGCGTTCCGCGGATCGCTTCGAAGGCGCCGCCGGCAACGACCAGATGAAGGCGGCTTCGACGCTTTCCTTGCTAAGCCAAAGCGACGGCGTGCTCGGCCTGCGCGTCGAGGCCGACATCACTTCGATCGACGACGTCGATTACCACAAGTTCACGCTGCCTTTGAACCCGGCGAGCACCGTCGTGACCTTGCAAACCTCGGGGCTTAGCCTGCTGACGCCTCGCTTAACCGTCTACGATGCATCGGGCCGGGTTGTGGGCACGTCCGTCGGGGCCAATCCGGGACAGGACCTGACGGTCTCGCTCAATCAGCTCAAGCCTTTGGCGACATACTACATCAAGGTGGAAGGCGCCGTCGACGACGTCTTCGGCATCGGCGGCTATCAGTTGCAGGTTCGCTCTTCGGCGCTCTTGAGCAACGCCCTGGCGACCGTCAACCAGGGGATCGAAGTCGTCGGCGGCGTCGTGGACGATCTGCACACCAATGACACGATGTTGACCGCGTCGCTCTTGCCCTTGAATTTGAGCCAAACCGACTCTCGGTTCGAATACGCGTTTAAGGGCAACATTCGCGATTCGTGGGACGTCGATTACTACCGCATCCAGGCGTCGACGCCGCCCAAAGACGCACCCAACGTCATGACGGTCATGGTCTGGGGAACGCAGAACAACGGGCTCATTCCCAAGGCAAGCGTGTTCGACGCCAAGGGCAATCCGGTCGGCGGCCAGATCGTCGTCAACGACAACGGCGTCTACACGTTGCAGATCGCCAACGCCGCGGCCGGCGCGGCTTACTTCGTCAAAATCGAGGCCCAAAACGCCAAGACCAACAACGTCGGCGCCTATTTCCTCGGCATCGACTTCAGCACCAAGACCGCGGCGCTCGCATCCCTCGTGCAACAGAAGATGAGTGCGCCGCAATTGACAACGCAACTCGATTTGGATCAAAGCCGGCTCTTCCATTTCGTCCTGGCGGCGAACTCTTCGCAGGCCGTGACCCTGTTCGTGACGGTCAAGGATGCGCAGGGCAACGTCCTGGCACAACGTTGCGTGCAGAGCGGCCAGACGATCAGTTTCGACGTTTATTTGCCGGCAGGTAGCTACCAGATCCAGTTCACTACTGTCGGTGCGCCGCCGGCGGACCTCTCCGTCCAATTGTGGGGCCTCGATCTCGACGATCCCATTGGCCCGCGTTCGGAGGATCCGACGAACGCTCCGTTCACGCAGAACTCATCGTCGAGTCCATCTTCGGGGACCAAGAAAAGCTCATAACGCGCGACCCGCCAGCATTTGGTAATCTAAACCAAGCCGCTTACCAACGCTGAGCGAAAAGAACCCCCATGAGCTTGCTTCCAGACGAGATCCGCGAAGCGATTGCGGACGCCATTCATCCCAGCAATTTCTATGTCGGCAACGGCCTTGAGCTGGTTTGGCGGCCGCCGACCGAAGCAACGATTCCGTGGGAAATCTTCCGCGGCCGGGTGCTCGATCCGGCCCACACCCGCCAGACGCGGCGCTTTCTGGAGTGGAACATCTACCAGAAGGAGGGTGACGGCTTTTCCGCGGAGCCAATCCTGTCGGTGAAATGGGATCGCGACGGCGGGGAAGTGCACGTCGTTCGCGCCATTTTTTCCTATGTCTGGGAAGGCTACGACGCCGGCGACAACGTCATCGAGAGCCGCGAGACGACGAAGTGGGTGCGCGAGCTGGTAGGAACCGCGAGCGTGGCCGATCCGGCGTTGTCCGTCGCGAAGTTGCTCGGCTCGGCGGTGCGCGGCACGAGCCGGCTGCCGCTAACTTCGCTCGAGGCGCCGTTGCCGGCGTTCTCCCTTGGGCAGCTCGATTACCTGGGCCTGGCGCGCGCGAACCGGAGCGAGCCCTATCGTTCTTGGCGTGAAATCCTCGAAGCTCACGCGACACCGGCTGGGCGCATCCTGGAAACTGTCTTGCGCGCGGTGGCGCGTCAGGAGATTGGCGAACTGGCGGAAAGGCTGTCGTCGGCTCCTCCGACCGCGGCAGAATTCGTGGACATGTTTCTGAACGTGTCCTTGTCGCCCTACACGTCCTTCGTCGCCAACGCTATTGGGCTGCTGCGGGAATTGACGCGAAGAGGCTCGATGTCGGTGGATGCGCACTGCGGCGTGCTGAGAAAACTGCTGCGACTCTTAAATCGGCATTTGACGGCATACGACCTAATCACGTTTCACCATCGCGGCGCCAACTATCCGGATGCCTTGCTCCTTGATGCCGCACTGAACGCGTACCTTGATCTGGCAGAGCGCCATTCGGAGCTGTTCGAAGAGGCCGCGAAAGAGAACGGCGCCGATTGCCGCCAGAGGCGAACGGCCCTGCGGCAAGCCTGCCTCTTGCGGCGCTACTACGAAGGTCTGCTCGTGCCGGACGCACCGACATCGCCAGGTGAAAACGCGCGGGTGCTGCCGCCGCCCCACGTGCGCGTGCCGGAGGAGCAGCTTTCCAACGTCCTCAAGCGAACCAAGCGGCTCTATGCCGGCGATCCATTGCCGACAAAGCTCGGCCCGGCGGCGCGGCGCGCGCTGCGACAAAGCATCCTCGACATGCTCACCAGCGCGAGCTGGAAAGAGATGGGCATGGCGATCTTCATCGACCGTCCGCTGGGCTGGGACTTACCGCCTGGCGAGCCGGACCAGACGCCGCTCTTCTCCCACGTCGCCTTCAGCCCCGCCATTGCGCGAAGACGGTACAAGGAGTTAATGACTCTCGCCGCGGAATTGAAGATGGACATCGATCCCGCAACGCGCCGGTCCCTTGACCAACTCTTTGCCGGGGATTTGTGCGTGCCCGGGCTAACTATCGAAGAAGTGGCCGACCCACCGAAGCCCTGCGTGTCACTCGCCGACGCCAAGAATGTCTCCGCAGACTTCGTGGTGCTCGATCCAACCAAGGGATTCATCCGCAGAATACCGTAACCCGCCCGGATGGGTGAATGGCGAGCGGTAGCGTAAGCGACCGGAGTGGGCGCGACGCGAGGTCCTTCCGTTCACTCCGGTCGCTGACGCCGCTGACGCTCCCGGCTCGCCATACGCTCCTGGTTCGCCACGCCGCATGCGTTAGAAGTTCGAATCCATTCACTATAATCCCGTGAAGAGGCAGTGACGGAAGAAGAGCGGGCACACTGGAGCGAATCATGGCTCAGACATTCAAAGTCATCGGCACGCGGCCGATTCGGCATGATGGGTTGGACAAGGTCACTGGGCGGGCTCTGTATGGCGCCGACATCAACCTGTCGGGAATGCTGCACGGGCGCGTCTTGCGCTCGCCTTACGCCCATGCCCATATCCGCAAGATCGATTTCTCCAAGGCGCTGGCCCTTCCAGGCGTCGAGGCAGTCATGACGTCGGCCGATCTTCCTGAGCCGGGCAATCGTATTGCCGAATTGGGCGAAGGCGCGGTCAATCTGCGGCACCTGTCGTGCAATATCCTGGCGCGGGAAAAGGCGCTCTACAAGGGCCATGCGGTCGCCGCGATTGCCGCCACAAGTCCGCACATTGCCGAAGAAGCTTTAGCCCTCATCAAGGTCGATTACGAGCCATTGCCGCCCGTGACCGACGTCCGCGCCGCCATGAAGGATGGCGCGCCGATTCTGCTTCCCGATCTGGTCACCGACTCGTTGGCGGGCGATGAATCCGCGAAAAAGCCGACCAACATCGCCAAGCATTTCCAATTCAAGCTCGGCGACCCCGTCGGCGCTTTCGGACAATGCGCCGTGGTCATCGAGCGATCTTTCACCACCGCCACGGTTCACCAAGGCTACATCGAACCGCACAATGCCATGGCTTTGTTCAACCCCGACGGCAACGTCACGATCTGGTGCTCGACGCAAGGAGCGTTCACCGTACGCGCCCAGGTCGCGGAACTCCTGCAAATTCCGGTGTCGAAGATCAAAGTGATTCCGATGGAGATCGGCGGAGGCTTTGGCGGCAAGATTCGCGTTTACTTGGAACCGGTCGCCGCGGTGTTGAGCCGTAAGACCGGCAAGCCCGTGAAGGTGCTGATGAGCCGGGCCGACGTCTTCGAGGGAACCGGTCCGACGCCGGGCTCGTTCATTCGCGTCAAAATGGGAGCCGACAAGGCAGGCCGGCTCGTGGCAGCGGAAGCGTACTTGGCGTATGAAGCCGGCGCCTATCCCGGCTCGCCGGTCGGTCCGGGCGCCATGTGCATTTTCGCCTGCTACGACATACCCAACGTGCAAATCGACGGCTACGACGTCGTTGTGAACAAGCCGGCCACCGCGGCATATCGCGCTCCAGGGGCGACTAATGCCGCCTTCGCATCCGAGACGGTGGTCGACGAAATCTGCGAAAAACTCAAGATCGACCCGCTCGAATTCCGCCTCAAGAACGGCGCCAAGGAAGGCACGAGACGCGCCGATGGGCCGACGTATCCGCGCATCGGCATGATTGAGACGGTTCAGGCGGCGAAGAACCATCCGCACTACAAAAGCCCCCTCACCCCGTTTAGCCGCGAGCCCGCGGCGAGCGCGGGCGGAATTCACCCCGCGCTCGCCGTAGGCTCGCGGCTAAACGAATCGGGGGGTGGTTTGCCTCGTGGCCGCGGCGTCGCGTCCGGCTTTTGGTTCAACGTCGGCCTGAAGTCAAGCTGCTCGGCCAGCGTCAATGCCGACGGCACCGTAAGCCTCGTGGAAGGCTCGACCGACATCGGCGGCACGCGGGCGTCCGTGGCCATGCAGCTTGCCGAGGCGCTCGGCATCCGCGCTGAGGACGTGCGACCGGTCGTCGGCGACACCGACAGCGTCGGTTACACCGATGTCACGGGCGGCAGCCGCGTCACCTACGCCACCGGCATCGCAGCCTACGAAGCCGCCCAGGACATCAAGGGGCAAATGATCGCTCGCGCCGCCAAGCTTTGGGGGACGAAGCCAGACGATGTTCTCTATGAAGGTGAAATACTTAAATCAAAAAGCGACAAATCCAAGAGAATGACGTTCGCGGAAATGGCTGCCGCAATTCATCAGAAAGGCGGCACGATCATTGGCCGGGCCAGCGTCGATCCGCCCTGGCCCGCGGGCGCCTTCGCCACACATATCGTCGATGTCGAGGTCGATCCCGACACCGGCAAGGTGAATATCCTCCGCTACACCGCGGTGCAAGATTGCGGCCGGGCGATACATCCCAGCTATGTCGAGGGCCAAATTCAAGGCGGCGTCGTGCAGGGCATCGGCTGGGCGCTCAACGAAGAGTACAAGTACAACGACAAAGGCGAGATGACCAACGCCAGCTTCCTCGACTACCGCATGCCGACCAGCCTCGACTTGCCGATGATCGATCCGGTGATCGTCGAGGTGCCCGATCCGAATCATCCCTACGGCGTGCGCGGCGTCGGCGAGGTGCCGATCGTGCCGCCGCCCGCCGCCATCGCCAACGCCATCCACAACGCCGTCGGCGTTCGTTTGACTGAATTGCCGATGAACCCGGGACGGGTGGTGAAGGCGCTATTAGGTGCAATTAAGAAATAGTGTGCTACTTGTGCCACGCCCACGCCGAACCATGCAGGAACTGAAAGCCGCGCGAAACCGGCGTGGGCGTGCGGACGCAGCAAGCTCAGCACGCTCACGCCTCGCTCTCACGGGACGATGTCAATTCAAGAGTCGGGCGTGGGCGTGGCACAGGATTTTGGAAGCCAAACAATGCCCACTGTCTTCGTCCCGTCTCTCTTGCGAAATCTCACCGGCGGCCGCGATTCGGTCACGGTCGAAGGCGCCACCGTCCGGCAAATCATCGACAACCTGGAAGCGCTTTTTCCCGGAATCAAAGCCCGCCTAATGGACGGCCCCGAGCTGCGGCGCGGCATCTCGGTGGCCATCGGGCCTCAAATCGCGAACTTAGGCCTCGCTCAGCCGGTGCCCGTTGACGCCGAGGTGCATTTCGTGCCGGCCATCAGCGGCGGATAATAGATTCCGTTTGCGCTTCGCGCTCGTAGAACATTGGATACAGCCCAACCCCAAGTTGCAGCGAACGCGAAACGCAAGCCAATAGGAGCGACTATGCCTCGTAAACTGTTCGCCGTCGGCGGTGTTATCTTGGTACTCGCGGCCGTTTCCGTCGGCCACGGCCAAAACAAGGACACCGATTCGGCCGTCGAAGCCTTGCAAAAGCGCGTCGCCAACCTCGAAGAGCAGCTGCGACTGGCCGACGAGAAGCTCAGCCGCCGGGTGGACGACTTGCTCCTATTCCGCCGCCTGGAGGACGTGGCCGACGTCGACAAGGGCCGCTACACGGGACCGCCGCCGCGCAACATCAAGAACCCGACCGCGCCGGGGGCCAAGAATCCCGTCATCATTTACAGCTATTCGTTCATTCCCAAGAAGCGTCCCGCCAACGGCAAGCTGCCGCTCATGATCTTGGTACACGGCGGCATTCACGGCCATCTCAACAGCACGCAGATCGCCGAAATTCGCGAGTTAATCCAGCAGGGTTACGCCGTGGCCGCCCCGGACTATCGTGGCAGCACCGGCTACGGCAAGGATTTCTGGCAGCAGATCGACTACGGCGGACTCGAAGTGGAAGACGTCTTCGCCGACAAGCAATGGATGCTCGAGAAGTTCGACTTCCTCGATCCGGAGCGCGTCGGCATCCTGGGTTGGAGCCACGGCGGGCTAATCACGCTCATGAATCTTTTCAACCATCCCAAGGACTTCAAAGCCGGGTACGCGTCCGTGCCGGTGAGCGATCTGGTAGCCCGAATGGGCTATAAGGACGAAGGCTACCGCCAGCTGTTCTCGGCACCCTATCACATCGGCAAAACCGCAGGAGAGGATCCCGCGGAGTACCGCCGGCGTTCACCCGCCTGGAATGCCGAAAAGCTGGAAACGCCGGTTCTAATCCACACCACCACTAACGATGAAGACGTCAATGTGCTGGAAGTGGAAAACCTGATCAAGGCCCTCAAGGCGGCCGGCAAAAAATTCGAGCATAAAGTTTACCAGGATGCCCCAGGGGGCCACGAATTCAACCGGATCGACACGAAGGCGGCCAGGGAGTCGCGGGCCGAGGCGTATCGGTTTCTGGCGAGGTATTTAAGCCCGCCCAATCCGCCAAAGTGAGGTCTTTCTGCCAAGTAACGAAATCAATTAAAAAAGTCTCATAAAACGAGACATTCACCTCCGCTTTGAGTTTATTGATGATAGGTCCGGCGCTGCGCCGGGCGGGTTCTGCCAACAAGGAGATTGTCATGCGTAAGATCACGGCTGCGGTGGTGATGTTGTTCGTCAGTTTCAGTCTGGCGACGGCGGACGAATTTGGGGCACTCATCAAGAAGGTGGATGGAAACAAGCTTACCGTCATCAAGGGACAGAAGAAGGGTGAGAAGGGCGAGGAGGCGACATTGACCGTCGCCGAAAGCGTCAAGGTCGTGAAGGGCAAGTTCATCAAGGAAGACAGGAAGGTCGAGGCCGGCGATGCGATCGAAAACGGCCTCAAGAACGAGATGTTCTCCAAGGGCGACGTTCGCGCCCGCATCATCACGAACGACGCCGGCAACGTCACCGAAATTCGTGTTTTGGAGATGAAGAAGAAGGGCAAAGACCTCTAATTGGGCTAGGCCCTGTAACGACCGGCAATCGTTCCGATTGCAATTTGTCCCGCCGCGCGAGCTACGTGCGGCGGTTTTTATTTACAACCGACTTTGCTTTTTCCGCTCCGAATATGTTACGCTGACAAATGTGAATTGCGCCCGCGCCCTGGCCTTGGCGCTGGACCCCCGCTCGACCGACACATCCTTTTCCCGATCGGGAAGAAAAAAGCCACGGATCGAACATGGATCGTACCTGACGTTCAACAAACGACTTCCCTTCTTCCGGACAAATCGAATGAAGAATCTCCTCCATCGCCTCGGCCGCTGGCTGCGCAAGAAGGCCATGCCCGCGAGCCTTGCCGCTCCCGTTTGGCCGCACGCGCTCGACGTCTATCGCCGGCACCGGACGCCGACGCCGACCGAACTCCTCTCCGAACTCAAGAACACGGCCTGGACGTGCGCGAGCATCAACGCCGCCGTGTGCGCGTCGTTTCCGCCGCGGCTCTACGTCTCGACGGCCAAGGATCAGGCGTCGCCGCGCTGCCTGACGCGATCCTTAGGTGCAGCCGAAAGGCGCCGCTTGGAACATCGCTTCCAAAGCTGCAGTCTCAAGTCGGCGACCGTCGAAGAAGTCGTCGATCATCCGCTTTTGACGCTTCTCCGCCAGGTCAACCCGATTCACAACAGCTTCGATCTCTGGGAGCTGACCGAGCTGTATCTCGAAGTTCACGGCTCCGCGTACTGGCTGCTCGATCTCGATCCGCTTCTGGGCACGCCGGCGAACATCTGGATCTTGCCCGCCCAACTGGTGACGCCGCGCCGGGAGCCGCAGAGCCGCAACCTGGTCGATTCCTACGAATTCCGCGGCCTCGCTGTCGAGCGTTTTGCTCCCGAGCGCGTCGTCCACTTTCGCTTCCCCGATCCGCGCGATCCCTACACCTCGGGACTCAGTCCCCTGCGGGCGTGTTTCGAGCAGGCGGCCCTGGCATCGGAATACGCGGCCATGAAGCGGGCGGTCTACGACAACACCGGGCTGCCGTCGGCCGTCATTTCGCCCAAAGAAATGATGGCAGGCGATGAGCGCGATCGCCTGGAGCGCGAGTGGCAGCAGAAGTTCCTGCGCGGCGGCCAAGGAAAGGCGCTGGTGGCGCCCGAGGCGCTCAACGTGACGCTATTGACACACTCGATGGGCGACCTGGCGGCGCTGGCGGACATGAAGGCGACCAAAGAGGACATCGCCAACGCCTTCGGTGTGCCGTTGCCGTTTTTGACGGGCGAAACGAACCTCGCCAACATGCAGGCGGCCGATCACCTGCACAAGTCGCTGGCGATCGCACCGAGACTTCGCCGCCGCGACGAGAAGCTCAACGAGCAGCTGGTGCCGCTCTTCGATCCGTCGGGGAGGCTATTCCTGGCATCGGACGATCCGACGCCGGCGAATCGCGAGTTCGAATTGAAGCAGGAGGAATCGGACTTGGTCCACGGCGTGCGGACGATTAATGAGGTGCGCGCGGGACGCGGATTGGCGGCGGTGGCGTGGGGAGAACAGCCAGCATGGAAAATGGCGAATGGAAAATGAGAAATGGAAAATGGAAACCTAAAGTCGAAGCCAGCGACGAAGCATTTCAAGGAACGATTCGTTAACATTGATATGCCGAATGACCGCAGCCTCAAAACTCTCCGACAAAAAGGCTAACGTCAACAGGCCGTTCTTGTCGAATTCCGCGCTCACGCAAAGGCCTTCCCTTTCCCACCAACAGTTTCCACAACCACTGGAATCTGTGTAGACTCGATTTGCTCGTGAATTGAAAAGCGATTCCACTTGTTGGAGTGTCATTCCACGACGAAGTCTGAGAGCGTTCACCTCAGTGAATCCGGGCGTTGGCTCCGTCAGCCACAGCACGCCGATGACAGTGAGCCCGATTATCAAGGCCAGGAGGAAAAGGCATTTCATCCGCATGAATCGGCCTCAAAGGCGAAGCCATCGGCGAAGCTTTTCACGCCAGGATTCGACATTGATGGTGATCAAACCGTCGTTCGGTCCCGCTAGGAGGGCGGACGTCAACAGACCGTTGCCGTCAAACACGCCGACAACACAAAACTCTTTGGGCCCCTGTGACCACAGGTAGGACTTCGACCCGTCCAATCTCAGCCTTCCTCCGATAATCGGTGTTCCTTGACGATCCAGCAGAGCTTCCACCTCCTGAACGGTCATGCCGGCTCGAAGCGCCGCGACATTGTCCTTGGTGATTCCCGGCGTCGGCGCCGTCAGCCAAAGCACGCTATAGGCAGGGACAAGCGCGATCAGAATCAGAAGCATTATCCACTTGAGCCACAAAAAACGCTTCATTTGGCTCGATAGTAAATCGCAAACGGGAAAGGAGCAATGGAAAATGGACGCGCTTCGCAATTCGCTCGGGTGCCATGTATGGCACTCGGCGGAATTACGACTCAGTGGCGAAGCCAGCGAATGATTCTATCGAGAAAACTTTCGTTGTTTTCGAGAAGTTTAAGATAGGATTTAGAATGATTGTGGAATTCTGCATACGTGAGAATCCCATTTGCATCGTATTCGGCAATCACCGAAGTCTTTCCTTTCTCCCCATATATACGCACCCCAGCGGTTGGCCTTAGGTGAGGCAATTTTGGCAATCCCAAGAGCGCTCGCACTTGTTGTTCCGTCATGCCGGCGCGAAGCCTGAATGCATTCTCTTCGGTGAGGCCGGGTTGAGGCGCAGGCGAAGCCTCTATCAACAAAAATACGCCAACAACGCCTTCAAGTGCCAGAACTCCCAGAAGAAGCAATTGCCATTTCGGTCGCATCAGTAGTTTCATAGGGCACTCCTCCCTTTCCTCTACCACAGGTGTCCAAAATGATCAAGTATTTCGAAACCGAAGGCCCGTTCGGCTTGCCGATGAAGGACAAGCAAGCCAAGGCCCTCGACGCGATCCTGCGCGATCTGCCGGCTGCCGAGGATAGCCGCGCGCTCCGGCGAATTCAATCCACGCGCGGCCTTTCCGAGCTTTCCCCCGAAAGCCGCTGCGACGTTTCTTGGATCACCGTCGAGACGCCCGATCATGCCGGCGATCTGGTGCTGGCGTCGGGGATGGATGATTCCATCTACCAGCTCAATCCCATCGTCACGCTCAACCATCAATACAATCAGCCGCCGGTGGGCAGGTCGCTTTGGCGGCGCAAGGTGCGCGAAGGATCGCTCGTCGGCGTCAAGGCTAAGACGTATTACTTGCCGCGGCCCAAATCGTGGACTGCCGACGAGTGGCCCGCGGACAAGGCGCTCGATCTCGTGAAGGCCGGGCTTCTCAACGGCAAATCGATCGGCTTTCTGCCGCTCCAGCTGCGGGCGCCCAAGGCGGAGGAAATCGCCCAGAACCCGCAGCTGGAGAAGGTCCGGCACATCATCACGCGCTGGCTGCTCCTCGAATACGCCTGCTGTTACCTGCCGATGCAGCCCTTCGCTTTGGTCGAGCAAGTGGCGAAATCTCAAGCCCCAGTCACATCTCGGCGCGAATTGACCCGCGCCATCGCTCGCCGTCTGGCGTCAGCGGATTTTGAAAGAATTCTCGAAAAAGCGCTGCAACGGACCTTTCAAAAGCAGCGCGGAATCGTGTAGTATACAAGAATACAGTATCGGTCAGGAAGACGCGATGCTCAGCTGGCTTGCGGGACTCGTAGGACGGATTTGCAATCCGTCCACCTCACCGGACGGATTAAGAATCCGTCCTACGTAGGAAGACGGATTGCAAATCCGTCCTACAAGAACGCAATGCAGACTCGCACGCACATTCTTCCGGAGATCGGGCTCACCCGTCAATCTCACACTTTCTCAGGAACCCTTCTCATGCAGATCCAACTCACCCAGGAATTTCGCAATCAACCCGCCGGCCAGCGCATCGAGCTGGCCGACCCCGACGCCCGGGCTCTCATCACCAAAGGCATCGCCGAACCTGTAGTTAACGAAGCTGTCGAAGGCGACGATCCCATCGAGCCGCTCTTGACGCGCGCTCTCGACGTGTCGCTTGAACGCGCCTTCCAGAAATGGGAACGGCCACGCACCTCGCCGCGCTCTTCCTTGCGGACGCCGTTTCATGGTTTGGGCGACGGTCAGACCGACGATCCGCGCGCCGGCTTCCGCAACTTCGGCGAGTTCGCGCTCGCGGTCAGGGACGCCTGCCAGCCCGGCAAGCGCCCCGACGACCGATTGGCCGTGATCGCCAAGGCGGCCTCCGGCATGGGCGAGGCGTTCGGCGCCGACGGCGGCTTTCTCGTTCCGCCGGAGTTCTCCCAAAAGCTGCTCGAACGCATTTACGGCGGCGAAAGCCTGCTCGGCATGACCGACGGCTACACCATCGCCGGCAATTCCATCAGTTTTCCGCGCAATGCCGAGACGAGCCGGGCCAATGGCTCGCGTTGGGGCGGCGTCCGGGCCTATTGGCGCGAGGAAGGCGATCAGGCGACTTCGTCCAAAGCGTCGTTCGGCCGGCTGCAGCTCAATCTGCACAAGCTTTTCATCATGATCACGGCTTCCGATGAGCTGCTCGCCGACGTGCAGGGAATGGCCCTGGAGCAATACCTGTTCCGCGTCGCCACGGAGGAAATCGACTTCGTGGTCGGCGACGCCATCATCAACGGCTCGGGCGCCGGCCAACCGACCGGAATCATGACCGCGCCCTGCCTGGTTACGGTCAACAAGGAATCGGGTCAGGCGTCGGCCACGGTGCAGTCGCAAAACCTGGTCAACATGTGGGCCAGGCTTTGGTCGCCATGCCGAAAGAACGCGGTTTGGCTCATCAATCAAGACGTCGAAAGCCAACTGCACACGATGACCGTGGGCTCCGGCTCGGCCGCCGTGGTCGTGTATCTGCCGCCGGGCGGACTGTCGAGTAAGCCGTACGCGACGCTTCTGGGCCGGCCGGTGCTGCCGGTCGAATGGTGCGCCACTTTGGGCACGACCGGCGACATCATTCTCGCCGATCTCAAGCACTACGTGACCGCGTCGCGCGGCATGATCGACCAGCTGATGTCGATCCATCTGCGGTTCGATTACGACGAATCGACTTTCCGGTTCATCTTCCGCGTCGACGGCCAACCCTGGTGGTCCGCGCCCTTGACGCCCTACAAGGGCAACAACACGCAGTCGTGCTTCGTCGCCTTGCAAACGCGCTAATGTCCAAAAACAAACAACCACGGATTACACGGATGACACGGATGACACGGATAGAAAGGATGGACAAAGGAGCTTGCTCCTGGAGAAGAGAGGTGTGTGACAGGTGGAGTGGCGTGAAGGCTTCTGAAGTCCAGCTTTTCCTATCCGTGTCATCCGTGTAATCCGTGGTTTCAAGCAATCCGTGGTTCAAACAAACTTGTCCCCGCCGAGCGGGATGCGTCGCCCTCACGTCTTGCACCCCACTCACCCCGCCAGGGGCTTCCTTCCCGCTCGCGTCTTATTTCTTTCTTCAACCACGGATTACACGGATGAGAAAAACAAAGCTCTGTCTTTACTTATCCGTGTTATCCGTGAAATCCGTGGTTTTTCTCACCATCAAAGGACCAATCCATGAAACTCGTTGAGAATTCCCAAATCGTGTGCGGCTTCGTGCGCTTGACATGCAGACGCAGCGCGACGGCGACTGGGTCAACCTGCGCGACTTCAACCATTTATCCATCATCTTCTACAAGGGCGCCGGCACCTCCGGCGACAACTGCACCGTCACTTTGCAGCAGGCCCAGGACAATGCCGGCACCGGCGCCAAGGCCCTCAGCTTCACCGAGATTTGGCGCAAGCAGGCCAGCGACGTGCAAACCGTCGGCCAGTTCACCAAGACGACCCAGTCCGCGGCCAACACCTTCACCAACACCAATGCCGTCGACCAGGCGATCTGGGTCTTGGAGATCGACGCGGACATGCTCGATGTCGACGGCGGCTTCAAGTACGTCCGTTTGACGCTCAATGACGTGGGCAGCAACGCCCAACTCGGCTGCGTTCTGTACGCGCTGAGCCAACCCCGTTATGCCGAAGCGACGCCACCCAGCGCGTTGTAAATCATTCCAACCACACAGTCTCAACCGTTTAGCCGCGAGCCAACGGCGAGCGCGGACGGAGTTCCGCGAGATTGGATGCACCCCGTTCGAGGGATACGGCCCGCGCTCGCCGCCGGCTCGCGGCTAAACACTAACCCAATTCAAGGAACCAAATCATGGCAGGCGTACGATTCAAAGGCACTAAGTCCGGCATTTCGACCGGGACCTCGGCCAAGACGCTGCTGCAACTCGTGGCGGCTTCCAATCATGGCGTCCTGGTCGACGAATGGTCGATCAGCTTTCAAGGCACAAGCAACAGCGCGGCGCCGATTCGCGTTCGCGTCTTGCGGCAGACCTCGGCGGGCACGATGTCGTCCCTGACGCTGGTCAAGGATCCCGACGACACTGACGAGACTTTGCAAACCACCGCCCAGCACACGGCCACCGCGGAGCCGACGGCGAGCGACGTGCTCTTCGAGGAGTACGTCCATCCGCAGGCGGGCTACACCTGGCAAGCGCCGTTTGGCAGAGTCATCAAAATCGGCGGCGGCGACCGGTTGGGCATTGAAGTGTTGGCCGGCGCCGACGTCAGCGCCACCGTCCGCATCGCCGGCGAAGAGTAATCAAGGCGGCGAATGCTAAGGAGAACGAGATGCCGGCAGGCACGCCCAACGGCGACAATTGGCGCTGGTATCAGGATGACGCCGCCGAACCGTCGACGGCGCTCGCCGGCGAGAACACGGCCCCGGCGCTCTCCGACAACACGAGCATCGTCCGTCTCCGCCTGGCCTGGAAATGCAGCGGTGGGACCGTTGCCGGGGCGACGGCGACTCTTGAGTACTCGACCGACGATACGAATTTCACGGCGCTGGGGTCGGGCAATGCTTGGAATTACGCCAACGGACAGGGAACCAACGGCAACACGACCACGACGTTCAAGACCTCGACAGGAACCGTCCATGGAGTTTACGCCGAGGATGCATTGCAGAGCGATACGGGCGGCTCAACCAACGCGGTCATTGAGATGGATTGGGCGATTAAGCCTACAGGAACCGTTGCCGCCGGGACACTTTACTACTTTCGGCAAAAGCATGGCGGCACGGTCATCACGCTCGGCAGCGGCAAGACCCACGCGCAGATCACGACGGAGGCAAATGCCAGCGGCCTCATCTATGCACGCTTCTGCCAACACGTTCCGATCGAGCCTTTCGCCGGCAACGTCATTCGAAGCAGGCTCTTCGCTGGCTCCGTTCCCAAAGCCGACGCCCGAATCATCCGGCGAATCTGCAAACTGGTTGAATACGGTCCTTACGCGGGCCACGTCATTCGCCAAAAGCCGAGAGGAACCAACACCGTAATTAGTCCCGGATTCGGCCTGCCTCGGCGAGCCAAACACGCGGCTGAACCAGTCTTTCAATGGGTGGGTTGGCGCCCGAAATATGTGTGGCGGCTGAAACCCATTAGCGTCGACTTCAACCCAACCAAAATCCTGGAAATGATCCTGGCGGCCAACAGCCAAGAGAAGATAACCATCGTCAACCATGACCAGATCACGATGACGCTGGAAAGCAACAACACCGTCAACTTGTCCCTGAGATACGGCCAGACGCCGACATTGACCCTCCGCTACCAAACCCAGATCGACCTGACGATCGCCGATTGACCCGAGAAAACCATGGCTCCCGAACAAACCATCCGGATCATCCGGGCGCAGGACTTATCCATCCGCTGCCAAATGACGCCGCCGCGCGACATGACCGGCTGGGCCATCTCGTTCGTCGTCAAGGACTATTTGACCGGGACGACCAGGATCAGCAAGACCGTGGGCGGCGGCATCACCATCACCGACGGACCGCGCGGCATCATCACGATCGCCCTGGCCAAGGGCGACACGTCGAGCTTGACGGTCACGACTGCGCTTTCCAGCGGCTACGGCTACGTCTGGGAAATCAAACGCACCGATTCGGGATCGAATCTGGTTCTGGCCCGCGGCCAAATGATCCTCGAACAGGAGGTGATCAGCTAATGCCCGATCTCATCACCCGCGAACGAGCGCTGCGAAACCTCGCCAATCTCGCCAGCCCATCCGCCGCCGAGCTTCAAGCCATCGACACCATGATCCGCACGGCCTCGGGCGCGATCGAGAACCACTGCCGCCGGGCTTTCGTCGCCGGGCAATACGACGAACTCTACAACGGCACGCAAAGTCCGCGGCTTTTTCTCCGCAACTTCCCGATCATCTCCATCGAGAGAATCGCCGCCAATCCGACCACGGTGTTAACCGTAACCAACAACTCGGCGACCAATCAGAGAGCCACGCTGAAAATCACCAAGGAAGGCCTCGACCTCACGCGGGTGGCGTCAGCCGTGACAACGCTCAACTCGCTGGCCTTCTCGACTTACACGACGCTAAGCGCGCTGAAAGCCGCCATCGATGCCCTCGGCAACGGCTGGTCGAGCACCATCGGAGCAGCGAATCTTGAGAGCCTGGCCACCGCGGATATCCGCCCGATCCAAGGGGCCATGAACGCCAAGGACAAGCCGGCCGAGGTTCGCATTCACGTGGACGAAGCGTCGGCGTACGAAATCGACGAAGCCAGAGGGATCATCATCAGAGGTTCAGAATGCGGAGGCTTGGACGCCTCAACATGGCAAGGCGGCGTCAACGATTGGCGCGTGATCTACACCGCCGGTTACGAGACCGTTCCTGAAGACGTGCAGGAAGCCTGCGCGCAATGGACGGCGGTGCTTTTCTGGGCCAGTAAACGCGACCCCGGCCTGGCCCACGAAGCCATCGTCGGCGCCGAGTCGCGCCGACCCTATGGCGACCTTCCACCGTCCATCCTGGAGCTTTTGCGGCCGTATCGCGTTTACCCGATCCTTAGCCGGGGAGGATGAAGCGTGGCCGTTTTTCTGCCCAACACCACCTGCGACATTTACCGCAACAACAGTACGCTGAGCGCCGCCGGCGTCGCCTGCAAGATTCAGAGCGTCTTCGAGCACGCCTTGAAAGTCGATGAACACGTCAATCCGGCTAAGAAATACAGCCACATTCTGATGGTGGATTACACCGTCGATATCCGCGACGGCTACAGCTACGGAATCATCACCGCGGCGAATCAAGACAAGGTCTACGTTCCCGACGCATCCGGAACGCTTTTCCTGGTGGTCTTTGTCCAACGCGAAAACAACGTGAAGCGCGTTTACCTCAAGAGACAAGGCGTTTCCTGGCCCTCCAACGAGGTTTAGTTTCACATGGCAATCCCTGCTCCAAGGGCGACCAGCACGCCGTTTCCATCGAACAACACTGCCGACGTCTATCGAGCGGGGACGGCCCCGCCTTCCGCGCCGGCGATCAGCGGCGTCAGAATCTTGATCGTCGCCAACAAAAGCTGCCCGACGCACGATGCCGAAGACGCCCTCGGCTACAGCCACTTCGCCTTAGTGGCGGCGACACTGGATGTGCGCGACAACAAGACCGACGCTTTCACCCTTGGAAGCCCCGACATCCTCTACGTGCCCGACAAAAACGGCACACCCTTCAAAGTGAACCACGTCGAATTTCGTAGCCGCAATACGCCATCGGAGCACAAGAAGCTGTATCTCGACCGCGGCACGCCGCCCTGGCCCACCAACGATGTTTAACACGGAACTCACGTCATGAACGCCAACAGCAACTCGGCTACGAACGGCGCCAACGGTTCGCAGAGCAAGATTCTGTGGTGGATTCTGGGCGCCGTCGTCGGCCCGCTCATTCTCGCCACTGTGAACACCGTGCAAACCACGGTCAACCGCGTCAGCGCCCTGGAAGCGGAATTCCTGGAAATCAAGCACCAGCTTGGCAACATCGAACGCAAGCTGGACCGCCTGACCGAACGCAAGAACTGACCCTGCGAGCCGGGAGCGTCAGCGACCGGAGTTTTCGCGACCGACCGGAGGTTTCCCACATCTCACTCCGGTCGCTGACGCTCCCGGCTCGCCTAGGAGATTTCTCATGCGCTATTTCGCATCTCGCTTGTGCGTCTTCACCATTATCTTCTTCGCTGGCATGGCGCAATCTCGCGCCCAAGCGCCTGCCGCCGAGCCCGCTCAAGCCGTGGTGCGCATCAAAAGCCATGGCGCCTCAGGCACGGTGATCGCCACCACGGAGGGTCGGTCGTGGATTCTCAGTTGCGCCCACATGATCATGGACCACCACAATGGCCTCGATCGCGCCGCTTTGGACCGCGTGCTGAAGATGGACGGCCCGCCGCAGCCCTTCGCCAAGCATCCCAAAGCCAACGCCCGGATCATCGCGTATGACCTCCGGCTCGATCTGTCGCTGATCGAAATCGACAACGGCCCGTTTCGGTTCATTCCGGTTGCGAAAAGAGGCTACAAGCCAGGCAAGAACATTCGCAGCCTAGGATACGACGAGATGAAATGGCCGATTACGGACAAAACCGCAAACATCCTCGGATCGAGTGGCGACACCACGTACACGGTGGAGAAGCCCTGGCACGGGCGCAGCGGCGGCGCCTTGGTGGATGCCGATGCGAGCCTTCTAATCGGCGTTGTGCAGGGATACGAGGTCTACCCCAACTCACGCGGCCTGTACGTATCGCATGACGCCATTCTGCGTTTCCTCGACAAGCATTGGCCGCCAACGCCGGGCACGCCGGATTTGGCCCCTCCCCGGAAACAATCGCAGCCGTTCGCCCAGCCTTTCTCTGGGCCCTATTTCCCCGCTCCCGGCGGCTGCTGACGATGAACGAAACGTGCCGGTCCGGCAATTCGATCCCGTTCCATCCCGATTGAGGTGAATCGCATGTTCCTTGAAGGCATCATCGTTTCGGTCGATTACGGCGATTTCCTTGCGGAAACCCTGCCGCGCAACCTGGCCCATTTCGATCGCTTGGTCGTAGTGACGCAGCCCGAGGACGGCGAAACCATCGCGGTCTGCAAGAAGCACGGCGTCCCTCACGTGTCGTCCAATTTCCACCTCGAAGACGGCGAGATGTTCAACAAAGGCCGGCTCATCAACCTTGGCATCAGCCACCTGCGGCATGAGGGTTGGCTTCTGCAACTCGACGCCGATATCGTTCTACCCGAAAGGCTGCGTCATATGCTCCGCCTGGCCCGGCTCGATCCGAATTGCATTTATGGCGCCGACCGCTTCAACTCCCGCTCGTTCGCGGAGTTGGAATCGGCTTATGGCGGCCAACCGCAATGGCGGCAACACTACCTCCTCAGCCCGCCGCGCGCCGAAGCCGGACAGCGGCTGGTGCATTGGGACTACGGCTACTGTCCGATCGGCTACTTCCAGCTCTGGCACGGCTCCAGTCGCCGCGTCTATCCGATCAACGCCGGCGGCGCTGAGCATTCCGACGTCGTGTTCGCCACGCAATGGGACCGGCGTCATCGAATCCTGCTTCCGGAAGTCATTTGTCTTCACCTGGAGCAGGGCAACAATCGGTTCGGCTCGAATTGGAATGGCCGCACGAGCCCACCCTGGCAAACGCCGGGAGGAGGCCGCTCCCATCCATCGGATTCGCATTACCACAAGGAGAGACCATGAAAACGACCTCCACGACGACACGATTCTCGACCTTAGCATTCGTCCAAGCGCTGGCGTTCTTGGCCGTCCTCGGCGGTCCATGGGAGGTCAATGCGCAGAGCCTTTTGCCGTGGCGCAATCAGGTGGAACAACGATTGCGCGACCAGAATCAGTTGATCGCCCAGTTGATCGCCGGACCAAGGCAGCAAGCGCCGCAAATCCCGCCGATCATCATGCAACCGCAACCCTACCAACTCCTGCCGATTCCCGGAGAACCGAAGCAACGGCTTCCGATCTCCGGCGACCCGAAGCAGCCGTTGCCGACGCCTGGCGAGCCGAAGCACCAACTTCCGCCGGGAGGGCAGCCAAAGCAAGAGCTGCCGATCCCGGGCAATCCGCGTCAATCGCCGCCTCTCATGCCGCCGGCGTCGTCTGGCTCGCAGGGAGCGACGCCGTACACCGCTTTTCAGCGTGCGCTGGCAATACCTGTCAAGTAGTTCAAGTTTCACAAGAGGAGGATCATCATGGAAAAGCTTCTGGCCATGCACGTGGCCGCGCAACTGACGAACGCCGCTTTGGCCGGCAATGGGACCGTGCCGATCGATCCCGAAATCAAGGACCCACAGGTCCGGGCCAAAAACCTGCAGGTGTGGGAGACATTTCGTGTCTTCTATCGGGGCGTGGCCGGGGCGCTACAAGACGAGCAGAGTTGGCCAAGCCCCAAGATCAACGCCGGACAAATCTTGCCGGGGCTGCTGCAGAGCGTCATCCCACTCCTTTCGACCGGACCGTTCGCGGAAATCGTGAAAAAGCTGTTGGCTTCGCTGCCGGCGCCGGCTTTGGTTCCCACTGGTCCATTGCCCGATCCGGGCGTCAAAAGCGCGGCGTAGCCCATCAAGGTAGCTGAATTCGTCAGAATTCAGCCTCACCCTAACGACGAGCTGAATTCGTCAGGTTTCGGACTCATCCGAACTCTTACGAGTTCGGCTACAGGACAGAAAGCATGAAGAAACCACCGCGCAATCGCATCGTTCGTCATGTTCGCATACGGGCCGGCGACCTCGTGCCGCACGAGTTGAACCCGCGCACGCATTCCGACGCCCAACGCCGCGCTCTGGAGCAGCTCTATGAGGAGATCGGCTTCGCGCGCAGTTTGCTGGCCTACCCGCTCGCCGACGGCCGGCTCAAGCTGATCGACGGCCATCTCCGCGCCGCCATGGACCCCGATCATTTAGTCGACGTGGAGGTGCTCGACGTCACCGACGCCGAAGCGCGCGCCTTGCTTCTGGCCATCGATCCGCTGGCCCAACTCGCGGGCTACGAGCAGGAGACGTTGGAGGAATTGCGACGACTCGTGGAAATCGATTCCGCCGCCGTGCGCTCGCTGTGGCAAATCCTCGAGGAGACCAGCGCCGACGCGCAGAAAGCGCTCGACCGAGCGACGGCCGCTGCCGTGCCTCCCGAACAGTTCTACGTCCTGATCGAGTGCGCCACGGAAGCCGAGCAGCTCGCGCTCCTGAAGCGCTGCCAGCACGAAGGCCTCCGCTGCAGCGCTAAAGTTGCCTGAGTCTCGTTCCCACGCGGAGCGTGGGAACGAGAGGAGATAAAGAGAAACGCCATGCATCTTCATGTGGAAACGCCAATCAACTTGACGCCGCGCGTCCAGCAAGTTCGCGGCATGTTCGATCTGCCCGAAGAGGCCATTGCCGCGCTGGATTGGCATATCGAGTTGCCGCTCGACGAACGGCCTTGGCACATCGGGTTGATCGTCGGGCCGTCGGGCTGCGGCAAATCGACAGTTGCGCGGCATCTTTTTCCCGAGCTGGCCGATCTCGATGAGCATGGCCATCCCACCGCGTTTTCGGAGTGGATCGGGCGCGGCGCCGTCGTCGATGCGTTCCCGGAGACCATGCCGATCAAGGAGATCGTGGCCCTTTTGTCATCGGTCGGTTTCGCGTCGCCGCCAGCATGGCTGCGCCCGTTTCACGTCCTGTCGACGGGACAGCGTTTTCGGGTCACGCTGACGCTGTTGCTAGCACACACGCCGCCGGAGAAACGCATCATTTTCGACGAATACACCAGCGTCGTCGACCGGACCGTGGCACGAATCGGCTCGGCTGCGCTCGCCAAGACCATCCGACAGACGCGGCGGCAGTTTGTGGCGGTCACTTGTCACGAAGACGTCGAGGCCTGGCTGCAACCCGATTGGGTATACCGTCCCGCCGAGAACACCTTCGCCTGGAGGCGGCTTCGGCGTCGCCCGCCAATTGTCCTCGACGTTGTCCGCTGCCGCCCTTCTGCCTGGCGTCTGTTCGCACCGCATCACTATTTGAACACGAGCTTGGCGCGCTCGGCAGTCTGCTTTCTGGCCCTCTGGCAAGGCCGGCCCGTGGCGTTTTCAGCTTGGCTGCCGTTCGTCGGCGCCGGACCAAAGGCGAGGCGCGAGCATCGCACGGTCACGCTGCCCGACTATCAAGGCGCGGGCATCGGCAACGCTCTTTCCGATTTCTGCGCGGGCTTGTGGAGCGGGCTGGGCTATCGCGTCTATTCCACGACGACTCATCCAGCGATGATTCGCAGCCGGCTCCGGTCGCCGAATTGGCAGATGCATCGCGCTCCCAGCTTCGCGCGCGGACACGAGGGCCGGCTGCGCCACGCGGTCACGCGGCTGACCGCCGGATTCACGTTTGTGGGATCGCCGTTGCCGCGCGAGCTGGGCCGCGCCCTGATTGGAAGCCGACAAGCACGTCCGACCGCACCCGCTTGACTTCTACGATTCACATCCTTCCACGGAGCAGCCTCATGCCCATCACATCGACACCGATTCATTTACCGTTTCCATGGAATTCCCCCATGGCGTTGGGCGCCGCCCGCCACGAAGTCGCCGAGGCGCTGGGCCGTGCGCCATGTCACTTGTGCGGCCAACCGCTGGTTGTCCGCCTCGATCGTCAGGGGCCGTATTTCTATTGCAAGTGCCGAAGGCCGCGATCCCAGGCGAACAAGGCCGCGTAAGCGCGACGCATTCAGCGCGACGCATTCAGCGCGACGCATTCAGCGCGACGGTCGCACTTGACGATTCCAACGGAGGGTCATAGTATCCACGACACCCCGACTTAACATGGATTGGGATCATGAGCAACGCGACTTTGTCGCCCGAGCACGAACTACTTGCGCAAGTGGCCCAGGCCCGGCACGAGCTGCGCACGCCGGTGAACGCGCTCATGGGCTACTGCGAGATGCTCTTGGAAGATGCCGGCTCCCTGCCGTATCCACGCTTTCAGGCCGGCTTGCAGGAGATTCAGATCATCGGGCGGCGCTTGAATGACGCCATCAACGAACTCTTGACGCCCTCCCCCTTGGATAGCTCGCCGCCCGATCTTGCCGCATTGGCGTCGTTGGCCCGCCGTGAATTAAGACCCCATGGAGAGCAAATTCTGCGCGTGGGCGGCTCGCTTCTGAGCGAAGCGCAGACCGTTCCGCTGTCCGCTTTCTTGACGGACCTGGATCGCATACTCGCCGCGGCTTATCGCTTCCTGTCGGTGCTCAACGAGTCGCTTTTGGGCCGGGTCAAGGGGAGGCCGTCCGTCGCGGATTCCTTGCATGCCGCCGAGTCGGGCCCCTTGCCTTCCGAGCAGGAGAACGCCATCCTGGCCGAGTCCGCGGAGATGCTGCAGGAGTGCCGCGGCCACGTTCTCATCGTCGACGACAATCCCTTCAACCGGGACATACTGGCCCGCGGGCTGTTGGCCCAGAGGCACCATTTCGCGCTCGCCGGCCACGGCAAACAAGCCCTCGACATGCTTGCCTCCAAGGCCTTCGACCTCGTGCTGCTCGATATCCTCATGCCCGAAATGGACGGCTTCGAGGTGCTGTCGCGGATGAGGACCGATCCGGATTTGTGTCATACCCCTGTCATTGTCATTTCCGCTCCCGACCAATTGGACAACGTCGTCCGCTGCCTGGAGCTGGGCGCCTGCGACTACCTTCCCAAGCCGTTCGATCCGGTGCTGTTGCGGAGCAAGGTGGAGTCGTCGTTGGAGCTGAAGCGGCTGCGCGAATTGGAGCGGGGCGTTTCCGAACTGGCGGAAGCTGTCAAGAAAAAAGGCGATGCGGAATCGAGCGCCACGCTGAAGGATTTCTCCTCCCGAAGCGATTCTCTGGGCGAGTTGGCGCGCCTCCTTTCTTAGAGCCTCACAAGCATAACTCCGGTCGCTGACGCTCCCGGCTCGCCATATGGTTCTGTGTCACCTTTATCTTTCGACGGGAAAGCGCCAAGTCGGAACATGAGGCGGGAGCGCGCCGGTGTAGAATGCCGTGTCGCCGGCGAGCATGCGGACGGCTAGCAAGGCCCGGCGGCGCACGGTCACATAGTAGAACTCACTTTGGGCGTCGCGAAGGTTGTTCCAGACGGCATAGAGCTGATCGGTTTCGTTGAGCGCGCCGCGCAGCTCTTCAGCGCGTATCTGATCGATCGCCATCTGGGCTACAAGGTCGGACCGGTATGCGCGGTTGAAGGCGAGGAAGTCGTTGATAAGATCACGATTCGCGAAGCGGCGGCATTCCTCCAGCAACGGCGCGTGCTTGAGTTCATGAAAGCGTGCTTGCACGAGTTCGAGGTCTTGCAGGAAGGAGTGACGCTGGGCGAAGATGCCGGCGGCCTCGCGCCGATCGAGCAACTCCATTTGCAGAGCGGTGTTGACGAGGACCGCCCGCCAAGGGCCCGACCAAGGCGGAAGGAGGTCCACCCGCACGTCTTGGGCCGGACTGGTGATAAGCAGCACGGCGAGCGCGAACTCATACGCCAACATACGCGCCTCCCCCGCCCCCCGGTCAGGCATATCGGACGTTGGCTATGGAAAATTCAGCAAAAGCGCCATTAATGCATTCCCGTTTAGCCGCGAGCCAACGGCGAGCGCGGCCGGGATGCCGTCCGCGCTCGCCGCAGGCTCGCGGCTAAACGAAGTTTCCGAAAACGAACCAGGGGGCACGGCCTTGCGGCAGCGCCCCCTGGCGATCCCCCTCTCCCTCGGACAAGCCCTTTTCCACGTCGCGCTGACGCCGCGACGCTCGTAACCGCGTGTAAAAAAGAACTCCGCTGCGAAGCGTCCTCTGGAGTGGCCCGACCCAATGAACCACGTGATCCAGTGAACCCAAAATGCCTCTACCCAGGAGGGCGGGTAGTGCTGGCTTCCCGCATGTCCCAGCACGCAACGGAGTTCCGCATTGCGACGAATTCGACCAAAATTCGCTTGAATGAGGCGGGCTTTTAGCGACTTTTCATTTCGTTGTCAAGCCATTCCGAGCCAAACGATCTTGTCCCGGAGGCCTTCCGGAGGCCTCGCGGGCCCGTCAGGAACAAGAGCGGCGTATAGCGAAGAAAAAAGATTCTTCCTAGACCAGATTTCTCTCAAATCGGGCTAAATCACCGCGCGTGATTCCGCAGTAGGTCAGGCTTTCCAGCCTGACTGTCAGGCTAGAAAGCCTGACCTACTGGTGCCGATTCGCGCACGCTGATTTAGCGGCTGGACCTGCGCGTGGGTTCGGCCGACAAGGGATCTTCCGGCCAGGCATGTTTGGGGTAGCGAGCGCGAAGGTCCTTGCGAACCTGCGGATAGGTGTTGGCCCAAAAGCTGGCGAGATCATCCGTCACCTGCTGCGGGCGGAAATTCGGGCCAAGCAAGTGCAGCACGACCTTGACGCGCCCTCCGGCCAGGCGCGGCGTGTCGCGCAGGCCGAACAGCTCCTGGATGCGCACCGCCAAAACCGGGGGCCGGCCAACCTCATACTTCAGGGTGATGCGGTTGCCGCTTGGGACGGCCAGGCGCTCAGGCGCTTCCCGCTCCAGCGCCTGCCGTTGGGCGTAGGTAAGGCCTTGTTGGAAGGCGCTGAGCCAATCGCCACGACGCAGCTCTTCGAATGACTTTTTCCCCAGGCAAAGTCGCCGCACGCTCTCTCGGAGATCATTGTCTTCCAAGGCCGGAAGCGCCAGCTCCGGCATCGCCGCGCGCAGCCATCGCACACGCGTCCGAAACGTTCCCGCGGTGGAATCGTCGGCCGGCAACACCCTATCGAGGTTCGCGGCAGCGGCGTCGGCGAGAAGCCGCGCGGTCTCGTCCTCATCGGGAAGCGAGGCAGCGGATTCCTCGATCAGCAAATCGTCAAAGCGCAGTCTCCGGCGGGCGACCACTTTCTCCGCCTCCGAATCGAAGGCCGCTTCGATACGGTCGGACACGAGATGGGCGGGCAGCCATTCGCGCTCGATGGATGAAGCGATCCGCACCCAGGATTCTTTTTCGCCGGCGTCGACGTCGATAGCCAAGAAAAGCTCGCCGTCACGCACCGCGCTTTGAGGAGCTAAACGCACCCCACGCCCGCCGACCATCACTCCACGATCGCTTCCCGGATGTCGCCGGCGCACGACGCGGTCGGGGAAGGCGGCCAACAAGCTGCGAAGGAGAATTTCGTCCGCAGGCATGTCCGCCGGATTCTCGCTTCCCAACTCCTGAGGAAGCACTCGAAGAAGCTGAGAGCGCGCCCGCAAGATAAAGCGCGCAGCATGCCGATGCAAGACGCCAAGAGGGCCGGTGGATTGGCCGCCGCGCTCGAAGCGTTCGATGGCGTCCACGCGATCGAGCACGTCGGACGCGCTACTGTGCCGTGCGGCTCGTTGCCGTGACTCATCGGGCGCGCGCTGAAATGGATCACGCTCGGCAAGCAAAGCTGCGGCCAGTGCCGGCTTTTCGGGGCGGCCGAGCCGATGGCCTTCGACAAGCAGCCGTCCCAACCGAGGATGAACCGGCAACCGGGCGAGGCGGTGTCCTATTTCCGTCAGATGGGCATCATCGACCGCGCCCAGCCTGCGCAAGAGCAGTTGCGCTTGCTCAATTTGGCCGGGCTGCGGCGGCTCCAGCCAAGGAAATTGCGCCACGTCCTTCTCGGCCATCGCCAAAAGCTGTAGCACGGCGCCGGCCAAATCAACGCGGCGAATCTCCGGCGTCGTATGATCCGGCCGCGAATGGTGCGCCACCTCGCTCCACAATCGGACACAGACGCCGGGTTGCATTCGCCCCGCTCGCCCCGCCCGCTGATCCGCGGAAGCTTTCGAGATCGGCGTCAACTTCAGGCGATCGAGTCCGAGCCGCAGCTCGAGCTGAAGCTGCCGGGCCAGGCCGGTGTCGACGATGCCGGTAATGCCTTCGACGGTGACCGAAGTCTCGGCCACATTGGTCGCCAGCACGACTTTGCGCCGGTCCTGTTTCAACAAAACGGCGTCTTGCTTCTCAGCAGGAAGATCGCCGTGAAGCGGAAGCACGGCCAAGTCGAGCTGTTCGGCCGTCGATTCGAGATGCCGCGCCGTCTGCCTTATCTCTTGCAAGCCGGGGAGAAAAACCAGAAGGTCGCCCTGGATTCGAGGCAGGAGGCGCTCCACCGCGGCGGCGGCGGCCAAGGGCCACGATTGGTGCGCCGGCTTCGGCTCGTAAACGATCTCCACGGGATACTGGCGGCCTTCGCCGACGAGGATTGGGCAACCTCCCAAATAGCGAGCGATCGTCTCGCCGTCCAAAGTGGCCGACATCACCACGAGGCGCAAGTCGGGGCGAACCGTTTGCTGCACCAAGCGCGCCAGGCCAAGCGCCAGGTCATTGTCGAGACTGCGTTCGTGAAACTCATCGAACAAAACAACGCCTGTCTTTTCCAGAAATGGATCGTCCTGCAGTTGCCGCAGGAGAATGCCCGGCGTGACCGCGATGATGCGCGTGCGCAGCCCCCAGCATTTGTCGAAGCGGACGTGGTAGCCGACGTCCTCGCCCAGCGCCGTGCCGCGCTCGGCGCTCATGCGTCGAGCGGCGGCTCGGGCCGCCAAGCGTCGCGGCTCTAAGAGAAGAATGCGGTTGTTGCCCGCGCGTCCGGCGTCGAGGAGGGCGCCGGGGACACGCGTGGTCTTACCGGCTCCCGTCGGCGCTTGCAGAACGAGGCAGTTTCTGTCCTGCAAGCGGGCGACGATTTCCGGGAGCAACGGGTCGATGGGAAGGGGAAGCAACTGGGAACCTCGTTCGGGAACCTCGTTCACTTCCCGGGCCGTTCTTCCAGTTTGAGCGAAACGGAATTGATGCAGTAACGCTTGTGGGTCGGCGCCGGACCGTCGGGAAACACGTGGCCAAGGTGAGCGTCGCAGCGGCTGCAGATTACTTCGGTGCGGCGCGTGAACAGGCTGTTGTCCTGTATCAGGGATACATTGTTGTCGTCGATAGGCTGCCAAAAGCTCGGCCAGCCCGTGCCGGATTCAAACTTGGTCTTGGCGTCGAAGAGCGGTTGACCGCAACAGACGCAGTTAAACACGCCGTCGGTCTTGGTATTCCAATATTCTCCCGTAAACGCCCGCTCTGTGCCCTTTTTCCGGGTGACACGGTACTGCTCGGGAGTCAGTTTCTTCTTCCACTCAGCGTCGGCGACTTCGATGCGCGATTCCACGGGCACACCTTTCCTTTCTTCGATCTCGGGCCCTACTTTGAACAATATCAATAGACCCGTCGCCAGCGCGACCAACACGGCGACGGCAATTCCAAATTTCATGACGATCCTTTCATTCAGGCGGCGAAGCCTTCCTATATATTATGCACCAAATGCCACGAACACGCGCCTCGCTGATCCTCCTCCTCTACGCAGCGATCTTCGCGGTCGCCTATACGCAGGCGCCGCTTTACTACTCCAACCAGAATCAGTATTTCGTTCACGGCCTGGCCAAGGCCGGCTTCGGCTTTCTCCAGGATGACTGGCTGGCGAACACGGCCGATCCGACGCCGATATTCAGCGCGCTCGTGGCCTTCACGCACCGCTTCCTGAGCGATTCCTGGTTTCACGCGTACTTTCTGCTGTGCTTGGCGATCTACGCTTTGGCCATGTTGGCGATTTTCACCTCGCTCACCGGGAGCCGGCCGCACAGCTTGGCGGGACTCTATTTCATTACCCTTCTCCTTTTGATGCATTCCGGCGTGGTCCGTTTCGCATCGGCCCAGCTTTTCGGCAAGGATTATCCGTGGTTTTTTCAGGCCGGCATTGCGAATCAGTACATTCTCGGCTTCGGTTTGCAGCCGTCTGTCGCGGGCATATTCTTGGTGGTTTCGCTCGCGCTCTTTGCAGGCAATCGGACTTGGCTGGCGATTGGCGCCGCTTCCTTAGCTGCGACTTTGCACGGCACGTATCTCTTGGGCGCGGCTTCACTCACCATTGGCTACATGGCGGTCCTCTATCGGGAACGCGGACTCCGAAGCGCGGCTCTTGCGGGGGCCTTGGCGCTGGCTCTTGTCACGCCGACCTTGATCTACAATGCCATGACTTTCGCACCCACATCCCCAAAGCTATTCGGCTCCGCTCAGAGCATCCTCGCCCAAGTCCGGATTCCACACCACACATTGATCGAACGCTGGTTCGATTGGATCGCGGCACTGCAAGTGGCATGGATTGTCTTGGGCATTTATTTGGTGCGTGGCACACGTCTCGGAGCGGCTCTTGCCGTCGCGTTCGCCTTTGCACTTCTCTTGACGATCGTTCAGGTGTCCACCGAAGATGATTTTCTCGCGCTGCTTTTCCCATGGCGGATTTCGGCGGTGATGGTCCCTGTGGCCACCACCATTGTCTTGACGCGACTCATTCAAGTCGTTGCGAATGTGCTCAACAAGTCGGCATCCGCCGCTTGGCCGCAATTTGTCCTGACCTGCATCGTGCTGTCACTGATTCTGGTTGCCGGCGGCCTCGGCATCGAGTGGTTTGGTCTGGCGTATCGCATGAGCGACGAAGAGCTGCCGCTTTATCGCGCCATTCGCGATCGCGCACAGCCAGGGGACGTGTACTTGATTCCTGTTCAAGAGCCGAAGCGCGGGGCGCGAGGATCATCATCGACGAGCTTCCTGCCGCCGCCCCGCTTCCGTGAAGACACGTCTTTTATCGCCGTGGACTTGCAACGGTTTCGCGTCTTCACCGGAGCGCCGCTTTTCGTCGATTTCAAGGCGATCCCCTATAAGGATGTCGAAGTGCTCGAATGGCACCGGCGCTTCAACGTAAGTCGCGATTGGTACAAAAAGCCCAATGTGGCAATGCTGCTCAATCCAGCAATACTCAAGGAGAATGGCATCACTCACGTGGTCGCGCCGGCGAGTCAGCCTATTGACAATCCCCAATTGAAGGCAATTTTTGCCGATCCTTTCTACATTCTCTACCGCGTCGAATGAATCGCGTCGAATGAATCTGGTCTTCACTTTCTCTTCAGAAATCGTTATCGTTCTCCATCCCGGAGATTCTGGCAGGATGCCGTCATGCTGAAATACCTGCGCTTGCCGTTTGCGTTCTTGGTCCTCGCCGTAATGATCGGCGGTCCGCTTTGGTACTATGGCTATCGCAGCCGGTCGTTTCGCAACTTCCACGTCGTGGAAGAGGGCGTGCTTTATCGGAGCGGCCAGCTAACGACATTCGAATTGGAGAAGCTAGTCCGTGAGTACGGCATCAAGACCGTCGTCTCGTTGCGCGACGGCGATAAAGCCACCGATCGGCGCGAAGAGGATTATCTGCGTTGGCGGCGCGTTCAATTCACGCGCATTCCGCCCTTGAAATGGTGGGCCGTGGAAGGCCCGGCGCCCGTGGAGGAGGGCCTCGCCGTCTTCCGTGAAATCATGGGCGATCCGAGCAATTATCCCGTCCTCGTGCACTGCTTCGCCGGACTGCACCGCACCGGCGCCTACTGCGCGGTGTTTCGCATTGATTTTCATCATTGGTCGAACGCCGACGCCATGAAGGAGATGCGCAACCTCGGCTATCGCATAATCGACGACCACGCCGACGTCTACGGCTTCCTCACCAGCTATCAGCCGCCTGCCCCTTGACTCCTATCATCAATCCACAATAGTTACTTGGGATGCACTCTGTTGGCCGCTTGCGGTTTCGCGCCGATTGCGAAGCCGCAAGCGGCTTGGCCATGTAGTGGACGCGTTACGCATGCCGCGGCGCACCGACCTTCGCAAAATCCTGTTGATCGGCTCCGGCCCCATCGTCATCGGCCAGGCGTGCGAGTTCGATTACTCCGGCACCCAGGCGTGCAAGGCCCTGCGCGAGGAAGGCTATCAGGTCGTGTTGGTGAATTCGAATCCGGCCACCATCATGACCGATCCCGGCATGGCCGATCGCACCTATATCGAGCCGATCACGTGGCAGGTCGTCGCCAAGGTCATCGAAAAGGAACGTCCCGACGCCCTGCTCCCCACTCTCGGCGGCCAGACCGGCCTCAACACCGCGATGGACTTGCACCGCCACGGCATCCTCGAGAAATTCGGCGTGGAGATGATCGGCGCCCGCGCGGAGGTCATCGACAAAGCGGAGGACCGGCAGAAGTTCAAAGACGCCATGCTCAAGATCGGCCTCGACGTGCCCAAAAGCGGCGTCGTGCGCACTTTGGCCGAAGCACAGGCGGTTCGGGAACAGGTTGGATTGCCGTGCGTCATCCGGCCCAGCTTCACCTTGGGCGGCACCGGCGGCGGCATCGCCTACAATCGCGAGGAATTCACCGAACTCTTGGCCCGCGGCCTGGAGCTGAGTCCGGTCCGTGAAGTCTTGGTCGAGGAATCGGCCATCGGCTGGAAGGAATACGAGTTGGAGGTGATGCGCGACCGGGCCGACAACGTCGTCATCGTCTGCTCGATTGAGAACGTCGATCCGATGGGCGTGCACACCGGCGACTCGATCACGGTCGCGCCGGCCCAGACGTTGACCGACAAGGAATATCAGCGGATGCGTGACGCCGCGCTCAAGATCATCCGCGAGATCGGCGTCGAGACCGGCGGCAGCAACATTCAGTTCGCCGTCCATCCCGAAACGGGCCGGATGATCGTCATCGAGATGAACCCGCGCGTCAGCCGCTCCAGCGCGCTGGCCTCGAAAGCGACGGGCTTCCCGATCGCCAAGATCGCCGCCAAGCTGGCCGTCGGCTACCGCCTCGACGAGCTAAAGAACGACATCACCTCAAAAAAGGTGTCAGGACCCTTTTCAACCTCCGTGCCTGAAAAGGGTCCTGACACCTTTTTGTCGGCGTGCTTCGAGCCGACCATCGACTACGTCGTCACCAAGATTCCACGCTGGACGTTCGAGAAATTCCCCGACGCCGACCCGACCTTGACCACGCAGATGAAGTCGGTCGGCGAATCCATGGCCATCGGGCGGACGTTCAAGGAGTCGCTGCAGAAAGCGCTCCGCAGTCTTGAGACGGGGCGCTTCGGCATCGGCTGCGACCAGAAAGACCTTTGGGGCACGCCGCAAGAGCCGAGCCTGGAAACGATCCACAACCGCCTGGCGACGCCGAACGCCGAGCGGATGTGGTACTTGCGCTACGCCATGAAAGCCGGGCTGAGCATCGACGACATCTACCAGCGCACCAAGATCGACCGTTGGTTCCTCTACAATATCCGCGATTTGGTCGAGATTGAGGATCGCCTTCGCAGTTGCCTCGGCTTGGATGGGGCCGGCGACGACCTGCTCTGGGACGCCAAGCAATACGGTTTCTCCGACCGCCAACTCGCGCACATCTGGCACACAACAGACCTGGAAGTGCGCCGCGTCCGCAAAGCGCGCGGCATCGAGGCCGTGTTCAAACTGGTGGACACTTGCGCCGCGGAGTTCGAGGCGTATACGCCGTATTATTACTCGACGTATGAGCGGCCCGCGCTCGCCGTGTTTAGCCGCGATCCATCGGCGAGCGCGGACGGTGACGTTTCCGGGGGCAACAAGTCCGCGCTCGCCGCTGGCTCGCGGCTAAACGAGGATGAAACGCGGTCCGCAACCCCGGGCAAGGATCGCATCATGATCTTGGGCGGCGGGCCCAATCGCATCGGTCAGGGGATTGAGTTCGATTACTGCTGTTGCCAGGCCGCCTTCGCCCTGCATGACGCGGGCTTCGAAACGATCATGGTCAACTCGAATCCGGAGACGGTCTCGACCGATTACGACACGAGCGACATGTTATTCTTCGAGCCTCTGACGGCCGAGGACGTCCTCAACATATGCGACCGCGTAGAGCCCAAAGGCATCATCGTGCAGTTCGGCGGACAGACGCCGTTGAATCTTGCCAAGGCGCTGGAAGCCGCGGGAGCGCCAATCATCGGCACCAGCGTCGATTCAATCGACATCGCCGAAGACCGTGAACGCTTTCAAGGGCTAGTAGAGCGGCTCGGTCTGCGTCAGCCCGCCAACGGCATCGCCATGGATTTGCAGGCGGCCGTGTTCGCTGCCCGCAAGATCGGCTACCCGGTGCTGGTCCGGCCGAGCTATGTGCTGGGCGGCCGGGCCATGGAAATTGTCTACGACGAAAGCCACATGCGCCTCTTCGCGGGCCATGCTCTCGAGGTGTCGCAGGGCAAGCCGGTTCTGATCGACAAGTTTCTGGAGTCGGCCTTTGAAGTTGACGTCGATTGCCTGTGCGACGGCCAGCGCGTCGTGATCGGCGGCGTCATGCAGCACATCGAGGAAGCCGGCGTCCATTCCGGCGACTCGGCATGCGTCATCCCGCCGCACAGCTTGCCGCGCGCGGTCGTCGAAGAGATCAAGCGGCAAACGCGCGCTCTGGCTCTGGAGCTGAACGTCAAAGGCTTGATGAATGTGCAGTTCGCCGTCACCGGCCCCAAACTCCAGGACGAGTCCAAACCCCAGGACGGTCCCAATCTCCAGGACGAGTCTTCGAGTCCTGGAGGTAATATCGGAGGTGACACGGAAATTTATGTCCTCGAAGTCAATCCGCGCGCCAGTCGCACGGTTCCCTTCGTGGCCAAAGCAACCAACGTGCCGTTGGCCCGGATGGCGTCGCTAGTCATGGCCGGCAAGACGCTCGACGAGTTGGGCGTGTTTGAAAAACCGGCGCCGACGCATATTTCGGTGAAGGAGAGCGTCTTTCCCTTCAACAAGTTTCCGGGCGTCGACATCATTCTGGGACCGGAGATGCGCTCGACCGGCGAGGTCATGGGCATTGCCGACAACTTCCCGATGGCGTTCGCCAAGGCCCAGCTCGCCGCCAACGCCGCCTTGCCCATGCAAGGGACGATCTTCGTCAGCGTCGCCGACCGCGACAAGCCGGAAGTCGTGCCGATCGCACGCATGTTATCCGAATTAGGCTACCGGCTGGTCTCCACGCGCGGCACCGCGCGGTTTTTGCGGCAAACGGGAATCGACGTCTGGGAGATCCACAAACTGCAAGAAGGCCGGCCCAACCTGATCGACTACATGAAGAACAACCAGGTTTCGCTGGTCATCAACACGCCGAGCGGCAAAGGGGCCCGCACCGACGAAGGCAAGATTCGCGCCGCCGCCGTCATGCACGGCGTGACCTGCATCACCACGCTGGCGGCAGCCCACGCCGCGGCACAGGCGTGCCAAGCGCTGCGCCAAGGTGACCTGACCGTACGATCTCTCCAAGAGTGGTTCCTGAAGAACTGAACCTCAAGACGCAGCCGATTGGGGTGGGCTCACGCCGTTTCCATCGCCGCCGCTTTTTGCAATCCGAAGTGCGCGATGCCCATCTCGCGCAGCTTGAATTTCTGCACCTTTCCGGTCACCGTCGTCGGATATTCCTCCACGAACACCACATAACGCGGCACCTTGTAGTGGGCAATGCGTCCGCGGCAATAGGCCCTGATGTCCGCATCGGTGGCTGTTTCGTCGCTCTTCAGGCGAATCCAAGCGCACACCTCCTCGACATAGCGCGGATCGGGCAGGCCGACCACCTGGACGTCGGCGACGGCGGGATGCGTGTGCAGGAACTCTTCGATCTCGCGCGGATAGATGTTCTCGCCGCCGCGCACGATCATGTCCTTGATGCGGCCGGTGATGCGGTAATAGCCGTCCGGTGTTTGCATCGCCAAATCGCCGGTGTGCAGCCAGCCGTCTGGAGTAAGAACGGCGGCGGTCTCCTCGGGTTTCTTGTAGTATCCCTTCATGACGCCATGGCCCCGCACCATCAGTTCACCTGGCTCTGTCGGCGGCGAAGGCTCGAGCGTTCCGGGCTTAACGAGTCGGACCGCCAGCCCAGGCAAGACGGTCCCCACCGTTCCGACGCGATGCTCCAAACTGTCGGTGGTTCGTGTCTGCGTAATGACCGGCGACGCTTCTGTCAAACCATAGGCGATGGTAATCTCGCTCACGCCCATCAGCTCAACCACCGCGCGCATTACTTCGATCGGACAGGGGCTCCCGGCCATGATTCCGGTTCGCAAGCCCTTCAGGTCAAATTCACCGAAGCGCGGGTGGTGCAGCTCGGCCAGGAACATCGTCGGCACGCCGTACAGTCCGGTGCAGCGCTCCTTTTGAATGGCATCAAGCGTGGCGTGCGGATCGAACGATTCCGCTGGAAACACCATGGCGGCGCCGTAGACGACGCACATCAGCGAGCCCATGACGCAGCCGAAGCAATGGTAGAGCGGCACGGGGATGCACAGCCGATCTTGCGGGGTGAAGGCTATCCGCCGGCCGACGTGGTAAGCGTTATAGAGCAAGTTGCGGTGCGTGAGCATCGCGCCCTTAGGAAAGCCGGTTGTGCCGGAGGTGTATTGGATGTTGACCACGTCTTCGGGCTTAACCAGAGCCGCGCGCCGGTCAAGCTCTTCATCGCTAGATGCGGAGGCCTTGGTGATGAAGGCGCTCCACGGCAACATGCCCGGCCCGTGGGTTTCCTTGATGCTGACGACGTCTCGCAAACGTGGAAAGCGCCGGGACGCCAAGGAGCACGGAGAAGCTATCGTCCGTTCCGGGCAGATGCTCGCCAGAACCTCGAAATAGGACGCGCCCTTGAACTGGTCGGTCAAGAACAACGTCGTGATGTCGGCCTGGCCCAGGACATATTCCAACTCATTGGCGCGGTAGGCCGGATTGATGTTGACCAGCGTGGCGCCGACATACGCCGTCGCGAATTGCAGCAAGACCCACTCGGGCCAGTTGGTCGACCAGATGCCGACGTGCTCGCCCGGCTGCACGTCGAGAGCCAGCAGGGCTCGCGCCGCTTGACGGACGTCATGGTGAAATGGTGCGTACGTTCGTAGGTAGTTGAGCTGCGGAAAAATGACCGCGTCGGAATCGGGATGTTCCGTGGCCGCCCGTGCCAGCACCTGGGCAAACGTCTTGCCTTCGACCCAGGGGGTGTGATCGGCTGCCAACATAAGGCGCCACCAATCAAGCCCGCAGGCGAGTCGTCGAGCCTGCGGGGTGCCGCGAAAATCCCGCAGATTCGCTGCGCTCATCTGCGGGCTTGGGGGACAGAGTTCATTCCCCCTTCAACTCCCGTATGAAGATATTCGCGAACTGCACCGTGTCGCCGTGATGTTGCAGCGCAATCGGCCCGCGCGGCGCCACGCCGGGCAGTTGCGCGTTCTCGATCACGGTCTTGCCGTTGAGCTTCACGGTCAGCCGGTCGCCTATCATGGTGATGAAGAAGCGATTCCATTCGCCGAGCGGACGGTCCGCTTTCATCTTAGGAGTGACGGCGGCGCGGACCTCAGCGGGCATCTTCTTGTCGGTGCGGTAGCCGTAGACTTCGCCCGAGCCGACGGGCCAGCACCACATGTTGACCTGACTTTTGTCGGAGCCGCGCAGGTAGACGCCGCTGTCGCCCGCGTCGAGCACCTCGACCTCCTTCTTCTGGCCCTTGTCATCGAGATCGTAATCGCCGTTGGGCAGGATGATGGGCCGCATTTTTTTCTTGGCGTGTTCCTTGAGAAACCGCCAGTCGCACATCAACTCGAAATCGCCGTATTCCTTCTCGCTCCAGAGGTGCTTCTCCTTGGCATCGCTCTTGCCGTCGTAGTGCAGCACCCAATCGCGCGGCTGCCAGTGCTTGGCATGGCCCGGATCCTGTTTCCAACCGGAGAGATCGAGGCCGGAATAAAGGCTCTTGAAGCCACGGTCGACGTCGCAAATTTCCTCGGGCTTCGGATTGGTGCTGGGCAATTCCTTGATCTTGAGGTTCTTGAACCAACACTCGGCCCCTTCGGATTCGAGAGCCAAGTAACCTTTGCGCGGCGTGCACTTGCTAAGGCCCGACACTTCCTTGCCGTTGACGTGGAGCTTCAAGACGCCGTCGTTGGCCTCGACGCGATAGTGGTTCCACTCGCCGCCGCCTTTTGCACGGTTCTCGCTCGGCAGGCAGCGCTCCCAGCCTTCGGGATGAGGCCGATCCGGCTTGCAGCGGGCGCCCCAGATGCTGAAGAGATCGCCCTGGCTGGTCGCCGTGCTTTCGCCTTTCTTGTTCTTCCAATGCAGGTTGACGAGCACCTGCACCTCGATGCCGCGCGTATAGCCGGTCCCCTGCGCCGGCACCGGGTCGCACCAGACGAAGAAGCCGGAGTTGCCGACTTCCTTGTTGTTGACGTGCAGCCAATCGAACTCGGCGATGAAGTTCTCATACTGCTTCTCGGTGCGAAGATAGCCAGTTGGAAAGCCCGTGGTGACGACCATGCCGTCCTTCACGAAGAACGTCTTCGGATGGCAGTTGACGTTGACCCATCCCGTCAGGTCCTTGCCGTTGAACATGGGACGGAAGCCGTCGTCATCGCCGGCGGGGACGGAGGACGAAGTCAAGAGAAACAGCCCAAGCAACAAGAAAGCGAGGCGGCGGAACATGGAGGAAGCCCTCGGAGCGGTGCATGGTTGATTTGAAGGTAGCATAGCCGGGCGGGAGGAGCGATGCGAGCGGAAAATGACTCCTTCGAGAGGAGGTTGACAATTTCACCAGGAGAGTAAAGAATCCATCAAAGGCGCAGTAAGATGTGGTGAGGAGAGTGCCATGTCGAACGACACTACCGTTGAGGCGCGTTTGGCGAAGGTGGAACATGCTGTATCGGACCTGCAGCGCATGTTGAATGGTGCCGTCCAAAAGGAGAACTGGATAGAGGCGGTGACGGGTTCAATAACTGACGAAGAGGCTTTCGTGGAGGCACTGCAATACGGGCGGGAATTTCGGCAAGCGGATAGACCCGAACCACCTAATGAGCCGAGGCCTTGAAATACCTCTTCGACACCGATCATATCAGCTTTCTTCAGAGGCGAAGCGGACCCGAATATGCCGCTATTCAGGGTCGAATCGCCCAGCACACTCCATCGGATTTCGGTTTCTGCGTAATCAGTTTTCACGAGCAATCCATCGGCGCGCATACCTACATTCAGCGCGCTCGAAATAATGCGGGTCTGATCCGTGGATACAGCTTATTCTTGGGGATTCTGCGTGGCTTCATAGCCGCCCCTGTTCTGCCCTTTAATGCGGCCGTAGCGTCAGTGCTTGACAGCCTCCGATCCCAAGGTATCCGATTGGGCGCGATGGATTTACGGATAGCCGCAATCGCTTTAGCGCATGATTTGATTCTGCTCACGCGAAATACTGCCGATTTCGTTCTCGTACCTGGGCTTAACTGTGAAGACTGGACCGCGTGAAGCCACGTTGTGGCGACTCACTTAGTCATTCCAGTCTTCGCCGAGCGCCCGGCCGTCCTTCGGATGCAACGCCCGGTTCCAGGTCTCCGGTGAAAGCGCGGGCGCGATCGATCTCACGCTTGCGTCGCCTAGAGCGATGAGAAGAGAGCGTACATCGTAGCTATGGGCAAAGGCGCTATAGCCGCAATCCACGGAAGTCGGCTGTGGCGCTAACTGGAACGTCGGAATGCCATCCGTGCTGTTATCCGCTGGGCTGCGCGCGGCCACGCTGCCGAAGAATGCGCCGTTTTCGTAGTACGGCTTGCCGTCATATGCCGAGCAATTCGGCGCGCCCGGCCAGAGGGGCCGGCCTAGGTTATTCGAGTAACGAGTCGCAAACAGAATGGTATTCGAGGTGCCGTCTTCGAAGGACTTGGGAAGTTGAGCCGCGCCGTCGCCGGTATCCCAGGTTGTCGCATCACTGGGATCGCCGAATGCTATGTCCACGTTGTAGGGGGTGTCCAGTCCTAGCTTGGAAAAGACGCGCAAGTTTGCAGCGAAGTTTTGGATGCCGCCTTGTTCCTTGGTATCGTACAAAGCGACAAAAGGCGGCACCGTCGCGCTCGGACTGTATGTCTTGTAAAGCGTCTCCTGCTCCAAAAAGGGGAGCAGATGGTAATGTACCGTGGCGCTGCCCGCCGGCGCGTCAGCGCAGGGACCCCAGGCTGGCGGTAATCGGCGGTAGATATCCTGAGCGTTATGACATGCAAGCGCCATTTGCTTAAGGTTGTTCAAGGTATGTGTTCGGTCGTAATAGGTGCGAGGCTGCCGCAGCCACAAAACAGCGAACGAGAACAATGTGATCGTGACAATGAGGGCCACGATTAACTCAGTCAGCGTTAATCCGGGTCGTTTCGTGGACATGGAAGGCTCCGATCAATTCTCCCAATCGGCGTCCGGCTTCAACTCGCAATTCGGCTGCATCGCTCGATTCCAGGTTTCCGGCGATATTTCTGCACTTATCGAACGAACGCTGGCATCGGCGAGCGCCACGTCGATCAGATCCGGCCTGAAGCTGTGGGAGAACGCGCTATACGCGCAGTTCACGGAAACCGGAAATGGCGCCGTCTGAAATGTCGGAGTATTGGAAGTCTCGCTGCGGGCGAATCCGAGTGCCGCCTTGCTCCCGAAGAATGCCCCGTCGTCGTGGTAAGGCTTGCCCGAGTACGATGAGCAGGTCGGCGCGCCCGGATAGAAGCGTCGGGCCGTGTTATTGGCAAAGCGCGTCGAGAAAATGATGACATAGCTTGTGCCGCGCGGCTCAAATGTTGTGGGAATGCGGGCAGTTCCGTTGCCGCTGTCCCAGGTGTCCGAAAACAACGGGTCGCCGAAGTCGATGTCGGCGTTGTAAGGAGTGGAGAGCCCCTTGTCCGAAAAGACGCGGAGATTGGCGGCGAAGTTCTGAACGCCGCGGTCATCAGAGGTCGAAGGATCGGCCGAGGCTTTGAAGGCCCAAACGGCGGCATCGGTCTTAGCCGTTCTGTAAACGTTGTCAGCCTCTACAAAAAGCATTAGGTGAAAGTGGACGGAGTAATTTCCAGGGACGGGCGGCGCGCCCAGCTTGCCGTAGGCCGGTGGCAATTTGCGAAAAACATCGTTGCAAGAGTGAGCCGCCAAAGACAGCTGCTTCAAATTGTTGAGGTGCTGGACGTTTCCATGCACCCGCCTTCCTCTGTTTAAGGCCATGATCGCGAGCGCGAGCGCAGCCGCTGTCACGACGAGGATGACGACCAACTCGGTGATGGAGAAACCAGGGCGCTTGCCTGCCATACACTCACGTCCTTCCTCGCTCAAGCTTCTGGACGCGATGCGACACTTGCACGACAAACTCGCAAGCTGAGTCACAGGTGGCGGCAGGTGGAAAAAGCGCTGCGGCCGCCGCGACCTCTTCAGGGCGAAACCGAAAACAGCTGATCGTTTGTCTTAAGGCTTCAACGTGGAACGCGTCCGCGCCGGTCCGTTCCAACAGGGCCATAATCTTCTGTTGCCAAATGGCATCATCAGGCCTCTGCTTCCACGTGGAGTAATCTAAAAGTCTGATGCCCGAAAACTCAAAAACCGCCAGCACGAAGGTCGCGCAAGTTAGGCCGAGATTCGTTGGACCAACTAGAAACTCCGCCGTCCGCCGATCGAAGTTATCCGTTGGCAGACTAAAGCCATAAGGGATCCATTTTCCATTTGCCCGCAGAATTTGACGACAACGAGCAGCCACTTGTTTCGCTCGACGTTTTGGAAGAGATGGTTCGATCCAGATGAAGTCGTCACTGGGCGCGTCATCCGTCAGACGATGATGCCAACGCAAGTGAAGCAGGCGAATTCCGATGGGCTCTTGGCTGCGATAAAGCAAACCAATGTGCGCCTGGTACACGTCCACCGGAAAAACGCTCACGGCGACAAATGCCAGTTGCGAAACTGGCGTCTCGCTGGCTGAGCGCAACTTTTCCATGGCTCACTCATTGCTCCAAACCATCGAGCAGGCCGGGTTCTTTCTCGTCCCGTGTGTCCAGCACACTCTTTACTTGTTGGAAAAAATCCGACCTTGCCGCGAGCCGGGATTTGGCGGGCGCCGTTGCGGTCAGAATTGCCAGCAGGACGTCGGTGGAGCAGTTCGGGACGGCGGCTTCCCGCAGGATCTCGTCGATATCCGCAAACCGCTGGGCCCGCAGCAGCTCATCAATCTCATCGTAAATGAGGTCCAATGAAGCATCGGAATGTCCCGAGCGATCAAGCTTGTTCGCGAAGATAATAAAGGAAGCGTGACCCGGTTTAATCACTGCGGTTGTGCTAGGAGCCATGTCCCACCCAGCGAAACGGAGTTTCTTCACAAGCATTATTCACACGCTTGCACTATACCAAATTCGGCTGACTCTTCCTACCATGTCATTTCTCCCGCCACCGCTGCCATGCCAATCCCGGCCGATCGACGCGGAACGACACCAGCCGGCAATGCTCGACTTCGGTGACGTACACCGTTTTCCCGTCGGGGCCGCCGAAGCAAATGTTGCTGGGTTTCTTGCCTAACACATCGATCTCGCGCAGCACTTCGCCCTTCGGTGATAGCACGGCAACGGTGCCCTTGCCGTAGCGCGTGATGTAGAGGTTGCCGTCGACGTCGGCGCGCATGCCGTCGAAGCCGAAGTCGTCGAACTTTTTGAGAAGCTTCTTTTCGCCCAGAGATCCATCGGCTCTGATGGGAACCTCCCAGACGTTGCGTTGCACGCTTTCGTTGACGTAGAGCGTCTTGCCGTCGGGGCCGACTTCGATGCCGTTGGTGGTGCCCATGTCCTTGGCGAGGAGATGCGTCGAGCCGTCCTTGTCGATGCGCCACAGCTGGCCGGTGTCTTTCTTCCAGGCGGGGTCGCTGGCGTAAAGCGTGCCGTCGCGCGTGATGGCGAGATCGTTGGGCTGGTTCATCTTGTCGTTGTGGGCATAGATTTCAATCTTCCGCGTCTTCATGTCGATTTTGAGGACGTTGTGGGCGACGTAATCGGCGACATACATGTTGCCCTGACGGTCGAAGACGATGCCGTTGCCCGTCGATTTGCCCGGCAAGGTGACGAAGATCTCCGCCTTGCCGTCGGGCGTCACTTTGCCGATAGTTTGTTCCTTGGCGAAGTTGACCGCGTAGACGTTGCCGTCGCGATCACAGTTGGGCCCTTCGATGCCGTCCGTAAAGCTGCCCTCGGCGGTGAAGGGCTTGGCGACAAAGAGTTTTTCTTGGCCCCCGGCCGCCAGCGGTCCGGCAAGCGAAAGGCAACCAAGCAGCGGCAGTAATCGAGACAGCATGGGAATCTCCATAAAAAGTAACGGGAGCAAACAAAGGCGCTCTGGCAGTTTCTCGCAAGGTATTGAAACATGGCTGAGGATCCGCTGTACCGTCTGCGGGACCTCTCGCTGATGCACCCGAGGCTGGTGTGGCGAGAGATAGCCGGCGCGGCTGCCCTCGTCCTCGGCAGACGCAAGCGAAGGTCCGTTGTTTCCATACCCACCTTTCTGGAAAATGTCGCAGGTGCAGAAAACGACGCGGTCACACTCCAAGTAGATTTGTCGGGCATTTCCAAGCAATTTCTCCTGCGCCTTCTCGCTACATACGAGCGAACGCACCTCGTCGAAATGGCTGGCATTGCATTGGCAGGTGTTGCACTTTACCATATTGGCGGGTTGGAGATTCGCGACGTCGCGGTCTCTGGGAGCGGAGCAGATTACCTTGTCGGCGACGCACTTGTGCTTTGGAAATCGCCGGGCGCTCTCGCAAGCATGATATGCAGAAAGCGTGGAAATCGAAAAGGATTAGGTTCAAAAAACGGGCGAAGGCTAAATTCTTTCTGTTCGTAGCCGAGTTTGAAACGCCATCAGCGCGATTCGCTTTCTTTAAGGAATAGGAGCTAGTGTGATTCCACCCGAGTTTGGCGTTAGCGATATGCTTGTGACCGTCAAGTCGCGCGAGATTCAACGCGGGTTGTTGGCCCAGATGCGCAAAGATCGCCAAGCCGCTGCCAGGCACTTAATCGCGGCGGCCTATCTTGAACTCGTGTTGGCAGAGGACTACGAGCAGGCGCGCCTTAAAGAACTGGCCCTGCGCAGCTTGGTTAGCGCCGCCTCTTGTTTCTGGCGAGGCGGCAAAATCAAGGAAGGCAAAGAGTTGTTTGCGCGCCTCAAACGAGAGTATCCCAGAGAACGGGCGTCAGTCCAACAGGCAATCGATGAACTCGCGCGGTAAGCAGGACTTATGCCTCGCGCCGCGCCCGCAACCGCTGCCTATAGTACTTCAACCCCGGCACGAAGAACCCCGCCGCCGACACCAACCCGAACAATACCGGACTCCATGGCGGTCCGATTATCGACATCGGCACGGCGACCAAAAACGATGCCGCTGCCGCGATATAGAACCAGCCCGAGAGCGTCCCCGCCTTGACGAGAAAGACCATGCCCGCCGCGATGGCCAGGATCGGCGACAGAAGCAGCGCGGGCAAATTCAGAATCACCTCGACGATGAACACGCCGATGCTGGCGACCACGCCGGCAGCCCACGCATGAGCGACTTGGCGCTCCACAAACGTTACGGGTCCGCCGCGGCGCCGCAGTTGCCAGAAGATCGTTCCCCATAACACCAGACCGACGCTCCACAGTCCGAGGTAAGGCCAGTGGCTTTCGACGCCGGCAGCATACAGAGCCGAAGTCACCGCGCACAACAGAAAAAGTTGCAAGCTGTGCCACATCCATAGCAAGCCCCAGTTCTCCAAGACCGGAGCGTGATGCGTCTCGCGAAACAGCCGGCTCACGAAATAGACCAGGCTGCTGGAGCGCGCCGACACCGGCTCGCCCTGGAGAAACGCCGTCAAATCCTTGGCCAGCGCGTCGGCCCCGGCATAACGATGCTCGGGCCGCTTCTCCAGGCACTTGCGGCACACGAGTTCCAGGTCGGTGTCGATCTGTGGATTGAGAAGGCGCGGCCGGACCGGTTCCTCCGACAGCACCAGAAGCAGCGTCTCCATCGGCGTGGCGGCCAGGAAAGGCGCCCGGCCCGTCAGCATCTCATAGAGGATGGCGCCCAGGCTATAGACGTCGCACGCCGGGCTCGACGGTTTGCCCGCGCTGGAATCGGCTTGCTCGGGGGCCATGTAGCTGGGCGTGCCAAGAATGGCGCCGGTGCCGGTCAAGCTGGCGCCGCCTTGGGCGCGTTTGGCCAGGCCGAAGTCGGTGACTAGCGGCTCATCGCTTTCATCAATCAGGACATTGGCCGGCTTGAGATCGCGGTGCAGGATGCCGTGCTGATGGGCGTGCTCCACGGCCTGCGTGATCTTCAGAAGATAAGTCGCGGCCTTGCGCTCCGGCAATGGTCCTTCCGCGACCAACTGGCTTAGCGTCTTACCTTCGACATGCTTCATGCAGAAGTACGCTTGGCCGTCCTGCTCGCCGACCTGGAAGACGGGCACGATGTTGGGATGGGTCAGTCCCGCCGCCGCGGTCGCTTCGCTGCGGAAGCGCGCGAGGTCCGCTTCCGAAGCGAATCGGCCGCGCAGCACCATCTTGAGGGCGACGAAGCGCTCCAGTTTCTTGTCCCATGCTTTGTAGACGACGCCCATGCCGCCCCGGCCCAGTTCCGCGACCAATTCGTAATCGCCGAAGGTTCGCGGCAACGGTTCGCCGATTGTGGCAGGCGCGACGACGCCGGTCAGTGTTTTCTGGCTTAGGGAGCCGCAGATGTCGATGATTTGGCCGATGGCGACGAGCTGGCGCAACTCGTCGGCCAGGTCGGGATTGTCGCGGCAGACTCCCTCCAGATCGACTTGACCGTCGCCGGACGAAATCGATTCGAGAATCCGTGCGAGCCGTTCGTCGCGCGACGGATCGTGTTCGGCGATGGCCATAGGATCATTGTAATTCATAGAACGACACTGGAATCACCGGCATTTGTTTAGCCGCGAGCCAACGGCGAGCGCGGGCAGAATCCCGCGCAGAGGAGAGAGTCGCTCGCGCGGTCCCGGCCCGCGCTCGCCGCTGGCTCGCGGCTAAACTTTGGAGGCACACCCATGGCGAAGATACCACAGTTGATCGAAGACTATCTGGCGGGGCCGAAGACTTTGCGGGCCGCGGTGGCGGGGATGACGCGCGAGCAACTCCTGGCCCGACCGGTTCCGGGCAAGATGAGCACGCTCGAAGTGGTGGCTCACTTGGCCGACTTCGACCCGATTTACGCCGACCGCATGAAGCGCATCATCGCCGAGGACAAACCGGCGTTGATCGGCGCCGATGAGAATGAGTTCAAGGCCGCCCTGCAATATCACGAGCGCGATCTGGAGGAGGAGCTGACGATCATCGAAAAGACGCGCAGCCAATTCGCGCGCATCCTGCGCAAGCTGCCGGAATCAGCACTGGAACGGGTCGGCAATCACGATGAGCGCGGGCCGTTGTCGCTGGAGCAGATGGTGACCACGATGAACAACCACATCCCCCATCATGTGAAGTTCATTCACGAAAAGCGCCAGGCGCTCGGGATCAAGTGAGATTTCCCTCAAGCGGGTGGTCGAGTTATTTCGGATTCTTCTTCCCCAGGGCAATGCCCATCTGCACGAACGGGCGGATCGCGTCGGGAAGGCCGCTCAACATCTCGCGCATATAGGACTCATAGCCCAGCTGTGTGTTGTGGCGGGCGACTAGCTCCCATGCGAAAGCATGGGCCGGGTGGTTCTCGTCCTTGACTTTGTCTTTCACGTCTTCGTCGAATTTCTTGTCAGAGCGGCTCAGCTCGCCGGCGAAGAGATAATATTGGCCCCAAGAAGTTAAGCTTCCGGCCTGCGGCGGCACGAAATCCTTGACTTCCGAGTAATGATTGCGCGCTCCCAGCTTGATGAGCTGAAGCCGCAAGAGCGGCGACAGCTCCTTTTCTTTGACTTCATTTGCCGCTGCGATCGCCTCGAGGAGGAATTGGCGACTAGCCGATTTATCCGCCTGGCTGTCCGACATCGCCACGGAAGCCGCGGCCAGCCCCGCTTCGAGTCGCCCTACTGCCGGTCCAGGAAGTTTTAATAGTTTCATCGCTTCGGCGTAATTCCGCAGCCGCGTACTTCCTTCCGCGTGACCGATCCGAGCCTGGGAATTCCCCAGGGATTTCTCATCGGCAGTTGGCTTCTTCAGGAGATTTTCCGCCATATCCGGTTTCTTGGAAGCAAGCAACAGCGAAACCTGGGACGCAGTTGTAGGCGCCATGCCGACGGCGATTTCAATCTGGTTCTTCTCGGCGAGCCAGGTCGCCAGCTCGCTCACGGCCACGGCGCGGGCTTGGAGGGTCATTGCCTCTAGCGTTCGCATCAATTCTTCGCGAAACCGGTTGTCCTTCCACGCAATGCGTGTCTTCGCCAAGTCTTCTTCGTCGCTGCCTCCCATCTCCCTCTGCGCACGGATGAGGTCGATCAAGAACATGTCCCGCTCGAATTCTTCCAGGCCCTTCGGATCAGAGCCCAATCTGCGAGCATTCACGAATTCAAGTCGCGCGTCATTCGCGTTTCCCTTCTCTTTGCAAAGGGACAGTTCTCCGATTGCCCGATGAAGCTCTGCCGCTTGCAACTTGGGCGCGTCGGGGTGGGACTCAAGATATGCCAGCGTGTCCCTGACGTCATCCTTTTCGACCTTGACCGCGGTCATCTTGCTGATGCCGAGATAGCCGAGGATGAAAAGGGCGGGGATTCCACCCCACAAGCCAACGCGCTTGATCCAGCCGGCTACGCCGATCGGCTCCAATTCGGCTTCCGGCAGGGCGTCGGCTTCCACGAGCGCGGTGCCGCTGACGCGCGTCTTCTGCTCGGTGCCCCAGGCGCCTTCGAGCTGCTCGGGCAAGTTCACGAGCGCTGCGGTCGGCCCTTTCTTGATCAGGTCGCGCCAGTCCCTGGGCTTTTCGCCCTTGGGCATGGGCACCTTGATGATCCGCTTGCACGCCGAGCATTGAGCCTGCTTGCCGCCCAAGTCGGCGCTGAAGCTTTGTGGCTCCTCGCAAAAGGGGCAGTCCATTTCGATAGGTTTCTTGGAAGCGTCGGCGGCGGGCGCGGTCGGCGCATCCGCGAGCGCGGCGGCCGCGAAGCTCTCCACGTCGGCCGGCGGCGCCACCGGCACAGGGATCGGCACCGGCTTCTTGCAAACCGGACAGGCGGCCCTCTTTCCCGCCAAATGGTCCTTCACGACCAACGGCTTCTTGCAATGCGGGCACTTGAATCGAATCGACATGCTGGATTCCGTAAGTCAGGATGGGAATCCTGACGCGTTCATGGGCGGTCAGGATTGGAATCCCGACCTACGCAGAGGACTTGATGGGCGAACACCCATTGGGCCGTCTATATCCCAGAATACACATATGGCGCGGTTGGCGAAATGGTTTTCTTCTATTGGGGAGCCGTCATGTTCATGACGTCGGTATCGGCAAGCGTCTGGCTCTTATGGGCCGCTCAAGCGGCTGGCGGTGCGCCTGACCCAGCTCTGCCCGAAAACTGGCACGGCAATTGGCTCGGAAAGCTCACCGTTCACTCGCCGAGCGGCAAATCCGAGGAGCTGCCCATGGAGCTGCACATCGGCCCGATCGAAGGCAAGAAGTCCTTCACCTGGCGAATCATCTACGGCGTCGACAAAAAGAGGCAGGTGCGAAATTACGAGCTTGTGCCCGACCTGGAGAAAGCGGGCCAGTTCAAGATCGACGAGAAGAACGGCATCGTGATCGACGCTCGCCTGATGGGAAACGCCATCTACTGTCACTTCAAGGTCAACGACGTGCTGATCAACGCCAAATACGAACGCCGCGGCGAGAGTCTGTTCGTCGAAATCGCATCGGTCGGCCTCAAGGAGCCGCGCGTAACCGGAATCAAAAGCCGAAAAATCGAAGTCGAGTCGTACCAGTTGCAAGGCGTGCAGGTAGGGGAGCTGAAACGGAAAGAATAAGCGAAATGCGTCCGTTAGCAATGGCGAGGATTCATTTCATAAACGAAATATACTTTTCAAGAGGTGGCTGTGTTTCGTGCAATGAATCAATGCTTGCGCTAGCGCCCGGCTTTGCTCTTACGTCCAGTCAGCCATTTCTTGAAGGAATGCTGGCTCTCGCCAGAAGGTTGCCCGGCGAGGAGATTGGCGACGCTGATGTCCTCGTCCAAGTCCGGCCAATGGATGCCATGGCCGCCGCCTACCAGGCGCCAGTTGCTTCTCTCCTTGACCTTCGCATGCTTGAGTCGCGGATACCACACCAGGGGCGCGGCAACGCTCCGCCCATCGGATATGTCTATGGTCAAAGTGTCCGAAGTCACGTGTACATCAATGGCAACCATGTTCTCATGATTCGTCTTGGAAGTGGTCACTCCAACTCTCCATAAGCAGGATTTGATGTTGTCCTACCAAGTCCTCGATTCGATTGAGTTCTTTCCTCGTAAAGCCTCGGTTTCGCTCCAAGCGAATAGGGTCGAGCCATAGCTTAGCCTCGCACTCGTCGCGTTCTACGTGAACGTGGGGCGGTTCGGCCCGATCTCCGGAGTAGAAGAAGAACCTGTAAGGCCCACGGCGAAGTACGGTCGGTATGTTCTAGCCCAATACCGGTAGGCGCATCCGCCCTTCTACCTCCGCCATTGCAATGGTTCGCTCCTGGGCTCGGGTTGATTCGTTCTGAATGCTCGCCCCACCCGTCTTCAGCGTCCCTTTCGCCGCCTCTTCTTTCTCCCAGATCTCAATTTCTTCGACCAGCGCGCTTACCATGTCTTTTTCCAGCACATGCCTAATGATGTCGCCGCGCTTGAAGATCACACCTTTGCCTTTGCCGGCGGCGATGCCGAGGTCGGCTTCGCGCGCTTCGCCGGGGCCGTTGACCACGCAGCCTAAGACCGACACCTTGACCGCGGTCGTTTTGCCGGCGAGGCGCTTTTCAAGCTGGGCGATGATGCCTTCCAGGTCGATCTCCAGCCGGCCGCATGTCGGGCAGGCGATCAACTCCGGCTTGCGCACGCGTCGCTGCGTCGCTTGCAGGATGTCGAAGGCGGCGGCGATCTCCGGCACCGGATCGCCCAGGAGACTAATGCGAATCGTGTCGCCGATGCCGTCGAGCAATATCGGCGCTAGGCCGCAAGCGGATTTCGTCACCGCGTAGGGCGCTTTGCCCGCCTCGGTGATGCCGATGTGCGTCGGATAGTTCGCCTGCTTCGCATAGAGCCGATACGCCTCGACCGCGGTCAGAACGTCGCTCGACTTCAGTGACACGATGAGTTCGTGATAGCCTTCCGATTCGGCGATTTCGATGTAGCGCAGGGCGCTGTCGACCATTGCAGGCGGGCAGGGGAAGCCGTATTTCTCGGCCATTTCGCGTTCGAGGCTGCCGGCATTGACGCCGATGCGCATCGGGAGACCTTTCGCCTTGGCCTTGCGGATGACCTGACGATAACGGTCGTAACCGCCGATGTTGCCGGGGTTGATGCGAATCTTGTCGACGGGATGATCCAGCGCCGCCAGGGCCATCTTGTAGTCGAAATGGATGTCGCAAATGAGGGGCAGGCGGATGCGGCGCTTGATCTCCGAAAGGACGGCAGCGTCGGCCGGCTTGGGCACGGTGACGCGAACGATCTCGCAGCCGGCCTCTTCTAGGCGGTGAATCTGCGCGACCGTGGCTTCGAGGTCGTAGGTGTCGGGCGTGGTCATCGACTGCACCCAGACCGGGTTGTCGCCGCCGACGACGAGACTGCCGACTTTGACTTCACGCGTCTTGTGCCGGTGGAAAGTATGCTGGTAAGCCATGAGGTCCTCGAAAATCGCGCTTTCGTTTGCTTTGGCGTATGGGATTATCCTAGGTTTTTTGTGCGACCCACGTCAAGACATGAGAGAAACCGCGGATTGCCATGGCGATTAACGTTTAGCCCCGGTTCGCAGAACCGGGTGGGACACGTCGCCCGCTGGAATCTGCCCAGCCCGGTTCTTCGAACCGGGGCTAAACAATTAGGCGCTGGCCAACCAGCGCCACACCTTCCCTGCCCCCGCCCCCACCGGATTGGCCACCAATTGGGCCCGGCCGAAGTACGGAAGCCGCCACGCCGACCACGGGCAGAAGCGATCCAATAGTTCGCGCGCTGCACGCCAGCGGCCCCAAAAAGCGAGCATGCACGCCGTCTTGTTGGCGCGGATGGCGAGCACGTCTCGGAGCAAGTCCTGTAATCGTTCTGGACAAGCCTTTTCGATCTCGCTTGGATCGCGCAGAAACGGCTCGATCGGCCGCGGTCCCGGAAGGTTCTTGCTGAGTTCCGATGCCTCCGTGTGAAAGCGCACCAACGGCTCCAGGTTGATCGCAACCTTCTCGTTCAGAAGCACTTTCAGCCAGAGGTGGGCGTCCTCGGCGTATAGGCATTTGTAGCGATCAAAGAAACCGCCCCACCGCCGCACGACCTCGATCCGCGCGAGCGTGTTCCACGGGCAGAGATAGGCGAGCAGGTGCGCGACTAATTGCGGCAGCATATCCGGAGTCAGTTGATAGACGCCGTCGCGCAGACCGCGGCTCTCCCAAAGCCACGTCATTGGCCGCCCGGAAGGAAACTGGAAGTAACCCGAGGAAATACTCGCGACCGATGGGCCATATGATTCGAGCAAATGGAGGCTGCGCTCCAGAAACTCCGGCAGCCATTCGTCGTCGGCATCGAGAAACGCGACGAATCGTCCGCGCGCTTCGGCCAAGCCTTTGTTTCGCGCTCGCCCTGGCCCCGCATTTTTCTGGCGCATGAGGCGAACGCGCGGATCGGGCCACGCGGCGACCAGATTGGCGGAACCATCCGTTGAGCCATCGTCGACGACGATGACTTCGAATTCTCGGAAGGTTTGCGAACCGATGGAGGCGAGCGTACGTTCGACGGTGGCGGCCTTGTTGTAGAGCGGAACGATAACCGAAACTTCCATGTGCGCTTCCTCATCTTACGCAGCGAGGCGGACAGGCAAGGCTGCCTGTCCTACGTAGAGAGATTCATACTTCGCAATCATGCCGCGAATGTCGAAGTCTTTTTCGACGCGCACTCGACCGGCTACGCCCATTTGCTTCGCCAAAACCGGATCGTGCTGGAGCTTGAGGATCGCCTGCGCCAACGATCGCGGTTGGGACGGCGGCACCAGAATGCCGGTAGCTCCATCGGCGACCACCTCGGGCGTTCCACCCACACGCGTCGCAACAACGGGAAGACCGCGGGCCATGGCTTCCAAGAGGGTCAGTGAGATTCCTTCCGTGATCGATGGCAGAACGAACATCGAAGCGCTCTTTAGAACGGACGCCACATCGTCAGTCATCCCAAGAAAACGGATGCTGCGCTCGACGCCGAGGCTTGCGGCCAAACTATGCAACTCGGCACGACATGGACCGTCTCCCGCGATTTCCAATTCGAAACCAGGAACCTCACGCAGCACCAGCGCCACGGAATGCAAGAGCGTGGCAACGTCTTTCTCAGGGCTGAGCCGAGCTACGCAGACCGCGGGACCACTCGGGCGTGGACCGGTAAACGCAAATCGCTCCAGATCGATGCCGTTCCAAAGCACCCGAATCCGCGCGGCAGGAATGCCGTTCTCGACCATCCACAAGGCGCTGTCTTCGGAAACGCACACGAACGGCCGCGCCAGTTTCGCCGCCCAGCGGGTGAGCTGCATCTGCCGGCGCGACAGGCCGAAGCCACGGCCGTGCTGCGTGTGGACGATTCGCTGGATTCCAGCGAGCCGGGCCGCGGGCGCGCCGTAGATCAGCGGGCGATTGTTGTGCGTGTGGAGCACATCGCAGCGCATGCGCCGCAACAGGCGTGCGAGGCGCGGGACGGTGCCGGGCCAAAGTCCAGGCGGCATGTTTAGGGCGGCCACGGGCCAACCTAGCTTCTCAATCTCAGACGCCAGCGCTCCGCGGCCGCCGAGACACACGAACCGAAGGTCGGCGAGGCCTCGGTCGGCGTGGCGAGCGAACTCGACAAGCAGCTTTTCCTGCCCGCCCACTTCCAGACTCTGAGTCACGTGGACGATGCGAAGAGGACGCGACAGCCCCCTCACCCCCAGCCCCTCTCCCCCCCGGGAGAGAGGGGGGACTCGCGATCTGCGTTTCATCCGCGCGCCTCCACGCCTTCAAAGGAGCGCGTGAAGGCACGGCGGATTTCTTCGTCGCTTAAGTGCTTGACGACGCGCGCCGGGTTGCCTGCCACCACGACGTCGGCCGGCACGTCGCGCGTCACCACGGCTCCGGCCCCGATGATCGCGCGTTCGCCGATGGTCACGCCTTTCAGGATGATCGCGCCATAGCCGATCCAGACGTCGTCGCCGATGGTCACGGGACGAATGCCTTCGGGCGGCGTCGGCTCCTTCGCGCGGCGGCGGACCGCGTCGACCGGATGACCGTCATAATCGGCTATACGCACATTGCCCGCGAGCAAGCAGCCTGTGCCGATCCGCACCGACCGGGCGACCGTGAAGCAAGAGCCGTGTCCGATGAACGTGTCATCGCCGATTTCCAAGAGCGGATCGACGCGATGGCGATTGCCGAACGTGAATCCCGACTTGCCGGAGAGCTGCACATTTTGCCCGATGACGATCCGCCCCCGGCCGTTGATGTAGGGAAGCTGTTCCATCTGAAAGCCGCCGCCGATGCGGACGCATTGGCTGCGGAAGAGCGGCTCGTACCAGAAGAACCGCAAAGTCCACGCCAAGCCTTCGCGCAAGCTGACGTGCAACACGTAAAGAAACGCGAAGAACCATCGCGCTGGGCCGGCGACCGGGAGATGGAAGCGCAACGACCGCTTGATCGAACGCTTCAATGCGCCCCAGACGGGGCCTTCGCCGCGACGCAGTTTGACGATGAGGCTCATTCTTGATCCTCTCCCCGCTTGCAGGTTAGCGATGTGAATCGACGAGGTCGCGCTAAACCGCAAGCGGTTGTCTTACGCAGCGCTCCATGATGCGCGCCAATTCCCCCGCCAGATGCTCGCGCGTGAAGCGCCAACGGCCACGTAGCTCTTCTACGCTCGCCGTTCGCTCACTTAACTCGACCAACGCGGGCAGCAAGTTGTCCGCCGATGCCGGCGAAATTACGCAATGCGCCGCGCCGCTCTGACGAAGCACCTGGGCCGTGTCGCTTTCACGTTCCGCAAACGCCAGAATCGGCCGGCCCGCGCCAAGATACTCGTACACCTTCGCCGGTACGCCGATCGTGCGGCCCGGGCTGTCGAGCAGCACGAGGATGTCGGCGGCTTGCATCATGCTTATAGCGTCGGCGTACGGGATTTGGCCATGCAGCGTGACGAATTCAGGCAAACGCCGGTCTTTGATCTCAGTTGCCAGGTCGAAGCCGCATTGTGAGGTTTTGCCGACAAAGTGGACGCTTAACATTCGCCGCCCCTGCGGCGCACAGCGGTTCCATTGGGCGACGGCGTCGAGCAAAGGTCGCGGATCGCGGCCCGCGTAAAGTTCGCCGGCATGCACCAAATGAATGCCGTCCGGCTCGATTTGACGGCGCACGTTTTGGCAGCACGTAGGACGGCCTTCCCAGGCCGTCGGACGGGCCAGGAAGCCCGTCCTACAGTCGATTCCGGCACGCTCAAACGGTGGATCGAAGCCATTGGGCAGCGTCTCGACTTTGCCGGCCCAGCGCGGATAGGAATGCTGCATGGCGGCTGCTGCGTTGGGGGCATTGGCGAGAACCACATCGGCATTGCGGAAGACCCGGCGCTCCCAATGCTTTAGCCATAGGCCGCGCATGCCGCGCTGGGCCGAGTTTGAACCGGCCGTGAGCCAGGGATCGCGGAAATCGGCGAGCCACGGAACGCCGAACTTGCGCTTCAAGTAATAGCCGAGCACGTGGACACCATGGGGCGGGCCGGAGGTCAACACGGCGTCAATGCTCTGCTCGCGGAACAAGCGGCGGCACGTCCTCCAGGCGACGGGCAGCCAAACGCCCCAAGGCGCCGCCCAACGCACCAATTTTGGAGCGCGGCGCGGATAGGGGACGGCATGAATCCTTGTTTCCGGAGGAATCTTTTCCGACAAACCCGCATCCACGGGCTCCCACGGCAACTCCGGCGGCGCGACCACGCTGACTTGCCAGTCGAATTTCGGTAAATGTCGCGCGAAGCCCAGCATGCGAAAGGTCCCGCTCGCCGCCGATGGCGGGAAATGGTACGTCACCAGCAGTACGTGGCGCTCCGCCATAGGTAACTCCGTCTCCGCGACCACCCTACCGTAGCCGCAGGCTGCAGCCTGCGCTGCGCAGCGCAGCCTGAAGGCTGCGGCTACGTGATCATTCGTCAGACCCAAGTTCAAACAACCATGTGAATCGCTTCGCGTTCGCGGCGTTCCTGCAGACGCGTTGGGGGAGGCGCCGGCAGCGTGCCCGTCAGCACGTCGATGATCCGGCGCGACGCTTGGCCATCCCACAACTCGGGGCGGCACGGCGTCGGCATCGCCTTGGCCAGCGTTTCCAGCGCCGCCGCGATGATCCGCTCCGGGTCCAATCCCACGAGCCGGTTGGTCCCGTGATGGATGGTCACCGGCCGCTCGGTGTTCTCGCGCATCGTCAGGCACGGAACGCCGAGCACCGTCGTCTCTTCCTGCAATCCGCCGGAGTCCGTCAGCGCCAACCGGGCATGAGCGATCAGCTTGAGAAAATCGAGATACCCGAGCGGTTCCGTCAGAATCACGTTTGCCAGTCCCGCGACTTGCTCGCGCATCTTGGCCTGGGCGCGCGGATGAACCGGAAAGACGATCGGCAATTCGCGCTGGAGCCGGGCGATCGCACCCATCAGGCCGTTTAGCACACCTGGGTCGTCGACGTTCGCCGGCCGGTGCATGGTCAACACCGCGTAGTTGCGTTTGCGCACGCTCAGTTTTTCCAGGATCGGCGCTTGCTCGCTTCGGTCCTTGCAAGCGAGCAGCGTGTCGATCATGACGTTGCCGACGAAGAAAATCCGCTCCTTGTCGATGTTCTCCTGATAGAGATTGATGACGCCGCTTTGCTCGCTGACGAAGAGCCAGTGGCTGATCGCATCGGTCAGGAGGCGATTGATCTCCTCGGGCATGGTGCGGTCAAGGCTGCGCAGGCCGGCTTCGACGTGAACGACCGGCACGCCGAGCTTCACCGCGGTCAGGGCGCAGGCGAGCGTGGAATTGACGTCGCCCACGACCATCACCAGGTCGGGGCGTTGCTTTTCAACAACCGGCTCAAAGCGGCGCATGACCTCGGCAGTCTGAACTGCGTGCGACCCCGAGCCGACTTCGAGATTCACGTCGGGCCGCGGAATGTTCAGCTCTTCGAAGAAGAGCTTTGACATGCGTTCGTCGTAATGCTGCCCCGTGTGGACAAGAAAAGCGTCGACGTCGTCGCGGCGCTCGATCTCCCACATAATGGGCGCGATCTTCATGAAATTGGGCCGGGCCCCGACGACGGCAAGAAGCTTCAGTGTCATAACAACCATCCTTGGTCTTGACTGGTAGGGTGGGTGGAGTCTTCGGAACCCACCCGTCCGGCTGGTCAGGTGGGTTCCGAAGACTCCACCCACCCTACGGCTCCCCGCTAAACGTGGCGCGTATTTGCGCCAGCACGGTGCGCCGCGCCAAAATCAACATCGCCGCGGGATAGGCCGCCATGCCCGCGACGATCGCCGCCGCCAAACGCATGGATCGAGGCCAATCGCCGGTCAGCCATTGCACGCCCAGCACCACGCCGGCCATGAACAATACTCCGATCACCATGGATCCTTGTGTTCGCAGCACGTCCCAAAGTCCGAACCCGGTGAGATGGCGCGTCACATGAATCAAGCCGATTACGACCGGCGGAAAAACGATCGTCCACACCAGGCAGATCCCGTTCAGACCGTAGATCCGGCCGGCGATCACGAAAAAAGCTGGGAATACCAGCGTACAGAAGGCGGTGTACTTCATGCTGATGTCCGGCCGGCCGATGGCGTTGTAAAGCGGTGGCAAGGCGGCGGCATAAAGCTTGATGAGCCCCGAAAGCGCCAGTAGCTGGAACGGCAACACTGCCGGCCGCCATTTCTCCGTTAACACGGCAACGATGCCGTCCTCGGCCACCAGCACCATGCCCGCCATCACGGGCATGCCGAAGAAACCCAAAAGCGTCATGAGCCGTAAAGACCAATCGCGCAGACGATCCGGGTCGTTTTGCAACCGGCAAAAAACTGGGTAAACGACCTTGTTGAGATTGGCGGTGATTTTCTCGGCCGGCATCGAGATGAGTTGGAACGCCAACGCATAGATCCCCAGTTCCGTCGCTCCGATCAACCAGCCGACGATGGCGAAGTCGGCGTTGCTGTAAATGAACCAAAGCAAGCTGCCGAGGCTGACGTGGACGCCGAACGCGATCAGCCCCCGCGCCCGCGAACCAAGCATCGCCAGACGGGGCCGGTAGCCGGATATCCACAGAAGCGCGCACGCCTCCAATCCCCGGCCGATCAAGGTCCCGATCACCTGCGACCAGTAGCCAAGCCCGCTGATCGCCAGCGTAAGAACCAACGCCGCTTGAAGGACCGCGCTGGCGACGTGGATCAGCGACTGCTTGCCCATGAGCATGTGGCGATCGAGCAGGGCCAGCGGAATCGCTCGAATCGGAATCAGAAACAAGTGCAGCGCCAAGATGCGCAGAAAGAAGGCAAAGCCGGAAATCCCGAGCTTCCCCTCGGCCGGATCGGCCAGGGCGAACAGGACCGCATAGCCCCCGAGAGACAGGAGAAGGGTCAGCGAGAAGCCCTCGTCCAGATCGCGCGGCGTCAGGTCCTTTTTCTGAATGAGCGCCCTGCCCACGCCCGCTTCGGCAAGCAGATCGGCCAGGCCGACGAACACCATGCCCCAAGTCATGATCCCGACATCGTCGGGCTTCAGAAACCGCATCACCAAGAGCGTGCTGACCCAAACGAAACCTTGTGTCCCCAGACGCGAGACCATCACGATCACGCCGCCGCGCACTGCTTGGCGGCGCAGATTGTCCGGCTCCGCCTGAAGGGACTCGCCGCGCCCCGGCTCCGCCAAGCCGGCGCCCGGCTCCTGATTCAGATTCGCAGGAGGCTCCAGTTGCAATTTCCGCATTAAACAAACATACCATCATGGGTCACGACCAGCGTACAAACATCCGTACGAACACATACGTGGCCACCAAAAACGCCATGCTTACCCCCGCCAGACGCACGAACGGGAAGCGCGGCCACGCAGGCAGCCTCCACGGTTCAGCACCCGAGCGCATCCGCAAGTAAACGACTACCAGGGCGAGCATCGAATACGTCGGCACCACGTAGCTGCGCGACAGAAACAAGATGCCCACCGTGTACGTGACGAGCATCGATAACAGATACGGGTGCAGGCGGAGTAGTTCGGCGTCTTCCTCGTAGGACAGGCTGCTGAGCGCTGTGTCAGCCTTGGATTGTGCGGTGGAACAGGCGTCTCGCCTGTCCAGACCGGCGGGACGCCGGTCCCACCCGGCTTCCGGCGCCAGGGAGCGCTCGCGATGCAGCTGCCATAAGCCGCGCACGGCAAGATAGAACGCGCCCAGGAAAAGCGTGCCGCCGCCGACGCCAAGCTCCGTGAAACAATGCAGGAAAGAGTTGTGGGCCACGTGGGTGGCGCGGTTGCGGTATTCTTCCATGCCGATGCCGAACAATGGGGCTTCTTGGAATAGCACCAGGCCGTCGCTCCAGAGCTGGATGCGCGTCTTGCCGCTGCCTTCGTCGGTGGAGATGTTCGTCATGCGGCCCGCGAACAAAACGAGCAGTGCCGGCAGCGCGATCATGCCCAAGATCACCGTGTTGCGCTTGCCGAAGCGGGCGTAGAATAAGGTCCCAAGTCCCGCCAAAAGGGCCAAGAAGCTGCCGCGCGAGTGCGTTAGCATCAGCGCGTATGCGAAGAGGCCGAGCATGGCGATCCAGATTGGCTTGAAGAGACCGTGCCGTCGATCGGTCAACCAATACAAGCAGAGGGGAACGCAGGTCACCAGAACCAGGCCGAGATCGTTGGGGTCGTTGAACAGGCCGGTGCCACACAGACGCAGCACTTCGATGGTGCGTTGCGCTTCCGGGTCCCAGGTCTGCTCCTTGACCGCGTAGCCGTGCATGGTTTCCTTGGGTCCGGGTTGATCGTTATTCGGCGCAGGCTCGGGCATGGCGACGGCGCTTGAAAACTGCACGACCGCAAGCAGTGCCAGTCCGCCCGAGAGAATTCCCGTCCAATACAAGAAACGCCGCAGCCTGCTGGTTGTGGTGACCAGGCAGAGAAACAGGATGAAGTAAATCAGCACCTTGAAGAAATCGAAGCCGTTCAGGGCCGCCTGCTCCTGATTCATATGCGACAAATGCGACAACAGGATCGCCGGCAACAAAGCGAGCACACAGAGGACGATGGGCGGCGTATCCGGGAAGCGGCGGCCCGCCAGGTTCAGAATGACGGGCAACGACAAAATGAAGCAGGCCACGATGAAAACGAGATAAATCTGGGCGCCGGCCAATTCCTGCACGACCTCACCGGGCCGCAGAAACAGCATGGCGTTGACCAGAAGAAATAGGAAAAACTGCATTCCACCTCATCCAAGCCCGCAGGCGAGTCTTCGAGCCTGCGGGGTGCTTCAAAACCCCGCAGGCTCGAAGACTCGCCTGCGGGCTTGAGACATTTTGGTTACGCGGCCGCCCGGCTCGGGCGCGAACTTGTCTCACGCGGCGGCTTGGCGGCCTTCCCTTCGACCGCGCTCTTGCTGGGCACCATGCATAACGCTCCCGCGATGCGGAACGGAATCGCCAGGGCGCGCAGCGCCGTGCAGACCAACAGGCGGAAGTCCAGCCACGGCCCAAAGCGCCGGACATAGTAAAGGTCATAAACCAGCTTGCGGCGAACGCTGTCGACATCCGTGTCGGGAGGCAAATGGACCTGGGCCAGACCCGTGATCCCGGGCAAGACGGCGTGCCTCTGCGTGTAACCGGGGATTTCATCCTCCAACTCGGCAACGAATTCCGGGCGCTCCGGGCGCGGGCCTACCAGGCTCATTTCACCCTTCAGCACGTTCAACAATTGCGGCAATTCGTCGAGGTGCGTGCGGCGGAGAATCCACCCAAACCAGGTGATGCGCGGGTCGTCCGGCATGCACCAACGCGGCCCGGTGAGCGATTCGCAGTTATCGACCATCGTCCGCAGCTTGTACATCGTGAAAACCCGCTCGTCCCGGCCGACTCGTGCTTGCGTATAAATCCCCGGCCCCTTCGAAGTGAGTTTCACTCCGAGGGCCGCCAGGAACATGAAGGGGGCGGTCGCAGCCAGGAGAACGAACGCTAAGGTGATTTCGATCCCGCGGCGTATTGCCCCATAAAGGCGTTGGCTGCGGGTCGGGGCGGGCAGAAGAACGTCGAAGTCGAGCTGCGAGGGGCGACGCGTCTTGCGCGAACGAGCCGACTCTTTGACCTGGGCGTCGCCGTTGGTCAGCATGATGAACGACCTCCATGTCGTGGGCGCCTCTCGAATTGCCGGTCTCAAAACCCGTAGCCGCAGCCTTCAGGCTGCGCGGTTCGCAGGTTAACCTGCGGCTACGACTGTCGCAGGTTGAAACCTGCGGCTACGAGGCTTCGAAACCGCTTCTAAACTGCGTCGCCTCCAGCGCCGGCAGCAACACGCGCATGAATTCGATGCATGGGTCGCTGTCGATGGGCTCGTCGGCCGTCGCCATCTCGCGGATGACATAGAGCTTGTAGAGTTGCCGCTCCCCCGCGAAAGCCAAGCGCGGATTATCCGCGACCTTCCATCCGCGGGCGGTATGCCAGGACCAGAACAGCCGAAGATTGGTGCGGCTGTCGGCCTTTTCCTTCACGAAGCGCGCCGTCCACAGTTCGCCCTGGGGCATGTCCGGACCGGGCGGGACCGCGAATGCGGTCGGGCGTTCGATCTGGTAGCCGCTGCCGGCATAACAGACGTCGGGGGTATGAACGGACACGGGGCCAGGCCGCCCGCAACCGATGTAAATGGAAACGACCTTGCCGGTGGAAGCATGGACGTAGCGGCGCGACAGCACGCCGGCCATGGCGTTGGTCTTGTCGGCCGTTTGCTCGTAGTCGGTGCCCTGCCATTCACCCAAGGTGAGCGGGAATTGATCAAGCCGTGCCGCCGCCGCGATCAAATCGCTCCGGTCCGACCAGCGATCGGTCCACAGACCATGGACGATCCCGGAGAAGATAAGCAACCTAAGCCTTAGCCGCTTCGCCGTTCAGGCTCGGCTGGGCGGCGTAGTTGTAGCCTTTGCCGTAAATCTTCACGGGCACGCCGTTGACCACGCTGCCGAAAACGCGAATTCCCAAGGTCGCCAGTTGCTGGCAGGCGCTGTACACGTGATGCATCTGGCTGACGTCGCGCATGAGCGACACGATGACCGCGTCGACGTGCTGACCGATAAGCAGCGAGTCGGTTGCCGGCAGCACCGGATGCGAATCGACGATCACGAAATCAAATTCCGCCTTGAGCTTCTCGAAGATGCTCTCGATCCCGTTTTTGGCCAGGCCCTGGATGACTTCCCGATCCCAGCTGCCCGCGGGCAAAAGGTGCAGGTTGGGGTCGGTCGTGGTGGGCCGCACCGCGTCGGGCAATTCGACCTCGCCCAGCACCACTTCGCTGAAGCCCGGTTGCAGCGTCTGTTCGAAAAGCTGGTGGGCGGCGGGCCGGCGCAGGTCGCAATCCATGAGCAGGGTGCGGCGGCCGGCGCGGGCCAAGCTCATCGCCAGATTGCTTGCCAAAGTCGTCTTCCCTTCGCCGCCGACGGCGCTGGTCACCATGACGACGCGAATTCCCTCGCTGTCGGCGTTGCGCAACAGCATCGTGCGGATGGCGTCAATCGACTCGATCAGGTTATGGCGGTACAGTTCTTCCTCTTCGGGGTGTGCCGAGCGCCGCCGCGGATCGGGCAGAGCGGGCACGGCGCCCACGACCCGCATGGCCAAGCCGGTGACCACCTCTTCGGGTCCGTGGATGCGGCGGGCCATGAACTCGCACCAGGCGACGCCGAGGACGCCGGCGCACAACATGGCCAAAGGGCCAAGGATAAGCAGGAACGCGCGTTTCTTGGAGTCGCGGTTCTGCCATTCCGCCTCGCCGACGGGGTTGACCCGGTTTTCCGACTCCTGGTCCGCCTCGAAACCCTTGAGCTTGCTGTGGAATCCGAAGAGCGTCGTTTCGAGCTGGGCGATTTCATTTTCCAGCACCTGGTTGCGCGCGGTCGAGATGTTGATCTGCTCGGTTTCCTTGGTCAGCGTATCCACCTTGTCATTGAACTTCTTGGACTGGTTTTCCAGCGGGCCGATCTCGATCTGCAAAGCCGCGATCGCGGCGCCAACATCGGCGTCTTGCTTTTTGCGATAGCGAGCCGTGGTTTCGTCTTGCAATTCCTTGGTGCGGTCGTCGATTTTCTTTTTGATGTTGTCGAGTCGGCGCACGTTTTGAACCAGGGTGCTCTCGGTTTCAGGGTGGCCCGCCAGTCTCATTCGTTCCACAGCCTTGTTCACTTTGTCGAAGTCGACCAAATCCTGCTTCAGAGCCAGATCGGAATTCTGGATCTCAGCGAGGGAAATATCGGGCGGCGGCTGGGTTTCGAGCTTCTTGCGACCGGCCTGTTGATTGGCGAGCTGGATCTGCTTCTTTTCCAGCTCGAACTGCACCTGCTGCAAGTGCTCCTGGGCGCGGGTGAGCTGGTTCATCAAAATCGCCTGTTTTTGGGCCATCGAAATGGCGTCCTTCCCGCCCTGGCCTTTGGCCAGCGCGTCACGGGCGGCCACCTTCTCGCGCAGCTTCTCGTTGGTCGTCTCGTAAAGCACCTTCATTTTCTCGACGCGCTCCTTGCGCTGCGCGGTTTCCTGGGTGCTGATGATGTTCAGGTAAGACCGCGTGATGGCGTTGACGAGGATGACCAATTCCGCCGGCTCCTCGCCGGTAAGCGACACCGTCAAGAGTTCGGAGTCCTGAAAATCGACTTTCAGGTTCTCATCCACCCAGGTGAGCGTGCTCAACGTGTCGGGCTGCTTCTTGATGAGGCGGAGATTGCGGACCTGGTCCTGGGCGAGCGCCTTCATCAGCACGTCGCGGCTTTTGAGGCGGCCCGCTTGCGTTTTCATGTACGTCTGGAAATCGTTGCGGCCTTCGTTCAAGCCTCCGAGCGACGCGCGGTTGGCGGCAACTTGCAAGAGCGAAAACGCCTGATACTTGGCCGGCATGATGAACCACAAGGCGGCAAGCGTGGCGAGTCCCAAGAGCACGCCGACGCCGCCGGCCAGCAACCAGCGCCTTTGCAGGGCCTTGAACAGCGACAACGCGTCCGGGCCGGAAGACAGCGCCGGCGGCGGAGCCACATTTTGCAGCCCGACCGGAGCGGTCTTGTTGCTCCGGGCGAGGCCGTTTCTTCGGGCCATGGGGCGAAGCTGCCGACCAGGATGCGGATTTCCGGGACGCTGTGAAGCGTCGTGGTTGTCGCCGTCGTCGCTTCGATTGTTGTCGCTTCGATTGTCGTCGCTTCGATTTTTGTCTGCGGTAGCCACGGTGGTACTCCTTCAGGATTGGCGAGCGTCGAGGCGTCAGCCCGACGTGTCAATCCTGTCCTATCCGGTCATGATTGGGCCACGGACACCGGCTCTATGGGCGTCGGCTCTACGGACACCGGCACTGGCGCGGGCTTGGGATCGACTGTGGTTTTTTTCGTATCGCGCCGCCGCTTTGGCTCGCCCTGCCTCGGTTCGCCTTGATAGGCGGAGAGCGGGTTGTAGGCGGCACGGTGTAAGCTTACATCGGAACCGGTAAGCAGGCTTGGCTTGGCGGGCTCGGAAAGCAGACGCTTGAGGATCCACAGCTCCAAACCCAAAAACGCCAGGCCGATCGGCATCATCAGCCACCCCATGAGGTCGTGAAAGATCGCATTGCCAAGCTCGGCGCCGGCGGTGTCATACAGCACTCCCGTGATGGTGATCCGCAGGACATTGGCCGCCAGGGCGATGGGCAAGGCGCTGACGGCGATCAAAATGCGCTCCCACATCGGCTTGGCGCTCAAGAGCGCGACGGCGGTCGAAAGGGCGAAGAAGACGACCAGCATGCGCAAGCCGCTGCACGCCTCGACGATGCCCAGCTCCAGGTCGCCCAAAAGGATGACGTTGCCCTCCGACAGCGCCGGCCGGCCCAGCACCTGCAAGGCAAAAGTGCTGACCTCGGTGGCGAAGGATTGCATCGGTCCCGACAGGGCGACCGCACCCGTGTGCGGCAAGGGAATCATGAACGCAAGGAAGGCTACCGCCGGCCAGGCCCAGCGCCAACCCGAGGACAACTAGGCCGAGCATGCTTGGCTTTAGATTGTGCACGTTGAGTTGGCGGCGTCGGAACCAGAGCAGCGCCAGTGCGAAGACGGGGACCAGGTAGCCGTGCGAGTACTGCGGATCGTTGGCCCAGCGCCATGCGATTTCCCCAAGGGTGGTGCCGTAGGCCCAGACCAAGACGAGAAGGGCCGAGCCGGCAAAGAGGGCGGGAAATAGGTAGCGCTCACGGTGCTGGGTCATCATTCCCTCCTTGGAGACCCGGTGCCAGTCATCGGCGAATTCGTGAAATTGATTCGATTCGGGTAGGTATGCTACTGCACCCCTCCTTTTCGAGTCAACCAAAGTTTCCGAGATTTTTCGGATTAGCTCTTCGCAACTGTGAAAGTTTGCGGCTACATGAGTCTAACCCGCCTCAGCTTGCAGCGCCATCGAAGCTCGGTCGGCGGTTTCGCGCCAAGTCTACGTAAGGCGCGAACGCGTGTCGTCGAGGGTGCGCCGCAATCCCTCCAGGAAGGTGACAGACGGCTCGTAGCCGAGGTCGCGCCGCGCTCTGGAGATGTCCGCTTGGGAATGGCGCACGTCGCCCGCTCTTGGAGGGCCAAAAGTGGGTTCGATGTTCACGCCCAGCAGTTTGTTGAGGCTCTTGACCAGATCGAGGACCGTGGTATTGGCGCCGTTGCCGATGTTGTAGACCTGGCCGACGGCTGCCGGCGCATTGGCCGCTTTGATGGTCGCCTGGACGGCGTTGGCGACGTAGGTGAAATCGCGCGATTGCAGCCCATCGCCTTGAATCGTCGGCGTCCGGCCTTCGAGCATCAGCTTGCAGAAGAGCGCGATGACCCCGGCGTATGGATTGTCGGCGTCCTGGCGCGGACCGAAGATATTGAAATACCGCAGCCGCGCCGTTTCAAGGCCGTAGGAGGCGGTGAATGCCTGGCAGTAATGCTCGCCGGCCAATTTCGCGGCGGCATAAGGTGACAAGGGCGCGATCGCGTCGTCCTCGCGCCGAATCGTGCCCGGCGTGCCGCCATAGGCGCTGCTGCTGGCGGCGTAAACCACTCGCCGGACGCCGGCGCGACGGGCGGCGTCAAGCACTTTTAGGGTGCCGGTGGCGCAAACCTCGTGACTCCTCAGCGGATCGACAACGCTGCGGGCGACCGATGGCAGCGCGGCGATGTGGAATACCACTTCGCACCCGGCGACGGCGCGCTCAACGGCCGCGGCATCCAACAAGCTCGCGTGAAACTGCTCGATGCGAGTCGCCGCCGTTTGCAGATTGGCCGCTTTCCCGGTGTTGAGATCATCGAGCACCGCCACCTTCCAACCCGCCGAGAGGAGGTTGTCGACGAGGTGCGAGCCAATGAATCCCGCGCCGCCGGTTACGAGACATTTTCGCATGGTCACGATCCGTAACTTGGGCAAGGTTAAATGGCGTGCCACCTAAAAACCTGAGTTCCCGCCCCGGTGACGGCCAGGTTGATTCCGCTCCCTAGCTGATTGTAGCCAATAGGAGCGCCTTGATAGAGGCGTAACCGGATCGATTCACGCTCAAGTGCGGCAAATCGGCAGATTCCGAGACTGGAATCGGCGTAAACACCAATCATCAAACCGTTTACAGTCAATCTCCTTGGCGCTGACAAGATGAGGGGGGTATATGAGTGTGGCGCCGTGGCGCTGAGCTAATCTCTAGATCGTAAGACTAAGAAGGCATGGCACTTAAGACGATGAGCTCAGCGCCAAACTACGTGGCGGTGATGGCGGTGAGGTCCTAACACGGCTCAGCGCAGACTCTAAGGCTCGTATGGGCCTTGACGCATTTAACCCGGCAATCTGGATCGGACGTGACAAACCCGGCAAGCTAGCTTCAATCGACTCCGGTTTCGCTGCCGAATAGTGCGCAACGGACTACAAATTCGTTGCATTGCACCAAGTGGGAGTCGGACATGGATGTTCTTCGCTCCGGCCGGCTGTTTCGTTCCGCGTTGGGTCTCGTTCTGCTCGCCGGTATAGGTGGCTGCCAAACATCGTCGCCCATCAGCTCAGTAATGGAGCGCATCGCCAATCCGTTCTCCGCCCAGAAATACGAAGCCGTCGCCCAAAAGCCACCCATCCAGAATGCCAAGAACATGCCGCTCTCGCAAGGCATGGAAATTTCCTGGAACCTCAAGAATGTCAAAGAACAGCCGGGCGTCGTGGCCGCCGGCAAATCGGTCGTCGGTCCTGACGGCGCCGTCGAGCTGGGCCCATACGGCACCTGTAAAGTCGCCGGCATGAACATCAACCAGGCGGCTCAGGCGGTTGAGAAACACTTGTCCGCCCATATGAACAAGCCTGGTGTCCGCCTCAGCACCGTCGTTTCGCCCGAAGATGTGGCATGGCGCACCGCTCAAGGGCCCGGTGGCGTGCGGCCCATCGGTCACCAGGTAACCGAGCCTAAGGACGAAGGCCCCCCGTTGCAAGTTCCCACCGCACACTGGCCGCCGAATGGCTTACCGAACGCCGCGCATGGAGGTCCGCCGATTCAGACTTCCGGACGCCGTCCTCCCCCAACCGCTCACCACGGCGGCGTTGTGCCCGTCGTTCCCGGCGTACCCGGAGAGATGACTCGCGAACTCTTACCGCCCTACATCATCGGACCGCCCGACATCCTGATAATTGAATCGCTCAAAGGGCTTCTGAATCAGCCGATCCGCGGGCAACATCTCGTGCGCCCTGACGGCACCATTGGCGTCGGCGCTTATGGGTCGGCGCCGGTGGCCGGCATGACCATCGACCAGGCCCGCGAGGAAATCGCCAAGGTCATTCACGCGCGTTTGAATAAGGACATCGTCAAACTGCAAGACGTGCTCGACGGTTTGAGCGTCGACGTGCTCGCTTACAATAGCAAGGTCTACTACGTCATCACCGACGGCGGCGGCTACGGCGAGCAAGTCGTCCGCCTTCCCATCACCGGCAATGACTTTGTCCTCGACGCCATCAGCCAAATCAACGGCCTGCCGCCTGTCGCCTCCAAGAAGCACATTTGGGTCGCGCGCCGCAATGACGGGAACTGCGAAAACGAGACCAGGCTGCCGGTCGATTGGATCGGCATCACCCAGCGCGGCGAGGCGGCCACCAACTACCAGATTATGCCGGGCGACCGTGTTTATGTCCGGGCCGACCGTCTGATCGCAACCAACAACTTCCTCGCCAAGGTGCTGGCGGTGCCCGAACGCCTGCTCGGCATCGGGCTCCTGGGCAGCCAGACGGTCAACTCGATTCGGTCGGGGTCTGTCTCGGGCGTGTCCGGCGCCGCGCGCTGAAGTTCTGTAAGATGAATTGCAAGCCCCAGGATGAGCGCAGTGAATCCTGGGGGTGACATCGATGATTGATTGCAGAGGGTCCACCCATGCAGCGCACCCTTTTCTTGTCGGTTCTCGCGACCGCCCTTATTCCCGGCGCCGCTTCCGCACAATACTTTCCGCTCCAGCGGCCGCAGCTCAACCCTTACGCGCAGCCGGCGATCAGCCCTTACCTCGACATCGTCCGCGGCGGCAATCCGGCGATCAACTATTACAACGGCACTCTTACTGAATTCGACCGCCGCAACAATGCCTTGCAGCAACAATACATGCAAAGCCAGGTGAACCAACTGCAACAGCAGACGACGCTCTTGGAAGAGCAGGACTTCATCCCCGCCCTGTCGCAGACCGGCCACGCCGCGGGCTTCCAGGTCTACGGCGGCTATTACACCTTTCAAAACGCGCCGCGCAGCTTCTTCCCGCTGCCCACGACGCGCCGCCGATAATCTGCGACTGATCTGACAGGAACGAATCATGCCGCACAAGCCAAAATCCAAGTCAAAAAACAATGAGGTCAAGGCGTATAAGAGGCGGAATGAAGCTGTGAACAAGCGAGAAATCGAGGAACTTCGGACAACTCCGCTGGAGCTCAAGTACCGTCAATTCTGGACGCTCTTTCGCTGGGCGATTGATATGGATTGGCAAATCAACACGCCCAAGGAAATAGCGCAGGTGCGAAGGCGTTGGGCACGTCTGCGAAAAGCTCATGGCGCGTAAGAAAAAACAGCTAAAATTGCCGCTCGACCCGGTTCCCGATTTGCTTTTGTGGTGGAAGCAGACGGGCGTTACTGGAATGGTCATCGGTGGGGTGGCGGTTGCGCTCCTAGGCCGACCGCGAACAACTAAAGACGTCGATGCAGTGGCACTCGTGGAAGAAGCTGATTGGGGAAGATTCCTCGAAGTTGGCGCGACCTACACCTTTCAGCCGCGTTTTCCTGATACGCTCGAGTTCGCCCGGAAGAATCGGGTGCTATTGCTGCTCCATGAAAAGACCGGAGTACAAATCGATATTTCTTTGGGAAACCTGCCGTATGAAAAGGCGGCGATTGCTCAGTCCAGGAACACGAAGGTCGGCAAGTTGACGATTCCTTTGCCCAGGCCGGAGGACTTAATCGTCCTGAAATCCGTCGCTCACCGAATAATCGACATGACCGACATTGTCGGACTCTTGGACGCACAGCCGAACGTCGACAAGGCCTACATTCGCCGTTGGCTCGACTACTTCGCCGCTGAACTTGAGTTCCCCGAGATCTACACAGACGTGGACGCCCTCCTAACCCGAACATCCAAATCGCCCCGAAAGCAGAACCCGAAGAAATCGTAACCCTCGTGCCGATTTGGCGCTCTAAGATAGTCCTAGGGCTTCTTTTCTCCGCGAGGGCACGGTCATGGCCAATTCCCTTCAATCATTGATCGCTTGTGGCACGAAACTCTGGCTCGATTCCATCGACCCCGACCTGGTTAAGAAAAATCGGGCCTGGGGCGCGACCGGAGCAACCTCGAATCCGATCATCGTCAGCGACCTCATCAAGACGGGCCGCTTCGACCATTCGCTTACCAAGTACATCAAGGACGGCCTCAGCGATCACGACATCGCCTGGCAACTCACCGACCAGCTCGTCCGCGACGCCCAGCAGGTATTCGCCCCGGTCTGGGAAGCGACCAAGGGCAACGACGGCTACGTCAGCTTCGAGCTGGATCCGTTGCTCGAAGACCCGGCCCTCGGCATCCCCGAGGCGGAGCGCACCCGCAAATATCTCGAGCTGGGTAGGAAATGGTCCGCCGGCCACACCAATCGCATGATCAAGATCCCGGCCACCCCCGCCGGTTTGGCCGCCGTTGAAGAACTGTGCGCCGCCGGAGTGACCTTGAACGTGACATTGGTCTTCACGCCACGGCAATACACCGCTGCCCGCGACGCCATGTGGCGGGGCGCCCAAAAGCGCAAGTCGCTCGATCGCTTCAAATCGGTCTACAGCATTTTCGTGAGCCGGGTCGATCAATATTCGCACGAGCACGTCAAGCAGCTTTCGCCGGCGGCTCAGGGGCAAGTCGGCATCGTCAACGCCAAGCACATTTGGCAAATGAACCAGCGCTTCTGGGCCGACAAGAAGCTGCCGCTCCAAGAAGAGATGATCTTCGCCAGCACCGGCAAGAAGTTCCCGACCGACGCCGATTGGAAATACGTCGAGGCTCTTGCCGGCTCTGACATCGAAACCAATCCGCCCGCCACCAACGACGCCGTCGAAAAGAGCGGCCGCACCTTCACGCGTCAGGTCGACAAGTCACCGCCTCAGGAAGTAATCGGCGAGATCGAACGCGTGGTCGACATGCGGCACTTGGAAAAGGTGCTGATGGAGGAAGGCGTCGACAAGTTCGCCAAGCCGCAGCACGCGCTCATCGCATTGATCGCCAAGAAACGCAAGGAGCTGGCGGGAAAGTGAGGTTTGAACCACAGAGGCGCAGAGACACAGAGAATGTAGAGGTAAAGGCAGGCATGATCGTCTGGTGAGTTCCGAACTTCTTTCTCTTTTGTGTCCTCTCTGTGTCTCGGTGTCTCTGTGGTTAAAACTGCCTTCCTGACCTAGCCGCGATTTGGCGATCAGCATAGACTGATGGATACGTTTGTCCACAAGCCGATCTCGATTGACGAAGGGTCTTTATGGCCAAGGAAGAAGCGTTTCAGGTTCAGGGCAAAGTGCTGCAAGCCCTTGCCAACACGCAGTTTCGCGTCAAGCTCGACAATGGGCATGAGATCATCGCCCATATCGCGGGGAAGATGCGCAAACACTTCATTCGCATCCTTCCCGGCGACGTCGTCACCGTCGCCATCTCCCCTTACGACCTCAACAAAGGCCGCATCACTTTCCGCGGCCCACTGCGACAAGCGGCGAAGGAAGAGGCCGAGGCCGAGAAGAAGTAACGCCGCAAACCGAATTCGCAATAATAGTGCCACAAGAACCGCCGCGAATCTCTTGACACCGCCGTCGCGGCGATTCAAACTGGAGACGGAGGTGACCGATGCGTCGCTCAAGTTTCCTCGCGGTGTTGGTTGGGTGCGTTTGGTTGACAGTCCTCAATCCGGTTCGGGCGTGCATCAACGACGGCACGGCGCCGGCGCGCGAATCGCAATTCAAGTCGCAATACAAGCTCGATGAGCCCGGAGATTACCGACCTCCAGGAACGGAAAACCCCAGCCCCGTTCTCATGAACACGGCCGGTGTCGGGCTTTCCGGCGTTGGCTTGGGGTTTGTGATCGGCGCTTTTTGGCTTAATGCCTCGGCGGCGCGCAATCGCGAGTCTGCGTAGGACGTTCACATCCATGCCGTCAATCCTGACAGATCGCCGGATTGGCGCGATTGCTGGCTGGGCGATGCTCGGCCTCGTCGCTGGCGCGGTGTTCGGCGGCGCGGTCTTACCGAAGCTGACTTACTATTATCCGCTCCCGCACCAGATTCCAAAATTGGCCGGGGGCGCTTCTTTGCGCCTGGCAATGGTGCACGACGTCCTTCATGACCGTTTTCCACGGCATGGGCCAGCCTACTATCGTGAGCAGTTGCGCGCTAACAAATTCGTTCCCGAAGGCATCGAGGACTATTGCATTGCCCTGGATGCTCTCGGAGAACATCACGAAGCCATCCGCCTCATGCGCCTTCACCTGAAGGACCGCACCGTACGCGGCGACACCGGCGCCAAAGCGTATACCACTTACGCCAATCTCGGTACGATTCTCGTCCATAAAGCCCTTGCCCAATCGGATTCGCCCGCGAGCAGGGAAGAGCTTCGCGAAGGCATCGGTCTCTTGAAAAAGGCGATCGAGGTGCAACCGGACGCGCATTTCGGCCGGGCCATTTGGCACGTCGCTTTTGCCGACTTTCAACTGGCCGCGCTTGAGAATCCCAAGCTAGCGCTTAAGTTCGACATGATCGGAAATCGGCTCGAAGCATTCGACAGGCCGACGAGTGGAACTATGGCAAGACACCATCCTCTTACCGGGCGCCATACTGAGGAAGACATGCGTCGCAGGGAGAGCATCACCCGAATCGGCGCTGAGGATGGGTGGGCGGAGGAAGCGAAATTATCGGTGAAGGAACGGGTTCCCTTTGACGAGCCTGTCCTGGGCATCGTTGGAATCTGGCGGCAGGACGGGGCGCATCCCTATCTAGCGATCACACTAGGCAACATCATGGTCAGGGTGGGACAGCTAGACCTTGCCTGGTGCGCCTATCAGCGGGCACAAATCGAAATGGATCGCTTCATCGCTGACACATCCGTTCGGGCCGAATTGGCGGGATATTGCCGAAGCCAGCAAAGGGAAATGAGAGTGGACCAAGATGTGCCGCAGCGCTTCGAGGCGGAGTTGAAATACGGCAAGAATTATCAAATGGACTTTCAGACATTCGAGGAAAATCAATTCAAGCGGGGCTGGCTGGCCGACGGCGTGGATTTCTACAAGGATTTCGACGAAAGCCGGCCGCCGATCGCTACGCTGCCGGGCCGGGAGGATTTTGCGGCCGTTGATGAGCCACAGCTACTACTCATCCTCGGTTTCGCACTTTGCGGCGCCGGGTTGTTCGCGATGTCTGCGGCATGGCTAGTGACAAGTAAATAGACGTGTGCCTGAAATCGGCCACGGGGAGTGGGTAATGTCGAACTACGCAGGCCGTTGGTTCTCGACGTTCGGACCCATGACGCTGGAGCAGGCAGGCGCTCGCGTCCAGGGTACGTATGGCCCGGCCGATCAAGGCACGCTTTCAGGCAAGGTCGAGGGCGGCCGATTGTCTTTTCAATATGAGGAGACGTCCGAGCGCGGCCAAGGCTGGTTCGGGCTGCTTCGTCATGGCCGCTTCCGAGGCGAGTATCAACCGGAGACGGCGGCGCAAGCGTTTCCCTGGGAAGGCCAGCGCGAATTCGAGGGCATCTGGGAGAGCACCTTCGGCAGGCTGCGCATCATTCAAGAAGAAGACCGCGTGCATGGTTTTTACGAAGGGCTGGGCGGAAGCTCGATCGAAGGCCGAATCGCCGATGGCCGGCTTGAATTTCGCTATCAGGAGCCAAGCGCCGCCGGCACGGGCAGGTTCGAGCTGAACGAAGGCGGCACGAGCTTCGACGGTCAATGGCAGCAAGACGGGGCGGCGCTCGCGGGCCCGTGGCACGGCCGGCGCGTCTTTGCGATGCCCGGGCTAACCTGGCTGGTCGTTCTGGAGGCGCATTGGCAACGTTCCCTCGCCGACAACGAGTACGCCTTCGGCTTCATGCTGCGTGAGTTCTTTGCACGCTTGGAAAACGTCAAAGTCCGGCAGCGCTTCTTCCACGACGAAGCGAGCCTGCTTCACTGGTGCCGCGAGCTGCTCTATTTGCCGGAACCGGCGATCCTGATGATCGCCAGCCACGGCAGCCCGGAAGGCCTGGCGGTACATGGCAAGATCATCAACACCCGCAAGGTGCTCGACAGCTTGCAGGACGTGGACAACATCCAGTTGCTGCATTTTTCGTCGTGCCTGGTGGCCCAAGACGGCGACGGCGGCTCCATCGGCAACATGGTGCAGAAGACTTCATTCCCCATCTCCGGCTATGCCACCAGCGTCGATTGGGGCGCCAGCGCACTCATCGAATTCACATACCTCGACCTGATCCTGGCCAAAGGCCTCGCCCCATCCCACGCCGCCGCACAGCTCGGCCGTCTGTTGAACTTCGCCGGCGACAGCGTGAGTCCGGGCGCTCCCTATCCGCCCGCCGGCTTCCGCTTCTTCCAAACGGCAGGGCAGGTTTCCTAACCTACCAAAAGGATAGACAGGCAAGCTAGGTAGTCTGCCCCACGCCGAATCTTTTCAGTTCTCGTCACATTTTTAATGGCAATTTTTGTGTCACATGAACGATTACAAGAATAGGGGGTTCTTGCATTCGGTCCGACCCATGGATCAACCGTCCGAAATGGCACGGCTCGAAGAATCGTTGGATGTCGCCGCCCACGTCGCCGAACGATTGGGCCACGACTTCGGGAACGTGCTTACCGGCATTCTCGGCTTCACGGAGCTGGCGCTCAAGCAGGTGCCGCCGGACTCGTTGGCCCATGGGTACATGAGGGAGGTCTTGCAATCGTCGATGAGCGCGGCGGCTTGGGTCCACAAGCTACAGCTTTTCAGCCGCCGCGCGGCGCAAAAATCCTCGGCAACGAATACGGCGACGACACTAGCGATGGTGTTGGCCGAGGAAGGCGCCCGTATCACCGGCGCATGGGGCGGGAGAGTGGCGCTTCAGGTAAAGGTGGAAGAGGGACTGCCGCCGATTCCAATGGAGGCCGACGCCCTACGCGAGGCTCTGGCCCAAGCGCTCGCCAACGCGTTTGAGAACTGCGCAGGCGCGAGCAGAGGCGCGGCTGGCATCGCAGGAAGCATGGCGGGAGGTGTGGTGCACGTCGCTGCACAGAGTTGTGAGCTGTCTGACACGAAAGTCGCCAATCTCCTGGGAGCTGCCCAGCCCGGTCGATTTGTCGAGACGGCGATCCGCGATGACGGTCCGCGGATGCCCGAAGACGTCCGGGGAAAGCTTTTCCGCGAGCTATTTTTCAGTTCCAAAGGACGGCGACGGGGCATGGGGTTGGCTGTGATCTATGGAATCCTGAGGACTTATGGGGGCGCCATGCGCTTCGATGCCGGCGGCGAGCGCGGCAACACGCTGCGGCTGTATATGCCGGCGGCCATTGCCCCGGCGTCCAATGCGGCAGCGCCCACTACGGCGTCGGCAAACGCGCGCACGGAAAAGCGCATCTTGGTGGTGGATGACGATCCGGTGGTACTTGCCTCGGTAAGCGAGACTCTTGAAAGCGCCGGTTACGATGTGCGCCGGGCCGAATCGGGCGACGTCGCGCTACGCGACGAAGGAATTCGCCGGAAGGGCAATGCGAACGACGCGTCCCAGCTGGTCGTCACCGACGTCCTGATGCCGCGGATGAATGGCTTCGAAATGGCCAGGCGCTTTCTCGAGCGGGATCCGGCGGTCGCGTTTCTGTTCATTAGCAGCCAGGCGGACACCGAAGCCCTTGCCGGCGCCGAGTTGCTGGAGCGATTTCCGCTGCTGCGGAAGCCATTCGAGGCTCGGTCCTTGCTAAGAGCGGTGGACGCAGCAATGGTGGGACGAGAAATGGCGGGACGCGGGACGACGGGATGCGGACGCCAACCATAAGCGCGAACATAAGTGCGAACCATGATTGAGTCTCCGAGCTTGAAGGAGAGAGACGTGTCGATCGTGAACACGAAAGGCGCCGTCGCTTCGATTGGTGTTGCTTCTGCTGGCGCTGCCGGCGCTGCCTCCTCCACCACGCTGCTCCGCGAATCTCGGAGCCCCGACGAGAAAGTTGTCGTCCGCGAGCAGGGCAAGCTGCACGCCTCAGGCGACGTGAAGATTCTCGTCGTGGACGACGATCCACATATCGGCCGCCTGATCCAGGCTGCGCTTGCCAACCACGACTTCAAAATCGACGTGCAATCGGATCCGGCGCTCCTCGAGCAGAACTTAGCCGCGGAGCAGTACCACCTCATTATCCTCGACTACGTGCTTCCTGGGCTGGAATCGCCCAAGGTCTTGGAGTGGGTCCGCCTGCATCAGCCCGACGCCAGCATTATCGTCGTCACGGCCTATCCGACGATTGACAGCGCCTTGCAATGCCTGCGCAATCACACCTACGACTACCTCACCAAGCCGTTCCAAGTCGAGCAGCTGCAGCGAGTCGTGACGCGTTGCCTGGAGAGCCGTGGCCTCTTGCGACTTTCCGAAGAGGCGCTTCGCGAGCAGCTCGGCGCCGCCATCCGCGAGCGCCGCAAGGGCCTGGGCCTGACCCTGGCGGAAATGGCCAAGCGCACGGGAGTGTCCTTGGGCTACCTATCGCAGATCGAGCTGGGAAAGAATTCCGCATCCATCGAAACCCTCTACCGCATCGCGCTGGGGCTCGGCGTTCGCGTTGCCGATCTGTTTCAGACGGTGCAGACGCAAATCTGAACCTGCTTGCGGGTTTGCGCAAGCGGGGCGCTTCACAACGATGCATCCTCGTCATGCTAACCCGCAAGCGGGTTGGCCCGGTTGTTCTCTCGGGGTATTCTTAACTACGCAAACCGTAGTGTAACGACTCCCGGGAGATCTGCGATCGTGCCAACGCTGCCGGCGGAAGGAGACTTCGGATGGCTCGGCGACCTGCTGGGTCTCGTTAGCATTCCGCTTCTGGTCGCTCTGAACGCATTTTTCGTCGCCTCCGAATTCGCCATGGTTTCGGTGCGGCGCACGCGTATTGAAGAGCTGGTGCAACAGGGGCGGTCCGGGGCCGGCGCGGTGGCCGCCGCCATTCAAGACATTAGCCGCATCATCGCTGCCACGCAGCTGGGCATCACCCTGACCAGCCTCGGCCTTGGTTGGGTGGCCGAAAGCGCCCTCGCCCACACCATGACGGCGGCGTTCGCCCAGCTCCCCAGCCCGTGGGATTTCATCGCCCGCCACTCCATTGCCGCCGCCATCGCCTTCGCCCTGATCACCTTCATGCACGTCGTTTTCGGCGAGCTGTTTCCAAAGTCTTTGGCCCTGCAAGCCCCGGATCGCGTCGCCCTGTGGGTTGCCCGTCCGCTCCGCATCTTCGCCACCGTGGCCCGGCCGATCACGGCGATCCTCACCGGCGCGGGCAATGGCCTGGTGCGCCTGTGCGGCATGCGCGCGTCTCCGGAAAGCCTCATGCACTCCGTCGAAGAACTCGATCTGCTCATTGAAGATACCGAGGAAGCGGGCATCCTCAATCCGGAGCAGGCGAACATCGTGCGTAAAGTTTTTCGGTTATCGGAGAAGCTCGTCGGCGACTGCCTGGTTCCGCGCGACAAAATGGCGGCCCTGGAGCTGAGCACGCCGCCGGAGCAAGTGCTAGAAGCCGTGCGCGAAAGCGCCCACACGCGGATGCCGGTTTACGAGGGCAATCTCGACCACATCGTCGGCATCGTCAACACCAAGGACCTGTTCCACCTCTTCAGTCTGCGCGGCGTTGTGGTCCTCGAAGATGCCCTCTACCCGCCCCTGTTTCTCAAACCCGATGAGGAAGTCGCCAACGCCCTGCGCCTGTTTCGCAAGGCCAAGCGCCCCATGGCCTTGGTCCGCGACGAAGCGGGCAAAATTAGAGGATTGATCACGCTCGAGGACATTCTCGAAGAAATCATCGGCGACATCGAGGACGAGCACGACTCGCCCATCCCCAAGGTGCCGCGCCGCAAGCTGTTGACTCTGAAAAAACCGCAAAAGAAATGACGACCGTTTAGCGGGGAGCCGCAGGCGACTGCAGGGCCGCGCCCACCGCGGTCGCCTGCGTCTCCCCGCTGCTAAATGTTCAATTTCGTAAGAGCCTGCGGAACAGGCCTAAGGCGATGACCGCCATCAGGCCGTTGGCGGCGTGCAGAGCGAAAACCGGCGCGACGGTGCCGTTCTTCGCCAAGTTGATGGAGCACAGCAAAACGGGATAGTAAATGACCACGATGGGAAGAAAGCAGGTGATGAAGGCGCTCAAGTAATCGCTGCGGCTGAACCAGATGCCGATCGGGCAGCCGACCATGACGAAGAAGAAACAGCCGCATGACAGGGCGACGCGCATATGGATCTCCGTGATCAGCGCCCAGATTTGCAGATGGTAGTACTTCCGCGCGTTTTGCAAGTCCTTGACGTGATCGTCGAAATGCGGTTCGGCGACCCTTTGTAACAACGCGGCCTGATGCTTGGCGATTTCGGTGAGATTGATCTGCAGAAGCTCCTTGAACCGAACGATGTTTTCGAAAAGCTCGGGCCAAGTCATGGCGCGGGCGCTTGCCTTGCTGGTTGGGAAGAAATCGGGCGGAATCTCGACGGGCCAAACACGTAGTTTGTCTTCGGCTACGTTATGCTCATCGGTAATGCGGCAGCGGTACATCTTTACCAGAATCTGTCTCTTGTTCAGATCGAAAAGCAACTCCGCTTCTTGGGCGCGGGCGATCACATCGAATCGCTCTCCTTTGGGATCTTTCCGCATAAAAGTGGCGTCGATCAGCTTCTTTCCCAGCACGCGCTTCACGTAGATGGTGTAATTGATCTTGGGATGGCGAATGCAACCTTCGCGCCGGAGCATGTTGTAAAGAAAGTCCTCGACGTCGGTCACGACCTTGGTGCGCAGCATATGATGCGTCGTGGGAATCACGTCGAGAGACAGGCCGATGGTAACGGCGCTGACGATGACGCCCAAGAACGCCGCCGGCCAGATCACGTGTCGCAGGTGGATGCCCGCCGACTTGAGCGCCAGGATTTCATTGTCATTGGAGAGTCGGCCAAAGACCACGCAGGAGGCGAACAACGTCGTAGCCGGCAAGGTGTACGGCAACGTGCTCGGAATTAGCAGCGGAATAGCAGCGAGGATCTGTGCGGGACCCAAGCCGTGCTGCGAAGCCTCGGCGATGATGCCGGCCAAGAGGAGCAGACTGGTCAGGGCCGCCAGGGCCATCAGGAACACCCGCAGCAAATCCATGAAGATGGTTCGGTGGATAATGCTCCAAAACACTATTTCTCCTCCCTCGGCACGACGGGAAAGTGCGGCCGGTCGATTCCCGGGTTGCTGAGTGTCGGGTTGCCAGGAGTCGGGTTGCCGAGCATGCGGTCGCGCACGTTCAAGATCGGATCGACGATCGCCGGCAGCGGCTTCTTGTAAAACTTCAGCTCTTTGGAATCCGATGAAATCTTGCCGCGGGCTTCGATGGTAAGCAGGTTCTTGGCGATAGCCGGCGGTATCGGCCGGACCAGGGGCGGGAGGAGTTGGTCGACACGGGCCCAACTGGGATAAAAGTCAAGCTGCACATCGGTGCCGTCGAGGTTCACTTCGCCCTTGCCTGCCAGGCTGATGACGTTGCCAACCAGGTCGAGGCGGCGCACCGCAAAACGGCGGCCGCGGATGCTGAACATGGCGTGCATTTCCTCGAACAAAGTGCGGTCCGGCCAGCGCAGACCGAGGAATTTGAGCAGGTCGATGAGCAACGGTAAATCTAGAATCTTGCCGTTGGGCACGTCGAGGCTGCCGTTGCCGTCGAGACTGTCGACGCCAGAGCCGTCGCCAGTCAGGTAGAGCCGGCCCATGAGCGGACCTGCCAAGGACGATTTCGCGCCGAGGTTGTGCTTGCCGAAATCCTTGAGATCGATCTGCGAGGCGGTCAAGTTCATTTCGTACTTCATGCCCGAATGGAAGTCGACGCGCATCTGCCCAGCGAGGTCGCCGCCGAAGATCGGGGCGCGGACGCCGAGCAACAGCAGGTCCGGGATTTCTCTGCGGACCTCAAACTTTCCGCTTACGTCATGGAACGATTGCTTGAGCAGCGTCGCCCGGTCGAACAGAAAGTGACCGTTGATGCCCAGCACCTGGCGATGAAAGCGGCCCACCGAAGCAATGGTCCCGGTCGCATGGCTCCATTCCAGGCCGGTCGCGAACTTGGCTTCCTTGAGCCAGGCTTGGCCGTCCCAAAAGAAGTCGGGCGGACTCGCGGGGTCGGCGTCCTGCGCCACTACCAATCGTGTCTTCGCCGCGACGGGGTCCTTCAGGTTGAGGGCGGAAACGGCGCCGCGCAGGCACTGAGGAATCGCCGCGATGAATTCCCGGTCGAGAAAGAGTCCCTGCGCCTGCATCTCTTTCAAATCGGCGTAATAGCCCCCTTTGGGATGAATATCGACCGTGCCATGCTCGATCGTGATGCGGGTTGTTTGATGTTTGGCGCTGATTTGGGCCAAATCGAGGCGATTCTTGTAGAAGCGGAATTTGCCGGCCACGTCTTGAAAAACATAGGGGAAAAACACGGGCTCGATGTCGCCGCCGCGCACTTCGACGCGCGCGTCCGTTTCCTCATTCTGAGCGGTGGAGCGGTCAATGACGGCGGCGAAGTGAATTCGGCCGCGCGGCTGAAACGCGCCCCATGTCTTTACCAGCGACGGCATGGGCGTCAAAGCCTTGCGCATGGTCGTGTCGAGCAGCACGTTTTGTCCGGTAATCTCCAGGATCAGGCCCGCCGGCTTGCCGTCAACGGGAACGGACCGGCCATTGACGGTCACGAGTCCGCCCGCGTGAGTCCCGTGAAAGTCACAGATCTGATAGCTATTCGGAAAGATGTCGAGGAGGCCGGTGACGTTTTCCAAGGGATATGGAAAGCCGTCCCACAGCACCGTCGCCTCATGGAAACGGATGTGGTACTCGTGTTGAAACTCCTTTTCGGCGTGGCCGGGCACGTGCTTGATTAAAGCTTTAACGTCCGCCTTGCCGGTCGGATGAAAGCCGCCGGCCAGCTTCTGGAAAACCGGCGGCAGCGCGTCGAGGAGCGTCTTGTCGAGCGCCACATTGTCGGCGATGACGTCGAATTGGGAGTCAACGCCCGGACCTTCACCCTGCCAATATCCTTTCACGATCACGTTGCGGTTATGCGCTAACGCGCTCAGATCGAAAGCGCTGCGTCGCGTCTGGAAGTTATGCTCGATGGTCCCGCTCACATGCTCGAGCGGATATGGGAATTTCACAAAGCAGGCGCGGACGTTTTCCGGCATCAGCAAGGCCCGCGACGGGTCGCCGCTGGCAAGCGTCTCCCAATGGCCGTTGCGCCGCTTGCAGTCGACCTTGATCGTGACGGGGCCGGTCGGTTGGTAGTTGCGGTTCAGGGCTTGCAGTTTTTCGGGAAGGCCCTCGAAGAATTCCGGGCGGACGTCGAGATGCTTGACTTCGAGGTGAGCTTCAAATGTCTGGTCCGGCGCCGGCAACTGGGCAGAGCCACGCCCTTCGACCTTGGCGGCGCCAGCGTGTGCGGTCAGCTTTTCCACGCGGAGATTGCCGTTGCTGACGTGCATGATGGCGTGGACGTCTTCCAGGCGCAATGGCAGCCTGGGATGTGCGATGGTGGCGCCGGTCAATTCGACGTCCACGTCATAGTGAAACGGCTCGGCGGCATTGAGTGAGAAAGCGAGTTCGCCCTGGACGTTGGCCTTGCCCGTCAGGCGAAGGCCATCGATAGAGTGCGCCGGGCATTTGCGCGCCAAGGCGTCGATGAGCGGCTGCGAAAGCGACACGTTCTCGGCCTTGATCTGCAGTGCCAGCTCGCCGTCGCCGCGCTGCCATTGGCCGCGGACTTGTGCCTTGCCGGCGATGTCAGACCGGGCGACGCCGTCGATGGACAGGACTGTCGGCGGATCGTTAAGCAACGTGACGTTGACTTCCGATAGTTCCATGGTATGGCCGGCGCTGTCGGCGCGATCGTTGGCCATTTGGTCGTTCAGAAGCAGCGTGCCCTGATGGATGACGATGGCCGGCAAGGGGACGTTGGGGTTGATCTTGCCGGAAAGACCGGCGAGATTCCACGTGCCGTCGGGACGGCGAACGATGTGCAGGATAGGACGGTAGAGTTCGATCTTCCGCAGCGTCAGTTCGCCGTCGAGCACTTTCTCCTTGTCGTGGTGGAGGATGGCCGAGGGGATGCAAAGGACGTCGAGCCGATCCGGGTCGTTGGCCCGCGCCAAGCGGATTCCCGAGACGCTAATGCCGCCGAAGAGCCGCAAGGACGCCGATTCGACGCTGACATGAGCGCCTGGAAACATGGCCTGGAGTTTGGCCAACACCATGGCGCGGACGGCAGCGGGATCGGTGAAGCGTTGGTAGAACGCCACGGCGCCGGCGCACCCGGCGATTATGGCGATGACCACGCCTCGCACGAACCACTTCCGGATGGACATGAAGGTCTCTTTCTCGGCGCGCTGTGTTCGGCGCGCCGTGTTTCGGCGCACCATTTCTCGGCGCGTGGCGATGCCGGAGCGCACCATCCGTCGCTACGGCGGCGGGATAGTAAGGAATCGCAAACAAAGAAACAAGGCTCGTCAAGCCGGAGCTCGGCCTGCAATTGAGAACTTCGCCAAGAGAGAGTACTCGGCGAGGTTGCGATAAGGCGATAAGATAGCGAGAGTTCATCGGGCTTGCGGAGAGACTGTCGATGAAGCGCCTGGGAGCATTCGCTCTGTTAAGCGGCTTACTTGTGACATGCTCCGGCGGCGGTGGTCCCATCAGACCTCATCCGCCTGAGTTTATTGAAGTGCCGGGATACTATGTCGCGTCGGTGGCCGAAGATTTTGCCGGCGGCGTTAGAGCCAATGTCATCGTCAGCGGCAATATGCAGGCGTACCTAGGTGTGTACGTTTTCGATGCTCTTGGAAATTGCGTCGCATGGGATGACTTTGGAAACCGGGCGACATACGACGATCTGAACGCCGAATGGTACCCGCCTGTCGCCGGTCGATATGGCATCGACGTCTACAATTTCGGACGCTTCGAAAGCCAGGCGGAACTTGCGTTTCCATGACACCTAACTCCGATCTTAAAATGCTTCGAGCCGGTCTACTGATCTGTGCCTTGTTCGTCGCCACGGAATTAAGCTACGGCGGCCCAGAAATGGGCGCTCGAGCCGGCACTTACGATGTTGGCGCGGACCCCTGGGAGGCAACCATCCGGTTCAAGGCCAGCGAACGAGCGTCCGTATTCGCCAAGGGCAAACTCACGAAGGACGGCAACGACGCCACGGGCTCCTTGCTCATCGAGGTCCACGATGCCGACGGCAAGCTCGTCGCTTCCAGTCACGACACGCTCGGTTATGCCGTCGTTTTTTGGTATCCGCCGCGCTCCGGCGAGTACAAGATTCAAGTCCACAACAACTCCGGCCAAACGAAACGGATCTACCTTTGCATCAAGTGACCATGCACCAAACGACAAGCGCAGCCTCCACGTCCATGAGCGAGATCACTAACGGCGAAATCCAGTTGTGGGCACAGCGCGTCAAGGAGCTGCGCGACCGCACGGTGACCGAGGTGGGCCGGGTCGTCGTCGGCATGGAGAAGGTGACCTCGCGTTTTTTGGTCGCGCTCCTGGCGGCCGGTCACGTTCTGCTGGAGGGCGTTCCCGGAGTCGCCAAGACCACGCTTTCCAAGACTTTCGCACACATCCTCGGCATTCAGTACCAGCGTCTTCAGTTCACTCCCGATTTGCTCCCCTCCGACGTCACCGGAACTTTTATCTTCGACAGAAAAAGTAACGACTTTGTCCTGCGGCGCGGGCCGATCTTCTGTCAGGTGCTTTTGGCCGACGAGGTCAACCGCGCGCCGGCCAAGACGCAGGCGGCCCTGCTCGAAGCGATGCAAGAGAACCAGGTCACAATCGAAGGGACCACCCTGCCCTTGCCACAACCGTTCCTCGTTCTGGCGACACAGAACCCGGTGGAACAAGAAGGCGTCTACCGCCTTCCCGAAGCGCAGCTCGACCGTTTCTTGATTCGCGTGGACATGGGCTATCCGGGAGCGCTGCAGGAAGTCAACATGCTGCAATTGCACAGCCAGCCGGCCGTCTTGGTGCAGCAAATCTTCTCGCCGGAACTGATCCTAGACTTGCAAGGAAAACTCTCACAAGTCTACGGCAAAGAGGAACTTTTCACCTACATTGTCGATCTGGCCGAGGCGAGCCGCCGGCATCCCGATGTGGCTTTAGGCGCAAGTCCGCGCGCCTCGCTCTGCCTGTTGCGCTGTGCCCGCGCCCGTGCGCTGCTCGATGGCCGGCACTACTTCACGCATGAGGACGTGCAGGCAATGTCCCTGGCGGTTATGGGCCATCGTTTGATGATTCGCCCCGAGGCGGAGGTCGAGGGCAAGAACGTGGCCGACGTGGTCCGCGAGTTGATCGAATCGGTTCCCGTGCTCGGAGTGAGTTAAGACCACGCCCCATTCTGCTGCGTCGCGTGGCTCGCTCAGCGGTTTCGCGCATCCTACAATAGAAACATGACCTCGCATCTCCAACGGGTTCTTGACAGCTTTAACGCCGACCTGCCCCTCGAACGCGCCCGCACGATTCCGAGCGCCTGGTATTTCGATCCGGAAGTCTACGCCCTGGAACGCCGCCGCATCTTCGCCAACACTTGGCAGCTCGCCTGCCGGGCCGAGCAAGTCGCCGGGCCGGGGCAGTTCGTGACCATCGACATCGCCGGCGAGCCGATCTTGGTTCTTCGCGACGACCAGGGAACGCTGCGGGCGTTGCACAATGTCTGCCGGCATCGCGCCGCCCAGGTGATCAACGAGCCCGAAGGCAAACTGACCAAACTGCGCTGTCGCTATCATGGCTGGACATACGACCTTACCGGCCGGCTGCGTGGGACTCCCGAGTTCGAAGGCGTGCAGGAGTTTCACAAGGAAGAGCAGGGCCTGCCGGCGCTGGCTGTCGATACTTGGGGACCGTTCGTGTTCGTCCGCCAGGGGACGCCGCGCGAAAGCCTGGGCGAATACTTGGCCCCGTTCATCGAACGAACGCGCTCGATGGCTCTGGAGAAGCTGCACTTCGCCGGCCGCAAGGAATACGTGATCGATTGCAACTGGAAGGTCTTCGTCGACAACTACCAGGACGGCGGGTATCACGTCAACACGGTTCATCCCGGGCTGGCGGGAGCGCTCGATTATTCGCAGTATCGCACCGAAATCGTCGGAATTCATAGCGTGCAAATCGCTCCCATGAAGACGTCGAGCGATCCGACGATCGGCAAAGTGCGCTCCGGCAGCCACGCATATTACTGGTGGATTTTCCCAAATCTGATGGTCAATCTTTACCAGGGAATGATGGACACTAATCTCGTCTTGCCCGTAGGTCCCGATCGCTGCAAGGTATTCTTCGATTTTTACTTTGCCGACGTCGATGGCGAGTCGAACCGGAAGTTCATCGCCGATAGCATCGCGGTCGCGCATCAGGTGCAGATGGAAGACCAAGGCGTATGTGAAGAAGTGCAGCGCGGCTTGAAGAGCCATTCCTATGACTCCGGGCGGTTCAGCGTCAAACGCGAGGCGGGCGGCTACCACTTCCACCGCATGTTGGCGCGCTGGCTGCGCGAACGCTAAAAATTACGCCTTCTTGCCGTCGTCCTCGGGATAGAGGTCCGGCAAGGCGTTGGCTTGGACGTGCATGACCGGCATCTCGACGGAGCTTTCGCCCATCGGCTCGTCGCCTTTAGGTTTCTTGAGGAGATCGTGCACTTCGCGTGCGTCCATTTGCATGGTGTGCTCTTCGGGCGCCGGCGGGGCCTCGACCAGGGCGGCGCCAAAAAGGATGCGGAAGTTGAAGTTGGCGACGGTGAGCTTGTCGTTGGGAAGAAGGGCGGCGCGGCGGACGCGCTGGCCATTGACACGGGTGCCGTTGGTGCTGCCAAGGTCGCGCAAGAGAAGCAGGCCGTCGGTGCGGACAATGACGCAGTGCAGCTTGGACACGCTCTTGTGGTCGAGGCGAAGATCGCAATCTTCCTTACGGCCCACCAGAGTCATGTCCTTGCGGATTTCGAAGGGCGAGCCGCCCTCGAGGGGAACAAGCTGGGCGCGCATCACCACGGCGAAAACCTCCCATTGTGCGCCGACGGACATAGTCTAATCGTATACTGCGGATGCGGCCTCTCCAAGTCCGGTCCTGCGGAAGCGCTGCCCGCCGGGACTACTGAGCAAGTCCGATTATAGGGATTATGCCGCTCGTCAGGCCAAGATTAAGTCCATCGAACGACACGGAGGGCACGGCTTCGGCCGGCAAACGCAGCCGAAGCGAGATCATGCGGGTGGCTCACTTCATCCAGCGCTATCCACCGGCCCTTGGCGGCTCGGAAAGCTACTTCGCCCGCCTCGCGCGCTACTTGTACGATGCGGGTGACCAGGTTGCGGTCTTCACGAGCAACGCAATCGACTTGGAAGCGTTCTGGTCACGGTTCGGCAACTGCATCTCTCCGGGAACGAGCATCGAAAGCGGAATCGAAGTTTGCCGCTATCCGCTCTGGCGCTGGCCGGCGCGGCGCTATATGCTCAAGACTCTTTCCATTTTTCCGAATCGCCTCTGGCAATGCATGACGATGCCGTGCAATCCGATTAGCCGCGCCATGTGGCGCGACGCGGGGCGGCCCAAGCATTCCTTCGACGTGGTGCACGCTTCGGCGTTTCCCTATGCATGGCCGATTGCCTGTGCCCGACGATTGGCGCGGACGCAGTCGATTCCGTTCCTATTGACGCCGTTCCTACACGTGGGCGATCGCGGCGATCCCCATGATGCGACGCGCCGGCAATACACGGCGCCGCACCTTAGATGGTTGTTGCGTCAGGCGGACATCGTGTTCGTGCAAACGCCGAGCGAGCGCGAAACGTGCCGCGCGTTAGGCGTGCCGAACGAGCGTCTCGTGCTCCAGGGCCTTGGCGTCGACCCCGCGGAATGCACCGGCGGCAATCTCCGTAAAGCACGCCTGGCATGGAACGTCGCGGAACACGAGGTCGTGATCGGCCATCTTGCCAACAACAGTTGGGAGAAAGGGACCGTCGATCTCCTGCGTGCCGCGACCATGCTCTGGCAACGTGGCTTGCGTTTTCGCATCGTCCTCGCCGGTCCGGAAATGCCGAACTTTCGCGCCTTTTGGGATCGCGCTTCCGGTGAAATCAAGAGACGGACCGTGCGGCTAGGCGTCCTCGACGAAGCGCAGAAGCGGGATGTCTTCGCCGGCATCGACGTTTTCGCGCTGCCGAGCCGATCCGATTCGTTCGGCCTGGTGCTATTGGAAGCGTGGGCCAATGGATTGCCGAACATCGCCTTCCGCGCCGGCGGGCCTGCGGACCTGATTCAACATGAGGAGGACGGGCTGCTTGTGCCGTGCGGCGATATCGAAAAACTCGCCGGTGCCATGGAACGCTTGGTCAAGGACGGGTCATTGCGGCACAAGCTTGGCGCCAGCGGCAAGGATCGCTGCCAGCGTGAATTTCGCTGGGAAGATAAACTGAATTTGGTTCGCCAGACACTGCGTTTAGCCGCGAGCCAGCGGCGAGCGCGGAATGCGAGCGCGAAACGTAAACGGGTTAAGGAGTGACACTCATGCCAACAGTGAAATTGGTCGACGCCGACACGACCGATCCGCGCGTCAAGGGGGTATTCGACGATATCAAGGCCACCAAGCAAATCGACTGGGTACCGGGTTTCTGGCGGGCGCTGGCGGCTCATCCGGAGCATCTCGAATTGTGCTGGTCGCGCGCCAAAGCGATCATGAAGCCCGGCAAACTCGACATGCTCACTAAGGAAGTCATCGCCTTGGCCGTGTCGATCACCAATAGCTGCCGTTACTGCATCAACTCGCACACCGCCGCATGTCAGAAGCTCGGCTTGACGCCTGAACAACACGGCGAACTGCTGGCAGTGGTTGGCCTCTACAATCAATTCAACAAGCTGGCGGACGCGTTTCAGATCGAGCCGGACATATTGCCGAAAGTCTGAAACGCGCCCGTCGAGAGCTACTTCACCTGCCCCGAATGCCCCTTGATCTCGCCGATTGGCTCGGCCCGGCCGCCGAGGTAGCGAGACAGAAATTCTTCGGTATGCGCGAAGAAGTGCAGTCGGTTCTCGGGTCTGGCGAATCCATGGCCTTCGTCTGTGTAGAGTAAGTAATCGACGATCTTACCGGACTTGCGCAAGGCGGCGACAATCTGGTCGCTCTCCGCTTGCTTGACGCGCGGATCGTTGGCGCCTTGGCCGATCAAAAGCGGGGCTTTGATTTTGTCCACATAGAACAGCGGCGAGCGCGACTTCAGCATCTCTTCCTCTTCCTTCAAATCGCCGACACGCTTCTGAAACATGGCCAGCATGGGCGCCCAGTAGGGCGGAATGGTCTTGAGCAGGCTGATGATATTGCTCGGCCCGACGATGTCGACGCCGCATGCGAACACATCCGGCGTGAAGGTTAGACCGACGAGCGTGGCATAGCCTCCGTAGGAGCCGCCCATGATGGCGATCTTCTTTTGGTCGGCGACGCCTTCCTTGATGAGCCAATTGACGCCGTCGATCAAGTCGTCGTGCATCTTGCCGGCCCATTCCTTGTTGCCGGCGTTCATGAACTTCTTGCCGTAACCGGTCGAGCCGCGGAAATTGACCTGCAACACCGCATAGCCGCGGTTGGCGAGCCACTGCGTCATGCCGTCATAGCGCCAGGTGTCGCGTCCCCACGGTCCGCCATGAACGAGGAGAACGGTCGGCAGGCTCTTGGGCGGCACTCCTTCGGGCACGGTCAAGTAGCCGTGGATGGTAAAGCCGTCGCGCGACTTGTACGAGATCGGCTTCATCGGCGCCAGGACGACCTTTTCGAGCTTAGGCTGCTGGCTGAACAGCACCTCGGCTGATTTCGGTCCGGCTTCGCGATTGTACTTCACGTAATAAGTCGGCCCGGTGTCGTTGCTGTAGGAGACGATCCAGTTCTTGTCGGCGTGATCGCGGCTGGCGATCGAGAATTGGCCCTTGCGAAGCTTGGCCAGTTCAGGCAGCGCCGCCTCCATGTCTTTGTCCAGGGCCTTCCAGTAGATCTTGTCCTTGAGGAAGCCGACCGCCTGCACCGTTCGCTTGGTCGGATGGAAGACGACGCCGGAGAGATCGTACTCGGGATCCTCGGCCATCACCGTTTCTTTTCCCGAGGCGATGTCGAGCGAAATCAAGCGAGATGTGTTCGCTTCGTGATTCGCCGTGATATAGAGCGTCTTGCCGTCTTCGGAGAAGCCAATCGGGCTGCCGCTTTCCTCGGGACCCCAGTGGCGCACCGTGCGCCATTTGTCGGCGGGGCCGTCGCGCAGGAGCAGGTCGTGGCCGCCGTCAGGCGTGGCGGCGAGGGCGGCGCGGATTTTGGAATGGGCGTCGGCCGTCCAGCCAATGATGTTGCCGGGATTCTCCGTGTCGAAATCGACGGCGCCGTTCTTCAAGTTGATCCGGTAGACATCGAACTTTGACTTGTTCTTGACATTGAGGCCGACCAAGATTTCGCCGGGGACGCTCGGATCGACGTCGACCAGCATGGCCCGTACGCCCTGGAACGGAGTCAGGTCGCGGACGACGCCGGTCTTGACATTGACGGCGAGCAAGTGGAAGTTCTCGTCGCCTTCGGTGTCTTGAGAATAGACCAGCGTGTCGGGCTCATAGGTCCAGAAATAGCTGCGGATGCCGCGTTTCTTGTCGGCGGTCACCTTGCGGGCTTTTTCGTCGCCGTCGCCCTTCACCCAGACTTGGAGCACGTCCTTGTCGTCGGGTGCGATGTAGGCCAGGGCTTTGCCGTCGGGCGAAAGCTGTGGGCTGGTCTTCTCCGGATTGCCGAAGAGGATGGTCCGGGGAATGATGGGCGGCTCGTCGGCCCAGAGCGCGGGCGCGACAAGGAAGACCGCGAGCGTAGACCACAAGAAACGCTTGGCCATGACACTTCTCCTCTTGGGAACGGCAACCGCAGGCAATCGAGCGGTTTGTGTAAACTATACGGGAAAAGGCGTTGATTGGTTTCAAGCGATGTGAAGCCGCGAAGTCAGCCTCGAAGACGGACGGCTTATGCGCCGCCAGCATCTTGGTTAGCCGCCGTTCCACCTCTGCCGACGCCGGGTTTTGCGCCGCTTGGCGGACCGCGGGAAGGACCTGCTCGCCCAAACGGATGCGCTCCCGGTACGCCTGCTCGCGGATGCGGTACATGGGATGGTCGAGTTCGTCGATGAGACGGCGGAGGACATTGGCAGAGGGGGTGGGGTCCTGCGCTTTTGTTCCGCAAAGAAAGAAAAGCACGCACACGAATGTCGCTAGTGCTGCGTCACACCTAAAAAGTCGGGTAGCCACTCTCGCCAGAGTGCGCGTTTTGGCAAACGCGGCTACCCGAAAAATAAGCTGTGACGTAGCACTTGCACCAGGATTAACAAAAAATGGCTTCAGCCGACGCTGAAGCCATTTTTCGGCTGCAAAGGCATATCAGAACAAGAGATGCGAAAATGGTTTCAGCGCGGCGCTGGGACAGATGCCATCCAGCGCTTCGCTGAAACCATCCGGCCTAGCGCTGAAAGCATTTTCTTAAGATCTTGGCTATCAAGCACTTAATTCTTTCAGCGGTGACGGGCGCGAAGGCTGACTAAAGTGATTAAGTAGGGTATCAACTCGAGCCGCGTCACACCTAAAAGTCGGGTAGCCGCTCTCGCCAGAGTGCGGGAAACCCGCGTTTTGGCAAACGCGGCTACCCGAAAAATAAGCTGTGACGTAACACTAGGGCCTTCATGCCAAGTTCCTCGTCTCGTAGTGGGACCTACTAATTCTAGACGAGATACATCGTGGAGCGGATGCGTTTGGCTGTTCGGATTGGCGCTGTTCGGAGAGATCACTTGCCTTTCCCCTTGATCCGTTCCAGTTCTGCGGCCAGAGCCGCGCTGCGAGCACGCTCTCGTTCGAGCGCTGCCGAGACAGTTTTGAGCTTCTCGACTGCTTCCTCAGGCGGTAAAAGCTCAACGCCCGTGGCCCGATCAAACAAGCGCAAGTAGTATCCGTCTGGAACCATTCGCAACCCTAACTCCTCGCTTTCCAGACTCTCGCCTGGGCCAAACGGCAAAGATCTATACTTTCCGGCTTTCAACCGATAGCCGATCAGTTGCTCCGGCAAGTACTCATGGAGCGGATCAAATAGAAAGTATTCACGGACCCCTAACCTTTGGTACAGTCTCTTTTTCTTTATTCGATCCTCGCGAGCTGTTTTCTTGGAAGTCACTTCGACGATAAAGCATGGCGCCGCTTTTTCGACCCACGTCTTAAACGACCGGCGTTCGAATCGGCCATCGACGCCTTTGATTGCCATCACGTCCGGTGCGCGGCAGAGCGACCGGCCTTTTCGATAATAGAGGTACATGTTGGACGCGAAATAGTAGTGGTCCAGCTGCTCACGAAAATGAAAACGCAACAGCGCCAACAGCCGCAATAACACAGCGACGTGAATGCCGGTTTCGGCCATGGGCTTTCCATCGGATGAGGGATATAAGTCCTCATCTTCAAGAAAAGTCCGACGCTTGGCCAGGTTAGCTGCACTCATGACTGAGTTCTCAAGCCACTTGCGTCTGCCGATAATGCAACACCATCAGTTGCTCTGCGCGCAACGCTAGGCTGGCATAGGTGCGTCCCTCGTCGTCGCTGAATTCGACTTCGAAGATATCGGGTGCCAGAGTTTCTACGACCGTGCCCACTTGGCCGCGCGCAAGTCGGGCGGTGGGGATTTCTTGCTTAAGCGCGACGACGTCGAGAAGCTCAATCGATTTGGCCATGTTCGGACTTCACTACAGCCTTCGCTGCTCGGCGGTAGATTTGCCGGCGCACCCAGCGCTGCTTTTCTGCCCGCGTGAAACTCGGCCATCGGTTCAGCAAGCCGTATACTCCATCCCACGGCAGGTCGGTCAATTCCCGAAGCTTACGCACCGTTTCAGGTTCCTGGCCTTGTGCCGCAAGCTCATCAATCTGTCGCTCGAATTCCGAGCGGCGGTTTGGATCTTCCGCTTCCAAGAGCGAGCGTAGGCTCGCATCTGCCTCTATGTGTCCTTGGCGCACGACGGCCGCTGTAAGCTTTCCGATTAGCTGAAACATGAGGTCCAAATCCTCATCAAGTCGAAGATCCTCAAGATACTTGGGAACGCTCGACAATGGGATTGGACCTGACATGTGCCACCTCAGAAAGAATTGGCGTAATTATAACAAAAAACCGCCCGCAACCCATTCGGGCTACGGGCGGTTCGCGTTCACTTCCGGGCAGGCTGGCAGCCTCCCCTACGACAAGATTACACCAACTCCCGAATCGGGCGACCCCCGTTGACCATCGGCGTCGGCCTTCCCGTTGGATCGTTGTAGTGCAGATCGGACGGGATGCCGAGCACGTGGAAGACGGTGGCCATCAGGTCTTGCGGGGTGATCGGCGTCGTTCGCGGCACCTCGGCCTTCGACGAGCTTTCGCCGACGGTTTGGCCCATTCGCAAGCCGCCGCCGGCTAGGGCCAACGTCGACAATGGCGCCCAGTGATCGCGGCCGGCGCCGGGGTTGATCCTGGGCGTGCGGCCAAATTCGCCGGTGATAACCAGGAGGATGTCGTTCTCCAGGCCGCGGGCGTGTACGTCTTGGACGAACGCGGATACGGCATTGTCCACCGCGGGCGCCGTGTTGCGCATGCTTTGAGCGATGGTGCCGTGCATGTCCCAGCCGCCGTAATGGATCGTGACAAAGCCGACGCCTGCCTCGCACAACCGCCGGGCCAGCAACATTTGCTGGGCCAGGCTGTTGTTGCCGTAGAGGTCGCGGGTGCGCGGCTCTTCGCGGGTGACGTCGAAGGTCTCGCGGGCACGGCTGACGAGCAGGTCGTATGCCTGCGTTTCGAAGCTGTCGAGGCCCTGCATGATGCCGGAGCGATCGACTTGGCGGTCGATGCTGTCGAAAGAGTGCAAGAGGCCGCGGCGTTCGTTGAGCCGATCCATGGCGACTTGCAGGTTGAGGTTGTTGCTGGCGTTGCCGCCGGTGTCGAAGGGACCGTAGGCGGAGCCGAGCCAGCTGGGGCCGTCGCCGCCGATGCCGCCGATGCGAACGTAGGTCGGCAAGCCGGTGCGCGGGTTGTTGGCGCCGCGCTGACGAGCGAGGATGGCGCCCAGGCCGGGTTTGATTTGGCCCATGCCCTGGTCGGCCGGCGGATAGTCGTAGCCGGTCATGACCCAGTGGGTGCCGCCGCCGTGGCCCGAATTGTTGTGGGCGAAGGAGCGGACAAAGGCCATCTTGTCGGCGACGCGGGCCATGCGCGTGAAGACGCCGCCCAATTCGATGCCCGGCACGTTGGTCTGCACGGCGCCGACGGTCGAGCGGAATTCGACCGGGGCCGACATCTTGGGATCGAAGGTTTCGACGTGCGTGGGCCCGCCGCCCAGCCAGAGCCAAACGACGGAGGTGTTGCGGGTGCTTCGGCCCGATTCTTGAGCCTTGGCACGCGCCCGCAGAAGGTCGGACAGGCAGAGGCCGCCCATGCCAAGGGCGCCGACCTTGAGGAAATCGCGCCGGGTCGTGCCGTCACAGGCGGCGGCCATGCGCTTACTGAGGAAAGAGAGCATCAGATGCCCCCCCTTTCGAAAAAACGCCGCGCGATCTCACCACGAAAGCCCGGTAGCAGGTAGGAAATGGGCCGCGGTAAGTGGCGACTAACCCCCCTTAACAAGGCGAGAACGTACACCTGAAGCGTAAACCGGCGGCTTGTGCTTGTCAATTCAGAAGTTTGGGAAAATTGGGCCGGCTTTCGCTCCGCGTAATATCGGCAGAGGAGCTTGAAGGCGTGAGCGGATTCGAAGCGCCAATTGGACGCAATTCCGCAAATCGTGCCGCTCGATGAGAAAATTGTAAGTCTTTGTCTGTGTTTAGGTTATGCTAGGACACTTCCCTCGACGTGCTCGTTTTGCACGAGGGTATCCCCAGGTTCTAGACATTGCGACAATGATTGCATTGCGCGGCGGCGCGCGCGCACCTATCGACAGCGCTGTTGGGTTTTGTTAGGAGCCTTGCGAGCGAAATCCGAGACGGGTCTTGATTTGAGGTGTCGCATGTGCTTCTTCGCCTGGTGGTTAGGTCTCGTGATTGTTGCGCCGTCGCTATTCTCAAGCTCGAAAGCGCTTTGTGAAAGTCGCCCAGTCATTTATGTACCTCGGATCCAAGGAGAATCCTTGGATTTCGAGTGTCCGTACATTCGAATCGCCGAATGGCCGATCAGCAGCCTTGAAGTTCACGATCTCCTACGTCTCTGGCGGTTAGCGCGCGATGCAGGCGATCTCGACCGCGCCAAACAGTTGGCCAAACTTGCGTTCGAAGCATGTCCCGGGAATCGCTGGGCGCGCCGAGTTCACTTAGGGCTGCCGCCGGGATTGTCCAGCTGGAACGATTCACCGGAAATGTGGCCAAAATCGCCCCAAGAGTTTCAGTGCCTCTTGGAAAAGCCACCCACTGTGCGCTTCAGCTTAGCGAACCCAATGCGAAGACTCTTTGATTATGATGGCCCAGCTATCTTCATGTTCGATGCAGTGTTGGCGCATGAGTTCGCATTTTTGGATGAACTTGACGATATCGGTCCGCATGACTCAATGCCACGGACGGAACGATACATGGCCGAAAGCAGTCGTAAGCTCTTGCGAGCATACGAGACTCTGCCGGAGGAGTTTAATCCCGACCTCAGCCATCCAAAGGCATGGTGGCGTCGCCAAGGTTGGATCCCAGGACTTAACGGCGGTTTGGCTGTCCATCGTCATTGGGAATGCGAGGCTGGTGAGTTGTGCATTGGTGAAGAAAAGGCGCATGCCCAGGCACGTGTGGAGATAGCTCGCCTCAGCGATGCTGATCAGCACTGCGATTGCAACGTCTGTCGCAATGACAATCCGAATACCAACGCTTCAGGGGAAGCCCTACCGGAAACTCGAAGTCTGTTCACGCCAGGATTTCAGAGCATTCCGACCTTTCGGTGGCGACCGCGGAAACCGCCAAACACAGCGTGTGAGGAGCTTTACAGGTATCGGAGATTAGTAAACCGCATGCGTTTCGAATGATCAACGGCGAATGTGGCGGGCTCAGCGCCAAGCTTGAAGGCGTCGGCGAACGTCCAACACGTCCAGCTTACGCTTCAAAAGGGAATTAGAATCATGTTCGGAAACTTTGCTCGAGCAAAAATGGCTGTCGTGATGATATGGCTGACGACTCCAATCCTGTCTGGATGTGGCACAATCTCCAATCTCGAAGGGTCAAGAGGATTCTTGATGAAAGGTCCACCCGATAGGGAACCGCGCCCGTTTGGCGGAGTCATTCAGGATTCTGAATTTCTCTTGAGGCCAGTCATGGCGAAAGATCTTTCGATGGGCGAGCGAATTCTGATCGCTCCTATTTGCTCGCTATTTTTGCTCGACATTCCCTTTTCAGTTGTAGGCGACATGGCCACTTTACCAATGATTGGCGCAGCTCAAAGAGAATTCAAACATGCGCAAGAGAACGCGATACCGTTGCCCACGCTTGGAAATACAACGTACCAGCCTCCCAATTCCGACACTAATGGAGCTGTGCGCTAGCGTCATCCACGTTAATCTCACGCTTCAACACTCGCCTCACTTTTTCTCCGCCACGACGACGACCGGCACCGCGGCGCCCAGATCGTCGCAAATCCGCAGTTGAAACGACCACGGCTCCGCCCAGGTTTCCTTTTCCTCGTTTTGACACACCTTGATGAGAATCTCGTTGCGACCCTTGTTGAGCGTGCCTTTGCCGGCGTGCTGATCCATCCGCACGCCGTTCAGAACAAGTCGATGAATTGGCGGAGACGGGCGACCGCCTGGGTCAGTCCATGGCATTCAAGCGTCGCGAGCAATTCCTCGGCTGTCTTGGCCGGGTTGCGGAGTCCTTCCCGTTGCCGCTTCACGGCGGCGCAGATTAGACCGGGCGCCAGGTCGATCAGGCCAACCAGAAAGTCGTCCGGGTGCTGCGCCTCGATGTCGAAACGGGCCAGCTCCTCCGCCGGAAAGTCTTTCAGATTGCATGTCACGATGACTTCGGCGCCGGCGCGGATGGCGGCAGCCGCGACATGTCGGTCATCGGGATCAGGTAAGGCCACGGAGGCGATCAAGTCTTCGTGGCCGGTTACAAGGCAATCACGGACGGCCTCGTTCATGAGGGTTCGGGTTCGCGCCAGGCGTTCCGCGGACAAATTGGGATTGTCCTTGAGGACGTTGCGAATCCATTCGTCGTGAATCGTATCGGTCCACCTGGCGCGAACGAGTCCTGTCTGCGCAATCCGGATGAAGAGGTCTCGCAATGGGGCCGGATAGAGGATGTTCGCATCGTAAACCGCTATGACGGGATGCTCCATCAATAGCCCATCCCGAGTTCCTGCGCCTCGGCTGTCAACTGGTCGAGAATCTTGGCTCTGGCGTCGTCGTCCTTGCGCTTGAAGGCCATCAAGTCGTCAAACCGGACGCGACGGTACTTGCCGACGGTTCGACATGGAAGTCTTCCCTCGTCCAGCAGCTTGACCATATAGGGGCGCGAAACATTGAGCAGGTCCGCGGCTTGCTGGCTGGTCAGCTCCGCATGAGTGGGAATAAGGGTAACCGCATTGCCTTGGGACATCTCGGCGAGCAGATGCAAAAACAGGCGCAAGGCGGACGCCGGCACGGCGACCGCTTCCGCCTTCTCGCCATCATCGATAAGCTGAATGCGAACGCTGGACCGCCTGCCCAGCTTGTGGGCGGCTAGGCGGCGGCTGGACTCGCGCGCCAGCAGGGCATCGGCCTCGCTTGGTGCAACCGTCTCAAACTTCTCAGGAATCATTGCGATCATGGCTTTCTACCTCCTGTCGGGTGACAAGAGGTATTCTACCACGCACTCGAAACACACGCAATACTCGAAACTGCCGAAAAAACGCGCGGCGCGTCGAAATCGCCAGCACGAGCCTCTTCAACTTTTGGATTTCACTTCCACGACGACGACCGGCACCGCGGCGCCTAGCTCGTCGCAAATCCGCAGCTGAAACGACCACGGCTCCGCCCAGGTTTCCTTTTCCTCGTTCTGGCACACTTTGATCAGAATTTCGTTGCGGCCGGCTTTGAGCGTGCCTTTGCCGGCGTGCTGGTCCATTTCCATGCCGTGGTTGTATTCTTCACGGCCGTAGATTTCCTTGCCGTTGAGGTACATGCGCACGGCGTTGTTGCTGCCGCAGCGGAGTTCGACCGGTTGTTCCTTCTCTGACGTCACCACCGTGTAGGCGTAGCCGATGGAGGCTTTCAGCTTGCCGATGATCTTGTTGAGATTCACCAATCCCATTGGCTCCCCGGTGACGTGCTCCTGCCAGCGGACTTCCTTGTCGCTCTTGCCGGCGTAGACCGCGGCGAGATCGACGCTTTTGTCAGGCGGGTAGGAAATGTGGAAGCCCTTCTCGTTGGTGTTGTCGAACGGGCCGGCGATCATCCAGCGGGTGATGAAGCCATAGTGCGCGGTCAGGTCGATTTCATTTCCGAGTTCCTTCAATTGCTTGGCGATGAGATTGACCTGATCGACGTCGCGGGCGCAGCCGAGCGCCTTCTTGTAAACGGCGACCGCGGCGGCCTTGTTGTCGGGGCCGGTCAGTTTTTCGGCGTCCTTCAAGACACGGGCGATGGCTTCGCGGCGCAGCTCGGCGCCGGGATCGTTGAGCATGCCGGGCATTAGGCGATCCGCTGCGCTCGCATCTGCCTTGACGAGCCATTCGAACGCCAGACGCCGAGCGCCGCCATGGTTCTTGGTGTCGCGGACAAAGGCTTCGAGCTTCGCGGCCGGCAGCGGTTTGCCGGTTTCGCGCGTCTTCTCGGCGATGGCGTCGACCGCGGAGCGCAGCCAGTTGGAGGCCGTCGGTTGGGTGTCCTTGAGCGCGGCGAGAATATCAAAGATAGTGTCGGGGCCTTGCTTAACCAATTCGCGCCAAGCTTTGGCGGCGTCGGTGTTGCCTTTGCCTTCCTTGCCCACAGCCTTGATGCGATTGATCAGCGGCGCGACATCGCCGCAATGCGCTGACATTCCCAGGACCAACAGACCAACCAAAATGCCAAGCGTGGAACCAAGCCGCGCCATGATCGCCTCCGGAGGTCAGGCTTTCCAGCCTGAAAGGGATTAACCCAGACCCAAAGACAACGTTTCTTATGTCGGCCTGGAAAGGCCGACCTACGTAAGCTCAAAGGAGCAAAATACTGGACGTGGCGACGTCGGCCATTGTTCGGCTAAAGTTTTTTCTTTTGTCCGCGGCCCGGACGTGTTAGTTTGTGTGCCACGCTCACGCCAATGCATGGTTTCGCAGCATGCCGCGCGACACCAGGCGTGAGCGTGCGGCCTTTGCAAGCACCACACGCCCACGCCTCGCTTGTCGAGCATGCTGTCCCCGCGCGGTACGGCGTGGGCGTGGCACACGATTCGGCCACACGATTTGGAGCGTTCCTTTCAGACAAGTCAATATTTCACAACCTTTAGGAGTACCATCATGAAACGCTGTTGTGTTCCCTGTATCCTACTGTTCGCGTTGGCGTTCCTGGCCGCCGGCCCCGCTCCGGCCGACAAGGGCAAGAAAAAGGACACGGATAATCAGGCGAAAAAAGGAAAATCCGAGACCATCAAGCTCTTCAACGGCAAGGACCTCGACGGCTGGGAAGGTTACGAGGACCTCTGGTCGGTCAAGGACGGCGTCATCATCGCTAAGAACACCAAACCGGTCGCGATCAGCACCTATCTCGTGACCAAGCGCAAGTTCAGCGACTTCCGTCTCGTGTTCTCCGCCAAGCTGGTGGAATCGGAGATGCATTCCGGCGTTGCGCTCTGGGGCAAGGTCAACCCCGATGTCAGCAAAGACCCGGAAAAGGAGCGCTCCAAGTACACTTACCAGGGCCACCTCGTGATGTTCCCGTCGGGCTGGGGCATGTACGATCTCTTTGGCCGCAACGGCCTCCCCGTCGACGGCGGCCCGGCGAAGAAAGTCGGCAAGCAACACGATTGGAACGACATGGAGATCTTGGCGAAAGGCGATCGCGTGCGGCTCGCGGTCAATGGTCATGCCGTAGTCGACTGGAAGGATCCTGAGCCCAAGCGGATCATGGAAGGCCCGCTCGGCCTACAGCTGCACTCGAACAAAGTGCCGCAGGAAATCCACTTCAAAGGCCTGGTGCTGACCACGTTCCCGGAGGAAGACCGGCTGATTACAGTGAAGTGACAACGCGGCGAGCCGGGAGCATTCCCGTTTCTACGCGCTAGGTGTGGCCGGGGCTGAGGCTTTGCGAAGCCCCGGCATGCCCGCGCGGCGACCGGTTCCGGGGCTTCGAAGACTCAGCCCCGGCCACACACGGCGAGTTTCCTGAACGCAATAACGGGAATGCGCCCCGGCTCGCCTTTAGCTTCCGGCCCGCTGTTACGTTTAGCTGCTTTGAGATTCGGGTTCCGACACCGCGCGGAGATAGCGCGCGAGCAGCATGTGCAGGGTGAGGATTTTCTGCCAGTCGCCGTAATAGAGCGTCACCTGAGTGCCGTCTTCTTTGGCTTGAATGTTCTCGGTGGCCTGGGTGAGGCCGGCGTGGAAGAAGTCGAGGATCTCGGCGAGGCGGGCCGCCTGCGACGGGCTCATCTTTTGTGGCAGGGGCGGCAACGGCTTCTTGCCGATGAGCAGGGCGTCGCGAGTCACCGTCACATCTTGCTTGACGTTGATATCGAAATCGATGTTGCCGTCGATCTGACCGGCGAGCGTCGACATTTGCACGGTCTGCGGATTGGTGACGTCGGAGGAAGCGACGCTCACCGCGCTGCTGAACGGCTGCACGCCCGCCTTCTCCATTTCGGCGATCCGGGCAGCGATCTCTTCGCCCGAGCCGAACAAGAGGAGTGAACGCCCCACGGCCACGCGATCGCCGAAGCGGAGACGGCGAATCTGCACGACGGTGCCGTTGACGCGCGTGCCATTGGTGCTTTCCAGGTCGGTGAGGATGATGTCCTCGTTGTCGAACTGGACTTTGGCGTGGAAGCGGCTGACGCGCTCGTCGTTGAGACGCAGGACGTTGCCTTCTTCACGGCCAATGGTCAAGGGCGTGGGCAGGTCGCGGAAGGTGCGCCCCTTATCGATGCCTTCCAAGACTTGAAAGGTGACGGCCATCATTCCCCCGGCGGCATAGGACATTGCTACGCCTTCATTTTGGTGTGCCAGAGCGTTTGTGTCAATTCCGTTGTCGCCGGCACGCAGCCGGGCAGGTGACGGAACCAGGTAATCTGCCTCTTGGCGAACTGGCGGGTTCGCGTTTGCAGCCGCACAATCGTCTCTTCGAGATTAATCCCACCTTCGAGGTGTTCCAGCGTTTCTTTGTATCCCAAGGCCTGGCGGGCTTCCGGGCTCAGGGGTCTGTCCAGGCGCCTGAGAGCTTCAACCTCTTCCACCAGGCCTGTCCAAAACATGGCCTCGACCCGGCGATTGATACGCTCGTAAAGCTCCAGTCGCGGCAAGTCGAGCCAAAGGATTTGCGGCGCCGAAGGTGATGAAGACTCCGGTCGCTTACGCTCCCGGCTCGCCATGAGTTGCTCCCGGCTCGCCTGTGGTCTTTCCCATTGCTCCTGCCAGGAGCTGATGGGTCGGCCGGTAAGTTCGAAGACCTCCAAGGCGCGGATGAGTCGGCGCAGATCATTTGGGTGCAGGCGGCCCGCGGCAACCGGATCGACCTGGGCCAAGCGTAAGTGCAATGCCGCGCTCCCCTTCTCGGCGGCTTCTTGGGCCAGCAAGCTGCGAACGGCAGCATCGGCGGGCGGTCCGTCGAAAAGCCCAAACGTGAGCGCTTTCAAATAGAGCGGAGTGCCACCGACGAAGAGGACCTGTTTGCCGCGACGCTCGATGTCGAGCGCACAGTCGCGAGCTTGCTCTAGCCACCAGGCCACGCTGGCCGAATCCCACGGCATCAGGACATCGATGAGATGATGGGGAACGAGGGCGCGCTCCGCAGGGGTCGGTTTGGCGGTGCCGACGTCCATGCCGCGATAGAGGGCCATCGAGTCCATGGAAATGATCTCGGCATCGAGGCGCGGGGCAAGTTCGAGAGCCAAACGTGTCTTGCCGGCGCCGGTCGGACCGGTGAGCACCAGGGAGTTGTGGAACGGGGCGAGAAGCATGGGATCATTCTAAACGATTCGCTAGGATGAGGTTTTCACACGTAGGACGGTTTTGCAAACCGTCCGGTCGAACGGACGGATTGCAAATCCGTCCTACGAGTTGGGGACGTACCATGCGATTCCACGTGCTGGGCAGCGGCAGCGCGGGTAATGCCAGCCTCCTCACGGCGGGCGGCTTCGGCGTCTTGATCGACTTGGGTTTTGGACCGCGCGCCCTGGACCAGCGGCTCGACGCTGTCGGCGCTTCCTGGCAGCACGTCCACGCCGCCGTTTTGACGCACATCCATAACGATCACTGGAACGAGCACGCTTTCCGGTGCCTTGTGCGCATGAGAGTTCCTCTTTACTGTCATCCGGTTCACGTCGAGAGCCTGCGCAGGCAAAGCGAATCCTTCCAACAGCTGCTCGACGCCGGACTGGTGCGCTGTTACCGCGTCAACGCGCCTTCGCACCTAGGCAACGACATGACCTGCCGGCCGTTATCGCTCAAGCATGACGGCCATCCGACCTGTGGGTTTCGCTTTGAATGGAACGGCCGCGCGCTCGCCTACGCGACCGATCTGGGTTCTTGGAACGCGAGCCTAGTCGCGAGCTTGACCGACGTGGACTTGCTGGCCTTGGAGTTCAACCACGACGAGGACATGGAGCGAGACAGCGGGCGCGCGGCTTTCCTTGTTCGGCGCGTGCTCGGCGCCCGCGGGCATCTTTCCAACGACCAGGCCGCCGAATTGCTCGAAAGCGTGCTGCGGGATTCTCTTCCTGGCCGGCTGCAACACTTAGTGCTGCTGCATATGAGCCGAGAATGCAATCGCCCCGATTTGGCCCAGGCCGCTGCTCTACGAGTTCGCGAAAGCAACGCGGGCACGTTTCAGGTTCACACGGCCAGTCAACACCAGCCAGGACCAAGCCTCGAAGTGCAAAGAAGTGCTCTGGCGTGCGCCGCGGAAGAAGCCGAGCGACAATTACTGTTGCCTGGATGGGATTAGGTTTGTAGCCGAATTCGTGAGAATTCGGGTCGGGCCGAACTCTAACGAGTTCAGCTACGTCAGTTGGAGTTCAGCTACGTCAGTTGGAGTTCGGTCACGTCACTTGCCGATGCTTTGGAGCAACTCTTTGGTTTTCTTGCGAAGGTTCTCGTCGGACTTGGGATCGGCCGCTAAATCCGCAGCCAATGTCTTCAGTTGGCTGACGATGTCGCGGCGTTCGAGGATGCGGGCCCGGCCCACTTGCTGAAGGGCCTGAATCGCCATGACGCGGCCGTCACCTTTGCCGACATCCTCAACGGTTGCTTTACCGCCGGCTGCTTCGACGCCCGTTCCTTGGACTTTGGCATCGACGCCGACGTAGATCCAGACTTTCTTGTTTTTGAGGTATTCGAGCAGAACATCGAGCACGACTTTGGGCACATCGGGCCCTTGCAGCATTCCGAGCATATAGGCGCAGTCATAGCGGAGCAAGTTGTTATCTTCATTGGGCTCCTCGCGGACAACCTTGGTAAATGCCGGATAAATGCCGTCCATGGTCCTGAGTCTCACGTTGTGCACGCGCAGCGCCCACACCACGCGTGCGCGCACGCGGTAGTCCTGGCGCGGGTCTTCCAGAATGGCGAGGAGAGTCGGCACAGCCTTGACGGCGGCAGGAACGTCGCCGATCTTCGAAAGCGCCACGGCGGCGTTGACACGCACCTCGGGCTGCTCCTTGTCCGAGGCGACTAACTCTACCAACGCGGGAAAGGCCTTCTCGGCGCCTTTGCCGACTCCACCCAGCGCCATCGCAGCGTGCGCGCGAGTTTCGACATCGGCATCGCGCAAGGCCTGGATGAGGTCGGGAACAGCTGCCTTCGCCTCCGGACCGATGCGCGAAAGCGCGACGGCGGCCTGGCGGCGCAGCTCGAGGTCGCCTTTGCGCAGGGCCTTGAGGAGCTCGTCGACGGCGGCGGCGGCTTCTTTGCCGCCGATGTTGCACAGGACTAGGGCGGCATTGCAGCGGACTTCCGGATCGCGGTCCGCAAGCGCTTGGGCGATGGTGGGGGCGACGGCGGCGTCGTCCGGCCCGACGATCCGCACAAGCGCAGCCAGGGCGGCGCGGCGGACCTCGGAGTTCTTTTCGGCGCACAGCACCGCCAAGTCGTTCAGCGCCGGCCGGGCGGCAGGCGCTTCAATGATTGCCAAGGAATTGGCGGCATCCCGCTTCACGAACGCGTCAGCGTCGCCCAGCGCCTTGCGCAGCGCCGGAACGCCGCCGGACCCAATCCTGCCCAGTGCCCAGGCGACGTTCTGCCGCACCTCGGCCCTGTCATCAAGAATGGCGGCTTCCAACGCTCCCTCGATCCGCTTGTCGTCGGTGCTTAGCTGACCCAACGCACAGGCCGAGCTGCGGCGCACCAAAGGATCGGCATCCTTCAAGCCGTTGATCAGAGCGGGCACCAGATTCGGATCTTCCAAGGCGCCGAGCTTCTTGCCGCCGATCTCGCCCATGGCGAAGGCGGCCGCTTCGCGGACCTTGGCGCCTTTGTCGGAGGTCAGCCGCTGGGCCAGCGCCGGCAGCGCGGGCGCATGCCCCATCTTGCCGAGCGCAAAGGCGGCATTGCGGCGAGCGGCTTCGCTGTCGCTGTTTTGCATCTCCTTCAGCCAATCCGCACCGCTTTTGCCGAGAAAAATCTGAGCGTGCGCCGGAGACACGAAGCAGAAGCCGCACGCAAGAATTGCAAGACTCACGATCTGATTCAAGAGGTGACGCATTGGTGATTCCTTCTGTGAATCCTTCTTGGAGAAGTGGTTATTTCTTGTCGATCTTCTTGCCGGTGAGGGCTTCGATGGCGTCCTGGGCGGCTTTGCGAATGGCCTCGCTTTGTTTCGAATCGACGCGGATTCTCTCCAAAGCAGGCGTGGCCACCGCCCCCCAGCTCTCCATCCGGCCTAAAGCGATGATGGCCCAGTATACGACGGTCAGCTCCGGATCGGACAGCGTCTCGATCAAAGCCGGCACGCACTTTTTGGCTTTCGCGCCCGCCGTGGCGAGGGCCTCCGCGGCCTGAGCGCGAGCGGCTACGTCCTGATGCTGAAGGAATTTGCACACGGCCTCCAAATGGCTGTCGCTGACCTCGTGGCTGATGCTCATGATGGCCATGTGCGCCCAGATTTGCACGGTGGGCTCGGCGTCCTTCAGCGCGACGGGCTCCAAGGACTTGATCATGCCGGCTTTGTAGGTCTTGTCGGCCGGCCCGCCCAACCACGTGATCGCCTGGACCGCACCCAGGCGCACTTGCGAGGCCTTGTCGCCGAGCGCTTTGTAGAGGGCGTCGATCACTCCTTGGGGCGGCGCCTTTTTTTCTTCGCGGCCTATGAGGCCAAGGGCGACGGCAGCCTCTTTGCGCACTTCCCAGGTCTGTGGATCGCGGGTAGCGACGATCAGCAGCGGAATGGCGTCCTTCGCCTCCGCGCCGATGCGCCCCAGCGCCTGCGCAGCCCGGTAGCGCACAATCGATTGGCTGTCCTCGAGCAGCCGTTTCAAGAGCGTGACCGCCTTCTTCACGTACTTCGCATCCGGGTCCTTGACGCCGCCGAGGATAACGCCCAGAGCGCCGGCGGCGTTGACGCGAATGCTGGCGTCAATCGGGGCCGACACGGTGTGCTTGTCCAGATGTTCGAGGATGGCGGGCACCGCCTGATATGCGCGATCCGGGCCGAACGCGAGCACGGTGCGGATGGCGTTCTCGCGCTTGCTGGGATCGGGTGATGCGATCTCCTTGATCCATTGCTCGAGGGTCTTGCCCTGGATATGGGTGATCTTGGTGTCGGGTTGTTTTTCCTGGGCCTGTGCGCAGGGTTGAAATTGCGCAATGACAAGAACGGCGGTTATGAAAGACAACAGGCGCATGATCACCTCAGGCGAGAAATCCTTCCCCAGACCTAGGGTACCATGAAAGTCGAATCACGGGCAATCGGGGTTGAAAAAAAAGCCACGCTCGCCGGATGGCGAACGTGGATTGGGTGTTCTCAGGCGAGCGGCGCGGCGTAAGCCCGCCGCGTGAACGCTAGCGGGGTGAAGCTAGTTGCAGCAGCCGCCGTGGCCGCGACGGAACAGGCCGCCGCTGAACAGGCGATGCCGGCCGTGGCCGCAGTCGTCGCTGCAGCAGTCGTGGCCGCGATTGCAGCATGTCGTGGCGCAGGCGCCGCCGACCGGAACGCGTACAACTTCGGTGTAGGGCACCATCTCGCAGATTTGGACCTTGCGGGTAACCTTTTCGGTCACAGGCACCATGACACAGCGGACGCCTTCGCGCTTCTGACTCTCATAGCTGCAAACCTTGACCGTCACTTCGCGCACGACCGGCACGATGTCGCACACCATGCGCTTGCAAACGCGCGTTTCCAGAACGGGACGGCAAACGGTCACTTCCACTTCCTTCTCGCTGCGAACATAGTCGCAAACCATCTTTTTGCGCTTCTGCACGACGGGCTCGCAACGCGTGAAGGTGCAGGGCATTTCCTTGACGGTGGTGATCGGGGTGCGCACGCAGCGCGTGACCGGAACCACTTCGCTGACGCGCTGGCAGGTGTAGGTGCAGCGGCCGCATTCGTCGACCGTGGGAACCCGGATCGTGCGGCACACCGTGACCTTCTCGGTCACCATTTCGGTTTTGTACTCGCAGAAGGTCACCTTGCGCATTTCCGTGTAGGTCTTCGGAACCAAGATCGTGCACTCGTATTCCACTTCCTTGGAGACGGGCTGGAAGGTAACGCACTTCTGCTTTTCCTTGACCATCTGGGGAACGTAACAGCTTACCTTGTACTCGACCTCTTTCATCACCTGCTCGCAGTGGGTCACTTTCCGCTTCTCTTCTTTCCAAACAGGAACTTGGATGGTGCAGGTGTACTTCTCTTCCTTGGGAACGCAACGAGTAATCAGTTCGGTGATTTCCTTCTCCTTCATCACTTGCTTGTAACAGGTCACGGTCCGTTCGACATACTGCGGCTGGGCGGCCGCTGTGGTACACGGCTGGGCGCACGGGTCGGCGCAACAGCTGGCGCCGCGATGGCCGCAACGGCGCATCAATCCCCACGCCTGGCTTTCCGAGGGGACGAGGCCGATGAAGGTGAGGGAAGCCACGAACAAGCCGGCGAAAACAGAACGCGTCATGGAAGAAGACTCCAGATGTCAGGGAGTTGTGCCGTAACACTTTGTGCCGTCACAGTGTTGCAAGTCAAACGATGCGGGCCCCTGCTTCACGCATCCGGCCGGATTAGTGAAAAAACCGTGCCTTAAACTGGGTAGTTTGGATAATCTATACGAAACGAGATGATCTTTTCAAACCCAAACGCCCGAAAAGCTTCGAAAAAAACTACCGGGCCTTCCTATTTTTACGGACTAAAGGACCGTGATTTCTTCCTCAACTTCGATGGTTTCGCGAAATTTAAGGTCCGGGATGAGGCAGGGGTGCTTGTACTGCTCGAGTGTCCCGCCCGTGTGGGCAAGGCGCTGCCGATCCCATTTCTGCCAAGTGTTCGTGGGCACGAGTTGAAGCCGTAATGGCCCTAACCGGCTGCTTTCGCGCTTGGCGGCGTATTCCACGTTCACCTCCGTCAATCGACGCTCAAGCGCCTGCGTGAGGTTCACACCTTGTTCCTTGCTGCTCAGATCGCCGCGCTCGATAAACAACCCGTAAAATGGCTGCTGCTCGTCCCAGCACGGGGCCACACTGTAAGCGGTCAGCGTGAGATTCAGGTCTCTTAGCACTTCACTCATCGCCCCGGCGACATGGTACTCCGAAACTTTTTCGCCCGTAATGTTGGCGAAATGCGCCCCTTTGCTAAGGAACTCGATGAGGGGCGTGCGATTGTGAAAGCCGGTGACGCGAACCACGTCGAAAATGTTGTACCGGTAAAGGCCGTACGAGGTGGTGGGCAGAATATAGTACGTCTTGCTTTGCTCCAACTCGTGTGCTTCGAGCACCGTGGGCTGTGGTGAGTTGATTTCTCCTTCGGGGATGAACTCGAAGTAGTGCGTGGTGACGTCGAGGACGCCGCTCGGCGTGCCATCGCTGACGGGGATCGTCATGCGGCCCTCCGACGCGATCAGACCCACGTCGCGCACCGGCGTGTCGCCAAAGTATTTCGGGAAGTGCCGCAGATAAGCGCCGACGGAGCCGCCCATCCAGTTGCCGATGATGCAGTCCTTGGGCCAAAAATCCTTGGGGTAAAGCGTGCCGGTGCGGCGAACGATGTCCTCCAATTCCTTGGCGCGCGCGGGATGTCTTTTGCGAAGCTTGCGCCTAAGGGCCGCCTGAATGTCGGCGGGGATGTCGAATTGGCGGGAGAGCGTGCCGTCGTGGAGGTCGCGAATGAGGGCTTCCTTTTCGAAGTCGCCGGCGCGGGCCAGGTTGATCAGTGTACTGGGATTGGCGGCGATGATCATGCCGACCTTGCGCGACAAACTAAGCCGCAGCGCCAGGTAGTACTTGGCGGCCGGGTCCTTCACTTTGCCGACGCAGGCCGGCACGCAATAAAGCCAGCGGATGATCCGCAGTTGCATGGTCGCGGTCAAGCCGGTGACGCTGCCGCAGGGAATGCCGGCCTCCGTGGTGAACTCTTGCCAGTCGCCGGACATTTGCACGATGGGACGGAAGCGGACTTCCGGATGATCGCGAAAAACCTTGAGGCCCCACAGGTTCCAGCCGCGCTTGTAGTCGGCCAAGTATTCCGGCGTCACCGGGATGAATTTGCGCGACGACGTGGTGCCGCTCGTCAGCGCAAACATGTGGACTTTGGGCGACGACAGGAGTGCAGCTGTGTCGCCCTTCATGACGCGCTGGATATAAGGCTCGAAGTACTCATAACCGGCGACGGGCAGGTGTTTGCGAAAAGCCGCTGTGGTGCGAATGTCGGCGAAACGATGCTGCTTGCCGAAATCCGTGGCGGCCTGGCGGGCGAGAATAACTTGGCGAAGAGCGGCCTGAACAGGTTCGGGTGTGTGCGTGGCTGCTTCAAAGGCGGCCAAGCGTCGGCGCACCGGCCTGGCGGCGATCTTGCCCAAAACTTTGCGGATGAGCCAATGGAGCATGAATCAAGCTTTATTCGAACTTTCGCGCGAAACCAGAACCCCATTGCCCGATTCCGCTCCGTTGCCGTGAGTCAAGTGCTTTTCGAAGAATCCCAGCACGCGGCGTTGGTACTCGCCGGCGGCCTGGTTGATAGCTTGGTTGTGCTTGGCGCCCTCCACGATCCATAGGTCCTTGGGCGCGCCCGCCGTCTCGAACAGTTTCTTGGCCATCTCGGGCTTGATGTAGTTGTCGGCGCCGCCGTGGATCATCAGAATCGGCCGCGGCGCCACGCGCGGCAACGCCTTGGAAAGCCGCGGAAAGCGACAGCCGCGCTCGGCGCAAATGCCCCGGAGAGCGACGTTGGCGGCGTGGTGATAATACCACGTCGGCAGCATTGCCGCCAAACGCGGGTTCTTGCTGTAAATCACGATCCATTTCCGCATGTACGGCAACATGGTCGAGTAGGTGCCAAACATGCCGTCGGTGACCAAGCAACGGACATAGGGATCGGCGGACGCCGCGATCATCCCGGCGCCCGCGCCTTTGCTGAGGCCGAAAAAGCCGACGCCGTTGGGGTCGGCGTCGCCGCGGCCCTTGAGATAGGCCAGGGCCGACTCAAAGTCCCGCACTTCAAATTCCGTCACCCATTGCAAAGGTTCATAGCCTTCGTGAGATGGGCTATCTCCCTGGCCGCGCATTTCAAAGCTGAACACGTCATAACCGGCCTCACGCAGAAAGTCGCAGTAGCTTTGACACGACCAGCGATTGGTGCGGAACTCGAGGCCGAAAAGAATCACCCCCTTGCGCTCGCCGCGGGCGCGGATGTAGCAACCCTGCAGCGTCAAGTTGTCGGTAGTCGGAAACTTGATTTCTTCGGCGTCGGGGATCGGTTTCCCAAACGGAACGATGAACAAGGGTTGCTCTTGGAAGATGCGGCCGACAAAGGGAAGATAGGTGCGAAAGATGTGGATGTGCCACCACAGGAGGTAGGCGGAGAAGAGGAGGAAAACCCCCGGCAGCGCGAACCAAAGCCAATGCACGGATGACGCTCCAATGTAGCAAGGCCGGCCTTGGCTCGTAATCAAGTTCCCAGCTAAACGTCACGCTAATACCGGCTCACGATCAGCGATACGTTTTGACCGCCGAAGCCGAAGCTGTTGCTGAGCACGTGGTCGACGCGCTTTTCGCGGGCCGTGTTGGGCACGTAATCGAGATCGCATTCGGGGTCCGGCGTCTCGTAGTTGATCGTCGGCGGCAGGACGCCGTAGCGGATCGCCAACACGCACGTGATCAACTCGACGGCGCCGGCCGCGGCGATCAGGTGGCCGAGCATGCTCTTGCTGCTGCTGACCGGAATTTGGTAAGCGCGCTCGCCGAAGACCTTCTTGATCGCCAGCGTTTCCACGAAATCGTTGACCTGTGTGCTGGTGCCGTGAGCGTTAATATAGCCGATGTCTTCCGGCTTCAGGCCCGAGTCTGCCATGGCCCCGGCGATGCACGCGATCGCGCCCCGGCCTTCCTCGTGGCTGTCGGTGATGCGGAAGGCGTCGGCGGTGGAGCCGTAGCCGGTGACCTCGGCATGAATCGTCGCGCCGCGCTTCTTGGCGTGCTCTAGCTCTTCGAGAACCAGCACGCCCGCGCCTTCGCCCAGGACGAAGCCGTCGCGATTGAGATCGAACGGCCGCGACGCTTTTTCCGGCGCCTCGTTGAGCGTCGACAGCGCCGTCAGGCGGACGAAGCCCGTGACGCCGAACGGATGGATCATGCTATGGGCCCCACCGGAAAGCATGAGGTCGGCGTCGCCCTGACGAATCATCTCGCTGGCTTCGCCGATGGCCTGGCTGCTGGCGGCGCATGCGGTCAAGCAGTTGTAATTGGGCCCTTCGAGATCGAAGTAATCGGCCAGGTGCCCGGGCGTGGTGTGCAGCTCCTGTTCGAATTCGCGTCCGGCGTGGAAGCGTTTCATGCCTTCGGAAGTGAAGCTCACCGCGTTGACCGCGTTCTTGTCTTGCTGGTATGACTTCGCGATCATGGAGATCATGTTCGGGAAGTCCTGAATTCCCTCGCCGGACCCCAAATAGACGCCAAAGCGCGTGCGATCGACCGAGGTGTTGCCGATGAGGCCGGCGTCCTCGAGAGCCTGCTGGGCGGCCGCGGCGGCGAAGCGGCTGTTCGACCCGGAGTCCCGCCAGCGCGCGGGATCCTTCACCCAGCGACCTAATTCAAATCCCTTGACTTCGCCCGCAAACTTGGTCGGCATCGTGCTGGCATCGAAAATCGAGATTGGTCCGACGCCGCTCCGACCCTCAATCTGATTGCGATAAAGTTGTTCCACGCTGTGCCCTAAGGGCGAAATCGCGCCCATCCCGGTAATGACCACACGCTTCCGCATGACTCACGTCCTCCGCCGTTCGCGGCTTGTCGCTCGCGGCTTCGCGCCCGCCGCGTCACTCCCAGCGCCGACAAACCACCGCCGCACATTGTCCCATATCGGTGAAGCTGATTTTCAAAAAGTACGGTTTCTCGACTCGCTTCGGCTCGCACAAAACGGAAACCGGTCCGGCTGGATCGGGCTCTTCGAAGTTAAGGCTGCGCGGCACCACGCCATGTTTCAAAGCCAGAATACTCGCGGCCAACTCGATGATGCCGCTCGCCGCTCCAACGCTGCCTAAATAACTCTTTACCGCCAGCACGGGGACTTTACGGTCGCCGAAATAGCCGCGCAGCCCGGCGGCTTCCCAAATGTCGGCGTCCACCGTGGACAATCCATGGGCGTTGACATGATCGAGGTCGCTCGCGCCGATATTCGCTTGCGTCATTGCCGACTTGATGGCGCGAACAATGCCGTCTCCTTTGCGCGCCTTGTCAAACGCGGCGCCGAAGCCGACCACTTCCGCATAGATTGCCGCCCCACGGCGCTTCGCGTGTTCCAAGTCCTCGACTGTCAAGACGCCCGCCCCTTCGCCGATGACCCAGCCGTCGCGGCGGCGATCGAAGGGCCGGCACGCTCTCTCCGGGTCGTCGTTGTGGCGCGACATGAGGCCGAACAGGCAGTGGCGCGTCAGGCTTATCGGATTAATCTTGCTATCCCCGCCGCCTACGAGGAAGAAATCGGCCTGATTGCGGCGGAGAATTCGGGCGGCCTCGCCTAACGCCAACAGACCGGCGGCGTCGCTTTCGGTGATCGAGTTGTTGGGCCCTTGCGCATTGTGCAGGATCGAGACGTGGCAAGCCAGCATATTCGGCAGGTATTTGAGCATCCACAAGGGCGGCACGGCCTCAAGGCCCTTGTCGCCCCAGGCTTTCATGTCGACCTGGCCCGGCGCGCAATTGGTGCTGACAAGCGAGGCCGGACCCAGTTCTTCAGGTTCGGTGGGCAAGAGGCCGGCGCCGAATTCGCAGCCGAAGCGGGTGGGATCGAGGCTCTCCTTGTTCACGTTGGCGTCGTCGAGGGCAAGCTGGGCGGCGGCAACCGCGAGCTGAATAGGGCGTGACATCACGCGCAGGCTTTTGCGATCTTTCTTGTCAACGAATTTCTTGGCGTCGAAGCCTTCGACCTCGCCGGCGATGCGTGTCGGCAGGTTGCTGACGTCGAAGGCGCGGATGGCGCGAATCCCGCCGCGGCCGTGGTGCAGGCTGTCCCAGAACGGCGTCACGCCGATGCCGATCGGCGTGACCATCCCGAGTCCGGTCACCACGACTCTGCGGGGAGACGCTGACATATCACGTTTCGCCGTTCTTCTTCTTGGCCGCCACCTTCGCGAGTCCCAGCATGTGCTTCAGCTCTCCGCTGAAGACGAAATTATGGTCGCCGAACAACTGCTGGGAGCGCGCTTTGTCGAGGTGGGCGAAAAAGATTTCCGCCTCGCCCACAGCGGTTGCCGTTTTTCCAGGATCACCGATCACGGGATCACCGATCGGCGCCGAGGTAACCTTTCCTTGCACGGAGGCCCCTTCCGGCCTTAGGTGCAATAGCTCGACGTCGTAGATCAACTGTTCGCCGGCCAGTGCTTCGCGGTGGAAGACGGCGTGAATGATCTTGGCCAGCACGACTTTTTCCTGAAAGTCGTTGGCCTCGCCGACCAGAATGCCGCCGGTCTGAGCGAGGCCTTCGAGAATCAAGGTGGCCGGCATCACCGGATAGCCGGGAAAATGCTCGGCGAACACGTCTTCTGCGAGGCTCAGGTTTTTGACGGCCCGAGCCGATTTGCCAGGGTGGAACTCCAGAAAGCGGTCGATCCACAGCCAGCGCATTAATTCCCCAGTTTTCCTTGGATATACCGGGTGATCATGTCGACGGTGAACAGGTCGCCGATGCCCGTCAGCTCGGGGTTTTTCTCAAAGCCGGACAGGTCGGCGAACGGCATGCGGGCCTTCAGCTCCGACAGTCCTTTATCGGTAACCTTGCCGTCCTGCACGAACTCGGGATCGCCCTGGAAGATCGCTTCGGGGAACAGCTCGCCGCGCGGAATCTTGATGCCAAACTCGCGCTCCAGACGGAACACGATGTCGAGAAAGTCGATCGATTCCGCTCCCAAGTCTCCCTGCAAGGTGGCGGTGGGCTTGATCTCGTCTTCGTCCACGTTGAGGGCTTCGACCAAGGTGGCGGACACTTTGGCATAAATTTCATCCTGGGTCGGCATGATCCATTCCTCCAAAAGTAAAGAACTCGTTGCTTGTTGTTGGTTTCTCGCCGTTGCTTCTCGTAGGACGGATTTGCAATCCGTCAAATTCGGCCCGGACGGATTGCAAATCCGTCCTACGTGTCCGTTTCCTACATCGCGCTGGCGCCTAAGCTCAGGCCGCCGTCCACGGTCAGCACCTGTCCGGTTATGTAGCCGGCGTCGCTGCTCGCCAGAAACACCGCGGCCTTGGCGATATCCTCAGGTTCTCCCAGGCGGCGCGCCGGAATCATTTTCTTGATCAGGTCGCCCGCCTTGTTTCGCACGGCTGCGCTCATGTCGGTCTCGATGAAGCCCGGCGCGATCGCGTTCACCGTGACGCCGCGACTTGCTAGCTCCACAGCCAGCGCTCGCGTAAAGGCATTGATCGCGCCTTTGCTGGCCGCGTAGTTCGTCTGGCCGGGGTTGGTGTGCTCGGCCACGACGCTGCTGATGTTGATGATCCGTCCTTTGCGAGCCTTCATCATGCCGTAGGCGACGGCGTGCGTGAAGTTAAACGTCCCTCCCAGGTTGGTCTCGATGACGCTGTTCCATGCTTCCGGCTCCAGCCGCACGAACAAGTCGTCGCGGATAATGCCGGCGTTGTTCACCAAGATCTCGACCGGCCCCCACTCCTTCTCGATTTTCTCAACGCATGTCTTTGCATCTTCCGCCTTGGCCACGTCTGCTTGCAGCGCCATGATTGTGCCGTCCAAGCCTTGCACCTCAGCGACCAAGCTGTCGGCGGCCTCTTTGTTGCCGCGGTAAACAAAAGCGACCTTGGCGCCTTCACGCGCGAATGCCTTCACGATTCCGCGACCGATCCCCCGGCTCCCTCCCGTTACCAGCGCGATCTGGCCCTTTAGCCGCATCCTCACCTCCGACGCGTAGGACGGATTTGCAATCCGTCCGTTGCAGAGGACGGTTGCAAAACCGTCCTACTCTTGACTCAATTCACCCTTGAGGGCCATGGCCACGCCGCGCAAATGCTCGACGATGCGCCGATCAACCCGCTCCAAAGCCGGGTTGCGGTCGCGGAGGTTGTAGCGGGTCAGGGTGAACTTGGCCGACACCGTTGAGGCGCCGTCCATTTCCCCCTTCCCTTTGAACGTCACCTCCGGCTTGTCCTCCCGCATTTCGGCGATCTCAGCCGTCACCACCAGGCTGCGGCCCGGCTCCATGAAGTTGCCGTATTTCACGTTGCGCGCCTCGCGCAGCACGATGACGCTATGGCGAAAATCGTCCGTGAAGCGTAAGAGCCAGGCGCCGGCTTCGACCAACGTCTCAAGCATCAACACGCCCGGCATCACCGGGAACGTCGGAAAGTGGTCGGCCAGGTATTCCTCGGCCAACGTCAAGTTCTTAACCAGGCGGATGCGTTGGCCTGGCTCAAAGTCAAGCAACCGATCCACCAAGTTGAAGCGCATGTCCGTGGTCTAACAAAGCAGGCGATTTAGGGAACTGCTTTCAGGGCAACCTCTTATAAAAGGGGCAGTATATCGGCGTCTATACCACCCGGCAACCCCGGATTGCGCCAAGTTGGCGTTCCGACCGTACCCTACACATGGAACCCAAAACTCGCCAAAATGGCGCCAACCAAGGCTAAAGTCTCTCTGCCATTTCTTTCTGCTCCTTCCGTTTCGCTGTCCACGCCAATGGCCCTTCATTATTTGCGGATTGGAAACCAATCCGCAATCCGGAATAGCTGGGAAGATTGGGTAACATGGCTGCTTTTATGGCGAGCGCGCCAAAAAGACGGAATCTCGCGATTGCTACGAAGAATCCGCCGGACGCAGTTGGTTTGTAATCCAGTGGGCAGCTTGTGTGCCACTTGCCGAGGGCGAGGCCAGGTCTATAATTGCGGTTTGCGAAGGTGAATTGAATTTTCCGCGGAGAATCGCATGGGCAGTCGCAGGCGTGGCTCAGGACGGCGCAAAGTTGGCCGGAAGAAGCGCCGCATGCGCGCCAAGATTCGCCATCGCAAATAACGCGGAATCTCATGTCTCATCGTGGATAGGCTCGTCGGCCCATTCGCGCGGCTTCAAGTATTCGTACAACTTCGCCTCGCGCGATCCCAGCTGCGGCGTGAAATCGTAAACCCAACGCACAACCGGCGGCAACGACATCAGGATCGACTCGATCCGGCCCCCGGTCTTAAGCCCGAAAAGCGTTCCACGATCATAAAGCAAATTAAACTCCACGTACCGGCCGCGACGGAACTCCTGAAATGCGCGCTCACCTTCGCTGTATGGCATATCCTTTCGCCTTCCTACGATCGGCAGATAGGCTTCCAAGAATGCGTTGCCGCAATCCTTGACAAAGCGGAAGAGCGTTTCGAAATCGCCCTCGAGATCATCGAAAAAAATGCCGCCTACGCCTCGGGCTTCAGCGCGATGGGCAAGAAAAAAATACTCATCACACCACTTTTTGAATCGCGCGTAATCGACCGGCGGACCATGCCGAGAGCAGACGTCGCGCCAGGTCCGGTGAAAGTGAATCACGTCGTCGCCAAAGGGATAATAAGGCGTCAGATCAGCGCCGCCGCCGAACCATCGTTTCGTGCCCTTCGTGAGGAAGCGGAAATTGGCGTGCACGGTCGGAAGGAACGGACTGTGCGGATGAAGCACCAGCGAGATGCCCGTCGCGGTGAAGGCACGGCCCTCGCCCGGAATTTGGGCGGCGAACTCCGGCGCCATTTCGCCGTAGACTTCGGAGTAATTGACGCCCGCCTTTTCGAAGACGCCGCCGTCTACCAGAATTCGCGTCCGCCCTCCGCCTCCCCCTTCGCGCTGCCAATCGTCTGTGCGAAAATGCGCGACGCCGTCGACTTCTTCCAGCGCGGCACCGATGCGGTCTTGCAAGCCGCGGAAGAACGACGCCGCTTCGGATCGATCGGAATCCGTTGTGCTCATTGCGGATACCCGTACACTCTTAGAGAAATTCCGAAATCCTAAAGCGGCGCCGCGTCATCGCACTCCAAAGCCCGCCGTATTCAGGTAGCGCCCGACATATTTCGCCAACACATCGGTCTCCAGGTTCACGGTTGCGGTAGGTTTCTTCGAGCCGAGAGTTGTGGCGGCCAAGGTATGCGGAATCAGGGCCACGCTGAAGCCCGTGTCCGTAACATCCACGAGCGTCAAGCTCACCCCATCGACGGCTACAGAACCCTTGGGAGCCATCTGCCGCGTCAGTTCCTTCGGACAGGAGAACCAGAGCATCTCCCATTCGCCTTGCGCTTCCCGTTTCTCCAACCGGGCAATGCCGTCGACGTGTCCCTGCACGATGTGGCCGCCGAGCCGGTCGCTGACGCGCAGCGAGCGCTCCAAGTTCACGCGCATCCCCGGTTCAAGCTCGCCGAGGTTTGTGAGGCGGAGCGTTTCTGGGCCGGTCTGGAATCGGAAGCAATCGCCGGCACATGCCACCACCGTGAGACAGACGCCGTTGACGGCGACGCTGGCGCCGACGGAGAGATCGGCAGCGATGCCGGGTTCGCGGATTTCCAAGAGCCGGCCCGCGCCATCGGGGTGGACGGCAGTGACAGCGCCAAGGGCTTCAATGAGGCCGGTGAACATGGGATCGGGAATCCCGCTTGCGGTTAGCGCGGATCGTGTCTTGGAGCGCACGGGAATCGTGAGTCTAACGCGGCAAAGTATCCGGCGCCGGCAAGGCTTCGCGGCGGAGGTTCCTCACTAGCGCATAGCGAAGCGGCATGGCCAGCGCATATGCCCAAAAGATGACCACCAGAGCCAGCTCGCGCACCAGAAGAATCACGAAGGCCGCCAACAGGATTTGTATCAGATGCCCTAGGTGCCGCCGGCCGCGCAGGATTTTCTTGGTCACGTGCGGATAGGGCACGCGGCTGACCATGAGAAGCGCGACGACCAGCGCGCCGACCGGCGCGATGACTTCCACCAGCTGCGACACCGTGTCGTGAATCTGCGGCGGATTCGCTTCCGGCCACAGTTGGCCGAGCGTTCCCGGGAACGCGCCGCGCAGGATTGCCAGCGATGCCAGGCAGCCGGCCGCTCCAGGCGAAGGCAGCCCACGGAATCGTTTATGGCTTGTGGGATCGGGGCTGTTTTCCACATTGAACCGCGCCAAACGCAGGATCGCGCACACCATATACAATGCGGCGATGCCTGCGAGGAAGCGGTGGAGTAATGGCCGATCCCAACCGGGGCCGATCTTGAGCAAGAGAAAAGCCGGGGCGACGCCGAAGCTGATGGCGTCGCACAGGCTGTCAAGCTCGCCGCCGAACTTGCTCGCCGTCTTCGACAGCCGGGCGATGTAGCCGTCGAGCATGTCGAAGACCATCGCCGCCATGATGAACCAGCCTGCGATGGCGAAATTGATGTCGGCCAGGGCGGAAGAATCTCCGGAATTGATCTTGCTGGCGAACGTGATGGCGACGAAGCCGCACACACCGTTTCCCAAAGTCAACAGCGTCGGCACGACAGCGATTTTCTTCACGGACGGAGGTCCCATGCTGCGCCACAATGGTTCGAATCGTAGCGGAACTCGTAAGAGTTCAGATTCCCGAATTCTTACGAATTCAGCTACGAGACTGGATTACGGCGAAAAACTCACGGATTAAGAATACACGGAAACGAAGCGCGATTCCAGGGTGTGCGTCACAGTTCCAAAGTCTCCAAGACCTCTGAAGTCTTTTCGTGACGCGCGATACGGGATCGATTAATCTGATTCCAACAGAAATGACGATGACGACGCTTCTCAAAGGAGTTGCTCATGCGGCTTGCTTCCCTGACGCTGGTTTTGATATCCACCGTGTCCCTTTGGGCAGGTCAGCAACGACCGCAAGTGCATCTTTGGCTGGAACCCGAATGGTTCGACGGGGTGCAGGGTGCTTTCGCATACTGGACCGGCGCGGCTAAGCCGACAGGCGCCTGGGGCGTCGCCGGTCCCGGCATCAGCGCCGAATGGACCCAGGGCGGCGAAAGCGAATGGAACTCGATGGGCGTTCCCGCCGAGGAAACAAAGGCCGAGTGCCACCGTGATCTAATTGTCCCCCGCGCCGGCGCTTACAAAGTCTGGGTCCGCTATGTCGATCATCGCCGCAAGACCGAACCGTTTCGCGTTCGCATCGACCAAGCAGGGAAAGCGGTTCTGAACGCCGAACTTGGCATCCAACCCGTCGTACCTCCCAACGACGAATACCAACTCTTCTGGGGATCCTCATTCGGTTGGGGCGGACTCGACGCCAAACTCGAGGAGGGACCGGCACGCCTTCGCCTAATTATTGACAAAGCGGGAGAAGCGTGGCGACAAGTCGATGCCGTCCTCATCACCGACGATCCGAAGTTCGTCCCAGTCGGCCGTGAAAAGCCTGCCTTCGAGTATCAAAAGTCGTTTGCCCTTCAACCCAAGGATGGCGCGGCCTGGCGCGGCAGTGGCAAAGATCTGCCGCTCGGCAAAGACTGGAATCGCACCAAGCTCGCGGCCCGCGATTTTTCCATGTGGACCGGCGTCGAAGCCGATCCCAAGTGGTGGGCCAAACAGGATCTCGCCAAGCTCAAGCCCTACGACGTCTTTTTTCAGTTCTCACCGCCCGCCGACATCCGCGACAAGTTTCACAAACAGTTCGCCGGTAAGAAGGACGTGCCGATCATGTCCTTTCCGCAGCTCTTGCCGGGCTTCTATCTGGGCAACTCGCCCGATCTCTCCCCTGAGTCGCCGGTGCGGCAATGGCTCGAACGCAGCAAAACGCCGTTCTTCATCATGACCAACTACGCCTCGGGCAATTACAACGAAAAGAACGGCCCCGCCACTTACGCCGCGCTCACCGGACCGTTGGCCGACCAATTCCTCGGGTACATCCACGGCGAAGCGATCGGCACCACCGGAATCGGTTTTCCGGAAGCGGCGCCGCCTAAATCGCGACGAGCCTTTGCCGATCAACTCATCAAACAATGGCGCGCGCAGCAGGCCGAGGCTTGGAGCAAATCTTACAAGACCAAAGTCGGCGAGGATCACTGGAATAAGGGCATCTCGTGCCTGTCAGTGGACTCGATCAGCCTCGCCCATCTCTTTCATGAATCGGGCGTGAAGACGGTCGGCTACGAGATCGACGCCACCAACGTCCATGTCCCGATGCGGATCGCTTTCGAGCGCGGCGCCGCCCGGCAGTACGGCCATGCTTGGATCAACTACGCCAGCGGCAACTTCGGCGACGCCTGCAACTATTTCTCGCAAAACCCGCAGGTGCCGCGCGGCGCCGGCCACGCCTGGTTCCACAGCAAGTACTCCGAAACCGACGGCGTCTCGATCGCCTGGTATCGCAAGCTCTACTATCTCAATTACATGGGAGGAGCGTCGGCTATCTATTGGGAGCAAAACCTGGCCAACCAATGGATGCTCCCGGGCCCCGGAACGCATCCAATTCAGCTCTCACCGTTCGGCCGGGCCACGGAGGATTTTCAGAGCTTCGCGAGCCGGCTCCCCGACCGCGGCGAACCCTACACGCCCATCGGCATCCTGCTCAGCTATGGTCACGGTTACGAGCGCGTCAATTACCGCTGCAAGATGCTGCATCACTACCCCGAAGACGTCAACGACCGCGAGCTGCGCGAGTTGTTCAACATCTGCTGGCATCCCGCCGCCGTCGTGGAAGGCCTGCCCGCCGCGCCAGATGTCCAGAGCATGCCGAGCGGCATCTACGGCGACATCTTCGATGTCCTCGTCGACCGCCCGGCGAAGGCACGATCGATCTTCAACTATCCAGTAATCTGGGCGGCCGGCGACGTGGATTTGAGCGGTCCGTGGCAGCCAGTTCTCGACGAGTATGTGAAAAAAGGCGGCACGTTAGTCGTAAACTTCACGGCGTGCAGGGAATGGCCCGCGACGCTCACCGGTATTGCCGTCAAAGGCACCACATCATTGGCGAAAGAGTGGTCTCCCGACGGCCAAGAAGTTCGCCCGGCGATTCCGTACGGAGTCGTCGGAACGGAACTAAAAGGCGCAAAGGTTCTAGCTTGGGCCGGCCCGAAAGTCCCACTCATAACGCGCCATCAGGTCGGCCAAGGCGCCGTCATCGTCACGCTCATCCCAAACCTTGTTGGCCTCGACGAGCGCGCCCATCCCGCCATCCCCTACCTAATGAACGCCCTGACAGACGGTCTTCTCCCCGTCGAGGTGCGCTTGGCCGACGGCCAACGGCCGCAAGGCGAAATCATGTATCAGATGAACAAGACGAAAGATGGTTGGCTGGTAAGCCTGATCAACAATCGCGGCATCGACAAGACGCAAACCGGCATCGCCCGTGTCGACCGCCGCGCGTTCAGCGACGTCGTCCTGCGAACCAAGCTGCCGATCAAATCCGCCAAGGAATGGACCGAGCCCCGCGATTTGGCGCTGCAAAACCAAGGTGAATGGCGTGAAATCCGAATTCGTGTGCATCCTGGCGACGTGCAGGTGGTGGAAATCAGGTGGCGTTGAGATTCATTTATTCAAGACACACAGGCAAGTCCTGAAACGTATATTTCGTTCATGAAACGAATCGGGCATTGAATCCCGCAATCCTAAAGGGCGATTCCAATGAGCGACAACCAGGAATTCGACGATTACGCCGCCAAGTTCGGTTGGGATTACGACAATGGCGGACGCTACAAAGGGCAAATTTGGGACCGATATGCCTCGAACGAACATCGCTGGGACAAGCGCTCTGACGGCACGGTCCATCAAACGATTGAAATTATGCGGCGAGGGCCGGCTACGGTTGCCGCCGTTCATTTCACGGGCCGCGAACCCAAGGAGATTTGGACGGGCGAAATTCGGACCAGCGCCGAATTCGACGAGTTGATGGCGATCATCGCGCAGTACATGGAAACACTCGGCCCGAAGAAATAGAATCAACGGGTCCGATCATCTCCATCTGCATTCCTTCTTGTCCTCTGGAGAACAAGATGTATCGCTCCACTTGGCCAATGTTGTCGGCGTCGTTCGCATGTCTGCTCATGGTCAGTCTCCTTGCCGACGCTTGCACCGGCGTCCGCGTCAAGCCGAAAGACGGCTCGGAGATCACCGGGCGGACGCTGGAATTCGGCGCCGATCTCCAATCGGAAGGGATGATCGTCCCGCGCGGCAAAACCTATCAAGGCACCGCGCCGGGCAACAAGCCGGGCCTGAAATGGACCACGAAATACGGCGCCGTCGGCTTCAACGGCCTGAAGCTTCCCGTTTTCATCGACGGCATCAACGAGAAGGGTTTTGGAATCGGCCTGTTCTACTTTCCGGGTTACGCCAAATATCAGGACGTTCCGGTAGACTCCACGGCCAAGGCACTGGCGCCGTGGGAAATCGGCACCTATCTGCTCACAACGGCGGCGAACGTCGAGGAAGCCGTCAAGTCCGCCAAGGAGGTGTTCGTCGGCTCCGTCGCGCTTGGACCTTGGAAGTCGGGCCCACCGGCGCACTTTCGGCTCCACGACGCAACCGGCAAATCGGTCGTGCTCGAATACGTGGATGGCAAGCTGCATGTCCACGACAACCCACTAGCGCTTATGAGCAACTCGCCGACGTTCGATTGGCACATGACCAACCTGAAGAACTACGTTCGACTTTCGGAATACAACGCCGATCCGATCGAGGTCAACAACGTCAAGCTCACACCGCCGGGTCAGGGGAGCGGCATGCTTGGCTTGCCGGGAGATTTTACACCACCATCGCGCCTGGTCCGTGCCTTCGCGTTCACGCGTTTCGCCGAGCAGGTGGCCACGGCGGAAGACGGCGTCAAGCAAACATTTCATCTCTTGAATCAGTTCGATATCCCCAAGGGGGCGGCGCGGGAAAAAGACAAAGACGGCCCAGGCGCCGCCGACTACACCCTGTGGACCAGTGTCAGCGACCTCACCAATCGCCGCTTCTATTTCCGAACTTACGAGAACAGCCGCATTCGAAGCATCGATCTGGCGAAATGCGATCTGACGGCCAAAGAGATCCGCTACATCCCAACTGACGAAAAGGAAGAAATCGTGGATGTAACGGGCAAAGCGAAGTGATCGCGGCCCAAACCGACATTTTGGGAATGAGCCAGGACTGTGTTGACGACTAGCCAAACACGCCAGCAAATCCCAAAATCAGAACGACGGCGCAAAGAGGAAGCAAGATACCAAGAAAGATCATAGCCGCGATTGAAACGCGCCGAAGCCTCTCATGCCGGCCAATGTAGTATAAGGTAGATTCTCGCCAAAGATTCAAGTCTGGTTCTCGTTCTTTTTTGGCGTCCTCGTAGCGCTTTTCGCTCCAATCATGATTAGCCTTCATTGTCAGAACCAGCTCATTCAGACTGTCACGAAGTTCGCGCAGCACTTGCAGGACTTCACCGGAAGGATCCATTGTGGGCTCCCATTTGGCTTATGCGTTGTCGCTCTTGGGATTCTATGCGGTGCACTCGGCATAATGCAAGCAGGCAAATACTGGACGAAAACCTGGAGCGCTCGGCATCAACCAACTCGCTGCGCGTTTCATGCAACGAGCGACGGACGAGCTCACTACCGATTCTTCCGAAGTCGCCAATTCTTTCGTCCATGTAAAGAGCGCCGAATTTAGCACCTTGGCAAAGGGCTCAGATTGCATTGCGGCTTGAGCCGATGGAAGAACCGGGGCCGCGCGTAGCAGCCACACAAAAAATGAACAGGAGATTACAGGCGATGCGGTGCCTACTCACGCTGCTCTGCCTGCTCTTAGTCTCTCCGGCGTGTCGCGCGCAAGATTCTCACTTTCGCGTCTACGGCTGGCTAGACTCCGGCTACACGTCCTCTACCAGCGGCAGCGGCTTGCTTCTCGTTGAGCCACGGATGAACCGCTTCGGACAGGAGTTTCTGCTCAATCAAGCGGCATTCGTCATCGATAGGCCGCTGAAAACGGATGCATGGTCGCTGGGCTTCTACTTCCAATTCTTCGCCGGCGCCGACGCCGCGTTCTTGCAAGGACCGGGCGACATTCAGAGTTCCAACCCGCGCTTCGGCGGAACGATTCGGCAGCTCTACCTCTCGGCCCATGCGCCGGTCCTTACGGAAGGCGGCGTTGACTTCGTACTAGGCCGCCAAGGATCGCTCATGGGCTACGAGTCGTACATGGCGCCGTTGCGGCCTTTTTACTCCCTGACCTATCAATGGCAGTACGGCGAAGACGGCGACGACACCGGCTTCTACGCCACCTGGCACGTCACGAAACAGCTCGACCTCAGCTACGGCGTGACCCTCGGCTCGAACACGTTTTTCACGCTTCGCGACGACTCCCCCTGTCACATTGCGCAGGTGAATTATTGGCTGCAGGAAGAAAAAAAGACTCTCGTGACCGGTAGCTTCCTCATCGGCGACCAAGCGGTCGGCAAGACGACGCCCTTCAAGCCCGGCTCATTGGCAACCGTCGTCGAGTTAAGCGTCCGCCACACGTGGAGCGACTTCCTGACTCAGGTCATTCAGGCCAACCTGGGCTGGGATCAGAGCGTCCCTCGCATCGGGTTGGGCCAGTGGGTTGGCTTGTACACGATCGGCATCTTTCAGCTTGGTCCGAAGCTGGATTTGCAGGCGCGCGCGGAATGGTTCGACGACGTCAACGGCACGCGCACCGGCTTCGCCACCAATTATGGCGCATTGACAACCGGCGTCGCCTTTCGCCCGCGCCCGTGGATCGCCGTCCGTCCCGAAGTGCGCGCCGATTTCGCCGGCGTCCCCGCGTTCGGCCCGGCCGGCTTCTTTCATCGCAGCGACCGCCAGCTAACCGCCGCCGTCGAGTGCCTGGTCAAGTTCTGAAAAGGGGACATTCATGTTTTATAAGCACCCTAATTAGCAAATAAAACATGGATGTCCCCTTTTTCGGTGCGCATGAAAAAAGCCGAGGACGCTTGCTCGCGCACCTCGGCGTTTTGGGCTTCGTGATCGCGACTCAGCGATTAAAACCAAACAGCCGCATACGTCCTTCGCCGTTGTAAGCGCGATTGCGGAACAGGATGCGGCGTCGCTCCGTGGGTTGGAGCGTGGAGTCGGCATAGATTGCCTCCCCGCGACGGTTGATCATGCGCCCCTGTTGCGGAATCGGTTGCATCGGGCCGTCTTCGCCCTGATAGAAGCTAGGCCGGCCGGCAATCATCGTGACTTGAATGTCGGTCATGTCGGCGAACCGTTGCAGGTTGCGCGTGAGAATTTGATTGTTGATAATGCCGGGCTGCCAGTAGGCCTGGTAGGCGCCGCCACGATCGCTGATGATCAGACCTTGACCCTGGCGGATGTCGAAGGCCATGGCCAGCTGTTGGCCTTTGGGAGTGTTGGTGTCGATCATGACGCAAATGTACTTGTCGCTCAAAATCCGCTTCGCTTGATCGCTCAGCCCTCCCGGAATCAGCCTGTTCATGCTGTTTTCCCCGGGGGCCAGAAACACCGCCATGGGTTTCTTTTCCTGGGCCGCCCGTTGCTTGGCCTGGGTGTAGTCGCGCTGCCAAAGAGGAGATTGAATCTCTTCGCCCGCTTGACCAAGAACCGCAGACAGCGTGATGATCAGGGTGTTCATGAAAGATCCTCCTTAACAGAACTCCACTGAACCAGAAAGCCATCAACCGTTGGTGGCTTCGGACGAAGCGATTCTACGCAGCGAATTCGTTCCGGCAAGTTAAATTTTCACAATCCGCGTTTATCGTCTATCGTTTTCGTCGTTGTCCATTCTTCTTGATCCGTTGCCTAGCTCCTTGTTAAGATTGCCCCAGTTTCACGGACACTATCTTTGAAAGGAGTCGCACATGAAAAAGTTCGCGGTGAGACGACTTGCTTTGGTTCTCGGCACGGCCGCCGTGGTGGTCGCGCTGTTTGCAAGCCGCGCAGCCACGCAAGACCCGACGTTGGAGCCGACATATGGATCGGTGAAGCTGAAAGCCGGTTTCACGCCCGATCCGTACGTGAAGAAGCTCGTGGCCGGCGGACCGATCAAGACCAATCTGGGCGACGTCGCTGCGTTCGTCGCCAAGGCGCCGGATTTCCAGCTCGAATACACGGCCGGCAAGCTTGCCCTGACGATCCACGTCGAGGCGGAAGCGGACACCACGCTGCTTATTAATCTCCCCGACGGCAAATGGATCGCCAACGACGATCAAGCGCCGGGCAACCTGAATCCGCTCCTCAAGTTCGACAAGCCGCAATCGGGGCGCTACGACATCTGGGTCGGGACCTTCGGCAAGGACACCGCGCCGGCGGTTCTGAAGATCACCGAAGTAAAGTAGCTCTGCGCGAGCCGGTTGACTAAGACGAGCCGGCTTTTTGAGGCGAGCCGGGAGCGTCAGCGACCCGAGAAAACCGTCCGCGGCTTTCTCAGGTCGTTCACGCTTCCGGCTCGCCTGAGCATCGGCTCGCCTAAGCAGTAGAATGATTCACACCATCGAGGAGAGGCGCAATGAGACATTTTGGCGTGGCGCTCGTCGCTCTCATTTTCCCGTCTCTGGTGTCCGCCAACGATTTGGACGAGGCCGCTAAACGAGGCCGCGACGCGCTTTTGACCCGCGCGTTCAACCCGCCCGTTTGGAGCATGTTCGGCTACGATAGCGTCTGGAAATACTGGCAGCCGGCGCTCAAGGAAGCTCCCAAGGAATACGACGAATCCTTGCGCGAGCACTACGGCTTTCACGCCGCTCCCTATGAGAATGGCCGGCTGCCGATGGGTCTACGCGAATCGCGAGGCTTTTTCGGGAAAGGCATCACCACCGACTGCATGCTCTGCCACGCCGGCTCAATCATGGGCAAGAGCTACGTCGGCCTGGGCAATGCCTCGCTCGACGTGCACGCGTTCTTCGAAGACTTCAACCGGACTCTGGGAACGAGCGGCAGGCTGCCGTTCACCTTCAGCAACGCCCGCGGCACCTCGGAAGCCGCCGGCATGGCCGTCTATTTGCTGGAGCACCGCGAACCCGATCTGAAACTGCGATTCAAGAAACACGACTTCGGCCTGCGCGACGATCTCTGCGAGGACGTGCCCGCCTGGTGGCTTCTCAAGAAAAAAAAGACCATGTACTACACCGGCACCAGCCACGCCCGCTCGGTCCGCTCAATTATGCAGTTCATGCTCGTGCCCGGCAACGGCCTCGCGCAATTTGAAAAGGAAGAAGCGACCTTCGCCGACATTCAGGCGTATCTGCTGAGCCTGGAAGCGCCGAAGTATCTGTTTCCCATCGACAAAAACTTGGCCGAGACGGGACAAAAGATCTTCAACAACACCTGCGCCCGCTGCCATGGAACCTACGGTGAGAAGTGGACTTATCCCAACAAGATCATCCCCATCGACGAGATCGGCACCGATCGCAATCGCTTCGATGGCCTGTCGCGCAGCCTCGGCGAATTTTACAACAAGAGCTGGTTCGGCCAGGAAAAGGAATACGGCCCCGTGTCCGAGCCGAAAGGCTACCAAGCCCCGCCGCTCGACGGCATCTGGGCGACGGCGCCGTACTTCCACAACGGCTCCGTGCCGACCTTGGCCGGCGTCCTCAACTCCAAATCGCGGCCCAAGATCTTCACACGCTCGTTCAAGACCGACGAAGAAGCCTACGACAAGGTGAACATCGGCTGGAAGGTACAGATTCTCGACAACGCCCCAGACCAAACGCTACCCGCCTACGAACGCCGCAAGACCTACGACACCACGCAACCTGGCCGCAGCAACCAAGGGCACACGTTCGGCGACGATCTCACGGACGAGCAGCGGCGGGCGGTGATTGAGTATTTGAAGACACTGTGATTTCTCGATTGGAGAAATTCGCCATGTGCCGCCTCTCCCTCAGTCCTCGGACGAACTGCCTGCTCCGTTTCCTGATCGTAACCGCCATCTTCGCCGCGACCGGCCCCAAGGCGGTCGCCGCACAAGCGCCGGCGAACCTCGATTTCGAGGAAGGCGAGGTCGGCAAGGTTCCCGTGGGTTGGACCGTGCCGGCATCCGCCGACGTAAAGGGCTTCACGGCCCTCATCAGTGAAGACAACCCCAAAAGCGGCAAGCGCTGCGTTCTCCTGAGCCGTGACGCCAAGGGCAAAAACGCCGTTGATTTCTACGCTTCGGTGGCTCAGGGCAAGCTCACGCAAGCGCTCGACGCCGCTCCCTTTCGAGGCAAGCGCGTCGCATTCAAGGTCGCGGCCCGATGCGAGCCGGAAAAGAACTCCCTCGCCGGGGCCCAGTTTCTGGTCCGTATTTCGCCCAAGGCCGGCGCGCCGAACTTTTTTGACGACATGGCAGACCGGCCTATTGTGCAGAAGGAATGGCGCGACTGTCAAATTGTTGCGGAAGTCGCCGAGGATTCCGACCGCATCGACCTGGAGTTGATCCTCAAAGGAAACGGCAAGGCGTGGTTCGATCATGTCCGGATCGAGGTCATCGGCAAGGCGGGAGAGGGCAACGAGCCGGCCCGGGCGCTCGACGACCGGGGACTGGACAATCTCGTCGCATTTGCGCGGCTTTTGGGCTACGTTCGCTACTTCCACCCAGCCGACGAGGCCGCCGCCACGGATTGGAACGCTTTCGCCCACGGCGGCGTGAAGGCTGTTGAAAAGGCGAAGAATCCGCAAGAACTCGTCGCCGTGCTGGAAAAGCTGATTCGACGCATCGCCCCGCCGCTGCGCGTGCGCCTTACGGGCGCTATCCATGACGATCTGCCGAGCCTGGCGCCTCCCGCCGGCAAGGACAACCTTAAAATCGTTTATTGGCGTCATTACGGAGTTGGAACGGGCAGTCCGGGCTCCATCTATTCCAGCGAGCGCGTGAACTCCAAGGATCCTGCAAAGTCTCTTAGAAAGGGAGACAAGCTGCCCGACGCCGCGCCGCCCGATCCGGCCAAGCCGTTTACCGCGGACTTGGGCGGCGGCGTTTCTTGCTGGTTGCCGCTAAGCCTTTACGGCGATGACACTGGCACCTATCCGCGCATAGCCCTTCCACCCGCCGGAGTTGTAATCAAAGCGGCCGACGACGGCTCGGCCAACATCTTCTTTACCGGCAACGACCGAGCGACCCGCCTGGCCGCCGTCGCTCTCGCCTGGAACGTCTTTCAGCATTTCTATCCCTATTTCGACGCGGTCCAGACCGACTGGCCGGCGGAATTGCGCAAGGCGCTTAAGGCAGCGGCGACCGACCCGAACGAGCGCGCGTTTCTCGACACGTTGCGCCGGTTGGTGGCCGCGCTCCACGATGGCCACGGCCGAGTCAATCAGGGCGGCTTCCGCTATCAGGAGACCTTCCGCCCGCCCTTTCAATGGGATTGGGTCGAAGAGCGGTTGGCAATCGTGCACGCGCCGGCCGACGCGGACTTGAAACCCGGCGACGTGGTGACCAAGATCGAAGGCCGGCCCGCCCCCGAAGTAATCGCCCAGCGCGAGGAGCTAATATCCAGCGCGACGCCGCAATACCGCCGCTATGTCGCGCTGGCGGAGTTAGCGCTGGGGGTCAAGGATTCGGCGCTCAAGCTGGAAATCCTCTCGCCTGCCGGACAAACCCGCGAAGTGAAGCTGCGGCGGACCGTGCCATTTACCGAGTTTCAGGAGAAACGGCCCGAAAAGATCGCCGAGCTGAAACCCGGCGTGATGTACGTGGACATCGACCGCATCACCGACGCAGAATTCCGCGCCGCCAGACCGAAACTGGCCGAGGCGACCGGCATCGTGTTTGACCTGCGCGGCTACCCGCGCCGCGGCGGGTTCGGCGTGCTCGATCATCTGACCGACAAGCCCGTCAATTGCGCGCAGTGGCATATCCCATTCGTCCTAAGACCGGATCACGAGAAGATGCAGTTCGCGTTTTCGGACTGGAAGGTGAAGCCCGCCCAGCCGCGTTTCAAGGCCAAGGTCGCGTTCCTGAGTGACGGCCGGGCCATCAGCGCCGCCGAGACCATCT
>JACPZP010000005.1 GCA_016195405.1 Planctomycetota bacterium | reverse complement strand
GGGGCGTTGATCGCAGGCCGGGTTTCGAGCAAGATGCCGGGAGAACAGGGCCGCGGGGACCGAATGGCCCCGCGCCTCGCGGAAGGGAGCGGCGGATTTGGGGGGAAGCGGGTCCACGTCGTCGTCCCGCTCGGCCGCGAAAAGCTCGGAGCGAAGCCGGCAAGCGCAGGGTTGAAGGGGGGCGAGGTATGACAGAACCAACCATCATCTGCCCCAACTGCAAAGAGGTTTTATCCAAGGCCAAAGAGTCGATGGAGGCGGACGCCGTGACACGGCTGATGATTGCGGGACCTAATACCGGCAGTAACAATCATGCCCGTCCCCGCCGATAAATCCCTCGAAGCCTAGATCTGGGACGCCGCCTGTTCCATCCGCGGCGCGAAGGACGCGCCGAAGTACAAGGAGTTCATTCTTCCCCTCATCCTCGCCAAGCGTTTGTGCGATGTCTTCGACGACGAGCTGAACCGTATCGCCCAGGAGGTCGGCTCGCGCGCCAAGGCCTTCAAGCTGGTGAAGCACGACAAGAAGCTCGTGCGCTTCTACTTGCCGCTGGAGCCCAAGAACCCGGACGACGCCGTGTGGTCAGCCATCCGCACACTCTCGGACAAGATTGGCGAGAGCCTCACCACTCATCTACGTGCCATCGCCGATGCCAACCCGCTACTCAAGGGGATCATCGACCGGGTGGACTTCAACGCCACCACCCACGGCCAGCGCGACCTCGACGACGACCACCTCTCGAACCTGATCGAGGCCATTAGCGCCAAGCGCCTCGGCCTCAAGGACGTGGAGCCGGACATCATCGGGCGCAGCTACGAATACCTCATCCGCAAGTTCGCGGAAGGCTCGGGCCAGAGCGCCGGCGAATTCTACACTCCCGCCGAGGTCGGCCTCGTCATGGCGCGCATCATGGACATCGAGCCGGGCATGGACGTGTACGACCCCTGCTGCGGCTCCGCCGGCCTGCTCATCAAGTGCGAACTGGTGTTGAATGAGAAAATGGCTTCACTCCCCTCTCCCCGCGGGAGAGGGGCCTCCGCTTCTCCCCCTCTCCCTCTGGGAGAGGGCTGGGGTGAGGGTAAGAACTTCGCGCCCGCCAAACTCTACGGCCAGGAAAACGAGCCCGGCACCTGGGCCATGGCCAACATGAATATGATCATCCACGACATGGAAAGCGAGATTCAGATCGGAGACACTTTCCGCAAGCCGAAATTCCGCCAAAGTAAAAACGGTCGCAACCGCCTCCAGACCTTCGACCGCGTGGTGGCAAATCCCATGTGGAACCAGACCGAGTTCAAGGAAAAGGATTACGACGCCGACGAGCTCGACCGCTTCGCTGGTGGTGGAAAGGGGGGAGCCGGCTACCCCGGCGGCAAGGCCGACTGGGGCTGGATGCAGCATCCTCGCGAGCCTCAACGACAAGGGCCGCGCCGCCGTGGTGCTCGACACCGGCGCCGCCTCGCGCGGCAGCGGCAATGCCAACACCAACAAGGAAAAGGACGTGCGCCGCTGGTTCGTGGAGCAGGACCTCATCGAGGGCGTGCTCTACCTGCCGGAAAATCTTTTCTACAACACCACTGCCTCGGGCATCGTCATCGTGCTCAACAAGGCCAAGCCCAAGGAGCGCCAAGGCAGGCTGTTCCTGCTCAACGCCAGCCGCGAGTTCGTGAAGGGCGATCCCAAGACTACATCCCCGACGACGCCATCGTCCGCATCGCCGATACCTTCACCGCATGGAAGGAAGATGCTGTAGGGGCGGTTGGCAACCGCCCACTCGGTCGCATCGTCACCCGCGAGGAAATCGCCAAGAACGACTACAACATCTCGCCCAGCCGCTACATCCACACGGGTGAGGGTGAGGAGTATCGGCCGATCGCGGAGATCGTGGAGGAGTTGAACGCTTTAGAGGATGAGGCAAAAGCCGCCGATACCGCACTCAAGGCCATACTGGCGAAGATTGGGGTATGACGAGGACGTCGCTTGCGACTGACCTCAGGCCGAGAAGCTGGAGGTGGTCATAAATTGTGAGCGCCTTGCCAGACTCAAACGCGGGAAGGGAACGTGAGGATGTCAACATCCGTGCTTTGAACACGATGACCCTCGATTTCCAATAAGGATATCACAAATTGTGATATCCTCGTTCGACACGCCAATTCGGAGCCCCAATGCTGATTTAAGGTCGCAAAATGCGGCCTTGGAACGGAGAGAAGATGAAAGAATTGATTCCTGTTGAGGTGATCGAGCGAAGAATCTTTCTGATACGTGGTCAGAAAGTCATGCTGGATAAAGACCTGGCAGTTCTTTATGGCGTAAAACCGATACGGTTGAGAGAGCAAGTAAAACGAAACACGAGACGTTTCCCAGAGGATTTTATGTTTCAATTGAACGACCAGGAGATAGACATCATGGTATCGCAAAATGCGATACCTTCACGCAAACATCTTGGAGGGTCTCAGCCCTACGTCTTCACCGAACAAGGGGTGGCAATGCTCGCTACTGTTCTCAACAGTGAAACCGCCATACAGGCAAACATCGCCATCATGCGTGCTTTTGTGAAGTTGCGGGAGATGCTTGCCACCCATAAGGAGTTTGCGCATAAACTGGAGCAGCTCGAAAAAAAGATCGAAAGGCACGATGAAGAAATCAGCGCGATATTCGAGGCCATCCGGCTGCTTATGGCCGAGCCGGAGCCGAAGGCAAAGAAGATCGGATTCATCGCAAAAGAACGGCAGGCAGTTTACAAAGCGGTCCGAAAACGCTGAACGCTGAATATGAAGCAGCGTCTTCCCGGCGAAAAGGAACCGGTTGAGGAGATCGAGAGGGAGCGGGCGCTGGTGGTGCGGGAGCGACAGGCGCAGTATGTAAAGGAAGTGGTGGTATAGCCAATGTCTTGGCCATCAATCGAATTTCCGGAAGCGGTTCGCAAAACGAAGGTGGGGCGAGAGAATCAAATTATTTTTCGACCGACCGTGACCCCATCTGTCACCGGGGCGTGGTAAGGAGGAGGGGCGTTGATCGCAGGCCGGGTTTCGGGCAGAATGCCGGGCGAACAGGGCCGCGGGGAGCGAATGGCCCCGCGCCTGGCGGAAGGGAGCGGAGGATTTGGGGGGGGAGCAGGTCCACGTCGTCGTCCCGCTCGGCCGCGAAAAGCGCAGAACGAACCGGCAAGCGCAGGTTTGAAGGAGAGGGAGGTATGACAGAACCAACCATCACATGCCCCAACTGCAAAACGGAAATCAAACTCACCGAATCGCTTGCGGCGCCGCTGATTGAGTCCACCCGCAAGCAGTTCGAACAGCAATTGGCGCAGAAAGACAGCGACATCGCCCAGCGCGAGCAAGCCATGCGCGAGAAAGAAAAGCAGCTTGCCGATGCCAAGAACAAGCTCGATGAACAGGTGGCCAATCAGGTCGAAGAGCAACTGAGAAAGGATCGCGCCCGGATTGCTGCGGAGGAGTCCAAGAAAGCGAAGCTGGCGGCGGCCACCGATCTGGAGCAGAAGGCGCGGGAACTCGCCGATCTGCAAGAAGTGCTGAAACAGCGCAATGAAAAACTGGCCGAAGCGCAGAACGCGCAAGCGGAACTCATCAAGAAACAGCGCGAGCTGGACGATGCCAAACGCGAGCTGGAACTGACCGTTCAAAAGCGCATACAGGAGGGCCTTGCCGCCACGCGGCAGGAGGCCAAGAAAGAAGCGGAAGATGAGCTGAACCTCAAGGTGAAGGAAAAGGAACAGACCATCGCCGCGATGCAGAAGCAAATCGAGGAACTCAAGCGCAAGGCGGAGCAAGGCTCGCAGCAACTCCAAGGCGAGGTTCAAGAGCTTGAACTCGAAGCGCTGTTGAGCACAAAGTTTCCGCGCGACACGATCGAACCCGTCCCGAAAGGCGAGCACGGCGGGGACGTGCTGCAACGCGTAAACGGTCCGCTTGGCCAGCAGTGCGGAACGATCTTGTGGGAGTCCAAGCGCACCAAGAATTGGAGCGACGGATGGCTTGTGAAGCTGCGTGAAGACCAGAGAGCGGCCAAGGCTGAGATCGCGGTCATCATCAGCCAAGCTCTTCCGAAAGAGGTCGAGACCTTCGATCTGGTTGACGGCGTGTGGGTGGCCCACCCACGGGCGGTCCTTCCCGTCGGGATGGCGATGCGCCAGACTCTGATCGAGGTGGGTTTAGCCCGCCAGGCCCGCGAGGGGCAGCAGACGAAAATGGAGATGGTCTATCAGTACCTGACCGGTCCCCGCTTCCGCCAGCGCGTCCAAGCCATCGTCGAAGCCTTTTCCTCCATGCAGGATGATCTCGACAAGGAGAAGAAAGCCATCACGAAGCAGTGGGCCAAGCGCGAGGAACAGATCGACCGCGTCATGCGGTCGACGGTCGGGATGTACGGAGATTTGCAAGGCATCGCGGGGAAGACGTTGCAGGAGATTGAGGGATTGGAACTGCATGCTTTGAGTGCGCCGCAATCGGAGGTCGAAGAATCGACGGGGAAGTAGGTGCGAATTCCCTTCTGAGATGTTTTGTGCTCAAGCGCAATGCCCCTCAGGGATTGGGGCGGAGTTGATGGGGAAGGACAACTCAAGCGGGAAACATGAATGACGTGCGATAGTCGCGGCTCTCTCTGGCATCGGATGTGGAACGCATTCGTCAAGATCGTTGCAATCGACAATCCGGTACGCACTGCGTACCTAATCCTGAAACCCGACGCGGACGTGGTGTCTCGCGGCGATCACTGTGGTTTGCCGGGAATCGTCGCTCAGGTATAATTTGTAGGCCGGTTTTCCCCTCGACCTCTGCACTGTGGTTTGCCGGGAATCGTCGCTCAGGTATAATGGGATTTCCCGGCGGCTGACGTAAACCCGGACTGTGGTTTGCCGGGAATCGTCGCTCAGGTATAATGGATCCCCCGTAAGCCCAGCGCTTGCGGGGGAAATCCAGCTTCGCGAGCCCTAGAAAAACGCCATCTGCGATGGCGGCTCCTCTACGCCTTCCCGCTTTCTTCCAAGAAAAACTTCCATCTTGCCAAATTGTCGATCCGTGACGGCAAGCAGTCGCACCTGCCCGTCCGGCGGAAGAACGGCGCGAACGCGTCTGCGGTGGCAATCGCTGGCCTCTTCGCTCGCGCAGTAGCGCGCATAGACTGAAAACTGAAGCATCGAAAAACCCTCGTCCAAGAGGGCTTTGCGGAAGCGGACGTATTCCCTGCGAGCCTCCTTGGTGTCTACGGGAAGATCGAACAGGGCAAAGAGCCACATGCAACGATACTCCGAAAGGTTCCTCACCCCGTTGGGCATGTTCAGATTTTCGGTAGGAGGAGGTTCTTGCGTTCACCCGCGAAGACGGCGGCAAGGCTGGCGGCGGTACGAGCGACAACATCGAAGAGGGTCCGAGACTCACCGCTTATGTGAAATCGCTGCGTCAGCGCCCCGATCAGCACGGCTTTCGAATGCTTGTCAAGCGGCGCCAAAGACCCCGCGTCTTCGATAAACTGGACCGCCGCTTCATCGACGATGGGACGAAAGGGCTCCATCAGATCGTCGGCGAGACGGAAAGCGTCGTACCGGTTGTGATGGTGGAGACCCAGCGAGGGATGGAGACCCGCCGCACACACTGCGCGCGCCAAGACGGCGCGCAAGACCGCGTAGCCATAGTTGAGAAAGCGGTTCTGGTCATTGGCGAAGCGGTCGCGGCGGAAGTTCTTGCCGAAAAGCGCCGGCCAATAACGCCGCGAAGCCTGGGCCTCGACATTTCCCGCATCACCGGAGCGAACTCGCCCGGCGAGAGCGGACAGCCCCAGATCGTTTCCCCGCAGCCTCGCAAGCAGACGGGCCTGCGAGTGGACCTTGGCCCGGACGATGTCCCGCCAAAGCCGCTTACGCGTCGGCCCCGACACAGTCGCCTGTTGTTCGAATCGCCTACCTTGGATGAAGTGTCCCTCCATCGGTAGCAGCATGGCTGTTGGCATGTGCTTTTCATCGCAGGCCACGTAGGCCGCGCCTGCCTTGGCCAGTCCGGAGAGCACCGCATGGGTGTAAATGATGCAGGGGTGCGAAACAACCAACACGGCGATCTCGGCCAGCGGAATCGTAACCTCGATCCGACGGGAGGATGGAGGAGGGCCTTCTGATGAGCCAGTGTCCCCGCCTTCTTCGGCCGGGATAGAGCCGCGGCCGGCACTTCCGTTGCGTTCGATGACGAGGAGCGCGCCGCGGACGGACAGCCGCGCCGGCTCCTCGGAGAGGTCGATCATCCGATCAGTCATTGGCCCAGCGAACCCGTCCAAGCGGGTCGACGGCTACTTTCCGACCTTCCAATTCGCGCAGGGAGTCGGGCGTTAGGCGTACACGCCCGCCTTTGATCTTCCGCAATACCTTGCTGGGCCGCGCATCCGTGTTCCGGCGGAATTCCAATTCGACCCGCCCTTTTTCATTCCGCGAAACACCGGATATTTCATAAAGGCCCGTCTCGCCGGTTTCGTCTTTTAGCGACACGCTTTCTCCTTGCGCGAGCGAGAACAGGAACTTCTTACCCTCACCATGGTCATGCCGAACAATCGGCTCCTTTGCCCGCAATCGGTGCATGGAATCGATGGTCCTGATCACTTCACCGTCCCAATGGGGTTTCCCATTTTTGTCCACCCCCTCGAATATCTCCACGTGGTGGTTTGATCCGGACATCACGCGGCGCTCGTGCTCGCCTGAGCCAATCGGAAAGGTCGTTTCGTACTTCCGGACGCGGGCGCTGTGAATGGGGACACCGCTTTTCATCTTGGGGTGGTTTGCCTTGTCTGCGAAGACTTT
>JACPZP010000109.1 GCA_016195405.1 Planctomycetota bacterium | reverse complement strand
CACCCAGTTCATCATCGGACGGATGGGTGAGCGAATTCACACAAAACGAACGGGAAAACGAAGTCTCGTGAGTGGCTTTACTGATGCTCGGTTTCAAATAGGATGCGGCCGCAGCGTTCGAAACGCCCCGAAGACTCTGAACTGCGAATCGCCCGGAAGTGTTCGCGGATGCCAGGGTGGTAGCCGTCGTGGACGATTTCACGCTGGTCCTTGCAAATGTCCTTGGTCTGGTCGATATGGCACGGAAATGTCTTCAGCGCGATTTCGTGAAGCACGTTGGCCTTCATGAAATAAACTCTTAGGTCCCAGCTCGCCTGTGCCGGTCCGCCATAAGCGCCGGCCCTGTAGCGTAATTGAAAGTTGCCGTCGTCCCAAAAGAGCAGCCGCATGCCTGGGAAAATCTCCACATAGCGGCTAGAAGAAATGTAAGGACCATCGCCGAAGTTGTTGATGAAAGCGTAATGGGCGCCTTCGTTGATGTACAGTTGAGGCGATTCCTTGGCGGTCTTGGGCGCGCGACTGGTGCGCGCTTCGGCGTCCAAGAAGATGATTCTCTTCAGGTGTTCGATAGGGATAATATGTATTCCCTGCTCGTTCTTAATCTCGAATTTCAGTTTCATCAGTTCTTCGGACTTGCCCATTTCTTCGGAACTTATGGACGAAAACTCGACTGGTTCACTTTTGGATCGTAGGATGCATCGAGACTTCACTTCTCCCTTGGCCTTGCAAGATTGATTTTTCCATTCAATTGCTTGGATATCCTTAACATCAAAAGCGACCCCGCTCATGCTGGGCCGCATGAACGTAAGCTTCTCGGGAACTTCGATGGCAAGAGCTTGAAAAGGCAGTTGCTCGAAGCCGTCCTTGTCCGGTGCATGGAGCTGCACGACCACACTCCACTTCTTAAGCGGCCCTTTTCTTACGTCCCCGCCAGATTGACCAGCAACGGGAGCGGCGGCCAGCATGGCAAGCACAACGGATAGGAAGTGATGTCGTCGCACGTGTATCCTCCTCCCGCTCAAGGCGATCGTCCGCGAAAAACTAGGCTTCGCCGGTGGAATCTCCATTGGACTGGACGCATTTTTCGCCGTCAAGCTGAATCCGGAAAAATCCGGAATAAAGAGATTTCGTTCAACCACCGAAGCGCCATAGACGTACGCCATCCGACAACCAATTCGGGTTGCGTTTGTTACTCCGCTTCCACATGGCGGGCCCAACAACCGTGTCGCCCCCGGCACAGCCGAACCGGAAGCTGTGCGTTTTCGACCCCATGCGCGCCTCCCTCCAGGTCCACGTGACCCTTAAATCTGGGAAATAGGTCGGCGGTCCTTCATGCAAGCGCCCACGCTGACGATTCAGATCACGGGAAACCCCCTTGCAAAACGTGCGCGTCGGGGGAAGTGACCAAGCAGAACCCAAATATCGACAAGGAGTTGCGACTTTCGCCTCGGTAAGGACGCTTTTTCGGAAAACAGCCAATTCGGCGGGCGAACCGGGCAAGAATTGCGAATGGCATACGGCTTGCAATCATGTCCTCTTAACGGAGCAAGAGGCGGGAGTTTGAGCCATCCCGGTTGGCCGGCTCAGCATCACATTCCAGGAGAGAACCATGAAAAGTCTCATTACATGGCGGCGAAGAAACGGCGAGGGGATCGATCTGTTTCGCAACGGCATGAGGGAGTTCTTCGACCGCTTCTTCGCGACTCCGTGGGAGGGCCCTACGGAGGAAAGCTTGGTCAGTTGGACGCCGCGCATCGATGTGTCGGAAACCGACAAGGAGCTGCAAGTCAAAGCCGACCTGCCCGGCGTAGACCCCAAGGACGTAGAGGTCACCGTGCGTGACGGCTCCCTGATCTTCCGGGGCGAAAAAAAGGAGGAACGCGAGGAGAAGAAGAAGGACTACCACTGCGTCGAGCGCTTCGAAGGCAGTTTCTATCGTGAAATCCCGTTGCCCACGGGCGCCGACCCCGAGAAGATCACCGCCACCAGCACCAAAGGCGTCTTCACCGTCACGATTCCCAAGACGCCGCAGGCGCTGCCCAAGAAGATCGCAGTCAAAGCCCAGGATTAGCCAGATCCTCTGGCCACGAACAAGCACAAAACGCACAGAGAAATCCAAACCACCTTATGTGCATTTTGTGCTTTTTTGTGGCGGCTGGATTTACCTTGAGATGATTGTCGGCGCGGCAATCGACGGAGGCATTTGTGGGGTTTTTTGAGACTGCTCTCGAACTGGTGTTTCTGGCCGCCAACTGGGGAATCTATGTTTTCTGCATTCCCGCCGCGTTCGTGCTTGCAGCATGTCTTTTTGGTAAACGCGTTGCCGGCGCTTGGATCTGCATGACGATGGCCGCAGTGCTCGGCGTGCCGGCGCTAAGCAGCTATGTCTCAGGACTATTCTCGCCGCCCGACGCGGAGAACTGGAGTGTGTTTTTTGCAATCGGCTTAGGGATTCTCTCCTTCTTCTGGTTCATGGCGGGTTTAATCGTTATGCCCCCGCGCACAAGCAGATCCGCTACGCGGCCCTAAGGGTAAGCCCGTTCCGGCGCGCGTACTTCGATGTCGTTTGCAGCAATCGGAAGCTCGGTCGCTTGCATGATCGCGTGCTGGGCCAACTGCTTGGCGTAATAGGTGCGTGCATGGCCCTGTAGGACGAGCCCATGTTGTTGAAAGGTCAGCCGAAACTCGCGGATTCTGCCATAAAGACGGCTCCGCACGGCGTTCGTGAGGCGTTCGGTTTCGCTACTGGCGACCGCGCCGGTCGGTATCACCTCGCACAGCATGGCAGCACCTCGCAATCCGTCAATTCCGTACTGGTAAAGGCCGCTCGCCGGTCGTGGACTTCCTTGCGATCGACCGCGATCGAGGGCGGGGCCGAAACGCCAACGCGCACCCGGTCCGCCTTTACGGCGGTGATGGTAATGCGAATGCAGCCGTCGATCACGATTTCTTCGCCGACCCGCCGTGAAAGTACCAACATGACCGTCCCTCCGTGTAAGGTAGAACCATCCAACAAAAAAAGCTCCGCCTGGACGCTACAAGGTCCCAGCGTTATGAGGAATTGCAACAATACGTCGGCTGGCACGTCGCCGACGCGCGCCGCGTTCAAGCGGTGGCCGGCTTGCTCGAGCCGCATCTTCTGGCGCTCATCGATGACTTCTATGCGGAGATCGAACGGCATCCGGAGGCCAGGAAAGTCATCACCGGCGGAAAAGCCCAAATCGGCCGGCTCAAGGGAACGCTCCTCAAGTGGCTTCAGGAACTCTTGGCCGGACCCTATGGGAGCGAATACGTAACGCGGCGGTGGCAAGTCGGTTGGCGCCACGTGGAAATCGGCCTGGATCAGGTCTTCACCAACGTGGCCCTGTCCCGGCTGCGCAAGGGCTTGATCGCATCGCTCGAAGACCGTTGGACAGGCGATGCCGATGAACTGCGGAACACGCGGCGATCGCTCAATACGCTGATGGACCTTGATCTGGCGATCATCGAAGACGCGTATCAAAGCGAATACGTCGCCCGGCAACAACGCAGCGAACGGCTGGCGGCCATCGGCCAGGTCGCGGGCGGCGTGGCGCACGAACTGAGAAATCCGCTCAATGTGATCAAGACGTCCGTTTATTACCTGCTCAACGCCCGCAGCCCTTCCGAGGAGAAAAAGGCCGAGCACCTCCAACGAATCAGCCGGCATGTGACGCTGGCCGACGGCGTGATCACGGCGCTTTCCAGCTTCGCGAAGATGCCCGTGCCCAGCCTCCAGCCTTGTTCCATCGGCCAGTGCGTTCAGGAGGCCCTGGAGACGAACCTGCCTCCGGACACCGTCCGAGTGACCATGGACTTCCCCGCGTCGTTACCGCCGGTGCTCGGCGATATCGACCAGCTGCGCATCGTGTTCGCCAACCTGATCCGCAACTCTCGTGAAGCCATGCCGAACGGCGGAGCGCTTTCGATTGACGGTCGGACTGTAGAGGATTACGTCGAGGTCACCGTCGCGGACACCGGCGTGGGGATTTCACCGGAGGACATGCATCGGATCATGGAACCCTTGTATTCGACCAAGGCGCGCGGACTCGGCTTGGGTCTTGCCATCGCAAGAGCGATCCTCGATAAGAACCGAGGCAGCATGCAGCTAACGAGCCAACTAGGCCAGGGAAGCTCTTTCACCGTTCGGCTCAGCGCCATTCTTCCTTGACGGGATTTCACCATGAACGAAACGGGTCATTCCATACTTGTCGTGGACGATGAAGCGGACACCTGTCGAAACTTGTCGGACATCCTCACGGATTTGGGCTACCAGGTCGATGTGGCGCACGACGGTCTCGCTGCCTTGGAGCTGGTGCGGCAAAAGGCGTACGACGTGGCCCTACTCGACTTGAAGATGCCCGGCATGGACGGTCTGACCTTGTACCGGGAGATCAAGAAGTTGCGCGCAGGCACGGTGGCCATTGTGGTCACGGCGTATGCGGGCGGCGAGACCAAGGCCGAGGCTCTCGCTGCGGGCGCTTGGCAGGTTGTCGCCAAGCCGGTGGATTTTCCCAAGCTTCTGGGCCTTGTCGATCAAGCTCTGGGCCAACCGCTCGTCATGGTGGTTGACGACGATCCCGATTTGTGCGCCAATCTCTGGGATCTTTTGCGGGAACGTGGCTATCGGGTTTGCTTGGCGCACGATGAAACTCAAGCGGCCGCCCGGCTGAAAGACCGGGAATATAAGGTCGTGCTGATTGACATGAAGCTTCCCAAAGGCGATGGCGCGTCAGTCTATCGCATGGTGCGCGAAACGAATCCGCAAGCCCGCACGGTTTGCATAACCGGCTATCGCTCGGAGATGGATCAAATGGTCCGGCGGGTGGTCGCCGAAGGCGCCGATGCGGTCTGCTATAAGCCGTTTGACATCCCCAAGCTCTTGTCCACGCTGGAGCAACTCAGTGGAGGCTCTTCAGGCTAATCCGATGGCGGCGCTTCGCGAAATCAGAGTCCTTGTCATCGAAGACGATCCCGATACGCGCGCCAATCTGCGCGACATCCTTGAGTTGGACGGTTACGTCGTGGAAGCGGCGAGCACCGTCGCGGAGGCGCTTGATCGGGACAACTGGTCGGAGATTTCGACCATTATCTTGGACTATCGGCTTCCCGACGGAAGCGCGGAGACTCTGTTGCCCCGCCTTCGCGAGCTCGCGCCCAAGGCGGCGGTCATCGTCTCCACGGGCGTCGCAGGTTTGAGCGGGGCCATTCTCGCAGTCCGGCAAGGGGCGGCCGACTACATCGTCAAGCCGCTCGATGCCGACGCTTTGCGGGCCAGCTTGGCGCGCATCGCCGATCGACAAAATCTCGCGCGCGCCAAGGAGCGGACCGAAGCCGCCTTCCGCAGCTTGGTCGAGGCGGCCCCGTGCATGATTGTCATCATGCGTCCCGATCGCACCATCCTCTATTTCAGCCCGTTCGCGGAAGAGCTGACCGGCTATGAGGCAAACGAAGTCATCGGCAAGAATTACCTGTCGATCTTCGTCCCCGAACCGGAGACCGTGGAACTGATGGACGGCAAGTTTGGCAGGATTCTCGCGGGAACAACCACGCGCGGATTTGAATGTCCCGTGCGGTGCAAGAACGGCTCGCGGCGCTGGATGGTTTGGAATGCGGAACGCTTGACCAATTACGAAGAAGGCCCATCCATTCTTGCCGTGGGACAAGACATCACCACGCTGAAACAGGCGCAAGAACAAGCATTGCAAGCCGAGAGGTTGGCGGCGATCGGGCAGATGGTCACAGGCCTCGCGCATGAAAGCGGCAATGCCCTGGCGCGCAGTCAGGCGTGCCTGGAGATGCTCAGCCTGGAGGTGGAAGATCGTCCCGAAGCACAGGACCTGATCAGCCGCATTCAGCTGGCTCAGGATCACTTGCGGCAATTGTATGAGGAGGTTCGCACCTATGCGGCCCCTCTCAAGCTGGAGTTGGAAGAATGGAGCTTGTCCGGGATTTGGCGGCAGGCCTGGCAGAATCTCGCTCTTCTTCGCCAAGGGAAGAGCGCAACGCTTTTCGAAGAAATCAACGGCCAAGACGTGTCCTGCTTCGTCGATCAGTTTCGGCTCGAGCAGGTGTTTCGCAACATCCTGGAAAACTCTCTGGCCGCTTCCGGAGACGCCGCCCAGATTAGAGTGTCTTGCTCCTCGACGGAGATCGAAGGGCAGCCGGCCATCCGGATCGCCATCAGAGACAACGGCCCCGGTCTCACTCCCGAGCAAAGACAGCGCATCTTTGATCCTTTTTTTACCACAAAAACAAAAGGCACGGGGTTGGGCATGGCGATTGCTAAACGCATTGTGGAAGCTCATTGCGGCCAGATCGATGTCGGTTCTGGCGCAAATCCCGGAGCGGAAATCGTCGTCACCCTTCCCTACAAGAAACCATGAGCGAGACGCTGCGGATAGCTGTCGCCGACGATGAACCGGACATGCGGGATTATTTCAAGAAAATCCTGCCGCGCCTCGGGTTCCGCGTGGTCGCCGTCGCGGAAAATGGCTGCGAACTCGTTGAACTCTGCCGCAAGACGAATCCCGATTTGGCGATTACCGACATCAAGATGCCGGAACTGGACGGCATCGACGCGGCAATGCAAATTTATCAAGACAAACCGATTCCCGTGATTCTCGTGTCCGCCTATAGCGACGCCGAGCTGATCAAGCGTGCGGAGGCGGACCATGTGATGGGCTATCTCGTCAAACCGATCAAGCAGAGCGACCTCGTTCCCGCCATCGCCTTGGCCATGCACCGTTTCGAGCAATTCCAGGCCTTGCGCCAAGAAGCCGCCGATATGCGGAAGGCGTTGGCCGATCGCAAAGTGATCGAGCAGGCCAAGGGGATTCTGATGAAAAAGGGAGGCCTCGACGAACAAGAAGCCTTTCGCCGGCTCCAGAAACTGGCGTCGGAACAGAACCGGAAGCTTGTCGACATCGCCACCATGCTCATGACGGCGGAAGAGACTATTCAGACTTTCATTCCACACGGCAAGGTGTAGGGCGAACTCTACTTTTTCACTTGCCGGCCTTCTCCAGCTTTCTTTCGACCGACGTCTTGCGCTCCAGCTCGCGCTTGCCTTCGCCGACCACCTCTAATCCCTTCCGCCACGCATTGACGGCCGCTTCTCTTTCGCCGAGCATCAAACAGACGTCGCCTAGGTGGTCGTAGATTTCGATATGCTGGGTGCGCTTGTCTTTGATCGCTTCGAGGAGCATTTCCTTGGCTTCCTTGAACTTCTTTTGCTTGTAAAGCACCCAGCCGAGGCTATCGAGGTAGGCGCCGTTGTCGATGTCGTCTTCGGGGTCGAGTTTCGGGTTTCCTTGGCGGCGCTTGCGGTCGAGGTCGATCGCCTTGCGGATCAGCTTTTCGGCCTCTTCCAGCTTGATGTCGTGGTCCGCCCAGATGTAGCCCAAGTCGTTGTTGTAGCCGGGATCGTCGGGTTTCTTATTGAGCAGCTCGAGCAAGTGTTCCGAAGCTTTGTCGATGCGGTCGAGATCGATGTAGATGTTGCTCAAGAGATAGCGATAGCGCTCGGTGTAGGCTTCGCGATCTTCGGGGTCCAGGTCTTTGTCCTTGGCGGCACTGTCGATCACGTCCTCGTAGATTTTGGCGGCTTCATCGAACTGTCCCACCTCGCGGAGAATCGCTCCCTTGAAGGCTCGGTCGAGCCAATGGTCGGACGTCTTGAGGAGATTCTCGGTAAGCTTGAGCGCTTCTTTCGACTTGCCCTGCTTGGCGAGCGCCTGGATGAGCATCTTGTGAACCCCCGGTCGAATGCGCTTGGCCGCGTCAAAGCTTTCCTGCTCGTTGAAATCGACCTCGCCGAACTTGGTGTTGAAGGGAACCATGACGATCCGCGGCGTGCCGTCGTCGGTCTTGAGATCGAGCAGCTCGCGGCATACTTTGGCGGTTTCGGCATATTTCTTGTTGTCGTAGAGGATCTCGATCAGGCCGCTATACGATTGCAGGATCTTGTCGGGGCTCTGCAGTTTGGCCGCCTGGTCCATACAGATGCGGAAGAAAACCTCGGCGCTTGGGATGTCTTTTTGGTCGGACGCCGAAAGTCCCAGAGCCAACGCGGCGTTGTAAGAGAATTGGACTTTCTTTTTTTTGGCCAGATCCGCCGACGCTTCGATGAGCTCCTTGCTCTGGTCCTTATCCTTCAACAGCCCGTTCAGGGCGCCTTGGAGAGGAGCGCTGCCGGTGACCCGGTTCAGCTCCTCGATCGCCTTGGCAATGTCGCTCTTGGATTCCTGGGCGGCGCGCGTCTGAGCGTCCACGGCAGCCATCATGATTAACGCAGGAAACACGATCCAGACCGGCAACGTTCGTAAGGACAGTTGATTCCTGACCATGGTATTTCTCCAGTTGTGCCCTGCGCGCGGGCATCCTAACCAAAAGCTCGATTCCGCTCTCAATGTAGGTCCGGCGAGCCGACCCGGACCAGCCCCGCCTTGCACAGGGTCCCGCTCGGCTCGCGGGACCTACAAGTAGGCGCCGGAGCGGCAATCCACCTTGTTATGGTAATCAACATCGTTTTTTCGTGCCAGCGCAGGTTTCAGGCGTAGACCGGGATTCCAATCCTGACGTAAGACGATCCAACGTAGCGGTTTTCATGAGAATTCGGGCCTTTTTGACTTCAAAGGCGGCGAGACGTAGATTTCAAAGGGGAAATATGAAGGTTGATGTTCTGGACCTGCGCCAGGGAGCGGAGCCGTACCCGGGTTACCGCCTGGTCCATTTTCTGGGCAAAGGGGGTTGGGGCCAGGTTTGGAAGGTCAAGCGCCTTGCCGACGGCAAGCACCTCGCCGTCAAATTCCTCGCCAGCCAGTCACAGCTGGCCTCCGCGCAGGAAATTCGAGCATTACAAGCCATTCGGCAGTTGCGGCATCCGCACATTCTACAAATGGAGCAGGTGTGGAGCTGTCCGGGGTTCATAGCGATTCTGATGGAGCTGGCGGAAGGAAGCTTGCTCGATCTGCTTGAGATGTACCTGGCGGACTACAAGACGCCGATACCGGCGGACCACGCCTGCGATTTCTTGAGCCAAGTTGCCCTGGCGCTGGACTTTCTTAATGCCGGGCATCATCTCGTTGACGGCCAGCGCGTCGCATTTCGCCATTGCGACGTAAAGCCTAGCAACCTGCTTCTTTTCGGCCGGACCGTGAAGCTCGCCGATTTCAGTTTGGCGGTGCAATCAACGGTGTCCATGACCAACCATCGCCGCACGGGCACGCTTAATTATGCGGCGCCGGAAGTATTTCAGGGAAGACTCAGCGATCGCACCGATCAATACGCATTGGCCGTCACCTACGTTCATCTGCGCACCGGCAGTTTTCCGTTTGGCAACACGCCGTCCACTTTCAGTGAGGCGTATCAAAGGCCGACGCCCGATCTGTCGCTGGTCTGTCCGGTAGAGAGGCCGATTCTATCGCGGGCGCTCGATCCAGTGGCTCCGAATCGCTGGAGCAGTTGCGTGGAAATGATGGACATGCTGACGCGCTGTGCGACGCCGACGCCGGTGGCGTGTTAGCCATTCAAGAATCACGGATAATTGCGAAGCCATTGACCGTTGTTGCCGGGGACCGGTGCGGCGCCGGGCACGGGCGAGCTGCTCGTCGGCACTGCAGTTATAGGCGTTCCAATGGGAGCGGCGGTCATAGGAGCGGCGCCTGGGGCACAATAATTAGGAGCGGGCGAAGACGGACAGCAGACGGGTTGACATGGCACGCAAGCTGGAGCGCAGGCGGTTGAAGCATAATGTGGAGCGGCGGGTTGCTGGTGGTGACACCACCGGTCGCACCAATGGCAACAGCCCGAGCCGGCCAACATCACCATCGCCAACGCCATTAGGCCGATTCGCTTGCCAGTCATTTGCACATCTCCAAAGTCCTGCGAAGTACGTTCGTCGACCAAAGTAGGTCCGGCGAGCCAAAGTAGGTCCGGCGAGCCGAACCGGACCAGCCCCGCCTTGTACAAGGTCCCGCTCGGCTCGCGGGACCTACAACGGAAGCTGGACCTACGAGGCCGGATAGCCGCTCCCACTCATATGGTCAAGTGCAGTCGCCGGCTTGCACGGCGACGGGCTAGTCTCGACAGATTGTGTTTCTTTGCGAAATGCGGTAATCTTCAAAGTCGTGGCAAGGTGGGTTTTCCAAGAGCTTTGTTCCAAACCCTAATCGGGGATGCACCATGAAGCGTTCGCGCATGCTGGTCTTGGCTCTGTTTGCTGCGTTCTGGAGCATGACGCCGGCGGCGGGGCAGGAAAAAAAAGAAGATCGCAAGCCGCTCTATTTAGTGAACAGCTTTTATCCGCGTGAGCCGGGCCTGCAATGGGTGTATCGGGTTTTCAGCGGCAAGGGCGGGCAGATGCGCGAAGAACGCGGCAAAGTAATCATCACCGCCGAGAAAACCGAGGACTTGCCGTTCAAGGACCTGGGCGAAGGCGGCAAGGAGGTGATTAAGTCGGATAAGGACAAGAACCAAATCTGGGTGCGATGCACGCGCTTCAAGGTGAGCGACGACCGGGGTGAAAAAACGCAATACGAAGACGTGGGAATCTTGGAAGAGGGGGTCTATCGTTTCCGGTCCGCCGATAAGGAAATGGTGCCGCCCTTGCGATTTTTCAGCTTCGATTTGAAGAACAACAAGACGTGGAAGGTGTCGTCGCGCAGCGAGGAGAAAAAGGTGGAGGGCACCTTTAGCGCCGATGGCGCCATGGTTAAGGTGCCCGCGGGAGTTTTTGAAAACACCATCCACATTTTTGCCAAGGATTTCCCGGTCGGCGACCAGAAAATGGATGTCGAATACTGGTTCGCGGACAAGGTCGGCATGGTCAAGCAGCGCGTCAAGCTGGGCGACACCGAGATGATCCTGGAGCTGGAAAAAGGTCCCGCTAAATGAAGCGAACTTTAGCCGCAGCCTTCAGGCTGCGCAACACCGCACCCTAAAGGGTGCGGCTACGGCTTCAACACTGCAAGCGGTTACTTCAACACCGCAAGCGGTTACGATTGCAGCCATTTCTTGATCTTGGCCGTCTCCTTGTTCCATTCGCCGCCCCACCGCCGCTGGCCGAACGCGGCGTAGATCAAATCGAGCGTCTCCAATAAGTGCCGGATCTGGTTGATCCGCTCATCCTGGCGTGCTCGTTCCTCCTCGCCTTCGGCAACGGGCAGGCGTGCGCCGGTAACGACCAGCGATTCGGCCTGCAGCGTCAGTTCGTATTGGGCGTCGTGGCGAACTAAGGTTAGGCCGACCTTGCGCGGCAGCTTGCCGGCCTGGATGGCGCGTTTGGCTTCGGGCAGCTTGGTCGGTCCTTCGCTGCTGATCTGCTCTTTGCCCGTTTGGCCGCGCGGGCATTCCAACGTCAGGGTACGTGCGAGCATCAAGGTGGCTTCAGAGCCGTCGGCCAACTTCAGCGTGTCGGACTCACTCTCCAAGAAATACCACAGCCAGAGGAGGAACTCGTTGCCGAGAAAATCGCGGTCGGCCTCGTCCGGGGTCCAAGCGATGCTCTTCGACTGGCTGGCGACAAAGACCGTCGGACTGGCGTCGTCAACGTTGCGAGGATGACCATGCAATTCCGCCAATCGAAACGCCAAGCGGCCCGCGCTGACCGCTTCGAGGTTGCGGCGAAAAGTCTGCTGAAAAAGGGTGTACAGGCGGTCGATGGCGGTGGGTGAAGTCGTGCCGACCAGCAGCTCGCCCGAAGGCGCGTCCCAGAGAATGGGGAACGCTTTCCGCTTTAGATAGCGGCCGTCGCGGGCTTCGTTTTCCAGGCGTTCCCGAGCCGACATGCGGGCTTCGCGCTTCTGCCGTTGACTCGGCAGGCCGCTGGGATTGGCAGCTGCCAAACCTTCAAGCTCGATCAGGGTATAAGCGCGGAGAAGGTCGGGCGGAATGGCGAGCTGATCGACTCGCAAGGCGAAATGGCAGCCGTCGTTGATGATGTTCTTGGCGAGTTCGAAGCGGGTGTCGAGGATATGGTCGCCGGCGCCCCAGCCGGTCTGGCTGCCGTCGGCTGCCGCCAACTTTTGTTTGCCAATGGCGTGGGAGGCCAGCTGCTCGAGATGGTCTTGGTCGAAGGATCGCGGCCCCTTGCCGCCGACCTTGTAGCGCGTGCAAGTGACTCGCCCGGAGAGGAAGCCCATGGAGAAACCCAAGGAAAAACAAAGAACCCGAGGTCGTCGCCTCCGGGTGGAGGAATCGGCCTCGGGTTGACTTATGGGACGGGATGGTTGTCAGCTGTTCCAAGCGTAGGTAGGGCTAGCGAAGGGGGAGCCTGCCTCGTTGTCCTTCTTCTCCATTTCCTCGTGGATGATAGGGTGCCATTTTTGCGAGCGTTTATCGGGCTCCACGTAATTTTCGCGGGCCCAACGCCGCAGACGCAACTCTTCGATGAAATCCAGCTCCATCACCATCGTACTCATGTCACATCCCCTTTACAGCACAACCTTTCTTAGCCGCCCACCCCTGGTGGGCTGGCAACAATTAAATATATCGGTCCCGTTGAGAACATCAAGAATCTTTTTGATTTTCCCCCTATCTTGGCCCACCCGGATACCCCCTACAGTCGTTCTTTTTCTAATTACGCGTGTCGAGTAAACTTACGTTGGGACAAACCCTTCTCGTAGCTCTGGTCAGAAAATTCCGTACATCGTGAAAAGTCGTGAGCCGCAGCGCTCGCCGCGCCACTTTGCGAGCGATATCCACGGTCGAGTTGCGGACCAATTCCTTGATCGTGGGTACGAAGGCCGGGCTCATGCTCAGTTGCCGCAGGCCCATGCCAAACAGCGGTAAGAAGCAGCGCGGCCGGCCGGCCATCTCGCCGCACAAGGTCACCGGCTTGCCGTGCCGGCCGCACACCTTGAGCACGTGGCGCAGCAAGCGCAAAACCGGCGGGCTGAAGGGCTCGCACAAGTGAGCGACTTTGGGGTTGTCCCGGTCGGCGGCCATCAGGTATTGGGTCAGGTCGTTGGAGCCGATGCTGACGAAATCCACTTCCGGCAACAACGCGCCCACGCAAAGGGCGGCAGCGGGGACTTCCAGCATGATCCCGACGGGCATCTTGTCCGCGAATGGAATGCCGTCGCGGCGCAGCTTCGCCTTGGTTCCCTCCAAAAGCTCTTTGAGGTTGTGGACCTCTTCCAACGTCGTCACCATGGGGAATAGGATGCGTATCTCGCCGTATAAGCCGGCGCGCAGAATTGCCCGCAACTGCGTCTGAAAGAACTCCGGATAGGCCGTCGTCAGGCGAATGCTGCGCCAACCCATGAACGGATTGGCCTCCCGGCGCTCGCCCATGTAGGGAACGACCTTGTCGCCGCCCAAGTCGAGCGTGCGGATTGTGACGCGCTTGCACGGCGCCGCCTCGATGACCGCTTTGTATTCCGCCAGCTGCTCTTCCTCGGAGGGCACCGTCGCGTGGGTTAGGAAGAGATACTCGGTGCGGTACAGCCCGACTCCCGTGGCGCCGGTGCGGACCGCCATCTCCGCGTCGGCCGGTCCGTTGACGTTGGCGAGCAATTCGACCTGGGCGCCGTCGCGTGTCACCGCTTGGTGTGCGCGATTCTCGATCACCAACCGATCACGCAGGTCGAAATACTCGCGCTGCAGCTTGCGGTAGGCGGCCTCGGTCTCCGGATCGGGCCGGATGTGAACGTGCCCTTGCCTGCCATCAACCGCGAGCAGGTCGCCCGTGGCCACCTCCCGACACACTCCTGCGAGGCCCGCAATCGACGGAATGCCCAAGGAACGTGCCAGAATTGCCGCATGGCCCGTGGGACCGCCGGTCTCGGTGACGATGCCGGCGATCTTGAGGCGCCGAAACGCCATTGCTTGCGAAGGCAGAACCTCCGTCGCCACCAGCACGACCGGCTCATCACACGTTAAACATTCGCCGTGTGACGGATTCGCGGCCAACTTGGCGACGAGGCGGCTAATCACGTCGCGGACGTCGGCCATGCGCTCCTTGAGATAGGGGTCGTGAATTTGCGCGAAAAGCGCCGCGTACTCCTCGAGCGCCTCATGCAGCGCCGACGAGGCGTCGATGCGTTTTTCGAGGATGGCGGTCTTGACCTTGGTGATCAGCGACGGGTCGCGCAAGAGCAGACGCTGGCCGCGAAAGATGGCCGCCTCATCGTCGCCGAGTTGGCGCCTGACCTGGTTGGCCAGGCCATCGAGTTCTTTGCCCGCGGCGGAGAGGGCGGTGTCGAAGCGGCTCACCTCCGCGGACAGGGCCGCTTCTTCCAGACGCAACGGCTCGCGGCGGGCCAGGGCTTCATCCACGCAATACGCCCGCGCCACCACGACGCCGGGGGAAATCGGCACTCCTTTTCGCATAGGGTCAATGTAGCACGCCTGAAAAAATCGGTCAATTTGAGCGCTTTGGCCCTATCCTAATCTCGATGACCGGCAAGACACGCGAGGGAATGATCTATGCACTTGTCGCTTACGGTTCTTGGGGCCTCGTGCCCCTCTACTTTGTCGCCCTGCGCGACGTCGTGCCGGCAGCGGAGATTCTCGCACAGCGCGTCGTCTGGTCGCTCGTCTTCCTCGCGCTTTTGATCGCGCTCTCGCACCGGTGGCAATCGCTTTGGCTGGCGCTGCGGACGCCTTGGGTTCGCTGGAACCTCATCCTGTCCGCCTTGTTGGTCGGCTGCAACTGGTACCTTTACATCACGGCTGTCGTGTCGCATCAGGTTGCTCAGGGCGCTCTCGGCTACTTCATCAACCCGCTTGTCAACGTGCTCTTGGGAATGCTGTTTTTTCGAGAGCGACTGCGGCCACTCCAGTGGGTGGCGCTGGCCGCGGCGTGCACCGGCGTCGTCCTGTTGACGGTTAATGCCGGCGAGTTTCCTGGACTCGCGCTCGCGTTGGCGTTTTCTTTCGGTTTCTATGCATTGGTGCGCAAGAAGCTCCCCGTCGACGGACTTATCGGGCTATCCGCGGAGACGCTCTTTCTCTGGCCTTTGGCGGGAGCGTATCTCGTGTACTTGCACGCAAGCGCGCGGGCCTCGCTGGGCGCCGACAGCCTGCGACTCGATCTTCTCCTCATGGGCAGCGGCGTGGTTACCGCCGTGCCTCTGCTGTGCTTCGGCCAGGCGACTCAGCGGTTGCCGTTGTCCACGCTGGGATTCTTGCAATACCTCTCACCGAGCCTCCAGTTTCTTCTCGCGGTGCTTGTCCTCGGCGAGGACTTCGACGCCGAGCGCTTGCTGAGTTTCGGGTTCATATGGGCGGGGCTGGCTGTGTTCACTGTCGATTCGATCCGTTCCCATCGCCTGAGCCGCGCTCCGAAAGTTGAGGAACCGACGCCGCTCGCGGATTGACAAAGGCGCGTGTCGCTCCCACAAATTCCCATAGAAAAGTCTTCTTTAGAAGACTGGTTTCGCACCGAGCGAAGACAATGACACTGGTCACCAAACCATCCGCCCCGCCCCAAGAGACGCCGTGGGCGCCGCGCATGTGGCAAGGGTGCGACTTCCTTGCCTGGTTGAAGCTGCTGGCCCGCAATCGCTTCAAGATCCATTGGTCGTTCCTGTACATCGCAATTATCGTCACCTTCGTCAGCTTCTGGCATACGTTGTTGAAGTGGATTCAGGAAGCCATTTACGGCCGGCGCATCCGCCGAACCAAGATCAAAGAGCCGCCGATCTTCATTCTCGGTCACTGGCGGACCGGTACCACGCTCCTGCACGAATTCATGATCCTCGACCCACGCCACGGCTACCCGACCACTTACGAGTGCCTCGAACCGAATCATTTCCTTCTTACCGAGAAGCTCGTGAGCCGATTCTTGTGGTTTTTGATTCCCGGCCGGCGGCTCATGGACAACATGAAGGCCGGCTTCGATCGGCCTCAAGAAGACGAGTTCGCGATGTGCATGTTGGGCCAGCCGTCGCCGTATCTGACGATCGCCTTCCCGAATCACCCGCCGCAATACCAGGAGTTCCTCGACCTGAGAGGCGTGCGACCAGGCGCGCTGCGAAGCTGGAAACGCGCCCTGACGCAGTTTCTGAAACAGATCACTTACAAAACCGGCAAGCGCCTGGTCCTCAAGTCGCCGCCGCACACCGCCCGCATTAAAGTGCTCAAGGAGATGTTCCCGAACGCCTTGTTCTTGCACATCGTCCGCGATCCTTACGCGGTCTATCCGTCGACCGTGAACTTGTGGAAAACGCTTTATCGCGCGCAGGGCCTTCAAAAGCCGACCTTCGCCGGGCTGGAGGATTTGGTCCTAAACAACTTCACGCGGCTTTACGAACGTTTGGAAGAAGGGAAAAAGCTGCTCGCGCCGGAACAGTTCTACGAGCTGCGCTACGAGGATCTGGTGCGCGACCCTGTCGGCGAGATGAGGAAGGTGTACGAGCATTTTCGGTTGGGAGGAATTGACGAGTACTTGCCGCGCTTGCAGGCGTATTTGGCGACGATTAAGGGCTATGAGACGAACAAGTACGCGCTAAGCGAGGTGGAACGGGCGACGATCGCGCAACGGTGGCGGAAAGTGATTGAGCGCTATGGCTATCAATCGGCGGATTAGAGTGGAAAGGCGATGTCCCTTCGAGAATCGTGACCAAGGTGGTCAGTGCATCTTCCGGAAAGCTGAAGCGATGCTTTCAGACCAATTCAATCGCGGGGGCGTCGGTGTTATGCCGGACGCAAGTCGCCATTTGCTGTTGTATGCCATTGGCTTGAACACCCGACCGAGCCAAGCTAGAATCGACTCTCATGATGCATCGTAGAATCATTCTTTTGCTTTGCCTAGCTGCCACAGGCTGCTCAAGAGGGAATTCCATGACTGAAGGCGGCATCTACTCGATCGACAACGGCGACGGCAAATATGGGGTTGTCAAGATTCTGAAACTCGAGCCAGGAGTCGTGCACGTTCGAGTCTACAAAAACAAGTTTGCTGCCCGTCCCAATTCGATCAAGGTAGAGGAGTTGTCTTTGGGCAGCGTAAAGGACAAGGACGGTTTCGGATTGGGGCACTTGCCGATCAGTGAAAGAGATTTCAAGAGTTGGAAGGCCGTTTTGTTGGCGACGACGGAGGTTAGAGCGGAAGAACTGGACGGGTATCAGCTTTGGAAAGAAGCGGGCGGCGGGGTATTCGGAAAATAAGCGTTCAAAACCAGTTCTTACACGGGGTCCGATTCCATGGCAGACGACGACGCCGGCCTCATCGCCCGCCTCTTCGTGCAGGAGGTTCCGGAGATCGCAGCGGGAAGCGTCGAGATCAAGGCGATTGCTCGAAAGCCCGGACGCCGCAGCAAGCTCGCCTTGCAAAGCAAGGACGCGTCTGTCGATTGCATTGCCGCTTGCGTCGGCCTGCGGGGCGCCCGCATTAAGAAGATTGTCGGTGCCCTGGGTGGAGAGCGCATCGACGTATTCCGGTGGCATGATTCCCCCGAACAGCTGATCGCCAACGCACTTGCGCCGGCGGCCATTGAAGAGGTCATCCTCCATTCGGAGCAGCACCGAGCCGTAGTCGTCGTCAAGGCCGATCAGGCATCCCTGGTTCTGGGCCTCCGGGGTGAGAACCGCGAACTTGCCAGCCAACTCTCGGGCTGGCAAATTGAAGTCGAAGAAACATAAACGCCGCTTTCGTGGGTTCTTAAGTTAAACGGCGGAGGCTGCCGGAGGAACGGAATGGCGGCGTTTGCGGAACGATCCGCCAAGGCTACGGTATCGACACTTTCGATTGCCGCTCCGGTTTATTGGTGGCCATCCCGGAGTTGGGCCGGCTTCTGTGCTGGGAGGAGCAGTTCGGCTATGCTCTGGGGCCCGACAGCCGAAACCTCGACGCGCTCCACAATGGTTTCAATTTTGAAATTCCAGAAGGTGGCGGTCGCGTATTCGAGATCGTCCGAGCGGACATGGCGTGGCGCGAGGATCGACGCTGGTTGTGCGGGTTGCTATTCATCGGTCAAGAAGAGTGCTGCAGACAACTCGCCCTCGGCCGTCGCTTTTTCGCGTTATTGGTGGTGCCCGAAGAGTCGCCGTTCATTGGTTCCGCGCGAGATGCACGTTTCGTTTCATGAACGAAATATTCGTTTCAGGACCTGGGTCTGTGTTCTGAATAAATGAATGCAAAGTGTTCGACCCCCCCGTCACCAAACCGCTTTAGCCGCCATCAAACCGCCTCAAATACCGTCGCAATCCCCTGTCCCGCACCGATGCACATGGTCGCCAAGCCGAATCTCGCCTTATTGTCCATCATCGCGTGAATCAGCGTCGTCGCGATCCGCGCGCCGCTGGCGCCCATCGGGTGGCCGATTGCAAGTGCGCCGCCGTGGACGTTGACCTTCTCCGCGTTTACGCCAAGTAGCCTAATGACGGCCAACGTCTGAGCCGCGAAGGCCTCGTTGATCTCGATCAGATCGATCTCGTCGAGCGTCAGGCCGGCACGCTCCAGCGCCTTGTGGGTCGCGGGCACGGGGCCGATGCCCATCACCGACGGATCGACGCCGGCGACCGCCATTGCCCGGATCCTCACTTTCGGCGTCAGGCCCAGTTCCTTCGCCCTTTTCTCTGACATCACCAAAAGCGCAGCCGCGCCGACATTGAGCGGGCTGGCATTGCCGACGGTCACCGTACCGCCATCGGGATTGAAGGCCGGTTTCAGCGCCGCCAGGGCCTCCAGGCTCTTATCGCGACGAATGCACTCGTCCACCTTCATGATCTGTTTGCGGCCCTCGGCATCCCGGCCCCAGGTGGGTATGATCTCCTTCATAAATGCGCCGGAATCGGTCGCCGCCGCCGCCTTCCTGTGGCTTTGGTACGCGAACTCGTCCTGTTCCTGACGGCTAATTTGATACTTTTGGGCGAGGTATTCCGCCGTCAGCCCCATGTTGAGAGTCGCCAGGCCGTGGCGGCTCGCGTAGCGCGGGCTGGGATCGAAGCCGGCCTCCATCGGCACATGGTGCATATGCTCGACGCCGCCGGCGATTTGCACGTCCTCGCAACCGGCAGAGATGCTCTGAGCCGCCTGGTGGAGCGCTTGCAAGCTGGAGCCGCAATTGCGGTTGACCGTGGCGCCCGGAACTTCAATCGGGAAGCCGGCGATTAGCGCCGCCATGCGGGCAATGTCGTAGCCCTGCTCCTTCTGCTGTTGGACGCAGCCCCAGTGGATGTCTTCGATCAAAGCCGCAGGCACCTTAGCAAGTTCGAGCAGGGCGGTCATGATGTCCGCGGATAAATCGTCGGCCCGCACATCGCGATACATGCCCTTGTCAGGATGGGCACGGCCGATGGGCGTGCGCACGGCTTCAATGATGACGGCGTGTCGCATGGCTTTACCTTGGCCTGGTCCACAGCAGCGGAGTAGAATTCACAAGACTTGCCTTCATTATAAATGGCCGCTCGCCTTCGAGACCTTATGGTCAACTCAACACTCGCCTACAACGCCCAACGATCGATCGGGGCGCTTCTGACGGCTGCACTGGCGTGTGTTGTCGTTGCCTGGCCGAATCAAGCGATTCCTTCGGGTGGGCGCGAAGACGGAGCCAAAGCTAAATCGCAGGCAACCGCCGGCGATCTCGTCGCAGGCGAACCGCACGATCTCGCCGCCCGCGAGAAACTATTCCCCTTAATCGATAAGCGCGCGCTCGCGGCCACGCCGGAAGCGGAAGCATCCGTCGACAGCCTGGCGGCATACCTCGCGAAGCCGGCCAAAAACGATCTGGACAAGGTGCGAGCCATCTATCGCTGGATCACCGACCGCATCGCTTACGATGTCGACGGCTTCCTCGCAAAGAATCTGGGCGACAATACGGTCGCCGGCGTGTTAAAGAATCGCAAGTGCGTCTGCGAGGGTTACGCCCGCATCTTTGTCGCGCTCTGTAAGGAGGCCGGCGTCGAAGCCGTGCAGATTCGCGGCCACGCGCGCGGCGCTGGATACTCGAAGGACAACGCGGATTCGATTCTCACTCACTCTTGGAACGCCTTCAAGTTGAGCGAGAAGTGGTACTTGGTAGATCCCACCTGGGGCGCGGGCACGGTGCAGGACAAGAAGTTTAAGAAGATGTTCCGCGAGTACTATTTCGAGGTCGATTCCGATCAGCTTCTCTTCACGCACTTCCCTATCGAGGACAAGTGGCAACTTCAGTCCAAGCCGCTTAGCCGCCAGGAGTTTGAAAAGCGGCCGCGTTTCTCCAGTGAGTTCTTCAATCTGGGTTTTCCCGTCGCACAAGTGAAAAAGGCCCTTCTCGCGGACGACTTCAAGGAGCCCGTCAAGATTTACAGCATCCAAAGCAAGAAGACGCAGGTGAAGGAAGCGCCGATTTCGCGCACGCTGAAAGAAGGCAAGCGATACACCTTCCGCATTCAATCCAACGATTACCAGTTCATGGCCTTAATCAACAACGGCAAGTTCACGTTCCTGGAGCGCCGCAACAATCAGTTTGAAGGCTACTGCGTCCCTACCCGCGGCACACTCAAGATCGGCGGCAATTATCAAGCCAGCAAAGCGGGGCAGTTCGAGGGCATCATGGAGTACGTCGTGGAATGAGCGGTAAATGTGCCAGCTTTCAAAGATTACCTCAGACTGGATCACTAAGGGCTGCCACATTCACGTTGACAACGTGGAAGTAGTAGTGCGGCCCAACCATTTAAGGGGTATTGTAATCAAGAAGGTGTTTCAATCGACTTCGAACCGCGATGCCGAGGCAGCCGGCAAGCGGGTGTTGAACTGGCTTGGGGAAAGGGCGAATCGCCAAAAGCTGTTCAGCGAACTGGAGCGTGCTCAAAAGTTTATGCTTGGGCAGTCTGGTGTATTGGAGTCGCTTGCCAGGGGACGGGGAGCGGAATTTGCGTTTCTGAAGGCCGCGCTAAAGAGATTGGGGATTTGACAATGGACACTTTGGAGCGCTTTCTCAAGACTGGAGACCTTGGCGAAATTCGTCTTGGAATTAGCCCCGAAGAAGTGCGGCGGCTCCTGGGCAATCCTGAGGATATTTCGACGCAAAAAAAACCGCTGATCTGGAAATTCGGCCCTCTTGAGCTTTCGTTTTTGAAGGAATCGCAGCGCGACTGGCGTCTGATACACATGTCATTGCACGTTGAAGGCAACAAAGGCTCGTTGCCGGCCCGTCTCAGTTGGACGGGTTGGATGCCGGACTGCAAGACTTCGCGAGAGGCAATTGAAGGATTCCTTGCAGTGATCGCGCTCGCTCCAATTCCAATTGACGACTGGGACCACATGAATCTACCCTCCGGCGTGCAAATCGTTTTCCAAGGTGACAAGATCCATAGCTTGCACCTTAGCCGAACCGAAAGGGCCAAGCTCAAGCAGGTGTCAATTTCTCTGCCGGATAATGTGTGGCAAGAATTACGCAAGGAAGCCGAGCGTCGACAGGTGTCGCCTTCGGGCCTTATTTCGCAGTTGGTTGATGCCGAAGCAAAAAGCTTCAACAAGGAATCGGCTTAAGAAAACTGATAGGTTAATTCCTGCTCAAGTTTTCGGTTCTCTTCGCATGAGGCAATCTGAGAATTGCATGGAAAGTTCATCTGCGATCTGCGAAATTCGCCCAAAGCTCAACGCCGGCGAGCGGCTCTCGTTCGACGACGGCCTGTTCCTATACGACCACGCCGACCTGTTCACGCTCGGTGAACTGGCCAACCTCGTTCGCGAACGGAAGAACGGCAACTTCACCTATTACAACGTCAACACGCACCTCAATCCCACCAACGTCTGCATCTACCGCTGCATCTTCTGTGCTTTCCGGGCCGATCTGAAAAGCCCCAAAGGCTACGTGATGTCCGACGAGCAAATCCTCGAACGGGCCGGTGAGGCCGAGCGCCGCGGCGCCACCGAGATGCACATCGTCGGGGGACTGCACCATCAGCTTCCTTACGACTGGTATCTCAATGTCGTCCGCATCATCCACGACGCCTTTCCACGGCTGCACCTCAAAGCGTACACCGCCGTCGAATGGCACTGGTTCTCGGAGCTGACCAGCCGGCCGACCCGCGACATCCTGGCGGAATTCAAGGACGCCGGGCTCGGCAGCCTGCCCGGCGGCGGCGCGGAGATTTTCCACCCCGAGGTGCGCGACAAGATCTGCGAGCACAAGGCCGACGCCGACGCCTGGATTCGTATCCACCGCGAGGCCCACGAACTCGGGTTGCGCTCCAATGCCACCATGCTCTATGGCCACATCGAAAACTCCGCCCACCGCATCGACCACCTGATACGGCTGCGCGAGTTGCAGGACCAGACCGGCGGCTTCCAGACCTTCATCCCGCTCGCCTTCCACCCGGACAACACCAAGCTCGACCACATCAAGAAGGCGAGCGTGCTGATGGACCTTCGCACCATGGCCGTCAGCCGGCTGATGCTCGACAATTTCCCGCATATCAAAGCGTACTGGATCATGCTGGGAATCAAGACCGCCCAGCTCGCGCTCAGCTTCGGGGCCGACGACATCGACGGCACCGTGGTCCACGAGAAGATCTACCACGACGCCGGCAGCGACTCGCCCGAGGAGCTGACGGTCGCTGAACTTCGGCATCTGATCGAAGAAACGGGCCGTGTGCCCGTCGAGCGCGATACTCTCTATCACGAAGTCGAGCGCGAAGAGCACGCGTGGAAGAGCGGGAAGCCGTTGAGCCTGGCGAGGGTTTAGCACGTCGCTTTTTGCCAAGGCTAAAGTCAAGGTACCGCTTTGCCCCCAAGAATTCGTTGTGTCGCCACCCCCCCCACACCCCTGGCGACGCAATTCAATGGAATGGCTCGCACCTTAACTTACCAGGCGACAAAGACTTACTGAATAAAGCGAACAGATTCGTCGGGGGATGGCCGGAAAAGGTTCCTGGCAAGACGAGCCTTCTTTGCTACCCTAAAGAACCCGTTTCTGAACCATGCCCATTTTTTTGTTGCAACGCGCGGGATTTCGCTTGAAAATCCCGCAATGTTGCCCACTCCCAATTTCTGGCGCGCCCCGCTCGTCCCGGTCGCCCTTTGTCTGACGGCCGGCATCGTGCTGGACCGGCTCATCTTCGTTCCCCTCTATTTCAGCTTTGGGTTCACGTGTGCCGCCTGGCTGGCATGGTTCACGCTTCACCGCGGGCCGGAGCGCGGGCTTTCCCAAATCTATCTTGGCGCCGGCTGCCTGGGATTGGGCGCGGTCTACCATCACTGGTTTCTCTTTGCCGTCGCGGTCAACGACATTCGCCATTACGCGACTACCGAGCCAATGCCGGCCCGTGTCCGCGGCGTGATCAACTCCGAACCCACATTTGTACGCGGCAGCGGCGACGATCCGCTGCGCACCTTCCCAACGAGCGAGCGTACGCGTTTCGTTCTAAGAGCGACCCACCTGCTCGACGGCTCCGCTTGGCTCGAGGTTTCGGGTCTTCTGCAGACGACCGTAGCCGGCAAAGTCCGCAATGCACACGTCGGCGATCGCATTGAGGCGGCAGGCCGGCTTGTGCTACCCGAAGGCCCGGTGAACCTGGGCGGTTTCGACTATGCCGCCCAGCTTCGCGATCAAGGCATCGGCGCCATTTTTCAAGTGCCCACGGATGACGATGCCATCGTGCTCCGCGAACAGGGTTGGCCCGCTAATTTCTTCGGCTGGCTGGCGGTCATCCGCGGCTGGGGAAATGCGACGTTGGCCGAGTATTTGCCCATGCGCTACCAGGGACTCGCCGGCGCCCTGCTTCTCGGCGAAGGCGCAGGCATGACCGGCGACGACTGGGAAAAGTACATGCGCACGGGAGTCATCCACGTGCTGGCGATCTCCGGGCAGCATCTCGTCGTGCTGGCTGCCTTTCTTTGGTTTTTCTTGCGTTTGACTCGATTGTCGCGTCGCCAAGGCGCTTTGCTGGTTGCCTTAATACTTTTGTTGTATGCCTTACTGGTAGGGGCCAGACCTGCCGTTATGCGGGCTGCCTGGGCCTCGATTCTCATGTGCGGCGGCGTGTTCTTCCGCCGGCCGATCCTTAGTGCGAACGTTCTTGCATTTGGCTGGATCGGCGTCCTTGTCGCAAACCCGACGGATCTGTCTAACGCGGGCTGTCAACTCTCGTTTCTTGCCGTGGCAGTTCTCCTGTGGGGAACTCAGCCCGGAGTCATATCCTCGGCATTTCTCTTGCAAACGCCCGACCAAAAGTTTGTTGACCCAGCCATCCGAAAGTCAATTGAACAGAGTCGTCTTGAACGAGCACTTGAAAGGTTAATTGACGAGAGTCGGCCTCTGCCGCTCCGCCTCGCTCGCCGCTGGTGCCATTGGCTCGTCTTGTTATACGCAATAAACCTGGGGGTCTGGCTTGCGGTGACGCCCTTGGTCGCTCACCGATTCAACTTGATTTCCCCTGTCGCGCTTCTCCTTGGGCCTCCACTGGTGCTGTTAACTTCCATTGCCTTGATCGGTGGCTTTATGGTGCTTTTTTGGGGCTTTGTCTTCCCGCCGTTTGCGATATTGGCAGGTTGGGTCACGACTGCAAGCCTTGCTGCATGCGAGTTTCTGGTGGATGCGGGAATGTCCTGGTCGTTCGCGTACTTCTACGTTTCCGACGTTCCAGCTTGGTGGTTAGGCGTGTTTTATGTGGGCCTATTCGCTTACCTGACCATGGATAGAGTCCGCGTTCATGTTCGCGTCCTCGCGTGGGCCGGCGTCCTTTGGCTCGCTCTCGGCCTGATCCTCGCGCTCTGGCCGCCGCGCGACGCCGAGTTCCGTTGCACGTTTGTCGCCGTCGGCCATGGCGGCTGCACGGTCATCGAAACGCCGCAAGGTCAAACCCTGCTCTATGACGCCGGCGCCATCAGCGGCCCCGACGTCACGCGCCGGCACATCGCCCCGTTCCTCTGGTCTCGCGGCATCCGCCATGTCGATGAAGTCTTGCTGTCGCACGCCGATCTCGATCACTTCAACGGCCTCGTCGCTTTGTTCGATCGGTTCTCTGTAGGCCGAATCTCCTGCACGCCATCGTTCCAAGACCGCAGCACACGCGGCGTGGCGGCCACGTTGGCCGACATCGAGAAACGGCGGATACCCCTCCGCATTCTCAAATCGGGCGACGTCGTCGAAGTAGAAGGCATGACGATGGAGGTCTTGCATCCGCCGCCCACTGGACCAGAGGGCAACGAGAACTCGCGTAGCCTGGTGCTGCACGTTCGCAATCAGGGTTTGTCGATGCTCCTTACCGGCGATCTCGAAGGTCTCGGACTCGACCGCGTGCTGGCGATGCCACGGCGCGAACTTGATGTGCTGATGGCCCCGCATCACGGCAGCAGGACTTCGAACAAGAACGAGCTGGCGGAATGGGCCAGGCCGAAAGTCGTGGTGAGCTGTCAAGGTCCGCCAAAGTCAAAACCACGCGAACCCAACCCGTACGAGGCGCGCGGCGCCGTTTATCTGACGACGTGGACGCACGGCGCGGTGACGTTTCGAAAAGACGACAGCACGTGGATCGCGGAGACGCATGTGACCGGAAAACATTGGAAGTTGGCTGAGCGGCCCTGAACAATGCTTGCGGTTTCGCGCGCGTTGCGCGAAGTCGGCAGCGCTTTCCCACGTGCGGGGCGTGATCAGCGCAAGGATTCCAGCGGCTTGAGGCGCATCGCGGACAGGCTGGGAATCAGCCCGCCCACAGCGCCCATGTAAAACGTGAACAAAACCGCCGCGAGCATGACGCTTTGGTCGACGGTGAGTCGCAAGACGATGCTCTTACCGCCGCCGCCGGCGCCGCTGCTGATGATGCTGCTCGCGGTCCAGCCGTCGGCGAGATAACCGATGCCGAACCCAAGGGCGCCGCCCACGAGCGCGATGATCAGCGACTCCAACAAGAATGAGCAAAGGATTTGCAGGCGCGTGTAACCGAGCAGCCGCATGACGCCGATGTCCTTCGTCCGCTGGCTAATGGCGGCGAACATGGTGTTCATGACTCCCAGAACTCCGCCGACGGCCATGAAGAGGGCAATGATATAGAACATCAACCGAAACTGGTCATTGGTGTTTTGTAGCTTGGCGTAATAGGATCGCTCCGTCTGAGCTTGAAAAGTTCGGTCGCTGCGAAAGCCCTGGAGCAGCTCGGCGCCTTTCTCCGCAAGTTGAGCGTCCTTGGTTCGGACGACGAATGAGCTGTACGAGTTTCTGCGGCCGAAGCGTTCACCGACGTGGGTGTCGCGCCCCCAGACCTCGGAGCCGAAGGAGGAACCCGTCGCCTTCATGATGCCGGTTACATACCAGCGATGCCCACCCAGGTCAATCACGTCGCCCGGCATCAAGCTTGGCTTGCCCAAATCGGCGCCGAAGGTCTTGGCGACGCCGTCGCCCACAACAATTTCGTTTAACGCTTCCTTCGTGGCGCCGCCGTCCCGCGTGTACGTAACTTCGCGCGAACCGCTCGCCGACGGCCAGTCGCCTGCGGCCAACTCGATTTCGTGAATCCTCGCCGAAAGCGGCATGTCGGCCAGTCCGCGCATTTGCACGAAGCGGCGCTTGCGTCCGCCGGGCACCGGATTGGGCAAAGTCTGGCTGACGATGACGTACACTTCCTTGCTGAACATTGGTCGGTCCGCTTCGTCGCGCTCGACGAGCGCTTGCAACTCGGACGGCAATAGCTCAATGCTGGCATCGCTCAGGTTGCTGAACGCCTCGTCGGTAGCGCCGTCGGCGAGGACAAGCACATTGCCCGCGTGGCCCGTAGTCTCCGTGAGTTTGTCCATTCCGCGCGCGAACGCCAGCATGATGGTCAAAAGGCCGATGACGAGGGTGAAAGCCAGCGCCGTCACCAGCGAAGTGATCCAGCGGGCTTGCAGGTTGCGAAGGTTGTAGCGAAACGGGACTTTGCAAACGGGGAGAACGGCCACGGCAAGAGCCATGACGGTCGGCAAGGCCAAAAGCACGAGAACGCCGAGAATAACATAACGGAGAATCATGTTTGCACTTCTTGCTCAAGCCACTTTGGAAAACACTTCCGAGACCCTGACCGAGCGGGCGATGTAGGCTGGAATAAAGCCGCCCAGGTATGCCGTCGCGGCGCCCATGGCCAGCCCCCAGAGAATTGCCTGCACCGGAACCATGAACGTCGGGAAGAACGCGATCGGGAACGGGATACCGCCAACCACGACGTTGATCAGGACGACTGCAAGAACCCCCGCCGCCAACCCGCTAAGGGCGCCGACGAGAAGGGATTCTCCCAGGATGAGGTAAAGAATCTCATTCGGGCGGTAGCCGAGAACCTTCAAGACGGCCATTTCCGTTCGGCGCTCGCGCACGCCGATGCTGATGGCGATCGCTACGACGAGCGACATGATTGCCAGAATCGCCGGCACCATCAACCACTTCACCATCCAGAGAAGGTCGCGGTAAGCGTCGAGGAAGGCGCCGATGCCCGACGATGCCGTCTCGCATTTCACGGGCCTGTCGGCGAAAGAAGATGAACTCTCGATTACCTGGGCGACACGGTCGAACGTGTCGCGATCTTTGACGCGGAGCCAAATGAGATTGAGGCGTTTTTCATCCAGAGGATGCTTCTTGCCGCCGCGGTCCCGGGCGTACTTGTCGAGTTCGTCGTTGAAATAGTCGACGTTCATAATCCCGCTTTTGTCGTAACGGCCTTCCGGCAGCTCGCCGACGACTTCAAACTCGAGATTGATGTCCTTGTAATTGATGCTGGTAAGCTTGAATCGTTCGCCAACGCGTTTATTCAGCGACTTGAGACGTTCCTTGCCCAAGAGGCACGCCTGGCGGTTATCGATCATCTTCTGGACGAGAGCGGAATCGACGTCTTTGAGATCGTCCATCATGGTGCGAATGTGGCGCGGATTCATGCAGAAAAAGAAGACAAGGTTCTCCGGCGTGAATTTCGTCGGGTCAGCGGTGCCGCCGTAGAAGGACCAGGTCATGAAGTCGTCCGGGCCGACGTCTTTTTTGTCGAGGATGAATTTCGGCGATTCGGGATTGAGGTAATCGGCGTGGCCCATCGGCATCTGGCTGGGAAGCTGCCAGCGCTCCGTTACGATGAGCTTGAAATCCTGGGCCTTTTCCCGCGTCACCGTGTCGAGAAAATAAACGACGGTCCAGATCATCGTGACGATCAGGACCAACGCCATGGTGGCAACACACGTTAGGATGGTCCGCCACTTCTTGCGGCGCAAGTTCTTGAGAACGAGAAGCGCCATCCTCGGTTTGATAACGGCATACAAAAAGGCCGCGACGAGAAATGCAAGACCTACCGCCGCCGTAAGTTGCGTAATCGGATTGGTCAGGAGGTCTTCAAGAAAGGCGGCCATCGGCGGCGCTCCAAAGTTTAGCCCCGGTTCGCAGAACCGGGCTGGACCATATCCGTTGAAATAACATCACGCCAAACCGGGCACCCGCCGCGCCCGGTTCTTCGAACTGGGGCTAAACGGTTGGCGGTCAATCCATCAACCACGCGCGGGGCGGATTCCGGTCCCGGCCGATATCGTAGGCGAGTTGCTTTGGCGAACGGTGATGTCGCTCGACGAATTCGAGGCGGCCATGCCGTTCGCCTCCACCAGCTGTCCCTTCTCCAGGTGCACGATGCGCTGGGCCCGCTCGGCGGCGCGCGGGTCATGCGTCACCAGCAGGATCGTCTTCGTCAGGCTTTTCTGTAGCTCACAAAGTAAATTCAGAATCTCTTCCGCCGAGCGGGCGTCGAGGTCGCCAGTTGGTTCGTCGGCGACGATCAGGGTCGGATCGGTGACCACCGCCCGCGCGATGCCGACACGCTGTTGCTGGCCGCCTGAAAGCTGGCCCGGGCGATGCGACAAACGGTCCGACAGTCCGACCAGATCGAGAGCGTTGCGAACTTGCTGATCGCGCTCGCGCGCGGATAACGGCAGCAGCAAGAGCGGCAATTCGACGTTCTCATATGCCGTCAGCACCGGCAACAAATGGTAAAACTGAAAGATGAAGCCGATGCTGCGCGTCCGCCAGGCCGCCAATTCCGCCTCCGACATGCGTGAAATCAGGCGTTCGCCGATCCAGACTTCGCCCTCGCTGGGCCGATCCAATCCGGCGATGAGGTTCAGGAGTGTGGTCTTGCCGGAACCCGAAGGGCCCATGATGCCTAGGAACTCGCCCTGCGCGACTTCGAGGCTAAGGTTCTGCAAGACGTCAATCTTTTCCTCGCCGCGCGTGAAAAACTTGTGGACGCCGCGGATACGCAGAATCGGCTGAGACATTTTCACTCCATGCCCATAGATGAGCGCAGCGAATCCGTGGGGTGCCCTCGTTACCCCACAGATTCGCTGCGCTCATCTGTGGGCTTGGGCGGACTATGATTTCTTCTCGTGGTAGAACGTCACGAAAGCGCCCATGTCGGGACGCAGGAACTGGCCTTCCTCCTCACGCGGGATCAGGATCTTGACGCGCACGGGCACGGCGTTCTTGCCCCGGTCGGCGGTCGGCATAATCCGCGACACGACGCCTTCGTAGGCGCGGTCCAAGAACGCCTCCGCTTTCACTTGGCATTTTTGACCCTTCTGCACCTTGCTAATGTCACGCTCGGCGATGGCTAGATCCACTTCCATGTCGGTAAGGTCGGCCATCTCGCACAGGCTGGCGGATAGGCCGTTGGAGAAAGCCGAGGGATTCACCTGGTTGCCTTCTTCCGCCTTCTTCGACAGGATGATGCCGGCCATCGGCGCCCTTACGATGCAGTTATCGAGCTTCCATTTCGCTCTCACGAGTTCGGCTTCGGCCTGGTCCACGTCGGCCTTGGCGGAAGCGATCTTCTCGTCGCGTGGTCCTTTGACCAGAAGATCGAAAGCCAGCTTCATGCGTTCGACACGAAAATCAACCGATTTGAACGAGCTTTCCGCCTGTTCGTACTCCTTCGGCGACAGAGCGTTGGAGTTCTTGAGTGCGATGCTGCGCCGCCATTCCGCCAGCATCTGCTCGCGCTGGGCGCGCATGTCGTCGAGGTCGGCCCGAGCCTGGCGAATCTCGTCCTCGCGGTATTTCCAAAGCTCTTGCCATTTGCGCTTGACGCTTTCCACCGTCGCCCTAGCCTTGTCGAAGTCCGCTTGATATTCGACGGCCTCGATCTCGGCCAGGACTTCGCCCTTCTTCACGCGCTTGCCTTCCATGATGTAGAGCTTCATCACGGTGCCGCCGACTTTCGGGCTGACCTGAACCTGTTGGTAAGGGATGATGTAGCCCTTCGAAGTCAGGGCCACGTTGCCGGTGTTGGCGGCCGCTCGGTTCGGAACAGATTGCGGTTCGCCCGCGCCGTTGCCCTGCGAAGCGAGTTTGGCATCGGAAAGCGCGTCGGCGGCTCCGGGCGCGGAGTTCAGCACCTGCCACCCGAAGTAGCCAGTGCTGCACGCGAGCGCCAAGCACAGCGTTGCCAGCGCCAGCACGAGGCCGTTGAAGCTGCGCGGAGGCCGATCCGGCAGACGCAGCGAGCGAACGCGGTCGGTCAGGCTGGCCGTGCGGTCGGCGGCAGGGGCGCCGCCCGCGGAGGAATCCACGCGATGGTTCGTGTCGATGTCATTCATGCTTGACCCCGTTCTGCGAAGGGCGAGCGCCGCGAGGGCCCGCCCCGTTCTTCTTGTTCGTTCGATTCCTAGTTTTCTTTGCGGAAAGGACGGCGTGATGGTTGCCGGGCCGGTCGTTGGGCCACAGGTAGTTGCGCATCATGTCCAGGGCCAGTTCGATCACTTCTTCGCGGTCGAAGGCGTCGCCGTCCACCGCGGTTTGCACGACCAGGCCGTGAATGATGGCTTGGGTCAATGTGGCCAAAGCCCGCGGTGAGACATTGCGGGCAGGAGGTGCCTTCGCAAAGTCGCGGGCGAGGTGGACGCTGCCGTCGCTTCGCCATCTCTCGTAAAGGCTGGCCAAGCGCTCGCGGAAATCCGCGCGGTGGCTGATCTGCGACAGAAACGTGTATTGCAGTGCGTGGAACTCCGGGTGCCGCGGCGGATGGCAAAACAATTGCCGCAGCAGTACGCCCAAGAACTCAGGCCAGGCCAGCTTGAAGAGAGGATGATCCTCGACGCACATATTCGGCGCGCCGCCGTGTTCCTTGAACAGAAGCACCAACAAGCGATCGAAGACCGCGACGAGAATGTCTTCCTTGGCCTTGAAGTAGTATGTCAGCTGGCCCCGACTCATGCCGACCTTCTTCTCAATCTCCGAGAGCGAGAGGTTCTGCAAGCCCTGCTCGGCGATGACGGAGACCGCGGCGTTTACGATCTGTTCGCGGCGGATACCGGCAATGTCGATGCGCGCGGCTTTCATGACATTCTTCTGGGACACGGGGAAAGTTCTCGAATTGTTAGACCGAGCAGTTTATTATTAGACCGAACGGACCAGAAAAGTCAAGAGATGACGGGATGACGGGATGACAAGGTGAGGGGGCGTCGGGGGGCGTCCTTTTTTCCATCGCGCGAGCAAAATATACTATACATGCCGCCGAATAGCATTTACCGGGGCACACCGCCGAATCCGCACCTACTTTCAGCAGGGAGCGTCTCATGGAGTTGTTTTTCGACACCTTATCCAGACCGAATGGTGCGCTCTTGATTCCCATTACGCTTTTCGTGGTCATGGGGGTCGCTTCGATAATCATCGGCGGGCTGGGCCAGTGGCGCAAGCACCGCCAAACCGAGGTGGAGGCCAAGCTCATTCAGGACATGCTCCAACGCGGCATGTCGGCCGAGGAGATTGCGACCGTGCTGCATGCCGCCCACATGAAGGGGCCGAAGTTAAAGGAGATGATGGCCGCGCGGCCGCCGTTCGTGAGACGATAATTTGTTTACGTTTCGCGCTCGCGCGGCGCCCTACGAGCGCGAAACGTAAACGGAGCGCGATCAAAATCCGTATCTCTTCAGCGCTTCCCGATTCAATTCAATGCCCAGTCCCGGCTTCTCCGGAATCCGCAGAAATCCCTCCGCATCAACACGAAACGGCTCGGTCACGATCTCTTCGATGTACGGCGACGGCGTCAGATACTCGACATAGCGCGCCACCGGGATCGCCGCCGTCAGGTGCAAGTCGGCCGCTAGTCCGATGGCGGTATTCCAGCCGTGCGGCACGTAGAGGATGTTGTGGTCATAGGCCATCCACGCGATGCGCAGCGCTTCCGTGAGGCCGCCGCATTTCGTGCAATCGGGCTGAATGATGTCGACGGCATGTCGTTCCAGAAACGGTCGAAAGCTTTGGCGACGCGTCAGCACCTCGCCGGTGGAGATGGGCAGCGGGGCATGGCGGCGCAGTTCGATGAATCCTTCCAGATCGTCGGGCGGCAAAGCTTCTTCAAACCAGACGACGTCGTAGTTCGCCAGCATCTTTGCGGTTGTTAGCGCCCACTTGTAGCCATGCGGCCAAAATTGCTCGCTGCCGCCCGCGTCGACCATTAACTCGACTTTGGGCCCAACAGCGTCGCGAGCCGTTTGAATGAGAAGTTCGTCGGTCTTGGCATCACGCCGTCCGAACGGACGCCACCCGAGTTTGATTGCCTTGAAGCCGCGGGCGGCGGTGGCCTGGAGCTTTTCACGCAGGCGCGGCGGTTCATCGAAGAGGATCGAGCCATAGGGTTTGATGCGGTCACGATAATTGCCGCCCAGTAGCCGCGAGACTGGTTGGTTACAGATCTTACCGAACAGGTCCCAGAGAGCGATGTCGATGCCGCTGATGGCGTGCTCGACCGATCCGCCGCGACCCTGCCAAAAAAAAGTTTGGCGCAGCTTCTCCGAGACGCGTGCCGGCTCATCGGTCCGCTCGCCGAGAAGAATCGGACCCAGAAGCTTGACGGCGCCTTCGACCAGCGCTTTGCTTGTATAGACGCTGCCGACGCCGGTCAAACCTTCGTCACTGACGACTTCGACGATCGTGTGGAGATCGTCTTCGGGCTTGAGATCGTCGACCCAGCCTCCCTCGACAGTGCCGCCGCGGAGGCCGGTAATACGGATTTCCTTGATTTTCATGGGGATTTCGTCAATACTCCGTTAACAGCATCGGTCCCGCCAGCTCTTCAGTCCGCGTCGATTTGATGCGGTTGTTCTCGTCCACGAAGACGATGCGTGGCTGAAACGCCTTCATGTCCTCATCGTCCACCATGGTGAACGTGGCGATGATCACCAAATCGCCCGGCTCGACCAACAGAGCGGCCGCTCCGTTGGCGCAGACCGTACCGGAACCCTGTTCGCCGAGCATGGCGTAAGTGCGAAAGCGAGTGCCGCGGGTCACGTTCCAGACGTGCACTTCCTCATAGGGAACGATGTCGCCGGCGTGCAATAGTTCCTGGTCGAGGGTTAGGCTCCCCTCGTAATTGACATCGGCCTGGGTGATCTTGGCGCGGTGGATTTTCGACTTGAGCATGTAGCGCTTCATGTGCTTTTTCTATCGCGCACTCGCGAATTGTTAAGCGGCGAGCCGCAGGCGACCGGCGGCGTGCGCTAGGAAATTGACAATTAGCAATTGCCAATTTTCAATTGCAAATTGACTGGAACTTGCTGGACAATTTGCAATTGGAAATTGCTAATTGTCAATTGTCAATTTTGTCCACCCCAATACCTGTTCGGAGTCGACACATGCGACCGCTCGCCATTGCTTTGATTCTGCCACTTGCTCTCGCTGCGCATTTGACCGGTGGGACGCCCGAGGGCTTTACGTCGCTTTTCAACGGCAAGGACCTGACCGGCTGGAAGGCGACCGGCGACATGAAGGTCTGGGGCGCCGATGCCGACAAAGGCGTACTCTTTGTCTCGGGCGGCGGGGGCGGCTGGCTTATGACTGAGAAGGAATATTCCAATTTCGAAATCCGCCTCGAGTACAAGATGCCGAAGATGGGTAACAGTGGCGTCGGCCTCCGCGCGCCACTCAAAGGCGATCCCGCGTATGCCGGGATGGAAATTCAACTTCTCGATGACGCCAACTGGCAGGGCTTGCGACCCGAGCAGCAAACCGGCTCGATCTATGACGTCGTCGCCGCCAACAAGATCAACAGCAAGCCGTTTGGCGAATGGAATACGATGCGGATCGTGGCGAAGGGTCGCAAAATAAAGGTCGAGCACAACGGCGAGATTTTGGTCGATGCCAACTTGGACGACTACAAGAATCGCAACGAGAAACACCCTGGACTAACTCGCGAAAAAGGCCACCTCGGCCTGCAAAGCTACAACTTCCGCGTGGAGTTTCGCAACATCTACGTCAAGGAACTGTGATTGGCGCCCAATGGGCGGGATCTTGCTGGTAGTAATCGCGCATTAGCGCATAAAGCTCGCCATACTCCCTCTGCATCTGCCACGGTGCATCGAAAAAGCATTCGCTGACGACCGCGAAAAACTCGCTCGGATTTTCCGCGCCGTAGGGGTCGATCAACGGCTCTTGCCCGTGGGCGGCGGCCTTTTGCAAGCGCTTGAATTCGCGGCCCATGATCCTTTCCCAACTCGCTTGCAATTCCGCCGGCAAACGTGGCACGCCGTCGAACGCCCCGTTGAGCATGTCGAGTTGGTGCGCGAACTCGTGGAAAACCAGGTTTTCTCCGTGGCCCGGCTCCTGGGCGTGCTCGCGGACGTCCTCCCACGACAGAATTACCGGGCCGCGATGATGGGCCTCGCCCAAGTTCTCGCTCTGCGTCTCCAAAACGACGTCGCCGGCGAGTGGCTTTTGTTGCGGCGCCGCGAACGCCGTGGGGTAGACGAGGATGGATTGCACGTTGTCGAAGTAGAATCCGTTGAATCCCAGCACCATGACCGAAGCCAAACCGGCGATAGTGACGCGGATTTCGTCGGTCAATTCCAGGCCGCCACAACCTTCGAACTCCTTTTCGGCCAAGAAGATTCGCAGAGCGCCGCGCAGCCGCTTTTGCTCGTCGCTCGAAAGCAGGTGGTAGTGTCCGACCCGCTCCAAAAACGAGAGCCAAGCGTCGGGGAACGGCATGGCAAGCAACTTCGCGCGGCGACGATTCCTGAGCCAGGCAAAAACGTTCAACCAGGAGAAAACCATGGCGTGGTTGTATGAACCAGAGTTAGGATAGGGCGATGGAAATCTTTGAAATCGCTTATGCGCTCATTCAGGCATGCGGGTGCTTGCTCGATTTCTTCGCTCTGGGCAGCGGCGTCGGCGCGGGCGTCGCCGGCGTCAAGGCGAATCAGCAGCGCAAAGCCGGCAAGGAAGCCCGTGCCCGCGGTGAAGATCCTCCCAAGAACAAGGCGACTCTCTGGTTCGTGCTGTTGTTGTTCGGCACCTTCTTCTTTGTCGGTTTGATGGTGCTGAAATACGTTCGAGCGATGAAATAACCTCGCTTGCGTTTCGCGCTCGCACGGCGCCCAGCGTGTGCGAAACGCAAGCGGAATTAGGCAATTACCATGAAACTTTCTGCCATTTGCCGCCTAACACTTGCCATTTTCCTTCTTCCGTCTGCTCTCCACGCTCAGGACAAATCCACTCCCGCCGACGAGATGATCCACAAGTTTCTCTGTGCCGAAACGGAAGCGTTGTCGAAGAAGTTCCTCGACGGCGCCCGCACGCTCGAAGAATGGTTGGAGAAGAGGCCACGATTGCATCGGGAGTATCTCGACATGCTCGGCCTCAGGCCTCTGCCCGAAAAGACGCCGCTCAAGGCGACCGTGACCGGAACGCTCGAGAGCCAGGGCGCCATCATCGAAAAGATTCACTTCCAGTCGACTCCGGGACTCTATGTCACGGCGAACCTTTATCGCCCGGCGAGCGCGGAGCGCAAACAGTTACCTACGATTCTGTATGTTTGTGGGCATGCCAATAAGGGCCGCGACGGCAACAAATCGGCTTATCAGGATCATGGCCTGTGGTTCGCCAACAACGGCTACAACTGCTTGATCCTCGACTCGCATCAACTTGGCGAGATTCCAGGTGTTCATCACGGCACATACGGCGTGCCCTATAACCACTTGAAAGCGTACGGCTTCAAGGATAAGGATCCCGGTCAGCCACGTTGGTGGTGGCACTCGGCCGGCTTTACGCCCGCGGGCGTCGAGTGCTGGAATGGCATCCGGGCCATCGATTACCTGCTCACACGAGCCGACGTCGATCCCGACAAGATCGGCGTCACCGGCATCTCCGGCGGCGGGGCAGCGACATTCTGGATCGCAGCCGCCGACCAGCGCGTCAAAGTCGCCGTCCCCGTCAGCGGCATGAGCGATCTCGAAAGTTACGTCAAGAACAAGATCATCAACGGCCACTGCGACTGCATGTTCCTTTACAACACGCACCAATGGGATTGGACGACGATCGCCGCCCTCATCGCCCCGCGCCCGCTGTTGTTTGCCAACAGCGACAACGACCCGATCTTCCCGATGGACGGCAATCGGCGCATCATCGAGAAACTGCACACGATCTACGCTAAATATGGCAAGTCACGGCTTGCCGAGGAATACGTCAGCAAAGGCGGACATGACTACCGTTCCGACCTGCGGATCGCAATCTTCAAATTCTTCAACAAACATTTGAAGAACGATCCCCGCGCTGAGGTGAAGGACACGAGCTTCGAGAAAATCGCCGGGCGAGATCTGCGCGCGTTTCTGACGGATGACGACATTCCAAAGGACTCGATCAATGCCCGCATCGACGAGACGTTCGTGCCTCAGGCCAAGCTCGCGTTGCCGGCAGCGGCCGACCTTGCGGACTGGAAACGGCGTTTGCTTGAAGATTTGGGCCGCCGCATTCCCAGGTCGGTCGACCAGTTCGCCGAGGTGCCTCATCTGCTGAGGGATTGTCACCTCGTCGGCGCGGGCAAAAAGCACTCCTTACTTTACATGGAGAAGGATGCGTTCGAACGAATACGCGACTTCAAGGAATTCACGCGCCCATTCGCGCTGAAGGGCGATGCATGTTTCTGGTTCCGCCCGCGGTTCTATCCTGTGGATACTTTTGGCGTGAACGTGCTCGATCTCAACGAACCAGACCGATGGACGCATAAGTCACCGCCCAACTACGTCGAGCGTTCCTATGCCCTTTTGGGCAAAACCGTCGACGCGTGCAAAGTCGCGCATCTGATGGCGGTGGCGCGAAAGTTGGCCCAGACTCCGGAGGGCAAATACTGGGACGGCCGCGTCGTCGGCCAAGGCGCGACCGGCATCCTCGCAACCTATGCCGCGTTGTTTGAAAACTCCATCAAGGAAGTGGTCATCGTCGATCCACCGACGTCCCATAAAGACGGCCCGCATTTCCTAAGCATCCTGCGCGTGCTCGACATCCCCGACGCGCTGGGGCTTCTCGCGCCGACGCCGCTCACCATCATCAACGGCCAAGACAAGGCCTTCGACCGCACCGCCGAGCTTTATCGCCTCGCCGGCGCCGCGGATAAACTGCAGAGAAAATGATATTCCCAACTGGCTACTGCCGTTTCTTAAGTTCAACCACCAGTTTCTGTCCTTCGACCTTCACTTCGGTTTTGTAGGCGCCATCGCCCAGCGGCTCCTCCGACCACTTTGCCACCAGTGTTTCCGCGGCGATGTAGTCCTTGTGGTTGGCGATGGCTTCGGCGAGTTTGCCGTCGCCGCGGAGATGGAGCACGATTCGATCTTCCATCTCCAATTCGGCGTCCTTGCGGGCTTGCTGCACGTGGCGAACGACCTCGCGGGCCATCCCTTCCCGGGCCAGCTCGGGAGTGATGTGTGTATCGATCGCCACTTGCGTCTCGCGATCGCAAACACCCGCCCAGCCTTCCGGGCCCTTGTACGAAACAAAGAAATCCTCACGCTCGATCTTGACCATGGTGCCGTCGGGCAATGGCAGTTCCAACGGCAACGAGTCCCACAAGTGGCGGGAGGATTCCTCAGAGTCATAAGCCGGCAATGCCGTTTTCAGATGGGGGCCGAGCTTCGGACCCAGCGTTTTCGGATTGGGTTTCAACTCGATATGCAGCAGCGGGCCTTGCGAGGCATCGTGCAACTTGACCTGCTTGATGTTCAACTCTTCAGAGATTTGGTCGGCAAAGCGTTCCACCGCGCGTCGCTCCGCATCATTTCCCGGTTGAACGCGCAACTCCGCTAATGGCTGCCGCACCTTGATCTTTACCAAGTTGCGCGCTGCCGAACCGAGCGACACCAAACGCAGAAGCGCGTCCATGTCTTCGGAAAGCTGCGTGTCAATCAGCTTTTCATCGACCTCGGGGTATTCGCACAGATGGACGCTAAGCGGCGAGCCGGTTTGCGAGACGCCTTTCACCGTGAGATTCAGATGGATCGCCTCGCACAAGAACGGCACGACCGGGGCACACAATTTCGTCAGCGTGAGAAGCACGGTGTACAGCGTCTGATAGGCGGCCACCTTGTCTGCGCCTTTTTCGCTTTTCCAGAAACGGCGGCGGTTGCGGCGGACGTACCAATTCGAGAGCTTGTCGTCGACGTATTCCTCCGCGGCGAGGCAGAACGCCATCACGTTGTAGCTTGAGAGTTCCGCGTGGGCCTTCGTGATCAGGAGCTGCAGGTCGGACAGAATCCAGCGGTCGATGTCGGGGCGATCCTTCACCGGCACTTGCGGCGAAGCTGGGTCGAACTCATCAATACGCGCGTAATTGCAAAAGAATGCGTAGCTGTTCCAGAGCTTCATCACGAACTTGCTGCGGATTTCCTCGGCAAGATGTGGGCCGAAGTTGATGTTCGAAGATGGATTCTGCCGGCAGAACATCCAGCGCATGAGATCGGCGCCCATCGGCGGATAATGGTGTTCCTTGCCGTCCTTGCCCTTGATCGTATAGCCGTCGTTGGCGCCGCCTTCAAAGGGGATGGAGTTGCCCTTCGCCTTGTGCATTTCCTCGCCGTGCTCGTCGCGGACCAGGCCGTGGCCCAGAAGCACCTGCATCGAAGCGCGCTGCTCCATCATCGTGCTCATGGCCAGGATGGCGTAGAACCAATTGCGGAATTGGCCGGGAAACGACTCGGTGATGAAATCGGCCGGGAACCATTTCTGCCAGTAGGCGCGGTCAGTGTTGTACTTGATCGTCGAGTAGGGGACGATGCCAGCGTCGAGCCAGGGATTGCCGACGTCGCTGATGCGCGACATTAGGTTGCCGGTCTTGGGATTGCGAATCTTCACAAGGTCGATCCAAGGCCGGTGCGGCGAATGGCCGTCGAACTTGTCCCAACCTTCGACGGCCCGCTTCTTCAGCTCGTCGCGGCTGCCGATGACTTCGAAATCGCCGGTCTTCTCATCGATCCAAATCGGCAACGCCAGACCCCAATAGCGCTTTTTGGAGATCATCCAGTCGCCCATGTTCTTGAGCCAATCGAGTTCGCGGGCCTTGCCGTTGATCGATTCGGGCAGAAACGTGACCTGCTCGGTGACGCGCATGATCTCGTCGCGCCACTTCATGTTGATGAACCACTCATCGACAAGGCGAAAGAGCAGTTCGGTCTTGCAGCGCCAGCAGTGCGGGTAGCTGTGCGGATACTTCTCGACGGCAAGAAGCACACCCTTTTGTTGAAGGTTGTGCAGAATCCAGTCGGTGCTGGAGGCGTCGAGAGCCGACTTGCCGGTCAATTCGCCGAAGCCGGCGACGAAAACCCCGGAGTCGTCGAGCGGCGCGATCGGGACCAAGGCCTGCTCTTTGCCAAGGAGGAAGTCTTCCTTGCCGCAGCCAGGGGCGATGTGAACGATGCCGGTGCCCTCCGTCTCGCCGACCATGTCCCAGGCGACGACGCGATGAATGCTCTTGGCGGATTGATCGGGTCCCCAGCCTCGTTCGCGCACAACCTTCGCGATTTCCTCGGGAAAGCCGAAGGGATGGTTCTGGGCCGGGCTCTCGTCGAATGGGCCATCGTAAGCCCAGCCGACGAGCGCGGAGCCCGGCAGTTCGCCGACGATTTCATAGCCGCCTTTCTCCTTGAAGATCTGCTCCAGCGATTTCAGCTTCGGAACGCCCTCGACCCAGTCTTTGCGTTTGAATGCGTCCTCGAGACGATGAGCCGTGAACGCGCCTTTGGCAAGATAATAGATCTCGTCCTTGTGCTTGATTTTGAGGTAGGTGAGGCTCGGATTGACCGCCTCGCCAACATTGCTGGTCAACGTCCACGGGGTCGTCGTCCAGATTAGCAAATTCTCCGGCAAGCCGGAAAGTAACTGCGGCGAGCCGGGAGCGTCAGCGACCGGAGCAAGCACCGTACTCCGGTCGCTCACGCTCCCGGCTCGCCTTAGCGGGAATTTCACGAACACCGAGCGATGGGCCACGAGCTGATAGCCTTCATTCATTTCCTGTTGGCTGATGCCCGCGCCGCAGCGACCGCACCAGGGCATGGCGTCGTAGGCCTTGTAGATCAGCCCGCGCTCGTGGCATTTCTTGAGAAAGCTCCAGATTGTGTAGTTATTGTCCTCCGACATCGTGAAGTACGATTTCCGCTGGTCCGGCGGCTTAGCCCAGTCGAGGTCGCCGCGGTCCCAGTCCATCCAGTAGCCCAGGCGGATGGATTGCTCGGTTTGCCGCCGCGCGAAGCGGTCCACGCGCGACTTGCACTCTTGCACAAATCTGTCGATGGAAGCGAAGCGGTTGCCAGGCTCGAGGTCCTCAATGTCGCGTTTGCTGCGCAGGTCCAGCTCCTTTTCGACTTCGACTTCGACCCACAGTCCCTGGCAATCGAAACCGTTCTGATAGCGTAGCTCGTGACCCGTCATGGCGTGAAAGCGCTGGTAGACGTCCTTGTAAGTTCGGCCCCACGCATGATGCACGCCCATGGGATTGTTGGCGGTGATGGGGCCATCGAGGAAAGACCACTTCGGCTTGCCCCGGTTCTTAGTGCGGAGCTTCTCGAACGCGTCGATCTTGTCCCAGAAGACGAGGATGGCCTCTTCCTGAGCCGGAAAGTCGACCTGCGTTTCCACCTTGTCGAACGGCATGACAACCCCTTTGCGGATAACGAAAAGGGGATTTTAGCAAAAACGCCGTTTAGCCGCGAGTTTAGCCGCGAGCCAACGGCGAGCGCGGGCCGCGAACGGATTAGCTCGACCGCGGGGCCGAATGTCGCGCTAACCCGCAAGCGGGGGGCCTGTATAATTGCGCGTGTCATGCCTCTCGCCGTCGAACGCATCACGGTTTTCTGCTTCGCCGCCAGCTATGGCGTCGCGCTGGCGCTGGAGGTGTGGCATCATTTCCAGCCCCGGCCCATTCAGCGACTGTTGAGCCTCGTCTTCGGCGCTGCCGGTTTGATCGCACACACGGCATTCATCTTGGTGCAGACGTTGCCCCTGGCCACGCCGCAGGGTTCGCTGCTTTTCCTGGCCTGGATTCTGGCGGTCTTTTATCTCTACGGCTCGATTCACCACCGCCGATTGGCGTGGGGATTATTCGTCCTGCCGCTCGTGCTCGGATTGGTCGTTGTGGCTGATTGGTTGCCGCCGCCGGAAGGCGATCCGGTTTGGAAGAGCTTTCACGGCGACCGAGTCTGGGGACTGGCGCACGGCGTCCTGGTGCTGCTGGCCGCGGTAGGCGTGTGCGTCGCTTTCCTGGCCAGCGTCATGTATCTGGTGCAATCGCACCGGCTTAAGGCCAAGGCGCCGCCGGGGCAAGGGATGAGGCTTCTTAGCCTGGAGCGCATCGAGGAAATGAATCGTCGGGCCATACTATGGGCGTTTCCGCTGTTGACGGCCGGCCTTCTGATCGGCGTCGCGCTCCAATGGCAGCGCGGCAGCCTGCTGGAAGGTTGGGACAGCACCAAGATTCTCGGCGGCTTAGGGCTGTGGGTCGTGTTTGCCATTCTGCTCTACCTGCGCTACGAGGTCCGCTTGCGCGGCCGGCAGGCCGCCTTTCTCACGTTTGTCGCCTTTGGCTTGCTGATCGTCGCTCTGCTTGCGCCGATGCACCCGTTCGCCCAGGGAGGCGGGCCGCCATGAACCTCCTCCTGGTTGGTTGCAGCTTTCACGAAACGCCCATCGAGCTGCGCGAACGCCTCGCTTTCGACGGCGGCAATCTCCCGGGCGCGCTGCTTGAACTCAATAGCCGCTTCGAGTACGAGGCGGCCATTCTCAGCACTTGCAACCGCGTCGAATTGTATCTGGCCCGGCTCACCGGTTCGACGCCGCCCGATGCGGAACTCGTCACGGAGTTCCTCGCGGATCTTCACCGGATTCCTCTGGCCGACTTGCGTCGTGCGCTCTATCAACGGGCCGACGCCGACGCGGTGCGCCACCTCTTCCGCGTCGCCGCCAGCCTCGACAGCTTGATCGTCGGCGAAGGGCAAATCGCAGGGCAAGTCAGGGCTGCCTATGAAACCGCCCAGAAATTGGCGACGGCCGGCTCCACGTTGCACGCGCTCTTCCAAAACGCGCTCGCCGCCGCCAAGCGCGTCCGCACGGAGACTGGCATCGCCCGCGGCCACGTCTCCGTTTCCAGCGTCGCGGTCGATTACGTTCGCCAGGTTTTCGGGCATTTCGACGACAAGACGATCCTGGTCATCGGCGCCGGCAAGATGGGCGAGTTGACGCTCAAGCATCTGCGTGAGTTAAAGCCACATCGGATCCTAGTGACAAATCGAAGTCCGGAAAAGGCGGCGGTTGTCGCTCAGGGCTGCGGCGGAGAGTGCGTGACGTGGGAGCAGCTTGACGATGCGCTCGCCCAGTCCGACATCGTCCTTAGCACGACGGGAGCGCCCGAGCCAATTGTCGGGCGGAAGCGGTTCGCCGCCGTCCTAGCTCGGCGAACCGGTGGCGCCATGGTCATTCTCGATATCGCCGTGCCCCGGGATTTCGACGCAAGCATCCATGACGGCGACCGCGTGTGCTTGTTTAACATCGACGACCTGCAGCGCATCCGCGAGCAAACCCTGCGCGATCGAAAGAAGCACATCGCGCCGGCCGAAGCAATCGTCGAACAACACGTGAAGCGATTCCTGCAGGAATGGAAGCGCCGCCGCAACGCTCCGTTCATTGCCAAGCTCATGCAGGACTTCGAAGCCCGGCGGAAGGCGATCGTGACCCAGCTCTTGGCGAGACTCAACGGCAAACTGAGCGACGAGGACAAGGCATATCTCGAAGGCGCCTTCCGCCTGCTGCAAAATCAGTTCTTGCACGGGCCGATCAGCGCCCTTTCCGAGGATCCACCGGGCCGGCACACCTTGCTTGAAGCGCTTGGCAAGTTGTTCCGGCTCGAGGAGTAGCAGCGCCTTGAGGCCAGGATCCTGTATTATCGTGAGGGATTAACGCGCTTCAGCAGGACAATCTTGCCGCCTTCAAGCCGAACCACGAAGGCCGGGCGGCGCAGAACACGGTCCAGGCCGAATGAGATTGGGCCCGTCAGGCTGGGGAATTCGCTGGTTTTCTTCAACTCCTCGACCAACGCTTCGCCGTTTTGCGTTCGCCCTAGCGCCTCGACGACGAGCCGGACGCCGTCATAGGCCAAGGCGGCGTTCACGTCTGGAACTTGCTGAAAGGTCTCGCGGAATTTCCTAGCGAACTCCTGCGTTTTCGGCAGATCAGGATCGACCGCGAACGCCGTCACCGTAACGACCGGCTCGCCCGATTCAGATGGCCGCAGTGAGCCGTCGTCGCCTGCGAAGAGAACCAGCGGCATCGAAGGAGCTAATTCCTTGCGGAAAGCGAGGAAATCCCGAGCCTTACCGGCAAAGAGAAGCGCTGCGGGCTTGGTGTCAATTGCCTTTGCGGCCATATCGGTGTACTTTGCGTCCTTGCCGAATGTAATAACAACGACAGCAGGCGCATTGTCGGCGCCGTCTTTATTCAGCTCGCGCTGAAACGCATCAACCAGAACTTGCGATTCCTCGCGGCGCTCATCCGCGACCACGACAATTCGCTCAATCTTCTGGTCTTCCATCAGGAAGCGGGCCAGCGTTTGTCCTTGAATTGCCGGTGATATGCCGATGCTGAACGTGGCCTCTCCAAGCTGCCGCGGCGCAAGGCCGGCCGGCGTCACGAGCGGGACGCGGGCGCGTTCCAAACGCTGCACTTCAGCCGGCGTTTGCCCTCCGTAAAGCGCCGGCACTTTGTTGACCTTCACCAGGCGCACCGCTTCGCTTTCGTAAGCCTCGAGTTCGCCCTGCGTGTCGGTGTGAATGACTTGCACCGGCCGGCCGTACGGCTTCACCTCCTCTTTAGCGAGTTCCAAGATGGCTAAGCGAATTCCCAGGGTCGCTTCTTGTCCGGCTTCGCGCTCCGGTCCGGTGGTGGAGGCGACATGGCCGAGGTAAATCGGCGCCGGTCCGGCGGAGCCGCCGCAGCCGGCAAGAAACAGTATCCAGAAAGTTAGCAATAAACGCATGAATTAACCCTTCGTCTACGGTACGTTAATCTTATTCCCCAGACGACAAGTAGCGCAAAGCTCGGCCGGCATCTATCGACAACGCCGGACTTTTGGTACATTTGGAATTCAATTGGAACCATCGGAGACGACGTTCTCCTTCGTTTTTCCTCTCCCCAGTCATCTTGAGAAATGAGGACCGTCATGGCTGAAGATCTCAATCCCTTCCACATCGCCGCCGCCCAATTCACGCGGGCCGTCGCCTACCTGCCGCACCTGAAGCAGGGCATGATCGACATGCTCCAGCGGCCGGCGCGGAGCATCTCGATGTCGCTGCCCATCCAGATGGACGACGGCTCGGTGAATGTGTTCTCGGGCTATCGCGTCCTGCATAGCCGGGTGCGCGGTCCGGGCAAGGGAGGAATTCGCTACCATCCGGGCGTGACGCTCGACGAGGTCCAGGCGCTGGCGGCGTGGATGACCTGGAAGTGCGCCGTCGCCGATATTCCGTTCGGCGGCGCCAAAGGCGGCGTCGTCTGCAACCCGAAGGAGTTGAGCGAGAACGTGCTCCGCAAGATCACGCGCCGCTACACCAACGACCT